>JASEES010000002.1 GCA_030019395.1 Methanolinea sp. | reverse complement strand
TTGATATACACCTTCTCATTTGCGAACCTCTTTCCGTGGTCGATTCTCCGATGTTTGAATTCATAGGAGACAAGGCCATTGTAACTTCGGAATTTATCAGTGTTAATGAGACTCTCCTGTTTTACTTTCTTGATCGCCAGTTCCAGGAGAGTCTCACCTTGGACATCGGTCAAATCTCCACGGTCACCTTCTCCCCTTGTTCCAGAATGCCGAATTCAGGCACCTTTCCCGCCGCTCCTCATCCATGTTTTCCTTTTCTTCTCCCTCCAAAGTACGATTCATCCATCTCAATCTCGCCTGAAAAGGAGGATGCATTCGCATTAGTTGCGAGGATAGCACTCCTGATGAGAGAATGGATATTGTACACCGTGTTATAGGCTAATCCTAATTGTTTCGCAGCCTCACATACCAGGGTGTCTATTTCGAATAACTTGATCGCGATGAGAAATTTGGTGAATGGTTCTCTCAATCCTTCGATGATACTTCCACGCCTTACTCCCCCATTCGCGATGACAGGAGTAACACTTGTATTTGAATCTCCTGACTCTATTGAACCTCTTGCTCCCACAGTATGGGCATTCCCCGAATGTCTTGAGGACCCCGTGTTCCCTTAAAGATGCCTCTGCACCTCCTCGTCACTCGTGTATTGGGTCAGTTCTACAAGGTTCATTCATCTGGCCACCGGTGATTAGTATACAGTTGTGGCCTTTATTAAGGAATCACCAAAAAAAAAGAAGGATGCGGCATTTCGGGGGCTCCCTGCCGGCATGGAAAAGAGGGGGGGCAGGTGCCCCGGTTCTGGCCCGGAGGGGGATCAGATGATGATCGCTGCCGTCTTCTTGTCCTTCTCCTCGTCGAAGTCGGTGATCGCGACTTCTGTCGAGAGGATCATCCCGGCGATCGAGGCTGCGTTCTGGAGGCCGACCCTGACGACCTTGGCCGGGTCAATAACGCCCCGCTCCATCAGGTTCTCGTAGGTCCCTGTCTTCGCGTTGTACCCGAACTTCCGGTCGTTGCTGTTCCGGATGCGGGCGATGACCTCTGCGCCCTCGACACCGGCATTCCGGGCAATCTGGCGGAGCGGTTCCTCGAGCGCCCTCCGCACGATAGACACACCGATCTTCCTGTCGTCGTCGAAGTGCAGGGAATCGAGCGCAGATATCGCCCAGAAGAGCGTGATCCCGCCGCCGGGGACGACGCCTTCCTCGACGGCCGCCTTCGTGGCGTTCAGGGCATCGTCGATCCGCATCTTCTTCTCCTTGAGCTCGGTCTCGGTGGCCGCTCCCACCCTGATGACCGCCACGCCGCCGGTCAGGTTCCCAAGCCTCTTCTTGAGCTCCTCCTTCCGGAACTCGGAGTCGGAGATGTTGATCTGGGACTCGATGAGCTTGATCCGCTCGTCAAGGGCTCTCTTCTCCCCCTTGCCGCCGACGATCAGGGTCTTTTCGCCATCGACCCTCACGGTATGGGCAGAGCCCAGCGACTGGCGGGAGACATTCTCTATCTTCATCCCGCGGTCCTCTGAGATCACCGTCGCACCCGTCAGGATGGCGATGTCCTCGAGGAGCGCCTTCCTCTCGTCGCCGAACCCGGGGGCCTTGACGGCGCAGACCTTGACGGCACCGCGGATGATGTTCAAGATCAGGGCAGCGAGGGCCTCGCCCTCCACGTCCTCGGCGATGATGAGGAGCGGTTTTCCGTCCTGCGCCGCCATCTCGAGGATCGGGATCATCTGCTTGAGGGTCGAGATGCGCCGGTCGGTGACCAGGATGGAGGGATCCTCGTACTCGGCCATCATCTTCTCGTGGTCGGTCACCATGTAGGGCGAGATGAACCCGCGGTCAAACTGCATCCCCTTGACGACTTCGAGGCTCGTCTCGAGGCTCTTTGCGTCCTCGACCGTGATCAGGCCGCCGTACCCGACCTTCTCCATCGCATCAGAGATCAGCCTGCCTATCTCCTCGTCGTTGTTTGCAGAGATCGTCGCGACCTGGACGATCCGCTCGCGGTCGTTGACGGGCACGCTCACCGATTTGATGTAATCCACCGCTGCCGACACGGCCGCATCGATCCCGCGCTTGATCTCGATGGGGTTGCCTCCCGAGGTGATGTTCTTCAGTCCCTCGGTCAGGATGGCCTGGACGAGGAGCGTTGCAGTCGTGGTCCCGTCGCCGGTCTTGTCCTGCGTCTTCTGGGCGACCTCCTTGACGAGCTTGGCACCGATATTCTCGAACTTGTCGTGGAGGGAGATCTCCTTTGCTATCGTCACGCCGTCGTTGGTCACGACCGGGTTGGTCGGCTTGTCGATGACGACGTACCGTCCCTTGGGGCCAAGGGTGATCTTGACGGTATCCGCGACCTTGTTCACACCCGAAAGCAGGAGCTTGCGGGCTTCCTCGTTGAAGATGAGCTGCTTGGACTGGGCCATGGATCAGTCACCCCCTGACAATCCGTGCCACGATATCCTTGAAGGGGACAAAGACGTACGTCTCCCTGTCTATCTCGAAGGTCTCGGCACTGTATCCCCCGTAGAGGATGTGGTCCCCGGGCTTGAGCGGCAGGGGAGTCCCGTCATCGCGGGAGCCGACGGAAACAACGGTCCCCTGCTTCTTCTGTTCCCGGGCGGTCTCCGGGATGTAAATACCACTCTTTGTCCTTTCTTCTCCCTGTATCGGCTTGACAAGAACCCTTTCACCGATAGGAACGATCTCCATTGTGCTTGTGCACCTCCGGAAAACATACAGGTATTGGACTCAAAAATATTTAAAAATTATCAATATTGTATAAATCATCTCAACAAAAATCAATAGATTTATATTTTATGTAATCAGAATCGATAATAAGTGAGGGGGCAGACGTGGTGCGCGGGATCATCCTCCGGCAGGCAGAGCGTCCCGTCCCGGGCGGCGGGGAGGACGAGGTGATCTGGTTCTGCCGGTGCCTCGGCATCGGTGCAGGAAGGGACCTCGACAGGGTAGCCTCCCGGATCATCATCGCGCTCCTCTCGTCCCGGGCCCACGACGAGGGCATCCCGGTCGAGGAGATCGCGCACGAACTGGCCATCACTCCCGCACGGGTCAACCACCACATCCGGAGGCTCGCGGAAGCAGGCATCGTCTACCGGCAGAAGAAGAGGATCTTCATCCGGGGCAGGAGCCTGCGGGCCCTGGTGCAGGAGATCCGCAAGGACGCGCTCCGGATCCTCGATGACCTTGAAGCCGCTGCAAGCGAGATCGACAGGGAATACGGGATCCCGCACCGCTGAACCGGGAAAATCCCGGCCGTCCGCCAATGGGATCCACCGGGAAAAGGGCATGGAAAGGGATGGAACAGGCTGCATTTTCGGACAATGGTTCTCACCGGGACAGAAGGTCCGGAGAAAACGAAAAGGAGAGAATCGCTTTCAGGATACATGTCCATGACCGCCGGTGCGGTCGAACGGGGAGGATTCCAGTCACGAATGCAACGCGGAAACGGAGGTGACAGGAGTCATGGCAGAGAGGTCCTACCACCGCATCCACGACATCTTCAGGAGGCTGCTTGAAAATATCCAGGATATCATCGTCATCGTCATCTGCATGCTCCTCTTCGCACTGATGATCCGGATCATCCTTGGCCTCGCCGAGAGCCTGGCCGGGCAGCTGAACTTCCAGTACATCGCCTCGGAACTGATCTACATACTCGTGCTCGTGGAGATCTACCGGCTCCTCATCATCTACCTGCGCGAGCACAGGATTGCCGTCGACATCATGATCGAGGTCGGTATCGTCTCCATCCTCCGCGAGATCATCCTGCACGGCGTGCTCGGGATTAACGCCCTCTCGATCATGGCACTCTCGTTCTTCCTCGTTGCACTGATGCTCCTCCTGCGGTACGGTGCAATCAGGAAGGAAGAGGTCGAAGGGGTTCCCCGCGATGGTTTCCTCACCGAGCTGAAGCGGACCCTGAAGCGGGAGACCCGTGACTAAACCCCCTTTTTCTGCCCGTGGCGGGCCTGCACCGGGTCGGTTCTGCCGCGGCAGTCTGAATCATCCGCTTCACCTGACCCGTCCCCGGCGACAAAGGAACGGAAGAATGGGTACCTCCCCCATCGTGCGCAGGGCGCCACCGGTGCAGGGCTTCCCGCCAGCGCTTCCCGTGCACGGTTTTCCTTCCCGCTCCCCCTCCACGGGGGATACGGGCACCCGCCGCGGTGTCGTGCTTCCCGCTTTAGCTTAATGAGGGCCGGGCTTCCACACTACTCTCATGCATATCGAAGTCGAGGGCGTTGCCGGCCTCCCGATGATCCGGAAGGGAGACGACCTTGCGGCCCTGATTGCCGGGCGGGTATCGTTCTCCGACGGGGACATCCTCTGCATCGCATCCTCGGTGTATTCCAAGGCGAAGGGGTACACGCGGTGCCTCCGGGACATCGTCCCCTCGGAGAGGGCTGAAAGGATCGCGGGAAAAACGGGGGAAGACCCCCGGTTCATCCAGGCGGTTCTCGATGCATCGACCGACGTCCTCCTCGAGTACCCCTTCGTCCTCTCGGAGGTCGCCTGCGGCCATGTCGGCGTCCGGGCCGGTGTCGACCAGAGCAATATCGAGGACGACATGGTCATCCTCCTGCCACCCGACCCGATGGCGGCGGCCCGGGAGATCAGGGAGGCGCTGCGGGAACTGACCGGGAAATCGGTCGGAGTCATCATCACCGATACCTGCGGCAGGTCATTCCGCCGCGGCCAGACGGGGCACGCCATCGGGTGGAGCGGGATGACGGCGATCCGCGACTTCCGCGGCGATACCGACCTCTTCGGCCACGTCCTCAAGATCACCGAGGAGGCGGTCGTGGACGAGATCGCGGGGTTTGCCAACTTCGTGATGGGAGAGAGCAACAACGGGGTTCCCGCCGTGGTCTTCCGCAACTGCGGGACATGGCAGGGGCACGACAACCTCTACTTCAACGCAGACGAGGACATCACCCGGGCCCTCCTGAAGGGAGCACACCGCGGCGGCACACCCCCGCGTAAAGAAAGATAATTCCCCCCTTTTCCTGCCCCCTGCACCTCTCCCGCTCAGGCTGTTTTTCCCCGTACCAGGCCGAAAATCCCGACGGCAAAGAAGAACGTCCCGAAAACGAGGGCAAAATAGTCGATGAAACCGGGGTTGCCAACCAGTTCCATCGCACCGAGGAAGATGAGGCCCGCCCCGCCTGCAGCCTGCAGGCCGTTGATGAGCACGACAGTGGAGACCATGGGAACCTGTCCATTTCCTGTTTCTTCCCCGATCCCTCACATCACTTGCGGTCCCCGGGGGAGGAACGGATGAATGCCGCAAGCTTCCGGAAGTCCGACTCGAGGTCCTGCCGGGCCGGGGGGTTATGGGTGATGACCGCGGGGTGGTAGACGGGGATGATGGTCATCCCGCGCCCGGAGCGGTCATCCCGCACCGCGTGTGCGTGTCCCCGGACCTCCCGGAACGAGGGAAACGGGATACCGTACAGGTCAAAGAGGGTCATCGTCGCAGACCTTCCCATCGGGACGAGCACGCGGGGGGAGAGGAGCGCAATCTGGGCTTTGAGGTACGGCATGCAGGCCGCTATCTCGTCCCGCTTCGGCGCCCGGTTTCCCGGCGGCCTGCACTTCACGATGCTCGTGATGAAGACTTCCCCGCGCAGGAGACCGCAGTCGGCAAGCAGCCCGGTCAGGATCGTTCCTGCCCTGCCGACGAAAGGCCTGCCCGTCTTGTCCTCGGTCTTTCCGGGGGCTTCCCCGATGAAGACGAGGGGCGAAGGGACCGGTCCCTCCCCGGGAACGGTCCGCGTCCGCGAAAGGGAGAGGGGACAGAGGGTGCAGGCGGCAATCCGGGCTGCGAGCCGGTCCATCGACGCGGCGGGGGAAACGCCGGGGCCGTCATCCATGCAGAAACATTTTCCACCTGCGGTCAAAAAACCCATTCCCATGTGCGTTTCCTCCCTCCGGGGATCCGGGCCGGCCGCACGGGCACGCGGGAAGGACGCGGCATCGATCGCCTGCCAAAAACCCGCGGTGATGCGAAAAGGACGGGGGGCTGACCATGGGATGGAGAAAGCACGTCTCGCCCGGGCTGCCCCCTGACCTCGCCCGCCGGCTCCCTTCCGGGTACGAGGTCATAGGGGACATCGCCGTCATTTCCCTCCCGGACGAACTCCGGGACTACGCACACTCCATCGCATCCGCCATCCTTTCCCGGCACGGGAACGTCCGCACCGTTCTCGACCGGCGGCCCATTCCCCGGGGCGATACCCGGGTCCCGGAAGTCCGGGTCATCGCGGGGACGGGGACGACAACGACGTGCCGGGAGTTCGGGTACTCCTATCGCCTGGACCTCGCACGGGTCTTTTACTCCTCCCGGCTCGCCTCCGAGCGCCAGAGGATAGCCGGGCTCGTCCGGCCGGGAGAAGAGGTTCTCGTCCCCTTTGCCGGGGTAGGTCCGTTCGTGGTCCCGATCGCGGCCCGCGGGGCCCGCGTCACCGCGATTGAAAACAACCCCGCGTCCGTCGGGTTCCTGCGGGAGAACCTCCGGAGAAACCGTGTCGCCGCAAGGGTGACCGTGATCGAGGGGGATTTCTACGAGGCTGCCCGCTCGCTCCCGCCGGGATTCGACCGTGCCGTCATCCCGGCACCGTACCGGAGGGACGATGCCCTCCCCTTGGGGGCAGGTCTCGTGAAGGAAGGCGGAAGGATCCACATGTACACGTTCGGGAGGATCGGGGCAGAAGATGAACTCCCGGGGAAATACGAGGGGATGGGGTTTGGCATAACCCGGGTCCGCCGGTGCGGGAACGTGGCCCCGGGCATCTGCCGCTACGTTCTCGACCTGGTCAGGATGCCGCATCCCGCGTAAGGGAAAGACGGTGCTGATCACGAAGATCTCAAGCCTTCCCCTGCCCAGGCCTCCATCCATACAGTTATCCCGCGGTGCTGCACAGAGACTCCACCATGAAACAGCCAAACAACCTGCAGGTTGCAGTGTTCCTCGTCCTGTTCGCGATCGGTGTCTCTGCGGCCTACTCGCTCTACACGGCGACAGGAGAACCCGCATCCCTCGTCACGGGGCTGGCAGCCCTCCTCGTCGCACTTTTTGCGGCCGCAGCCATCCAGGTTGCAAACCAGTGGGAAAAAGCCGTTGTCCTCCACCTCGGCCGGTACAAGGGGCTGTTTGGCCCCGGCGTCTTCACGATCGTCCCCCTCGTCGAGACGGTCGCGTACTGGATCGACACGCGTATCATCACGACCTCGTTTACCGCGGAAAAAACCCTCACGAAGGACACGGTCCCGGTCGACGTCGAGGCGGTCCTCTTCTGGAGGGTCGTCGATCCCGAACGGGCAGCCCTCCTCGTCGAGGACTACAGGGCGGCCGTCAGCTGGGCGGCACAGACGGCTCTCCGCGAGGTGATCGGGAGGTCGCTCCTTGCCGAGATGCTCGAGGGCAGGGAGAAACTCGACCTCGAACTCCAGAGGATCATCGAGGAGAGGGCGGAACAGTGGGGCATCCACGTCTCGTCCGTCGATATCCGCGACGTCCTCATCCCGGCAGAGCTCCAGGACGCCATGTCCATGCAGGCCCAGGCGGAAAGGGAACGCCAGGCCCGCGTCATCCTCGGAGACTCCGAGAGGCAGGTCGCCGAGAAGTTCGAGGAGGCTGCCCGCACCTACCAGAACAACCCCACGGCCCTCCACCTGCGGGCCATGAACATGCTCTACGAGGGCTTAAAGGAGAAGGCAACCCTCGTCATCGTCCCCTCGACCGTCCTCGACACGATGACGCTCGGGGACACGTCCGGTGTCATCGCCCTCTCGCGGACACTCGGCGGGCAGCAGCAACCGGCAGCCGGGGAGGGCACGACACGGGAGAAGGAGAAGGAGAAAGAAGCTCCAAAGCCTGCGGGAGAACCCGCAGGCGGGGCACTCTGAAAAGGGCGGGGTCCTGCCCGTTCCCTCTTTTTTAGCGCTCGAGCTTCCCGATGTGGTCGGCTGCCGCATCCGCGAGCAGGGGGATGTTCCCGAGCCGGGCGATGTCTTCCACGGCCTCGAGCACGTGGACGGAATCTTCGAGGAAGGAGAGGATATCTGCGGGGTAGACGTCGATCCCGTACTCCTCGAGGAGATACTGGCTTATCTGGCGGTGGTCGAGGCCGTTTTCGCGGAGTTCGAGGATCTCGCGGGAAAACTTCCTCTCGGGACACCCGCAGAGCGGTGACTCCCTGCAGTTGCAGCGGAGAAACGCGTGCACGAACCGGACGATCTGGTCGTGGAGGGTGTGATCCAGCCGGTCGAAGTTGAGGTGGGACGAGATGGCTTCGAGGGTCGCACCGTGGAATGCCTGGTCGGGGATGCGGAACCCCGCCAGCCTCTCGAGCCTCCGGGCATGCCGGAAGCGGGCCTTCGCGGCTATCACACCTCTCCTGCCTCTTCGTCGAAGTTCTTGAGGGACGAGACCGCCTCTGCCATGCTCTCGATCTCGATCAGCCACTCGTCAAAGAGCGTCGGCTGGTCGAGATCGTCCCTGATGTACCTGCCGCAGCAGGATGCCCCGCCGATCACGTTTGCCCCGACCTCTGCTGCCTTATCGAGGGCCTTTTCCATGTCATCCCCGATCGCTTTCCTCCCCTCGCTGACGAGAGCCTTGATGTCCTTCCCGTACTCTCCCGAGAGGAACTTCCGGCATGCGGCAAAGAGGACGAGGAGCGAGAGCTGGAGGGATTCGACGTAGTCTTCCAGCTCGTCCTGCGGTGCCTCGCCCATCACGATCGCCTCGACCTCGTTGAGCTTTTCGAGTGCTTCCTCCTTCGTGTACCGGCCGTTCTGGTAGAGTTTGATGATCTTGAGGACAGAGAGGGTCACGTCCATTGCAAAATTATAGAGGACGGTGTATCCCTCGGGCATCTCATCGCTCCCCGGTTCCGCCTCGAAACGGGACTCCCGGAGCGTCTTTATCCAGTTGTCCCACCGCTCCTGGTTATAAAAGATGTAGAACAATTTGAGCGGTTCTTCCTGGCTTGCTGCCTTCTCCTTCTTTTTTGCCATTGTCATACAGGTAATCTCCTGTATGTTAAAGGTGTATCGGATTGGTGCGAGGAGACGTCCCTGTTCGCCCGGAAAAAGAGAACACCGGGGTGATGGGGGGATTTTGCGGGGTACCGGCTCCCGGCCCCGGTGCATCACTGCGGTGCAACGGCAGGCTGCTTGAGCACGAGGACAGGGACGCGGGCGGCCCGGGCGACATGGGCCGTGGTTGTCCCGGGGAAACCCGGGATAAAACCCCTTTTTCCGGCCGACTTCATCACGATCAGCGTTGCACCTTCCTTCTCGGAAAACGCGACGATCTCCTCGGCCGTGCTGCCCACCCTGACTGCCGTTTCAACCGGAACGTGCCGGGACGAGAACGCCCCCGTGCACTCCTCGAGCTCTGCCCAGGCTGACTCGGTGAGTTTCCGCACCTCGTCCTCCGACTCACCGTGGCTGACCACGTGGAGGAGGGAGACGCGGCGGGGCCGCGGGAGCCTCCCGCACGCGAGCGCCACGACGTCCGGGGCAGAGAAGTCGGTGCAGATGACCACGTGGGAGAAGAGGTCCGGGCAGGGTGGCTTTGCACCCCCCGCCGGTTCCTTTCCGGGCCGGCCAACCAGCAGGAGGTCGGTCGTTCCGTACCGGAGGACATCGCTCGCGACGCTCCCGAGGAGGAGTGCCTCGATGACCCCCTGTCCCCTCCTCCCCATCACGGTCAGGGAGATGCCCTCTGCTGCGGCCACGCGGTTGACGACATCCGAGATGTTCCCGCCCGTGATCTCCTCGACGCGGGTCGCGATCGCAAACCCGGGGTTCCCGAGGCTCCGCACGTACTCCTCAAGGCGGAGGCGGGCATAGTCTGCATCGGGATTCACGAACTCCCCGGCGACCGAGGGGGTTTTCGTGTAGACCACGTGGAGGAGAAGGACATGCCGGGTACCGGGAATGGATTTTACGCATTCCACGGCATGCTTCGAACCGGGTGAGAAATCAAAGGGTACAAGGACTTTTTCGTACATCGTCGGCACCTTCCGCGGGAACCGGGTTAAGGTACAAACAGGTCTTGCGCCGCAGATAATAAGGGATGTGCAGGGAAGGGGAGGAGTCTTGAGGGTGGGCACGGTGTGCACGCTCCCCCCGTGGCGCAAGGCTGGTCCCGGTTCTTCCTCCGGCCGCCGGCCGGGCGTGACGCGTGCCTTTCCTGCCGGTTCTCTTTATCCATGCGCACGGAGAACTGAGAGGTACCAGGGATACCCATGACAGTGCTGCCACCGGGACCGGCCGTGATGCTCCGGTACGGGGAAGTCTTTCTCAAGAGCGACCCGGTCAGGAGGGAATTCACAAACACACTCGTCCGGAACTGCCGGGAAGCGCTCCGGTCCGAGGGGCTCTCTCCCGCGGAAAGGATCACGAGGGGCCGCATCTTCTTCTGCGGGGAGCCGGCCGGGCAGGTGGCAGCAGTCCTGTCCCGCATCTTCGGTGTCGTCGACGTGGCGGAATGCACCCTGACCCCCCCGGATCCGGGTGCCGTCACGGAGGCTGCCGTTGCACGGGCCCGGGCGTCTGCCGGACCGGCAAAAACGTTCGCGGTCCGTGCGAGGCGCGAGGGGGATTTCGGGATGACGAGCCAGGAACTCGCGGCACGGGTGGGATCGGCAGTCCTCGCGGCGTGTCCCGGCATCACTGTCGACCTTGATAACCCGGACTACGAGCTGTACGTCGAGCTCCGGCAGACCGGCGGGGTCGTCTATGACCGCCGGATACCCGCACCGGGCGGACTGCCGCTCGGGACGCAGGGCAGGGTCCTTGCCCTCCTCTCGCCCGGGATAGATTCCCCGGTCGCCGCATGGCTCATGATGAAACGCGGGTGCGAGATCGTGGCGCTCCACGTGAGCCATGGAGACGGGGAGGGCCCCTCAACCCTCCCGGGAACCCTGCGGAACCTTGCCATCCTCTCGGGCTGGTGCAGGGGATTTCCCCTCCGCCTCTTCGTCGCCGATGCAGGGCCGTTCTACGAAAAGCTGGCGGGGCTGCACAATCAGCGGTTCACGTGCGTCCTCTGCAAGAGGTTCATGCTCCGCCTCGGGACCCTCCTCGCCCGGCGCGAAGGGATCGCGGCCCTCTGCACGGGCGACAACCTCGGGCAGGTCGCATCCCAGACGCTGGCAAACATGGTCGTCATCTCGAACGCAGCGGGCATCCCGGTATTCCGGCCCCTCATCACCTTTGACAAGCAGGAGATCGTGACCCTCGCACGGAAGATCGGGACGTTCGACGAGAGACCCGGCGACCTTTCCTGTCCCTTTGTCCCGGGAGTCCCGGCAACGACTTCCCGGGAGGACGAGATCCGCACCCTCGAAGAATCTCTCGGGACGGATGCGCTCCTGCCCGGGATCCTCGGCAACGCCCTTGAGTATGTCGCCTGCAACGGCGGGGTCACCCGCAGGAGCCCTTAACCGGGCAGGGTCTGCGGCTGTGCGGACAGGTTCGCGGTGATGTTTCCGGAAGGCTGACCGGCAGCGACCTCCTGCGGGGCATACCGCACGCCGATGTAGGAACAGTACCCCCTCGAACAGGCTATCGCACCGGAAGTCTGGTTAAAAAAGAGCCGCTGCCGGTTTCCTGCGTCCATCATCCACGAATCGATCGCCTGGGTCTCGATTCCCGGGACGTAGGATGTCCACTGCCCGTAGAGAGTCTCGATCAGGGTGTCGTTGAGGGAAAACCCGTAACTCCTCTTGAGGGCGAGGGCCGACGAGCCTGTCCGGGGATTGGTGTAGTCCAGGTACCCGTACTGCTCCATGTCCCTTGCCCGTGCCAGGGCGAGGGCGTATGCCCGTTCGTCAAAGAGGATGGGGGGTTTTCCCTCGGCGGCCCGTATCCTGTTGAGGTGGAGGACGGCCTGCCTGCTCTCGTCGACTGTCGTGTTCGTCTTCAGGGCGCCCCCGGCCAGTGACTGGACCCAGCCCCCGGCGACCGCGAGGATGCCCTGCACCGCGTTGCCTGCAGCGATTCTCGCCCCCGGGACGAGCGCAAGGATGAGGACGGCGACCAGGAAAGCAGCGAGGATGACCACGAGGGCGGTCAGGGCCCGCCGGGAGAGGAGCGGCCTTCGTTCTTCCCTTGCCGCCGGGATGAGCGGGCTTTCCTTCTCGAAGGAGTACTCCTCGAGGTGGAACCCCCGGACGATGGCGTCCATGTCCTGGATCCGCAGGGTGTACCCCGAATCGACGAACCGGAGCTTTTCGAGGAGGTCGTCGGCCGTCACGACCCGGAACCACTTGACCTTCCGGAAGTCGATCTGGCCCGCCGGATAGGTGCTCCCCCTGCAGAAGTACAGCCATGACGCTGTCCTCCGCAGGTTCTGCTCCCCGACGTGCGGGAAATGCTCGCGGCAGACCGGGATCATCCTGTCGATGAAGTCCTGCCTGTGGATCTTTGCCTGGAGGAAGAGGTTGGGGAGGGGGATCGGGCCGTCCTTTGTCCCGACTTCCCAGTTGCCGTTTTCGAGGCCCCGTATCTCACCGCGGAATGCTTTGAGGTCGAGGAGGACCGGGCCGTTCCGCGTCAGGATGATGCAGTCGATCTGGCCGTTGGCAACGAGCACGCCGGTGAGGATGTAGACGGGCTCCTGTGCGTACTCCTCCCGGAGGATCCGGACGATCTCCCGGAGCTGCCGGAACTCGTGCTCGAGCTTGATCTTCTCTCCCCTGAAAAACCGGATTCCCATTGCCCGTCCCCTGCACTATCCGTGCAGATTCACTGGAATGGTATGCTCTTTTATTCTGATATAACTTGTCAAAACGACTGCCGGGGAATCCACCGGGTTTTTTGCTCCCGCGTGCAATACAGGGTGAAGAGGGGTCTTTGGGGGATGGCGGAAAGAAGGCGTGCACGCTTCGGGGGATGGGAGAGGGTGACCATCCGCGACGACGCGGGCCGGGTGAGGGAGGCCATTGCACCCGTCATCGTCTCGGCGAGCCGTTCCACCGACATCCCGGCGTTCTACGGCGACTGGTTTATCCGCCGGCTGGAAGCCGGGCATGCGGCGTGGGTCAACCCGTGGAACGGTCGTTCCACGTACGTCTCCTTTGCAAAAACGAGGGCAATCGTCTTCTGGTCCAAGAACCCGCGACCCCTCCTCCGGCACCTCCCGCGGCTCGATGCCCTGGGGTACTCGTACTCGTTCCTCTACACCCTCAACGATTACCGGCAGGAGAACCTCGAGCCAAACCTCCCTCCGCTTGCGGAGCGGGAGAGGACATTCATCGATCTCTCCTCCCGGCTCGGCCCCCGGAGGGTCTCGTGGAGGTACGATCCCCTCCTCCTCTCGGACGCGCTCTCTGTCGATGACCTGCTCTCGCGGATAGAGTCCATCGGGTCGCGCCTGCACAGGTATACCCGGCGGCTCATCATCAGTTTCGTGGACATCGCGAGGTACCCCAAGGTCCGCACCCGTCTTGCTGCCGGCGGTCATCCCGGCGTCCGGGAGTTCTCGGAGACCGAGATCGATGCGTTCTGCTCGGGACTTTCCGATATTGCAGCCGGGTGGGACCTCGAGGTCTCTGCCTGCGGGGAGAGGCGGGATCTCTCACAGTACGGGATCCGCCCCGGGCAGTGCATCAGCGCCGCCCGGATGCGGGCAGCCTTTCCCGGGGACGAAACGCTCCTTTCGTTCCTTGCGCCTCCCCCGGGCACAAGCGGAGTCACCGGGGAGGCTTTCCTCAGGGACCCGGGCCAGCGGAAGGAATGCGGCTGCATTGCGAGCAAGGACATCGGCCGGTACGCGACCTGCATGCACCTGTGCGCGTACTGCTACGCGAATGCCACGGAGGCGACCGTGGTGAAGAACTGGACGCGGCACCGGAGGATGATGGAGTCCGGCATCGTTCCGGAATCCATTGCCGGGACCGGGGAAGAGATATAACCCGGCGGGGCAACAGCAGAGTATGCCACGACGCGATCCCCTCACGCCGGAACAGAAATGGCTGGCAGTCACCCGGTTCGCAACCGCTCTCCCGGTCCTCTACGATGTCACGTTCAGGGAGAGGATCGGCGACGAGTACGACAGGCTCGACCAGCAGATCTGGGTCCGTCTCGCAACAGTAGCGCGTGATTTTGCCACCAGTTCGGGTCTTCCGGCCGGAAACGCCGGGGAGCTCATGGAGACGCTCGGGGCACTCCTCCTCGCGCTGTTCGGGCCGGAATTCCGGATGGAGGATGTTCCCCTCGACGAGGGGAGGGCCGTTCTCATGATTAAGCGGTGCCCGTTTGCGTTCCGCGAGGCCGAGGTCCGGGGAGGACCGGAAAACCTCCTCCCGCGGTGCCTCGCCTTCTCGATCGCAACGGTCGAGGCGCTCAACCCGGCGTTTACCCTCCGTTTCGTGCGGAGCATGTGCATGGGAGACCGCACCTGCGAGCTCAAGGTCATGAGGCGCGAGGACGCCGAGCGGGACGATGCACGGTAGCGGGGCACCGGCAGCGCGGGGACACCCGCGAAAAACCGCTGTTATCCTGCGGTTCTTTTCAGGCAGTCCTCTTTGACCTGACGAGGGAAAAAGCAATCCCGAGGCAGCAGAGGCAGAAAAAGACGAAGAATGCGGTGTCGAGGCTCCCGATGAAGAGGGATGGTTCTGCATCTTTGAGTTCCTGCCTCCCGATGAAGAGGGCAAAGATGGTCAGTGCGATGCCCATCGAGAACATCTGCCCGAGCAGGCGCATCGTCCCCACCATCCCCGAGGCAACGCCGTATAACCTCTTTTCCACGGAGCCGAAGATGGCGTTGGTGTTGGGGGATGAGAAGATGCCAAATCCCGTCCCGAGGATGACGAGGCAGGCGATGATGTGGGGGATCGGGGTGTCCCTGCCCAGGAATCCGAGGAAAAAGAGGCCGGTGACCACGAAGACCATGCCGAGCGTTGCAACCCTGCCCGGGTCCACCCGGTCAGACAGCCTTCCCGCGAGGGGCGAGAAGAGCGCCTGGGTGACCGGTTGCGCGACGAGGATGAGCCCGGCATAATCTGCAGGCAGGTCCCGTGCAACCTGGAGGTAGAGGGAGAGGAGGAACGTGACCGCATAGGTCGCGCTGTAGTTGATGAGGGCGGCAAGGTTCGAGAATGCAAAGACCCTGTTTGCGAGGAAGAGCTGCATGGAGAGGACGGGGAAGGGGACCCGGAGTTCGAATGCGGCAAACGCGAGCAGGAACGCGACACCCAGCAGGACGAGGATTATGCCGGCTGTTCCGGGGAGGAGGGAGAGGCCGTAGATGAGGGAGACGAGCGATGCCCCCCAGAGGAGGGAGCCGGCATAATCGAACCTCTCCCCGGCAGCCTCCCGCCACTCCGCCGGGACCTTCCGGAGCGTCAAAAAGACGCAGGCAATCCCGAGCGGGACGTTGACGAGAAATATGCTCCTCCACCCGAGCGTCTCGGTCATGATCCCCCCGAGGAACGGCCCGAGCGAGAGGCCGACGTAGACTGCCGCAATGGTGATGCCGAGCGCCTTACCCCGCTCGCCCGGCGGGTACACGGAGGAGAGGATGGCAAGGCTCGTCCCGAAGATCATGGCGCACCCGGCACCCTGCAGGAGGCGGAACGCTATCAGCCAGAATGCGCCGGTCGAAAAGGACACGAGGAGGGACGCGCAGGAAAAGAGCGTAATCCCGGCGAGAAAGACGCGTTTTCTCCCCCGGATGTCTGCCAGTTTTCCGAACGGCACGAGGAAAACGGAAATGGTGAGGAGGTAGGAGGTGGTTATCCACGAGAGCGTGACGGCATCGAGCGAGAACTCCTCCCCGATTGCCGGGAGGGCGATGTTGACCGCAGAGCCGTCAAATGGGGTGATGAAACTGCTGACGATCGCGATGAACAGGATGACCCGCCTGATCCCGGGACCCGCTAATCTGGCGTCTTTTAATCCGTGGCACACCGAATATCCCGCCTCTTTCTCCCGATCCTACCCGTTGGGGCGGAAAGGTAAAGAGAATTGCCGGCCGGTGCCCCGCGGCGCCGGATGACTATTTCTCCTTGCCGCACCCTCTCTGTACAGGTCCGGAGGGCAGGTGAATAAGGGCAGATGAAGGTTGGCGTGCTCTGTTCCGGGGGAAAAGACTCGCTCTTTGCGTGCATGTGCGCGATGCAGGAGGAGGAGGTCGCCTGCCTCATCACTGTCTTTCCCGACAACCCGGAGAGCTACATGTTCCACACCCCGAACCTGCACGTGGTCCGGCTCCAGGCCCGGGCGGCGGGCATTCCCCTCGTCGCGGGGACCAGCCGGGGGAGGGAGGAGGAAGAGCTGGCTGACCTTTCCCGGACAGTCGCGGAAGCGGTGGAAAGGCACGGCATCGAGGGCGTGGTGACGGGAGCCCTCCAGTCGGTCTACCAGGCATCGCGGGTCCAGGCCATCTGCAGGGACCTCGACCTCTGGTGTTTCAACCCGCTCTGGTACGCTGACCCCGGCGAGTACATGGAGACACTCGTTTCGTCCGGTTTCGATGTCATCGTCTCGGCCGTCGCATCCGAGCCCTTCGACAGGACGTGGCTCGGGCGCCGGCTCGACCGTGCAGCGCTGCAGGATCTCCGCAGGTACGCGGAGAGGTACGGCACGTCACTCCCGGGCGAAGGGGGCGAATACGAGACCCTGGTCCTGGACGCTCCCTTCTTCCGGCACAGGATCGTAATCGGGGAGGCGGAGGCGGTCTGGCAGAACTTCCGCGGCGTTTTCCACGTGAAGGAAGCATGGCTGGAGGGGGATGCATGATACTCCTCGCGGGGCTCGGATTCCGCGACGCGGCACTCCTCCGGAGCGAGTTCGTGCGGCCTGTCGCCCGGGTTGCCGGGCATTGGGGTGCAGAATGGAGTTACTGCCACTATTCCCGCCTCCCGGACGACCCGGCCGACGGGTACGATGCGGTCATCCTGTGCGGGACTGCCCTGAAGGATACCGGGTACCTGCGGGAGATCGGGCGGTTCTCCTGGCTCATCGAAGCCCCGGTCCCCGTGCTCGGGATCTGTGCGGGCATGCAGGTTCTCTCCCTCGTGCACGGCGGGACGCTCCGGCCGGCCTGCGAGATCGGGATGGTGGACGTCAGGGTGCTCTGCCCAAACCCCGTCCTCCCCGCTCTCCCCTCGTTCCAGGCCTACGCGCTGCACAGGTATTCCTGCGACCCTCCGCCGGGCTGGACGACGCTCGCGGTCTCGGAAACCTGCGTCCAGGCAGTCTCCCACCCGCACCTGCCCCTCTTTGGTGTCCTCTTCCACCCCGAGGTGAGAAACGGGGTCGTTATCGAAAGGTTCCTCTCCCTCGTGTATCACGGGAAAGAGGGAGAGGGGGAGGAGGGGCAGGATGCCCCTCCTTCAGGACACGGGTAGCCCGTTCTCCCGGGCGATCGCGATGAAGGACTCTGCCACGTACTCTGCCTGGGCCCGGGAAAGACCGTAGCAGTTGAACTTCCACACCCGGGTCGCGCCCGGGATGATGCCGGTGATCCCCCGGTCCTTCAGGGCGCTCGTGAAGAAGAACCCCTTCTTTTTGTGCTTTTCGGCCACGCGGTCGAAGGACTGCGAGGTGTCCACGCGGGTCAGGGTGTGCCTGCGCGGGTACTGGCTCAGGATGGCCGTTCCCCCGATCCGCTTCAGTGCATCGACGACGAGGGCGGTGTTTGCGAGTTCGCTGTCCCAGCGGAGGACACGCTCTCTCACTTCGGGAAACGAGGCCATCATCCCGACGAGGGTCGCTCCCATCAGGGTGCAGCCCATCATCTCCACCTCCTTGATGCCGAACGTCCGGGACGTGACGTCCGTGCGGGCAGCCGTCGTCCTGAAGACCTCGCCTGCCCGCTCGTTCCTCACCGCGAGCACGCCCGAGGGTGCGGGTGCCGCCATGCTCTTGTGGCCGGAACCCACGACAAAGTCCACGCCGAGGTCTTTTCCGTCCACGGGCATGATGCCGACCGTGTATGCACCGTTGAGAAGGACAGGGATGTCGTAGCCGTGGGCTGTCTTCGCGATCTCCCTGACCGGGTGGAGGTTGCCGTAGCTGTAGTCCACGTGGTCGAGGAAGAGGAGCGGCGGTGTCCTGCCGGTCTTTGCAATGACCTCCTCGATCTTTGCGGCGGCGGCATCGGGTGTGATGATGTTGCCGGGGGATGCCGGGATCTCCATGGGAATGCCGCCACGTGCCTCGATTGCGAGGATCTCGGTGTAGTGGGAGAGGGCGGTGACCAGGACCGGATCTCCCTTCTCCACGTACGTGTCTGCGACCGCCTGGAACCCCCGGCGGGCACCGGGAACGACCCGTGCGACGTCCATGCCGACGAACTCCGCGAGTTCCCGGTGGAACCGGTCGATGGGAGGCTTTTTGATGTAGTCCAGCCGGTTGGGCTTCCTGCAGTTGTCGCACACGGAGTACCCGTCGCCGTACGCGATCAGGGCCTTCATCGCCGCGGCGGTGAGGCGGCCCCCTGCCTGGATGGGGTCGATGTTGATGCTCTCCTCCTCGACGGCGCGGACCTCGATATCGCCGGCACACTTCATGGCAAAAGCTCCCGTTTCAGCACGCCGACCTGCTTCTCGAGCCCCGCGATGAGGGACTCGACCTCTTCCCTTTCGCCCGGTCCCAGCCTGTGGTGCGGTGCAGTCTTGCGGAGGATGACGCGGATGTCGGAAAGGATGAACATCGCTTCAAAAAGGGCTACAATCGCGGCTTTGGACACCAAATCACCATACTAATATGCGGGGCAGGACTATAAGATACCGGATGGACAGGGCATGCACATTCACCCTGCACGGTCGTCCCTTTATGGGAAACAGGAACGGACACGGTGATGATCGATGAAGCTCGTTCACATCGCCGATACGCACCTCGGCCTTGCCCAGTTCCAGAAGGTAGACCCGGATACGGGGATGAACCTCCGGGAAAAGCTGATCTACACGAACTTCCTTGCTGCCATCGACCGGATCATATCCCTCCGGCCGGACGTCGTGGTGCATGCCGGTGACCTCTTTGACCAGGTCAGGCCCAAGACGATGGCATACACGACTGCCCTCGAGGCACTGGAGAGGCTCTCGGAGGCAGGAATTCCCCTCGTCCTCATCTCGGGCAACCACAGCATGCCCAAGACGCGGTACACGCCGTCCCCCTTCAGGGTCCTCGAGTTCCACCCCGGCACGCTGCACGCGGCATATTCCTACCGGTACGAGCGCGTGGAGATCGGGGAGGCGGTCTTCCACCTGGTCCCGAACATGCTCCGCCCCGAGCACTACAGGGAAGCCTACGACAGGATAACACCCGACCAAAACAGGTTCAACGTCCTCGTCACGCACGGTCTTGCCTCGGCCCTGAAGGAGAAGCGGCTGAACACGGTCGCCGAACACGAGATCGATGCAACGATGGTCTCGGGCGGGGGCATGTTCGACTACATTGCCCTCGGGCACTTCCACGGCCAGGTGCAGGTCGGGGAACGGGCATGGTACTCGGGCTCGTGCGAGTACATCACGTACGGTGAGATCGGGGACATCAAGGGCGGGCTCTGCGTCGATTTGGGCAGGGGCACCGTGGATCACGTCCCCCTCCCGCACACGCCCATGGCGGATCTCGGCACCATCGATGCCCGGGAAGTGCCGCCCCGCGACGTGCCGGGGCTCATCCGGCAGAGGCTCGAAGTGAACCGGGTCGGCCCCCTCTCCATGGCAGGCGTCACCCTCTGCTTTTCCGACCGGGAACACCAGAGGCAGATTGACGAGAAGGAGCTTGCCGGTGTCCGCCGCGAACTGCTCGACCTCAAGATCCGGATCAGCGTCCCGGGCGAGTACAGGAAAGGCGGGGAAACCCGGGACATCCGCTCCATCGATTACCTCGGGGAGTTCTCGCGGTTCGTGGCCGGAAAGAACCTCGCGCAGGGCGAACGGGACTTTATTGCCGAGTACGGATCCCGGGCGATATCACTGGCACTCGAGGAGGAGGGGCCCGGTGCTGATTGAGAGGCTCGTCCTGCGCAACTTCAAGCGGTTCGGGGACGCGGAGATCCGCTTCCGGGACGGGATCACCGGTATCGTCGGGAACAACGGCACGGGGAAGAGCAGCATCGTGGAGGCAATCCTGTTTGCGCTCTTCGGGGTGCAGGGGACCGGCGTCCAGTCCGACTACATCGTCTCGTCCTTTGCCGGGGAGAAGGCAAAATGCGAGGTGAGGCTCGACTTCCAGGTCCAGGGAGTGCGGTACACGATCACGCGGGCATTCCGGAAGGGGGGACAGACCGTCCACGAGGCACGCCTGCACATGGGCGAAAGGCTGCTTGCCTCCGGCGTCTCCGAGGTCGCGGCAGAGGTCGAACGACTCTGCGGGATGGGGCCGTCCGACTTCAGGAACACCGTCTATGCTGCCCAGAAGGATCTCCCCGCCCTCCTCGAGAGCCGCCCCGGCGCCCGGAAGGAATGGTTCATGCAGGCACTCGGCATCGAGAAACTCAAGGCCCGGAGCGACGAGGCGGTCAGGGAATGGATCGAGGAGGCGGAACGGGCCGTCGAGCGCGAGAAAAACAGGCTCGCGGTGCTCTCCGGGCAGGGAGACGTCTCGGAGATCCCTGTCCTTGCGGAGGAACTGGGCCGGATCGGGCAGGAGATTGCCGGAAAGGAGGCAGAAAGGCAGCGGCTGGAAGAGGTATCCGCAATCCTTGCAAGGGCCGCATCCCTCGGCCAGTCGGATACCGCCCTCGAAGCGAGGCAGAAACAGGCGGAATCATATCTCCTCCGGCTTGCAACGGCCGCAGACCGGCTCGCGGAACTCGCACCCGCCGTGAGGAGGTTTGGCGAGCTCGAGGAAGAACTCGCCCGGCAAAAGGAGAAGGAACAGCGGTTCGCGGAACTCCGGGACCGGATGGGAAGGGCAGAGGCAGCGGTCAGGGCCGGGAAAAAGAGGCTTCTTGACCTTTCCGAGCAGATCGATGTCTATTCAGCCGAGGCCCCGGAACTCGAGGGTCTGAAGGACGTTCCCGACCGCCTCGCGGAGGCCCGGAAAACCGTTGCCAACCTCGACAAGGCCTCGTTCATCTGGCAGTCGCTCTCCGACTTATCTTCCCTCGCGGAGCGGATAGCCCGGGACCTTGCCGGGTGCGAGGAGGACGAGCGGGCCCTCCTTGCCGAACTGGCGGAACTGGAGGGTCTCCGTGAAAAGAGACGTGAACTCGAGGAGCTGGCAAAATCGCGGAGCAGGGCATCTGCGGAATGTGCCCTCCGGGCTGAAGCCCTCGCACAGGAGAGGGCAGCCCTTTCGGCAGACTGGGAACGCATCCGGTCGTCGGGCCGGGAGGGCACGTGCCCCCTGTGCCACCAGACCCTCGGTGAGTTCTTCCCCCGCATCGAGCAGGAGTACAGCGGGCGGTTCTCCCGCATCGACGAGGAACTTGATTCCCTTTCCCGCACGCTCGAAGCCTGCCGCGGGGAGGAGGAACGGATCGGGAAAGAGCTTGCGGCAGTCGACCGGGCCCTCGAACAACTCTCCCGCGTCGGGCAGGCCCTCCAGGAGACGAGGGCGAAGAAAAAGGGGCTGTCTGACAGGCTCGAAGAGATCGGGAGGGACAGGGAGGCACGATACGGGGAACTCTCGCTCCTCGGCATCACCGCGTACAGCCCGGAAGCCCACGCACAGGCACGGGAATCCGTCAGGCTCCTCGAAGTGCAGGTGCAGCGCCTCCAGGAACTCCGGTTCCACCAGGAAAGCCTTGCTGCACTGACGCGGGAGAGGGACCGGCTCCTCGACGAGATGGAGAGGGAGATGGCGGACCTCCGGTCCCTCGGGGCAGAGATCGCGGCACTGGACTACGACCCTGCCCTCCTGAAGGCAGGGGAGGAGGAATACAGGTCGCTGCGCCCGGCACGGGACGAGGCGATCGCGCTCCGGGAACGGCTCGCCCGTGAACCGGAGATCCGGCGCGAAATGGACAGGATACGGGAAGAGAGGGAGCAGATCCGGGAACTCCTGTCCTCCTGCCGCGAGAACCTGGCCCGGCTGGGGTTCCCGGAGGCAGACTCCGCTTCTGTCAGTGCACGGCTCCAGGAGCTTGCGCAGGAGATCTCCCGGCTGAACACGAGGCAGGGGAGCCTCCAGGAGCAGCATGCCCGCCTCCTCTCCATCGCTGCGGAGATGGAAAAGGCACAAAAGGAACTTGCCGCCCTCGAAAAAAGGCTCGTTCTCCTCCGCATCACGAGAAAGACCGTTGCGGAGTTCGTCCTGTACCTGGCCGGTGTCATCAGGGCCGATATCGAGGACGAGGTGAGCCGGATCCTCTCGGGGATAACCTCGGGCAGGTACGACCGGGTCATCGTGGACGAGGACTTCTCCGTCCTCGTTCAGGACATAGACGGTGACTTTCCCGTCCAGCGGTACTCGGGCGGCGAGCAGGACGATATCGCGGTTGCCCTGCGGATTGCCCTCTCCCGCTGCCTCTCAGGGCTGCACGGCGTTTCGGAGAACATGTTCCTCGTCTTTGACGAGATATTCGGGAGCCAGGACGAGGAACGGAGGGCAAACCTCCTCCAGGCCCTCCGCTCCCAGGAGGCCCACTTCCCCCAGATCATCCTGATATCCCACATTCCCGAGATCCAGGGAGAGTTTGCGCACACTCTCCTCGTCGAGATGGCCGACGACCAGAAGAGCAGGATCGTGGAGGTATCATGAATGCAGGGTGATGCGTACCGGGAGTCCATCAGGAGGGTTGCCCACGCGGTGCGGGACTGCCTGCCCCGGGACATCGGGCGACTCTTTGCGGAACACAGCGGCATGACCCGCGGTGACTTCTTCCCGCTCACGCCCCGCAGGGACGGCATCATCCGTGCCGTCGACGGCAGCAACGCAACGGTCATGGAGGCCGGAAACATGGCTGTCGTCGCAGCGAGGGCCGGTTTTTCATCCTTCTCCGGCGAAAAAAGGCTCCCCGGCGGCCTGACCCCCGTCCTTCTCCTCCAGGCAGGGCCGCGGGACGCCGAACGCGAGTTTTCCCACCAGTACGGGGAGTGCTTCGGTTTCCCGCCGAGAAGCCCACTCCGCGTGGACGATACGTCGCGGGCTGCCGCGGCGATGCGGGACACGCTCGAGTACTGGGTTGCCTCGGTCTGTGCAGGGCACCAGGAGCGGGGCGGGCTCCTCCTGCTCGACGGTGCACTCCGGGTCTCGGAGGAGAGCCACGACCCCGTCCTCGTTGGGATCATCCGGGAATGCCAGTCACGGGGAGTCGGCCTTGCTGCCGTGTCAAAACGGACCGCCGCAACGTGGGGGGAGAGGTATCCCCTCCTGCCTGCCGTGAGGGCGCTTTCCCGTGAACTGGGCGTGTCATCGCCCTGGTGGGTCCGGATCGACGAGGAGATCCTCGACCGGACGCGGTACTCCCAGTGGGAACACGGCGATATATTCGTCTGCTCGCTCGCACGCGGGAACGCACTGCCCCTGAAAGCCGAGCTGCCGAGGGGCTGCGACGACGTGACGGCCCATGCCATCTTCTCCCTCCTCTCGGGCTGCTCCGACGACGCCCGGGCCGAGGGATACCCCTATCCCCTGCTGGATGCCCACCGGAACGTCGTGATAACGGCAGACCTGCTCGAACAGATCAGGTCCGACCTGCTCTCCGGGTTCGCGGAGGAGGGGCTGCTTGCCCGCGACATCGGCGAGCTCTTTGGTGATTACCATGATACGTTTAGACGATACTGAGACGCAGGACCGCTCGAAGTGGCGCCTGATCGGGACGAGCGTGCTCTCCTACCGGTTCATCGTGCCCCACGACGAGACCGTCTTTGTCGGAGACATCATCAAGGTCGAGGACGTCAGCAAGGGCCTTGTCTTCTTTGCACGGGTAACCGACCTCATCCACGAGAGCAACTTCGCAGACGAGAAATGGGACACCCGTCCCTACACGGGCCGGTTCTACACTCTGGGCGAGGACGTGTTCCTCGGGGTGGAGGCCGTGCCGCTCGGGTACGTGGACACGGCAGGGAAGTTCCGGAAACCCCGGACAATCCCGACCAAGTTCTCGCCCGTGGGCGTCCCGACGGAGGACGACCTCTCGTTCCTCTCCACGGTGATGGGTGACATCGAGGTGGGCGTGATGAGGACGGGGCAGGACGTGCTCCGGGGCGTCCCGGTCCGGATCCACAGCAGCGTGCTCCCCCAGCACATGGGCGTCTTTGCAACGACGGGCATGGGAAAGAGCAACTTCATGAAAGTCTTCTGCGCCTCCTGCATGCAGGCAAGGCAGTTCGGGCTGCTCATCGTGGACCCCCACGGCGAATACCTGGCAGGCGGGCGGAGCTCCACGGGCGAGCCGACGAAGGGGCTCATCCACGTCCCGGGGCTGCGGGACGGTCTTTCGGTGTTTACCACGCGGTCAGAGGAGCAGCGGAGGCAGTACAGCGCAAGCAGCCTCTCCCTCGAGTACGACGACATCCGGATGGGGGACCTCTCCGCCCTGTACGACCTCTCCGACCCGCAGAGGGACATCCTCGAGGCACTCGGTGATTACAGGGGGAGCACGGTCATCGGGTTCTTCTCGCGCCTCGACCCGGAAGAGTTCACACCCGCCACGTACCAGTCCCTCCAGGGACCCGACCGGGATATCGCCTTCCGCCTCCGGACGTCGAATCCCGGGCCGCTCCGCGTCATCAAGAGGCGTCTTGAGAACCTCGTCAAGGGGAACAGGAAGTTCTTCCGGGAGAAGGGATCGTGCATCCCGGATATCCTCGCAGCCCTCATGGAACGGAAAGTCGTGCTCGTGGACATCCCGGGGATGAGCGAACGGAGCGAACTCTTCGTCCTCTCGGTGCTGACGCGTGTTATCCTCGAGCACCAGAAGGAGCAGGCCGAAAGGTACGACAGCAGCGAGGGGACATCACCCGCGCTCCAGCCCATCCTGATCACGATCGAGGAGGCCCAGCGCGTGCTCGGGGCAGGGGGCCAGTCAACGCAGGTCTTCCGCGAGTGCGCCATGGAGGGGCGGAAGTTTGGAGCCGGGCTCTGCGTCATCACCCAGCAGCCAAAAAACATCGACCCGAAAGTCCTTGCCCAGATCAACACGTTCGTCATCATGGGCCTTGGCGACCGCGGGGACCGGGAGACCATCGCGGGCTCTGCAAAACAGGACCTCTCCCGGATGGACACCGAGATCCAGACACTCGACCGGGGCGAGGCGATCATCAGCTCGTTCTCGATACCCTTCCCGGTAAGCACGAGGATCCACAGGTTCGAGGATTACATCACGCAGGTCCCGGCGAAAAGGAGGACGCCCCTTTCCGAGGGGCTCGATACGACTTTCTGAGCGGTCCCGGGTCAGGACCCGCTGTCCTTCTTTTCCCTGCGGGTTGACACCGTCTTTTCGACAGGGGATATGGAGACAGCGTTGACGACAGGATCCCCCGTGACCACGTACCTCTTCATGACCTGCCCGAATACCTCGACAACGTCCCCCTTCTTCACCCTGTACCGCGGGGTGGTGAACATCTTGACGGATATCTCCCCGCTCCGGTCGGCAACGAGGTACTGGGGGCGGTTGATGAACTGGAAGTAGACCCTCTCGACGACCCCCTCGATCCGGACGATCTCGCCCAGCATGTGGGGGTTGATCATCTTGATCCGGACGGGCCGGGCCTTGTCCCGGTACATGGGCTCGAGGTTTGCATACTCGCTCTGGCTCATGTAGTTGAGGGCGAGGGGGATGACGAGCAGGAGGATGACCGTCGGGATACCCCAGACAAGGTACACCTGGTCCCCTGTGACAAGGTACGTGTAAATTAAAAGGATGGAGAAGATCCCGACCACCACGAGGGCGAGGATCGAGACCTTCGCGTTTACCTCTCCGATCTTCATTCAGTTCCGTTACTTGAGGGCTGCGATCTCTTTCCTGAATGCAACCCAGTAAATGACACCAACGAAGAACATGCCACCCACGATGTTCCCTATCGTGACGATGATCATGTTGTTCGTCCAGAAGGTGACCCAGTTCAGACCTGCGTTGATCTTGGCGGGGTCAGTGATGAAGCCCTGGGTGAGGATACCTGCGGATATGAAGTACTGGTTGGCAATCGAGTGTTCGAACCCGGTGGAAACGAAGCACATGATCGGGAACCAGATCCCAAAGAACTTACCCACAGCATCATCGGCACAGATACCGAGGAGGATGGCCAGGTTGACGAGCCAGTTACAACCGATGGCTTTGAGGAACGCTGACCACATGCCCATCGTGCCGACATAACTCACTTTCGCGGACGCTATGGCAATGGCCCTGGAACCAAAGGCGGTCACCGTCGCTGCTCCTGCTGCATCGAACGTCACGAACGGACCATTTGCCATGATGTAGGCATAGACAATAGACCCGATCAGGTTGCCGATGTAGACCCAGACCCAGAGGTTGATGACCTGCGCCCAGGAGACCTTGTGGATGAATGCAGCCATGGGGGCGAGCATTGCGTCACCGGTGAAGAGTTCTGCACCGGTAAGCACGGTGATGATAAGCCCGACAGGGAACACAGCTCCCGTGATGAGCTGAGCAAACCCTGCGCTCGCTGTTCCATAGCGGAGTGCGGCGTCAGTTGCAAGTATCCCTGTACTGCACACTGTTGCAAGACCGCCACCCATTGCGATGTAGGCTCCGGACATGAATCCACGCATGATCATGTTCCAGGCTGGCAGTCCTACCTTGTACTTCCCGGCATCGCCTGCTTTCGCGACGATTGCTACAGGGGGATGAAACACCATTTGTTACACACCTCTCGAATGTCTACCTATACTATACCCACTGATTCACTTTGCGTATAGGTTCAAAACTAAAATCCTTTCTGGTTTTATTAAAACCTTTCTAAATGATTTTTGCACTGCATTGGCGTTTTGCAATAATTTAAACCAGATTAATGAGAGAGAGGCACTTTTTCGTCATTCAAAAACTTTCTCCTGCGGGTATCAGACGGGACGGCGGCGCCCTGCAGCGTCCCGGGAGTACTTCCCGAACTCGCCCCCTGCGAGGATGTCCCCGGAAAAGACAGGGCCGTCCCTGCACACCCGGAGTCCCCCGGGATCGATGCAGCAGGAACCGCAGACGCCGACACCGCACTTCATGTACCGGTGCAGGCTGAAATAACCCTTCTCCGGGCAGCCCCGGCCGGAAAGGATGCCGAGAACCGCGGCCATCATCCTCTCGGGCCCGCAGACGAGGATGGCGTCGTACGATGAGACGTCCTCGTTGCCGAGCAGGTCAGGGACAAAGCCATGGAACCCGAGTGTCCCGTCATCGGTTGCAACCGACAGGTCCGCAAGGGACTCAAACCTTTCCCGGAAGAGGAGTTCCCCGGCGGACCGGGCGCCGAGGAGGACCTTGTCGACGCCACCGGCCACGACCGCCGGGAGGATGGGGGCCGCACCGACACCCCCTGCAACCGCAAGCATCCTCCTTTTTTGCGGGAAGCCGTTTCCAAACGGCCCCCTGATACCGATGCTGTCACCCGGTCCCAGCCGGAAAAGGGCGGCGGTCGCATCGCCGACACGCTGGACCGTGATCGACGATGGCGAGGAGAGTGCCATCGGGACCTCGTCGACTCCCGGCACCCAGACCATCACGAACTGCCCGGGGACAAAGGAAAACTCCCTGTCGAATGCGAACGTTGCAACCGACGGGGTCTCCCGCACGACACGGGTGATCCGGACCGGAACGGGCAGCCCGTCACTCATGGGCGCACCCCACGATCTCTTCCGGGGGAATGCCGTCCGGGGCGTACAGTTCGCTCCCGATACGGGAGAAGATTGAGATATCCTCCATCACCGCGGACCCCATCTCGACTGCAACTGCACCCGCCATCATCATCTCCAGGACATCGGCAGCAGACGAGACACCCCCGCACCCGATGATGGGGAGGGAACAGGCCTCGTACAACTCGTAGACGCACCGGACTGCCACCGGGAAGATGGCCTTTCCCGACAGGCCGCCGTACCGGTTGCCGAGGACGGGCCGGCGGAGCCCGACCGAGATCCGCATGGCCTTGAGGGTATTGATGGCAACGATTGCCGATGCCCCGCCCCGTTCCGCGGCCATGCCGATCTCGCGGATATCGGTGACGTTGGGGGTCAGCTTCACCCACGTCGGCAGCCCCGCGGATGCAACAGCCCTCGTGCACTCCTCGACGAGGACAGGGTCGGTCCCGAGCGCCGCCCCGTACCCCCTCGCGTGGGGACACGAGAGGTTCAGTTCCACGCCTGCAACCTTTCCCCGGAACCACCGGGAGACGGTCGCGCACTCCTCCGGGGACCCCCCGAAGATGCTGGCGATCACGGGCCGGCCTGCAAGGGGTGCGAGTTCGTCCAAAAACTCCATCGAGGGATTGGGGAGACCCATGGCGTTGAGGAGCCCGCAGTCGAGGGAGACGAGGCAGGGGCCGGGATGCCCCTCGAGGGGGACCGGGCCGATGGACTTGGTCACGACTCCCCCGGCACCGCTGCCGAGGATGCGCGAGAGGGACGCCCCGGTCGTTCCGAGGATCCCGGCAGCGAGCACGAGGTGGTTTTTCAGGGTAACCCCGCCGGCGGAAACCGGACCGGGACGGAGCGTGAGCATGCGTAAGAGAGGTCGCCGCGATTGTAATTATTTATTCTTCTCTCACGCGAATGATAGTGGGTATGGCACGGATCTCGGTCCTCGGGACAGGCAGGATAGGCGGTGAGGTCGCATACCTCTGTGCGGTGCTCGGGCTTGCAGACGAACTGGTCATGTACGATGCTGTGGCCGGCTTCCTCCGGGCCCAGGTCCTCGACCTCCTGCATACGGGGCTCGACGTGCCGGTCAGCACCAGCTGGAGGGACGCTGCCGGGACCGACATCTGCATCTTTTCGGCCGGGATACCCCGGACACCCGCTGTCAGGACCCGTGCGGACCTCCTGCATGCCAACCTGCCCGTTGCATCCGAGTGCAGCCAGGCCATCCGGAGGTTTTCGGGAATCCTCATCACCGTGACGAACCCGATGGACGTAAACAATTATTACCTCTGCAGGAAAAACGGGCTTGAACCGGGGAGGTGTATAGGTTTCGGGGGCCAGGTGGACTCTGCACGGTTCGGCCTCCTTCTCCGGGAGAGAGGCATTCCGGGCCGGCCGTGTGTCATCGGTGACCACGGCGAGAACCAGGTCCCCCTCTTCAGCCACCTCGACGATACCGTGGACATTCCCGTGCGAGAAGAGATCCTCGGCCGCCTCCGGGGATCGAGCATGGAGATCATCCAGGGCAAGGGAGGGACCGTCTTTGGTCCTGCATACCATATAGCAATGCTGATCAGGACGATCTTAAAGGACGAAAGGAAAGTCCTCCCCTGTTCCTGCATTCCCGACGGCGAATACGGCGTCCGGGGGTGTTCCATCGGGCTCCCGGCCGTCATCGGGCGGGAAGGAATACACAGAATCGAGGAGTGGCCGCTGGACCCGTGGGAACAGGAGAAATTTGCGGCTGCGCAGGATGCCGTCACGGGCCTGTGCAGGGAACTCGGAGTCTGACACATCTCATGGAATTATCCGGGAAAACGGCAGGAGTGGAAAAAGGAGGCAACGGGAGACAGGGGGAGGAGGGGGGCCTCCTTGTCTCCGTGATGCAGATCGAGTATACCGTCGGTCCCTCCGGCCCCGTCATCCACGTCTTTGGGCGGGATCGCACGAAAGAGCCTGTCCACGTCCAGGTCACGGGGTTCCGCCCCTACTTCTACGTCCCGGCAGAGCTCGCTGCCGCGGCCCCGCCGTCGCCACGGGCGGAAGTGGAGGCGGGAAAGAAGTACACCTCGATCAGGGGAGAGGAACTGGTCAGGATCTACACGCAAAAGCCCACCGATGTCCGCGAGGAGAGGGAGAGGTACAGGGTCCACTTCGAGGCCGACATCCCGTTCACGACGCGGTTTGCAATCGACTGCGGGATACGCGGGGGGCTCTTTTCCCCGTCACCCATAGCGGATTACAGGGAGGTTTCTCCCGCCGACGCGGACGTTCCTCCCCGGATCTGCATGGTGGATATCGAGTGCGAGGACGTGCGCGGGTTCCCGCAGCCTGCACGGGACGCCATCGTCTGCATCACGGCCTGGGACTCCTACGAGGACAAGTACAGCACGTTCCTCTTCGCACCTCCCGGGACACCCCCGGACACCGGGTGGCTCGCGAAGGTATCTCCCCGGCCGTCGGGGTGCTTTGACCCTGCCCGGCACGAGGTTGCCGTATTCCCGGACGAGAAGGGGATGCTGCAGGCATTTGCTGCCTATATCCGGAAAACGGACCCCGATATCCTCTCGGGCTGGAACTTCGCGGAGTTCGACCTCCCGTACCTCTCCCGGAGGATGGAGGTACTTTCCCTGCCGTTTTCAGCCCTCTCGCGCCTCGAAGGGCAGACCGAACGGCTCGCTGTCCGGGGCAGGGCCCAGTTCGACCTGCTCCTTGCCTACCGCAAGATGCATGCCACCCAGAAGGAGTCCTACCGGCTCGATGCGGTTGCCGAGGCGGAACTGGGTGACACGAAGGTCCGCTACAGGGGGACTCTCTCGGACCTCTGGACGAGCGACCCCGCTCTCCTCGTGGAGTACAACTTCAAGGACGTCGCACTCTGCGTGGGTATCAACGGCAAGAACAGGATCATCGAGTTCTACAGGGAGATCGCGCGATACGTCGGCTGCCCGCTGGAAAAGACGCTCAACTCCTCCAACGTCATCGATATCTTCGTCCTCCGCAAGGCATTCGGGAGGTACGTGCTCCCGTCGAAGGGGTACGCACCGGCAGAAGAGTTCGAGGGGGCAACGGTCTTTGACCCGAGCCGCGGGATCCGGGAGAACGTCGTCGTCCTCGACCTCAAGTCGCTCTACCCCATGGCCATGATGACCATCAACGCGTCTCCCGAGACCAAGGATCCGAGGGGAGAACTGAGGGCACCAAACGGTGTGCGGTTCAGGAAAGAGCCGGACGGGCTGACACGGAGCATCATCCGCGATCTCCTCGCCGAGAGGGACGAAAAGAAGGCCATGCGGAACAGGTACCCCATCGGGTCACCCGAGTACACCGTGTACGACATGCAGCAGAACGTCATCAAGGTCATCATGAACACGTACTACGGGGTGAGCGGGTACGCGCGGTTCCGGCTCTACGACAGGGAGATCGGGGCTGCCGTGACCTCCGTCGGGAGGGCAATCATCGAGCACACGCGCAGGGTGATCGAGGGTCTCGGTTACCGCGTCATCTACGGTGATACGGACTCGTGCATGGTGGAACTCCCGGGCCTCGACCTCCCGGCGACCATCGCGGAATCGAGAAGGATCGAGGCTGTCCTGAACGCCAGTTACGGCGAGTTTGCAAAAAGGGAACTGAACGCCGATGTCCACTATTTTTCCATCAAGTTCGAAAAGGTCTACCGCAGGTTCTTCCAGGCGGGCAGGAAGAAGCGGTATGCCGGGCACCTCGTATGGAAGGAAGGGTCGATCGTCGACGGCATCGATATCGTGGGGTTCGAGATCCGCCGGAGCGACTACCCCCAGATCACGAAGACCGTCCAGGCACGGGTCATCGAGCTCATCCTCAGGGGCGAAGGGTACGATGCCGTCCGGAAGTACCTGGGAGAGGTCATCAGGGATTTCCGGGCGGGGAAGTTCCCGCTCGACGAGATAGGCATCCCCGGCGGGATAGGCAAGGAACTGGGGGAGTACCAGAACGATGACGCCCATGTCCGGGGAGCCAGATACGCAAACGATTACCTCGGAATGGACTTTTCCCGCGGGAGCAAGCCCAAACGCGTGTACATCAGGAACGTGACGGGGAAGTATCCCAAGACCGATGTGCTCTGCTTCGAGTACGGCGACCAGGTCCCGCCCGAGTTCCAGGTCGACTGGGAAGTGATGATGGAAAAGACCATTAAGCAGCCCATTTCGCGGATCATCGAGGCACTGGGGTGGTCATGGAGCGATATCGACCCCTCGCGGACGACCCTTGCCCAGTGGGGGATCGGGTGACGGCACGGAGCGGTCCTCCGGATGGAGGGGGCGGGCCGGGAGGCGTCCGGGTCACCATCCCGCGGGTCGTGATCGCAGGGACGCACAGCGGGTGCGGGAAGACGACGGTTGCGCGGGGGATCATGGAAGCCCTCGTTGCCCGGGGATACACGGTCCAGCCCTTCAAGGTCGGCCCCGATTTCATCGACCCCACGCACCATTCGGCTGTCTGCGGGAGGGTCTCGCGCAACCTCGACCCCTTCATGATGGGCGAAGACGGGGTCAGGGAGACTTTTGCCCGTGCCTGCAGGGGCGCTGACATTGCCGTCATCGAGGGCGTGATGGGCATGTTCGACGGCCTCGACGGCACGGACTGTGCCAGCACCGCCCACGTCTCGCGCATCCTCTCCTCGCCCTGCATCCTCGTTGCCGATGTCCACGGGATGTCCCGGAGCGTTCATGCCCTGCTGCTCGGCTACGCGACGTTCGACCCGGCGGTCCGGGTCGCCGGGGTCATCTTCAACAGGGTCGGCAGCGACCGCCACAGGACCATCATCTCCTCCGGGCTGCAGGTCACCTCCCTTGGATACATCCCGCGGCACCCCGGGCTCCGGGTGGAGAGCCGCCACCTGGGACTTTGGATGGCCCACGAGACCGGGTCCGACGGGACATGGGGGCGGATCATCGAAGAACACTGCGATATCGGGGGGATCGTCCGCGTCGCGGGGGATGCACCTCCGATCCCGATCGCCGGACCGGTGGAACGGCACTTTCCTCCCCCCTCCGTGAGGATAGGGGTCGCGATGGACCCCGCGTTCTGCTTTTACTACCAGGAGAACCTCGACCTCCTCCGGGCAGCCGGTGCTGACCTCGTCTTCTTCTCGCCCTTGAACGATCCGCTGCCGCCGGTCGATGCCGTGTATCTCGGCGGCGGCTACCCGGAACTCCACGCGGAAGCCCTCTCCCGGGCAGCATGCACCGCGGCACTCCGGAAGGCCGCGTCCGACGGGATGCCGGTGCTCGGCGAGTGCGGGGGCCTCCTGTACCTCTGCGAGTCCCTCGGGGTGGAGCGGACATTTCCGATGGCAGGTATCCTCCCTGCCACGGCAGAGATGACGGGAAAACTCCAGGCCCTCGACTACGTCAGCGGCATGTGGTCGGGGGGTCCCCCGCTTGCTCCCTCCGGCTCTCCCCTCCGGGGCCACGAGTTCCACTACTCGGCCGTCTCCTGCGGGTCTGACGCCCGGTTTGCACTCCGGCTCTCCCGGGGCAGGGGGATTTCGGGCGGCATGGACGGCCTGTTCGAGCACGGGTCGGTCGGGACGTACGCCCACTCCTCCTTTTCCCCTGCCTTTGCCGGATCCTTCGTCCGGGCAGCACGGGACTGGCAGCGGGCCTGAAAAAAAGGGGCTGCCCGGGCCATTCCGGGAAAGGGCGGTATCACCCCCGCATTTTTCCACCGTCCTGCCGGTGACGTCGCCAGGCCCGGGGGGAATCGGGGAATCCATTATACCTTTCCAAAGAAGAGCTCTATCGCAGAGAAGACAGGCGGTTGCCCATGATGCGGAGCAGGAAAGTGAAGGAAGGGTACCAGAGGGCGCCCAACAGGTCGCTCCTCCGGTCCCTCGGCGTGACAGACCGCGAGATGGATCTCCCGTTCATCGGGATTGCAAATGCCTGGAACGACATCGTCCCGGGACACGTGCACCTGCGGATGCTCGCCACGAAGGTGAGGGAAGGCATCACCGCTGCCGGGGGTGTGCCGTTCGAGTTCGGGGTGATAGGGATCTGCGACGGGATCGCGATGGGCCACGAGGGGATGCGGTATTCCCTCCCGTCGCGCGAGAACATCGCCGATTCCATCGAACTGATGGTCGAGTCCCATGCCCTCGACGGGATCGTCCTGCTCGGGACGTGCGACAAGATCGTGCCCGGCATGCTGATGGCTGCGGCACGGTGCAACGTGCCTGCAATCGCCGTGACAGGCGGCCCCATGCTCCCCGGGTTCCTCGAGGGGCGCAACCTCTCCCTCATCGATGTCTTCGAGGGCGTGGGAAGGGTCGCCGCCGGGACGATGTCCGCGGACGATCTCCACGCTCTCGAATGTGCGGCAATGCCGGGATGCGGGAGTTGCCAGGGACTCTACACCGCGAACACGATGGCATGCATGACGGAGGCGATGGGGATGTCCCTCCCGGGATGCGCAGCAGCGCCCGCGGTCGACGCGGCAAAACTCCGGATTGCACGCATGTCGGGGGAGCGGGCAGTCGGGCTCGTCCGCGAAGGCAGACTGCCGCGCACCATCATCACGAGGGAGAGCCTCCAGAACGCTATCCGGGTCGACATGGCACTCGGGGGTTCCACGAACACCGTGCTCCACCTCATGGCGATCGCGTCCGAAGCAGATGTCGATCTCTCGCTCGAGTCGTTCCGGAAGATCGGGGAAGAGGTCCCGCACATCTGCAACATGCAGCCCTCGGGACCCCACTCGATGCTCGACCTGTACCGGTCGGGCGGGATTCCGGCCGTGCTGCACGAGCTTGCCGGTTACCTGGAGGATGCACCGACGGTCTCGGGCAGGAGCATCCTCGAGATCGCCCGGGAGGCACGCCCGTGGAAGGGAGGGATCATCCGGCCGGTCAAAGACCCTGTCAACCCGGCGGGTGGCCTCCGCATCCTCTTCGGGAGCCTTGCTCCCGGCGGCGCGGTGATCAAGTCTGCAGCGGTCGCAAAGGAGATGTGGACGCATACCGGCCCTGCCCGCGTCTTCGACGGGGAAGACGCCGCGATGAAGGCAATCCTTTCCCGCCAGATCAGGGAGGGGGACGTCATCGTCATCCGCAACGAGGGCCCGGCAGGAGCGCCCGGGATGCCGGAGATGCTCTCCCCCACATCTGCCATCGTCGGGCTCGGGTACAGGTCCGTTGCGCTCGTCACGGACGGCCGCTTCTCGGGTGGGACACGGGGGCCCTGCATCGGGCACGTGACACCGGAAGCCGCTGTCGGGGGACCGATAGGCCTCGTCAGGGAGGGTGACCGGATCGCAATCGACCTCCATGCCCGGACGCTGGATCTCCTCGTTGACCCAAAAGAACTGGAACGGCGCAGGGAAGAATGGAAGCCACCGCAAAAAACCCTCCGGGGTGTGCTCGCACGGTACGCGGAGATGGTCGGGCAGGCAGACAGGGGTGCCGTGCTCCGGAAGGAAAAGTAACTTCCGGGGAGGCAAAAAGAACGGAGTGACCCGGATGACGGAAAAAACGACATCGAAATACGAGAGGGTTCTCTGCACCCACTGCGAGGGGGCAGGCTGCATCTACTGCGAAAAGACCGGCTATGTCCTCGTCCTGGCACCTGCCCGCCGGTGCAGGCACTGCGACGGGGATGGCTGCATCTACTGCGGTTTCACGGGATGGGCCGGCCTGAAAGGGCGGTACGACGAGTAAATACCTTTTTCCTTCCACTCCGCTGTATCGTCCGGGTTACCGGGGGAGAAACAGCCTTTTTCCTGACCCGGCAAAATCCCTTTTGAAAAAAGTGCGATTCTCTCCGGGGGCGGTTTTTTTGGGATATGGCAGGGCCCCGTATCTCCCTTCCTGTTCTCCTCACGTCGTGGCGGAATGGAAAAAACGAGTTTTCAGTATTCCTGGAGGAACATCAGGGTTCCTGCAATGATATCGTGCAGGCCCTGCTTATACCGCGTGAACGCAGGGATGAGGAACCCGACGAAGATCGTCAGGACGGAGAGGAAGATGCACAGGAACCGGAGGCTTGCCCGGGCAAACGTGATCCGGTTCCCCCGCATGTCCGTGACAGCGATGCGCATCACCATCTTGCCCAGCGTCGCCTGGTTCGAAGAGCTCTCGAGGTAGGCAAAGTACAGCCACGGGACGACGAGGAGGAAGAGTCCGAAAAAGATGATCACCTGCGTGGGAACGAGCGCACGGACCACGTTCCCGTACGCATCGGTCCGGGGCAGGTGGAGGTAGTACTGGTAGAGCATGACGATTGCTTCCGAGAGCGGGCTTGGCTTCTGGGCAATCCATGAAAGGATTGTGACCAGGCCCGCGACAAGGATATCGAGGAAAAGTAAAAAGACGATATCGAGAAAACCTGCACCGATTCTCCTCGGGAGACTAGCATATTTCGCTGTGGTGATCTCTCCCACCCGCTTCCGGAGGACAGCCCGCGGGGGTGCGACTCTCAGGTCCCCGCCGCACCACTGGCAGAATCTTCCATCGGACTCGGTCTCCCGCCCGCACTTGGGACACAACATCAGTCCAGCTCCTAGAGATTAGGTAATAATCGACGGGTGTAACTTCAATTTATCGGATTTTTTCCCGGAATCCGGGGAGTCATGAAAAGAGGGGATTTTGTGGGTCCCCGGGACCGATGCACCGCCTTCCGGGGGCCGGCTCCTACTCTCCCGGCCCCCGTGCAGGCACCCGGCGTGCAAACGCCTGCATCGCGAGGGCAAGGACAAGGCATGCCCCGGCGGACAGGCCGAGGACAGCATGCTGCAACGGCGTCTCTGTCCCGGTGGCAAGCTGGGCAATCGTGTTGAGCGGGTTTCCCGGGAAGGACAGTGCCGCGAGCATGATGACGACGACGCCCGTCGAGAAGATGAACTGGGCCGACGTTCTCTCCCTGTAAAAGAGGGAGACGATGGCCGCAAGGAGGATGAGAGCGAGAGAGACCGAAACGACGTGCAGGATGATCTGGGGGATGTTTGCGATTGCTATCCTGTTCAAAGAGAGGAGGGCAAGCCACGTTCCTGCCTGGAGCGGGACGAGGACGAGGCATGCGGCAACTTTGCCCCAGACGACCTCGGTCATCGTCATGGGAGTCGAGAGGAGGGTCTCGAGGGTGTGGTGCTGGTACTCTTCGCAGATGAGGTCAATGACGAGGGCTGCGGAGACAATCGCCGGCATGAAGAGGAGGAGGGGTATCAGCAGACCGTAGATGAACTCGTAGAATCCGGGACCGGGCCCTGCATCCGGGAACTCGAGCTTTTCAGGTATCACGTCGAGGCGTTCTGCCCGCAGCATGCGCAGGGCCTCCTCGTAGGCGAGGAAGACCTCTTTCAATTTCACGTTCACGATCGTGGACTGGATGTCGTTCTGGAGCGTATAGAGGGTGATCTTGACGGGTTCTTCCGCATCGGGGGGTGTCGGAGGCACGTACAGCACCGCCGCGAGCTTGCGTTCCTTCAGCGCGGCGACTGCCGTCGAAAGATCCATTGGGTAGACCACGAACTGCCGGGACTCGCGGAGGAGCCTCGTCAAATCGCCCTGTTCCCCCACGTACCCGACAGGGTACCGGACACCCTCGAACCGTGCCAGGGCAGACGGGTCGTACATCGAGGTGAGCCCGACCATGAGGAACGATGAGAAGAGGGCTACGAAGAGCTGGAGGAGGATCGCGAGCAGGATTGTCCTCTCGTGGGCAAGGCTTCCGAGGTCCTTTTTCATGATGAGCAGGATATTCCTCGTTTTCATTCAGATCCACCCCAGGATGATCGTGGCATTGTACAGGCAATGGATGAGGGTTGCAAGGCCAAGGCCCGGGAGATACCCCTTCCGGCCCAGTACCCTGACAAAGACCGAGAGGACGAGCACGCAGGCAAAGTGGAGGAGGAACGGGTATGCAAGGGACCCGAGCGTGAGAAAGAGGATGCTCCCGAAGATGCTCTCGGTGATCTGGGCCAGCGTGACGAAGAGGAGGAGCTTTTCGGCAAAGAGGAACCCTGCAGCGGTCGCAAGGGACCCGAGTGCGACGAACGTCCACGATACCCCGGACCCTCCCTCGAGGATGAATGTCGCAATGCCGACCGATTTTGCAACCTCCTCGACGCAGGCTGCAGTCACGATGAGGATGACGAGGGAGAGCGGCATCGGGAGGTTGAAGACGAGGACGAGGAGGAGCATCTGCACCATGAAGACGAAGGGCACGAGGAGTGCGCTCACGGCGAAGACCGAGAGGTACGGGTGCCGTGCGGAGAGGGCTGCCGAGACGAATTCCCGTATGCGGGCAACGATGCCGGAGAGGGAAAAAAGCCGTTCCTCACGGAAATTCACGATCCCGACGTAAAAGAGGATTACGCTCGTCAGGAAGAACAGGGATGTCGAATAGATGTACTGGGTCACCGTGTAGGTATCTCCCTGCAGGGAGAGGACGATGAGGGTGAGAGGGGAGACGATGCTGATGACGTGGACGTTTGCAAAGATGCTGGGGAAGAAGAGGTACGAGGTCGCGACGGTCGAGAAAAAGATGGAGATGAACGAGAGCTCCTTGAAACTCCGGGAAACCATGCCTATCACGAGGGCGCTTGCCAGGAAGAAGAGGATGACGGGGACGAGGGGCAGGAGGATCGTGAGGGGTGCCCGGATGTAAAGCGCGATTCCCGTCGAGATGGCAAGCATCCCCGCAAGGTAGGGGAGGGCCTTTCCGACCACGATGGCAGCGCCGCCTGCCGGGCTCGAGAGGAGGACTTCCCCCCTCCGCTCGATCCGTTCCTGCATGATGCTCATCATGTAGAACTGCGAGGAGAAGTAGAGCGGGAAGATGAAGAGGAAGACCAGGATGATCGAGTCGAAGGGGAGCGGCGGGGAGAGCTGCGAGGGTATCCGGAAGGACCCGAACGGGCTTTCCGACCCGAGGAGATCCGAGTACCGGGCAATCTCGCCCGGCTGTTCCCGCGACTGCAGGAGACCCTGCCGGATCTCCCCGGGCGGGATCGGGATGCCGGGTTCGGGTGTCGGGACCTGTTCCACCGGCTTTTCGGGGACGGGGGGCTGTCGCGGGGTCGCCACTGCCGATATCTGCCTGCCGGACTGCGTCGCCGAGAAATCGAGTTCGCTCCTGATCTCCTGGACATCAATCCAGAGAGGATACGCCGCAAAAAGGTCCTGCTGGGCACTGTAAACGGAATCGAGGTAATGCTGGTAGTCCCTCTGCAGTGTCCGGAGGGCAGACCTCCCCCGCTCGCTGTCATGGACGTAGACGTCGGTGCCGGCGATGATGATGTCGAGGGACCCGCGGTTCGAAAAGAGGGCGGGGGCATCCCCGTAAGAGACGACGAACCGTGCATCTCCCCCGAGGATGCCGGCGACCGCCGGGTTGTCCGTCCCGAGCCGGTAGATCCCGTCCTGGATGTGGAGGCCGCGTTCGGCGGTCAGCCCGGTGGTTGCAACGAGGCAGAGCACGAGGACTATGGCAACCGGGAGGGTATTTTTCCCCATCACGCCAAAGGTCCTTTTCACCTCCCACCGGGCCATTGTTGCCACGTGGGAGAGGAATACCCGCACGTCCACGATTCTTTTCCCGTGAATGGTAGGTTCAGTACCTATAATACCTTGCAGGTCAAGGAATCTGGACAACGGGACCGGCTCTCTCATGATAACGGCAAGGGACCTCTCCAAGGTTTACGGGAAGACGACGGTACTCAGAAATATCAGCTTTGACCTTGACGAGGGCAGGATACTGGGGATCATCGGGCACAACGGTGCGGGAAAGACCACGCTTCTCAAGATACTTGCCGGCCTCATCGAGCCCTCCGGCGGGCAGCTCGCGATAAACGGGAAAAACGCCCTGAACAACCCGGATGGTATCCGGCAGGTGATCGGGTACCTCCCCGAGGAATCACGCCTCTACGAGACGATGAGGGTGAACGAGTACCTCACCTTTTTCGGCGAGATCTACGGGATGGATCGCAGCTCGATCCGGGCACGGAGCCGCGAGCTCCTGGACTGGCTCGCACTCGAGGACAATGGCAAGAAGATCGGGGAGTTTTCGAAGGGCATGAAGAGAAAGGCGGCGATCGCCCGGTCACTCATCCACGACCCGTCCATTCTCATCTACGACGAGGCGACATCGGGCCTCGACCCCATGACGTCCCGCCACATCATCGACCTGCTGCGTGACCTGCGTTCCCGGAAAAAGACCATCGTGCTTTCGGCCCACAACCTCTACCAGGTCGAGGCCATCTGCGACCAGATCCTGATCCTGCGCCGGGGCGAACGCGTGGCCCTCGGAACTATCTCGGAACTGCGGGAGATGTTTGGATCCGTCTACTATACGGTCTTTTTCACCATCGGCGACCCGGAACGGATCCGGGGGATCGGCGACTTTTCGCGTGACGGCGGGTACTTCCGGGTCAATGCCCCGAGTGTCGGCGAGATGAACCGGATCACGCAGGAGATCGCCTCCGCGGGAGGGGCCGTCGAGCGCGTGGAGTCGCACTACCCGAGCCTCGAGGAGATGCTGGTGAAGATCGGGGCGTAATGACCCGGCATTCTCCTGCCTGTTCTCTCTCCCCTTGCCGGTCGACCATGCAGGAAAAAGGTCGGGCTGGCGCTGGAAAACGGCATCTTCATCGCGGGAATCCTGCGCCGGGCCCGGCATCTTTCTTCCGTCCCTCCGGTTCCCGGACCGTGTCACGGACCATGATTCCGGGGACTCCGGAGAGATGACGGTTCGGAAGCACTTTCCCGCTTCCTGAACCTGTCATGATTCGGGAACAAGGGGAAAAATGATTTTTCCGGGCAGCCGGGTTACATTTCCCCGGGATGCAGGGGCTGGGAGTCATTGTTCCTCCTGCAATGTGCAGGAAACACGGTGCAGGAAAGACTTCCCGAAAGCTCCGGGAATGTACCGGTTATGGAAAAACAGCATCAGGAGAGAAAGCGGGCCTGAAGGGATTTGAACCCTTGACCTACGGATTAAGAGTCCGTCGCTCTTCCGAACTAAGCTACAAGCCCGTGACCGATTGGCCCTTAAATGTGGGTCCGAATGAAGTATAAATGTTTTCGTTTTCCCGCATCCCTTTGGCGGGAAATGCACGTGAATCGCTTTTTTAGGGCATGTCCCTGTTGTAACCTTAATTATCTCTCGTAATGACATTCTTGCATGCCAAGGGCCGGTGAATCGGGAACCGGGGGGAATGTCCGGTATGCAGTCCTCGGGTGCGGGACCACGGGGTACCATGTCGCGTTGGAACTGGCTGCACGGAAAGAGAGCGTCCTTGTCTGCGACATCGACGAGTCGCGGGTGCGGGAACTGCGCGAACAGAAATTCGACGCGGTCCGGAGGGACATCTCGGATCCCGGTTTCCTTGCGGGTCTTCCCTCTTTCGATGTGGCGTTCGTCCTCTCCGGGAACAACCAGGTGAACACAACTGCAGTCAGGACACTCCGCCAGGCCCTCCCCGGAACCCACATCATCGCCCGTGCAACAGACCCCCTCGGTGCCGGCCAGCTCGGGTCTGCGGGAGCCGACCTCGTCCTCTACCCCCAGCAGGTGGTCGCAAGGGCCGCCATTCACCAGGCCGACAAGGCCCATGCCGGCGGCCTCGCCCGGAAACTGCACTCCCTCCTCGCCGGGTGGGAGGGGACGCTCGCAATCGTCACCCACAACAACCCTGACCCGGATGCCATCGGGAGCGCCATGGCACTCGCCGCGATTGCGAAGAGTGCCAACCCCCAGAAACTTAAGTGCCGGATCTTTTACGATGGGATCATCGGGCACCAGGAGAACCGGACGATGGTCAACCTCCTGGACATCAGGATGGAAAAGCTCGACCCGGAGGCAATACAGGACTGCTCCTACATCGCCCTCGTGGACAGCCCGGGCCCGGGGATGAACAACTCCCTCTCGCCACGGACACGCGTCTCCATCATCATCGACCACCACAAGGACGGGCACGGTCAGGATAGTGCGGCTTTTTCCGATATCCGCCCGGGAATGGGTGCAACGGCAAGCATCATCTCCCAGTACCTCCAGGAACTGGACATCCCCGTCGACAAGAACGTCGCGACCGGTCTCTTCTACGGGATCCGGTCCGACACCCGGGAATTCCGGAGGAACGTGACGCCCCAGGACCTCGCGAACGCTGCGTTTCTCCTCCCCTTAACGGACGGGGACATCCTCGACCAGATCATGTCCCCGTCGCTCTCCCAGGAGACGCTCGACGTTCTCGGGAATGCAATCAAGAACCGGCACATCCAGAGCGGGTACCTCTTCTCGAACGTCGGGTACGTGCACAACCGCGACTCCCTGCCCCAGGCAGCGGACCTCCTGATCTCGCTCGAGGGTGTCAACACGGCCCTCGTCTACGGGATCACGGATGACGCAATCGTTATTTCAGCCCGGAACAGGGATATCAGGCTCCACATCGGAAACGTCCTCGAGGAGGCATTCGGCGACATCGGCGATGCAGGGGGCCACCCGAACATGGCAGCCGCCACCATCCCGCTCTCCTACTTCCGGCGCGTCAGGAACAAGGAGGGACTCCTTGCACTCGTCATGGACCCGCTCATCAGGAGGTTCATGGGCCTCGTCGGGCTCGAAGCAGAGGAGGGCCATGAAGTTTGAGGAGTGGGAGCCCGTCTACAGGGAGATCGTCGAGTACTTCGGGTTCGACCGGAAAGAAGACGAACGGGCTGCCGATATCCTCGCCGGTCTCCTCGACCGTGATGACCTCCCGCTCCTCGCCCGGTTAATCGCGGGGAAAGATGTCTGCGTCTGCGGAAACGCCCCTGCCCTTTCGCGCGAGATCTCCCTCGTCACCGGGTGCGTTCTTGCCGCTGACGCTGCAGCCCTCGTCCTTTATGCCCATGGCATCCGGCCGGATGCGATCTTTACCGACCTCGACGGTGCCCAGGATGAGTTCATCGACATGAACAGGGAAGGCACGATCATTGTCGTGCATGCCCACGGCGACAACATCCCGCTCCTTCGCTCCTGGGTCCCCCGGTTCCCCGGGCCCGTTGTCGGGACGACCCAGAGCCACCCCCTGCCCCGCGTCCACAATTTCGGGGGATTCACCGACGGGGACCGTGCAGTCTTTGCGGCGCAGGCCCTCGGCGCCTCGGGCATCACGCTGCGCGGGTTTGACCTCGACGACACCCGCGTCGACCGGATGAAGAGGGCAAAACTCGCATGGGCCCGGCGCCTCCTCCGGCAGATCCTTCCATGAAGAAGAAGACGGCATTCATCCTCGACGGGTACGTGGACGAACCGGCATGCCTCGGCGTCCCGCCCTTCATCTCCCCGTCGATCCGGACGCTTGCGGGCGTGCTCACCGAGCGGGAATTCGAGACCGGGTACCTGACGATCGACCAGGTGAGGCAGGACCCGGCGACACTCCGGGTGCTCAACGAGAGTTCCCTCGTCGTCATGGTTGCAGGCGTGACCGTCCCGGGTAAGTACATGGGCGGCACACCCGCGACCCTTACCGAGATCCACCAGATCGGAGCTGCACTCTCCTTGCCCGAAAAGGTGCTCGCGGGGCCGATAGCCTTCGGGTACTCGCCGGGCGGCGGCAGGAAGGCAGAGAAAGGGGCAGTCCCGGGGTTCGATGCAGTCCTTTCGGGATCCCCTGCATCCGCGCTGGACAGGTACCTCTCCGGCAAAGAGCCGTCCGGATCATTCGATTACAAAAGGGAAGACCCATGGAGCGTTTCGGGTGCCGGGATCATCAGGAAACACCCCCGCTTTCCCCTTGTGATGTGCGAGCTCGAGACCGCACGGGGGTGCACGCGGTTCCACTCGGGCGGGTGCTCGTTCTGCACGGAACCCTTCTACGGCCCCCCCGTCTTCCGGACGGTCGACGCGATAGCCCGCGAAGTGGATGCCCTCTCACGTGCCGGGGCGAGGCACTTCCGGCTCGGTCGGCAGCCTGACCTCCTCGTGTACGGTGCATCGCCGGCCTCCGAGTTCCCGTCTCCGGTCCCCGAAAAGATCGAAGAGCTCTTCTCGTGCGTGCGCAGGGCAGCTCCCACCCTCGCGACCCTCCATATCGACAACGTCAACCCGGGCACGATCGCCCGCCACCCGGACGAGAGCCGTGCTGCGCTCGATGCAATCGTTTCCTGCCACACCCCCGGGGACGTTGCTGCATTCGGCATGGAGACCGCGGACCCTGTCGTCATCGAGCGCAACAACCTCAAGGCACAGCCCGACGAGGTCTTTCTCGCGATCCGCATCGTGAACGAGGCCGGTGGGCACAGGGAAGAGGGCATTCCCCACCTGCTTCCCGGCCTCAACTTCGTTGCCGGGCTCGCGGGGGAGACTGCACGGACATACAGTGAGAACCTCCGGTTCCTCGACCGCGTCCTTGCCTCCGGTCTGCTGGTGCGGAGGGTCAACATCAGGCAGCTGATGCCGTTTGAGGGGACACGGGCGTATACCGAGAACACGCTCGGTGCGCACAAATCGCTCTTTGCCTCCTTCAAGGCCCGCGTCCGTGAAAAGTTCGACCTCCCGATGCTGCAGCGCGTCTTTCCCGTCGGAACGATCCTCCGGAACCTTGTCATCGAGGAGGAGGGCATACCTTCGTTTGGCCGCCAGATGGGGTCTTACCCCATCCTCGCCGGCATACCCCTCCGGCTGCCGCTTCTCTCCGTCCTCGACGCCGTGGTGGTCGACCACGGGATGCGATCCGTCACGGCCCTTCCCGTCCCCATCGCTATCAACACCCTGCCCGCCCGGGCACTCTCCTGGATACCGGGGGTCGGAAAACAGCGTGCTGCCCGGATAGCAGGGGCAAGGCCCTTCCGCGACATCGGGGAGCTGAGGGCCGTTGCCGGGCCGCTCCCCCTCGACCACCTCTTCTCGTTCTCCTAGATCTCGCGCAACTCGATGACCTTGAGGATATCGGTCTTTGTCACGATGCCGACCAGCTGGTCATCGACGGTGACGGGGATGCGCCCGATGTTCTTTGCGGACATCGTGCGCAGGGCATCGATGACCGGTGCCGACGGCGGAAGCGTGATGATGTCCCTCGTCATGACGTCCCGGACCTGCATTGCCTCGCGGTCAATGGGGCTGACCCTGTGGAGGTCGGCAAGGGTGACCATACCTGCGAGGTGGCCCCTCTCGACCACGGGAAAGCCCAGGTGCTTTGTTGCATACATGAGGTCGATGACCTCCCGGACAGGTGTCTGGGGGGAGACCGTCATTACCGGGCTTGACATGATATCGCCCACGGTAACGTCCTTGAGGAGAAACGTGTACCGGATTGCGGCCGATTCCTGCGTTGCACCGATGTAGATGAAAAACGCGATCAGGATCAGGATGGGAGAAAAGAGCAGGACCCCCACGATCCCGAAGATGACCGCAAACGCCTTTCCCACGTCCGCTGCAATCCTCGTCGCGTCGGGAAGGGGCATCCGTGTCGCGAGGTATGCCCGGAGCACGCGCCCCCCGTCCATCGGGAATGCAGGCAGGAGGTTGAACGCGAACAGGAACACGTTCAGCAGCCCCAGGTACGAGAACGCAAAGACCAGCAGGCCGGAGAGGGGTCCGGCGAAACCCGCAAGGGTAACGGCATACATGAGGGCGATGAAAAGGAGACCGGTGGCGAGGCTCGTCAGGGGACCGACGAGTGCCATCGGGAGCTCGACGCGGGGATCGGGAGCGCTGTCCTCCATGGAAGAGACTCCGCCAAAGACGAGGAGAGTGATGCTGTGGATGGGAACTCCCTTCCTCTTTGCAACGATGCAGTGCGCGATCTCGTGGAGAAGGACACCGGCAAAGAGCCCGAGTGCAACGAAAGCGCCGAGGATGTACGGGTTTAATCCCGGAAGGAGGTACGTCGTGTCGATCGGGACGCCGAACGTATTCGAGAGCAGGTCGACGGTAAGGAGGATCTGGGTGCCGATTATCCATGCAAATACAGGGATGATGATCAGAAATGTCCAGTGGATCAGGATGGGAATGCCAAAAATGGAACCTATTTTGAAAGACCCGTTCATTAAAGGAGTATCTTTTTAACTATCATGGTATATATCTTCCATGATTAGGATGAGAACCCAGATTACGGAGTTGTTTGGACTGAATATTTACACTGAAAAGAGTGTCTTCGTGGGTGAAGTGGAAGACGTCATCCTCGATATCGAGGGCAAGAAGATGGAATCCCTTGTCGTGGGCAAGCTCAACCAGGATCTCGTGGACATCAAGAATTACAAGGGTCTCAAGATTCCCTTCCGCATCATCAGGAGTATCGGGGACATCGTGATCATCCGCCACCTCCCCGGTGCATTCAAGACGGGTGCCCCGGCGGAGAATCCCCGGTAGAAGCACCGGGCATGGCTCTTTTCCCGCCGGACCAGACACGCTTTCTTCCCCCTTTTTATGCGACACCGTGAACTCTACAGCAACCTCGTGGCACTCCCGCCGCTTTTCATCAGGCTGGACGGCCGGAGTTTCCACCGGTTCGCAGAGTCCTGGGCGCTGGAGCGCCCCTTCGACGAGAGGTTTGCCAACGCAATGGCACGCGTCGGGGAACGGCTCATCACTGAAAGCGGTCTTTCCCCCGACCTTGCCTTCACGTTCTCCGACGAGATCAACCTCTACTTCTCGCGGCTCCCCTTCAACGGGCGGGTGGAAAAGCTCGATTCCGTGACTGCCTCATTCGCGGCAAGTGCCCTCACGATTGCAATGGAGAGCACCGAACCCGTCTCTTTCGATGCCCGGATCATCCATGTCACACCCGAGGTTGCCCCCGAGTACCTGATCCACAGGCAGGGCGAGGCATGGAGGAACCACATGAACGCGTACTGCCAGTACATCCTTGTCCGGGAAGGTATGACCAGGAAGGAGGCAGCGGCCTTCCTGAAGGGCAGGCCGGCCCGCGAAATGCACGAGGTTGCTTTCTCCCGCGGTGTCAACCTCGCAGAGACCCCGGCCTGGCAGCGGAGGGGCATCCTTGTCAGGAAGCGGGAGAGAAAAGTGAAAGGTTTCAACCCCCGTGCCGGGAAGGTCGAGGAGAGCTACCGGAGCGAGGTCGTCACGGATCGGAACCTGCCCGTCTTTGCCTCGCCGGAGGGCCGTGCCCTCCTCTCCTCAATCCTGCGCAGCCCGTGAAAGGGAGAGGGTCATGCTGACCCCCTCGACGTCCCAGTCCCGCACAAGGTCAGCATCCTTTCCTGCCGGGGACTGGTCGCATGAAAAATCCAGGGAGACGGCCCGGATCTCGTCCATGATCCCCTTTTTCCATGTCTCTGCGACCATCCTGCAGATCCTTTCGTCGGGGATGCGGGCCGTTGCGCGGACGAAATCCTCGACCCGGAGGTCCAGCTGCCGCCGCATCTCCTGGAACCTCCGGATGATCTCGCGTGCATACCCCTCGGCCTCGAGGTCGGGGGAAAGCGTGGTGTCGACGTACACTGTCCCGCCCTGCATCGGTGCGGAACAGATCCCTTCCGGCAGTTGCTCGACAAACGTGACCTGCCCGGGTGTAACCTCGTACCTCGCGTTCCCGTCGGAGAGGACAAAGACTCCCCCGGATTCGAGGGCTGCCTTCATGGCGTTTCCATCCGCTGCGAGGATGAGCTCGCGCACACGCGGTGCGTTCTTCCCGAACGCGGGACCGAGTGCTTTCATGACCGGCTCGGCCTTCCACCCGATGCGGTCCCAGTGACCAAGGACTGCGCGGACTTCCCGGGCGTTTGCCCTTTCCCGGCAGATGGGGGCAAGTGTCCCGATGGCACCGGCGATACCGGGACTGTCCGTAACGACGACGCATTCCTTCACCGGCCAGCGGAGTTTCCGTTTCCCTGCCTGCCGTGCATTCGCCTGTGCCTCGTCAAAGGACCGGACAGCCTCCATCATCTCCTCGAGCTGCCGGTCGACGAGTGCGGGGTCTCCTTTCTGCCACGGGAGCATGTGGACGCTCTGCGGGTCCTTTTCGAGTTTCATGTTCCGGTACATCGCCTCGGTGACGTGGGGAACGAAGGGTGCTGCAAGGGCGAGGAGGACCCGCATTACGTAGTACATCGTCTCGTACGCAGCGGTCTTTTCCGGTGATTCGCCCTCGATCCACATCCTCTCGCGGACAAGCTGGACGTACCACCGCGAGAGGTCCTCGAGGACGAACTGAACGAGGGCACGCGATGCCCGGTGGAGGTTGCACGAGGAGATATCCCCGGTCACCTGGGCTGCAAGGTTGTTGACACGCGAGACGATCCACCGGTCCACGGGTTCCAGGGAAGAGAAGTTCTCCCTCACGTACGTCCCTTCCCACATCCCGCCCCGTGACGAAGGTTCGAACCGGTCAAGGATCATGTAGGGGAGGGGGAACCGGTACACGTTCCAGAGGATGTTGATGGCCCGTGCGGTGTTCCTGACACCCTCCCAGTTGAACCGGAGGTCGTCCCACGGTGCATTCTGCGACAGGACGTAGAGGCGCAGGACATCTGCCCCCTGCGTCCTGATGACCTCCTCGGGTGTGACGACGTTGCCGAGGCTCTTGCTCATCTTCCGCCCCTCTGCATCGAGCGCAAACCCGTGCATGAGGACGCTCCTGTAGGGGGCCTTCCCGAACGCGATCACGCTCGCCCCGAGCTGGCTGTAGAACCAGCCCCGTGTCTGGTCCTGCCCCTCCGTGATGAAATCTGCCGGCCACAGGCGCTCGAAATCGTCCTTCCTGCCCGGGAACCCGAGGGTCGCCCACGAGGCAACGGCCGAGTCGAACCAGACATCGAAGATGTCTTCCACGCGGCGCATCACCCCGCCGCAGGCACACGGGATCTCGACCTGGTCGACCCACGGGCGGTGCGGATCGGTGACCGTTGTCCCGCTTGCCTCTTCGAGTTCCCGCAACGTCCCGATGACCCGGTACGTCCCGCACGATCCGCATGTCCATATCGGTATCGGGATGCCCCAGTACCTCTGGCGCGAGATGCACCAGTCGCGGGCCTCCTTGATCCAGTCATGAAAACGTGCGCTCCCGGCCCAGTCGGGGTACCATGTCACCTTCGCGACCTCTTCGAGCATCCGGTCCCGCATCTGGGATGCTTTGAGGAACCACTGCTCCGTTGCCCTGAAGATGATGGGGGTCTTGCAGCGCCAGCAGTGCCCGTAACGGTGGACAACGCTCTCCTGAGCGAGCAGGTGGGAACCGAGATCCGCCATGACCACGGGGTCCGCCTCCTTGACAAAGAGGTTTGCATACTTCCCTCCCTGCCCGGTGAACCGGCCGTGGATGTCAACCGGGCAGAGGATCTCGAGTCCCTCGCGGCACCCGAGCACGTAGTCGTCCCACCCGTGGCCGGGTGCGATGTGCACGATACCGGTGTTTTCCGGCGCAACGAAGTCGGCGGGGACGACACGGTGCCGGATCTGTCCCTGGGCCGGGACCTGGTCCCTGAGGGGAGACGTATACGAGAGAGCCTGCATGTCCGTTCCCGGGCATGTCGAAAGGACTGTGTAGTCCTGGTACCTCCCTTTCTTCAGGACGTTTTCGATGAGGTCCCTGGCCATCCAGAGGATCTCCTTCCTGCCACCCTTCGTGGCTTCGACCCGGGCATAGGTAAAGTCCGGGTTGACCGCCACTGCAACGTTGGCAGGAAGCGTCCAGGGGGTCGTCGTCCATATCACGATGTACTCGTTCTCCCTGCCCTCGACCGGGAACTTGACGAAGATGGAGGGGTCCGTCTCGTCCCAGTATTCGACCTCGGCATCGGCAATCGCAGTGGCACACCGGGGACACCAGTTGACGACGCGGAAACCACGCTCGAGCATCCCTTCCTCGTCCGCCCTCCGGAGGGTCCACCACGCCGCCTCGATGTAGCCGGGGTGCATCGTCTGGTACGGGTCATCGAAGTCGAGCCATGCCCCGAGCCGGAGGAACTGCCTGCTCATGACGTCCTTGTTGGTTGCGGCAAATTCCCTGCAATGCTCGATGAACTTCCCGATCCCGAAGCGCTCGATGTCCTTCTTGGAGGAGAAACCGAGTTTCTGCTCGACCCTCACCTCGATGGGCAGCCCGTGCATGTCGTAGCCTGCCCGCGCAATCACGTTCCTGCCGCACATCCGGTGGTACCGGAGGATGCAGTCCTTGATGATCTTGTTCCAGGCCGTCCCCAGGTGGATGTGCCCGGTCGTGTAGGGGGGGCCGTCAACGAAGAAAAAGTCTTCGCCGCCTTTGCGCATCTCTTCGACCCGTCTGAATATGTTTTCCTCCGTCCAGAAGGCCTGGACGGCCTCCTCGATCTCGCCTGCCTGGTAACTGCTCTTTTCCTCCTTCATGGATCAGACCCCCAAAAAACCCGGCTGCACCCCGGGAACAGGACGCGTCCCGGGATGGTGTCCCTTCCCCCGGTGTACCACGCGGGGTGACAGGCAGGAAGTAACTCGCAAAATACATCGGTTTTCCCGCGGGTAACAGCCGGCATCACGGGCCGGGGTCCCGCGGGGATTGACAGTGCACGTCCTTTCAGGGAATAAAACGATCTGTCATGGAATTATTCCACCACGAAGATATACATGGGACAGCAGTCTATAAAAAGCCCCTCGTTTCTTTTGGGTTGTGAGACCGGGCCGCAGCCCACCGGAAAGATCATTAATGCAGCCCGGACGAAAACCTCCTCTATGGATAGCACAGGGGACAGGCAGGATCCGGGCCTCACCGGCCATGGGTGTATCGTCGGTGGAGAAGAGCGTTTCACGGGGGATATCAGGACCGTCCGGTTTCCTTTCACGGGAGAACCTTTCGCATGCGTGCACCAGGCACGCGAAAAGGATCTCGACGATGCCGTTGCATCGGCAGCCCGTGGTTTTTCCGCGACCCGCGAGCTTTCCGGTGCGGAGAGGTACCGCATCCTCATGGCCCTCTCCGATTTGGTCCGGCAGGAATCGGAAAACCTTGCCCGGGTGCTCGTCATGGAAGGGGGAAAGACGATCACCTTTGCCCGGTCAGAGGTCCAGCGCGCCATCGAGACGCTGCGTGTATCTGCAGAAGAGGCAAAGCGGCTTGGCGGCGAGGTGATTCCCCTCGACTGGACACCCGGCAACGAGAAGAGGTTTGGGATAACGCGGCGCATGCCTCTCGGCATCGTGGTGGGGATTGTCCCGTTCAACTTCCCCCTCAACCTCGCCTGCCACAAGATTGGGCCGGCTGTCGCTTCCGGAAATGCAGTCGTCCTCAAACCGGCAACGGCAACACCGGTCTCCGCTCTCATGCTGGGAAAAATGCTCCTTTCTGCCGGGTTTCCCGCCCCTGCCCTCAGTGTCGTCCCCTGCCCGGGCGGGCGTGCGGAGAGGCTTGTTCAGGACGACCGCGTTTCGTTCATCTCGTTCACGGGGAGCGCCGGGGTCGGGTGGGCTCTCCGTCTGAAGGCAGGGAGAAAGAGGGTCTCGCTCGAGCTCGGGGGGAGTGCGCCGGTCATCGTCCACGAGGACGCAGACATCGCGTTTGCCGCATCCCGGATCGTGCAGGGCGGGTTTTCAAACGCCGGGCAGGTCTGCATCTCCGTCCAGAGAGTCCTTGTCCACGAGGCGGTACACGACCAGGTATGCCGCGAAGTATGCCGGGGTGCAAAACGGCTGGTCACCGGTGACCCGAGGCGCGGGGAGACCACCGTCGGGCCCATGATCAGCAGGGAGGCAGTTGAAAAAGCCCTCGGGATGGTCCGGGAAGCACAGGCACAGGGTGCACAAGTCGTGACCGGAGGGCGTGCCGACGGGACGCTGATGTACCCGACGGTCGTTTCCGGGGTGACACCCGGAATGAGACTCTTCCGGGAAGAGGTTTTTGCCCCGGTCGTTGCCATCTGCTCCTACCGCGACTTTTCCGAGGCTCTCTCCCTTGCCAACGCCACTCCTTACGGGTTACAGATGGGGCTCTTTACCCGTGACATCAACCGGATACTCGAAGCTTTTGCGGAGGGAGAGTTCGGGGGTGTCATCGTCAATGACGTCCCGACGTTCCGGGCCGACCACATGCCGTACGGGGGGGAGAAGGCATCGGGGCTCGGGAGGGAAGGTCCCCGGTACGCCATCGAAGAGATGACGGTGCTCCGTCTGCTCTCTTTCAACCCGGAGGGGGGTTCCCGGTGACCGGCCCTGCCCGGCCCGTCCAGATCGCCGTGATCGGGGCAGGTGACTGCAGCGGGGAGGAAGAGAGAGCCGCCGGGGAGATCGGGAGAACCCTTGCAGAAAACGGGGCCATCCTCATCTCGGGCGGCATGTCGGGGGTGATGGAGGCGTCCTGCCGCGGTGCTGCATCGTCCGGCGGGATCGCGGTCGGGATTCTCCCGGGCACGGGGGACGGAAACCCTTACCTCTCCGTCCGGATCAGGACGGGGATGTCCCACGCACGGAACTACCTCGTGGTCGAGAGTGCGGATGCCGTTATCGCTGTCGGCGGGGGATACGGTACCCTGTCAGAGATAGCCTTCGCACTGAAGGCAGGAAAACCGGTCTATGGGTACCGCACGTGGGATATCCCGGGGGTCTGTGCCTGCCCGACCCCGCAGGATGCCTGTTTTAAGGCACTCTCCGCCGCGCACCGGTGAGTTCCGTCCTGTATCCCCCCATCTTTTCGAGGGCCGTGCGAAATTCCGGGGACGAGACTGCATCCACGAGTGCCTGCACCCTCCGGTCGTCCAGTGCAGAGACCGGGATGGCAAGTTCGTACCTCTCGCTTGCCACCGGGACAAAGGAGAGCCCGAACGCCCGTGCGGCAGAAGCAACGCCCATCCCTGCCTCGGCCTCGCCGCTCCGGACCGCGAGGGCAACGGCCGTGTGGGTCGGGACCTCCCTGTCATACCCGGGAATGTCCCGCGGCGAAATCCCCCTCCTGTGCAGCTCGTGGTCAAGGAGCATCCGGGTGCCCGAGCCCTTCTGCCGGTTGATGAATCTTTTCCCGGGCAGGTCATCGAGCGAGAGCCCGGTTTTCGACATGATACCCTGCTCCCTGCCGGCGACGCAGACCAGTTCGATTCCGGTTCCCGGCAGGTACTTCGCGATGAACGGCACGTTGTAGTCGCCGTTTTCGGCGAGCAGGTGCATGGGCGCCGCATGGCAGTCACCCTTGCGGAGGGCAAGGAGCCCGCCCATGCTCCCGGCATGGGCCGAGAAGAGCCCGGTTCCCCTTGCGTTCAGGATGTCCGCGAGCACATCGAGGGCAGGGTCGTGGCTGCCCGTGACGACAATCGCAGACGCCGCCCTGTCCATGCCCTCCGAAAGCCGTACCCGTACCTGTTCACCCGCGGAAAACCCTTCAACCGATGCGGGGATGCAGATGTACCCGTTCGACCGGACGGCACTCATCTGTACCCCCGATCCCCGGGAGAGGGGTGTTGCAACCCACTGCCCGCCGACGTTCCCGCAGGATACGAGCACGAACTCGTCCACTCCTGCCTCGGAGTGGAGAGTCGCTGTCAGGCGGGCATCGATCTCCGCACAGCCATAGACCGGTATGCCCGATACGGAGAGGAGATAACTGACGAGTTCGCGGAGCACCGTGAGGGCGGAGAGCGGGTAGCCGGGCATCCCGATGACGGGAATTTTTCCCATGGCACCGATGATGACGGGTTTTCCCGGCTTGATGGCAACGCCATGGACAACGACCCTGCCCACGTCCGCGAGGACGTCCGCCGTGTAATCCCTTGTCCCCGCAGATGAACCGGCCGAGACGATGACGAGATCGTTCTCCCGGGCGGCCAAGAGGATCGCCTCGCGTATGAGAGGGGGGTCATCCCTCACCGGAGGATACCGCGTGCATTCGCCGCCATGACCTGCCAGCCATGCTTCCGCGAGGCGGGTATTGCTCTCGACCACCTGGCCCCTTCCCGGTCTCGTCCCCGGGGGAACGAGTTCGCTTCCGGTCGGGATGAGCCCCGCCCGGAAGTACCGGACCGGGACTTCCGTGATCCCGTACGTCGCGAGGGCCCCGATGTCCTGGGGACGTATGCGGTGACCGGATGGGAGTATCATCTCGGACTCGGCGATGTCCTCGCCGGGAGGCCGGACGTGCTGCCAGGGACTTGCGGGTCTCCGGATCAGGAATGCTTCACCCTCCTTCCAGACCTCCTCGATCATGATGACCGCATCGTACCCGGGAGGAACGGCGTTTCCCGTGTTGACCAAAACGGCATCCTTCAGGATGACCGGGGACTGCTCCGATGCCCCGGACGTGTCGGCGCTCCGGACGGCAATCCCGTCCATTGCGGCAATGGGTTCGCCGGGAACGGAGTACGGGGCAAAGAGGGCCCGAGCCGTGACCCGCCCGCATGCCTCCATGAGGGGCACGGACTTCTCCCTGCAGGGCACAGGCGTCCCTGCAAGGGCTTCCTTTGCTTCCTGGAGCGAAACAACCGAGAGGTACCTCTTCACCACAGCAGCACCCCGACGGTCGTCCCGGCCTCGAGCCCCTCGCTCCCTGCCGGGACACGGACCATCCCGTCGGACTCCGCGAGCGTGTTGAGAAGCCCTGACTTCCCGAAGAGGGGGACTGCCCGCCCGCCTTCGAGCCGCACCCGGACGTAGTCTTCCCTGCCCCGGGCAGACGGGATGTTCTCTGCAAGGACTGCGAGGACCGTGTTTTCGACGCGCGATGTTTCACCGGACAGTGCCGCGAGGAGGGGGCGTGCGACCCTGTCGAGAACGACGAGTGCGGAGGCCGGGTGACCGGGGAGCCCGATAACCGGTTTTTCCCCGCACCTGCCGATGATGGTCGGTTTTCCCGGCGAGATGGCAATACCGTGGACGAGGACCTGGCCCAGTTCGCCGATGAGGTCAGCCGTGAGGTCGCGCTCGTCCTTGGAGCTGCCTCCCGAGAGGAAGACCGCATCGTTTTCGGCAAGGGCACTCCTGAGTGCCAGGGCAAGCGCTTCCCGATCGTCCGGGACGATACCATAGGTCTTTTCCCGGCAACCGCACCTCCGGAGGTACGCTGCTATCATCGGCCCGTTGCTGTCCCTTACCTTTCCCTCTCCCGGGACGTCATGGACACTGACGAGCTCGTTTCCCGTGGATATCACGCCGACGCGGGGCATCCGGAAGACGGGGACGGTCGGGCAGCCGATGGCTGCAAGGACCCCGCAGTCTGCAGGCCGGAGCCTCCTCCCGGCACGCAGCGCGGGCCTGTCCCGAGAGAAGTCCTCTCCCCTGCGGACGATGTTCTCCCCGATTCCCACCGGTCTTTTGACGAGGACCTGGTCCCCGATGACCTCGCAGTCCTCGACCATCACGACGGCATCGGCACCGGGGGGAACGGCTCCGCCGGTCGGGACGTACATGCAATGGCCCTCCCTGACTTCGGATTTCGCCCCTTCCCCCATCCTGACGGTGGCAAGGAGCGTCAGAAAGGAGGGGATCGACTCCCCGGCACCGGTCGTATCCGATGCGACGACGGCATAGCCGTCGACAACGGAGCGATCGAAACCCGGGATATCGAGGTCAGGGTATACATCCCGGGCGAGCACCCTGCCGACCGCTTCTTCGAGAGGCACATCCTCCGGGGAAAGGGGGCGTGCAATACGTACCGCGATGCCGACTGCCTCTTCCACCGGAACCGTTTTCAGAAAAAGGCTCATTTAAAGCAGCCCAGCTGGCATGCCCGTATCTTGATGCCATGCGCATTGCAGTACCGGGCTATGTCCATCTTCGGGATGCCATACTTCTCCGATAGTGCAAATGCCTGGGGACACTTGATCTCCCTCTCGATTCCTTCGGCTTCGAAAGCCTTCCGTACTTTTTCTTCGTCCATCATTCCATATATGGGACAGGCGGGGTATAAAAAAAATTGACATTTGCCCTGATGTTAAGCTAATCATCCTAACTCCTTTCCGGAGCGCGGTTCCCGGGCAGGGCAGGCAGGATCAAGGAACACGGCATATTCCGGATGGGTTCCGGCCTTCAAACGAGAGAAAACAAAAGAAAAAAATGCGGACAGGCCCCGGAACGGAGCCGTGCCCGCCGGTTCCTTTACTCCTTCCTCCGCACGGCAAGGAGACCGGCCGTACCGACAGCGACGAGGACAAGGATGGTCAGGAGGGGTGACTTCGTGGGAGTCGGCGTGGGGGCAGGGTTGAGAGTTGCGTAAAGATCGACGGTCTCACCCTTCCCGGGATACCGGTCGATCGTTCCCGTGTATGGCTGGTACCCCGGCATCGTCACGGTGTACGTCTTAAACGGTGTTGCAGTCGTGTAGACCTGGACCGTCAGGATGCCATTCGTGATGGTTCCCTGGGGAGTGTTGTCGAACGACACGGATGCACCATCGACATTGCAGTGGACTGCAAACCACCCGATGTCCCCGCCGATGAGCGGGGGCTGGGTCGGCTGCGTGGGATTCAGGGTCGCGTACAGGTCAAAAGTCTCCCCTTTGCCGGGAACGCCGGGGATGGACTCGCTGAAGGTCGTGTAACCCTCTTTCCGGACGGAATACGTCTTGTAGGGTGTCCCGGTGGTATAGACCGGTACATTCAAAACGTTGCCCTGGATGTCTCCCTTGTATTCGCCATCGAAGTAGACGCTTGCACCGTCCACGTTGCAGTGAACGGCATACCATGCCTGGTCTCCCCCGATAAGGGGCTCTGCACCGGCGGGAATGACGGCAAGGAAGAACCCTGCGACAAGAACGCCCAAGAGAATGCGGAATGATACTTTCATTTGAATCACTTTGAATCCGGTTGCCTTTCCCTATGAGATTTATTCGTTTAAAAGGGATTCGGAAAGGTAGTGAAGGAAAGGACAGTTTTCCCGCAGGAGAAGCATTACCTGTCCGAGAAAAGGGAGAGGAAAAACGGGGAGGTTATGTCACCGTGATGTAACCCGTTTTTTCCACTTTGTGGGTAACCGGTATTTTATCGGGACCCATCGTCCAGACTGTGAGAGTGACGTTATACGTCCCGGGTTTCCGGTACGTGTGGGTGGCATTCTGCTGCGTCGCCATGAAGCCGTCGCCGAAACTGTATTTCCAGAGGATCGGTTTTACCGTGGACATGCCGGTAAAAGAGACCTTCAGGGGGGCTTTCCCGGACAGGGGGGTTCCCGTGAAATCGATTTCTGCTTCGGGTTCCGTTTTCTTCTCTACGGTGATGAAGGCGGGACGGATAGTCGTTGCATTCACCATTTTCCTGCCGTCCATCTTCCAGATTGTGAGGCTGACCGTGTAATTGCCGGGACGGTTATACGTATGGACCGGGTTTTTACTCATGGACATGAAACCGTCCCCGAACCGGTACAGGTAACGGGTCGGGTTCCCCGTTGAATGGTCGGTAAACTGAACGGTCAATGGAGATACGCCCACGGAAGGACTGGCATCGAAATCCGCACGGAATGATGGTGACGGGTCTATCTCATAAGATGACACAGGTGCAAGGAGCGGGTACCGATCCGTGTTGTTCACTCTCACGGGATACGGTGTGGTCCCCACGCCATTTCCATCCGTGTCCGTCCCCGCATACCAGTTCCAGTAGTTCCCGAGATACCCCTTAAACGTCTTTCCCCCATAATTGTAGAACACCGGGTCTTCAGTGTTGAACGTGTTGTCCTTAAAAGGCGTTCCTGTTTCAGGTACCAGGGGAGCAGTAAGGTTTCCAGAGGAGGGAAGCCCCCATGCAAGAGGTGTGCCGGGGGAATCAGGCATAAACCACCCGGGCGGATGGAAAATTCCGGTAATGGCGGGAGGTTCTTCGACTGACCTGAAATTGTTCAGGTAGATGTAATTGGAGTACACGTAGGTATCGGGCAAGCCGATAAAAAACGCGATCTTTTCCGCTGATATGTTATTATTGATTACCCGGTTTGACTTAGCCGGTACGGGGAGGTACGGCGCTAATTCGATACCATACGTGCAATTGTTCATGGTGTTATCCTCAAAAATATTCATCTCGCCACCACATAGGAACACGCTCTGGTACACAGAAGAGACTTCATTATTCCAGAAATGGATTCTATCAGAATCCGAGATAAATATACCACAATCCCTAATATCGAGGGAGGGGTCATTGCCGACGATCCTGTTACCGGTTACAGAAATTTCTCCCCCAAATGCATCCTCGAAACTGAACCCGATCTTGTTCCCTTCGAGGATATTGTTCGAGAACCAGACATGCTCGTTTTCCAATGCCGTTGCAAGGCCTCTGGAATTCCCAACCGCGTGGTTTCCGGTCAGATTTACAAAGGACGACCCAATGACCCCCGCCCCGTACATGGTACCTTCGAGCCTGTTATTCACAATATTTGCATTCTCCACATGGCTGACGAGGATGTTCTGGTAAAGGTTATTCGAGATGGAATTGTCCCTGATCGTGATGTGTTCCCCACCCCGGAGAAGGATTCCAAATCCGTTCCGGCTTGCCATAACCATATCATGGACCGTGATATTCCTGCACCCCACGAGGTAGATAGTTGCATATTCCGAACCCGTGATATCCCTGTCCTGAACACCCTCCAGGTAGAGGACAGGCAGGCCATCGACAGTGTTCGAGAGCGTGACAGTGTTGCCCGGTGCACTATTATCATCATGATAGGAGAAACCTGCATAGTTATCCTCCATAATGTTCCCCTCAACCAGTGACTCAGACATCCCGTCAATGAGGAGTCCAACTCCACCGTTGTGGATGAATCGGTTATTCCGGATAGTCGCATTTTCAAGCCACGCGAAGTAACCCCCGGCACTGCCGGCATCTCCCGGCTGCTCAAATTCAACGTACGCATTGTCTTGTATCAGGTTTCCTTCCACTTCCGCGTTTCCGAGACCATCAAGGAAACAGAGGCCCGTCTCCTTGTTATGTATGATCGTATTATTCCGGCAGGAGAATCTTCCCTCGGACGAATCTACGTAGATGCCAAAGGTGTTATCGTGCACGGTATTTTCCGAGCAGGTAGTAAGAGATGGGTGGTCGAGATAAATCCCTTCCACGTCGTTCTGGAAGACTTCGTTTCCTGTTACCCTGAAGCCCGAAGTAAAGGAGCCATATATTCCTACCTGGCAGTCAGTGACTTTGCAGGAGTCAACCGTAACATCGGTTGTATTGAATGCCCCAATTCCATAGCCCGGCCATTTTTCGTCATAAGGCATATATCGGGCACTTCCTGTGACCTGGATATCCTTAAGAACCACCCCATCAGCAACGATCGTCACCCCGTTTCCGGAATAGCTTCCGTTGATCACAGTGGTGCTGGCGTCCTCGCCCTCTATAGTGAGTGTCTTGTTGACCACAATATGCTCGTGGTATTCACCTGCCATGACGAGGATGGTATCTCCCTCGGACGCGGCATTGATCGCCTCCTGTATGGTCGTGAAATTGCAGCCGGAAGGGCAGACTGTCCATGTCTCTGCCATTGCCGGCATAACAAGAAGCATCGTCATTACGATTGCAACAGGGAAAATAACACGAACCCTCGAATTTACCGTTACACTCGTTGCCACCTTTCGTGCCATACACCCACCTCCCGGTAAGAAACCGGATGTGAATTGATTTATGTTCTGCTTTATATAAATTTCCCGCATTCGATACTCAAACCCTTCCGGCAGGGAGGTCATGGTGTTGTCGACGTGGGGCTTCTCCGCGATAGATGACCATTATTTATCGATGCACAGGTCAATAGGGAATGAATCAATGAAGATCGCCCTCGTCAGTTCCCTCCGGGACCCCGGTGGCAGCACCATCCACGATGCCCTACTCTCTCTCCTCGGTGACCCCCACGAGGCGTATCCCCTGGAACGGCACGACCTCGTCCACCACAGGGTGGAGGACCGGCTCATCTACAAGGACCATATCGACCGGGAGATCGATGCAGACCTCATCATCTTCCTCTCCCGCCACTCATCGGTCAACCCTGTTCCGGTCCTGACCGTCCACGTCACCGGCAACATCTCATCTGCCGACTTCGGCGGCAGGGAACGTTCCCTTGCCCCTGCCGCCCCGGCCTGGATGCATGCGGTCCTGCGGGAACTGTCGAAGAATGCCCCGCACCCCTACCGCGTAGGATACGAGGTGACCCACCACGGTCCCACGGAACTCTCCACCCCTTCCTTCTTTGCCGAGGTCGGCAGCACGGAGCGGGAATGGAGGGACAGGGCAGCGGGATTCGCGGTGGCACGGAGTGTGCTCTCTGCCGACCCCGTGGACTGTATTCCCCTGATCGGGTTTGGCGGCACGCACTATGCTGCCCGGCAGACCCACATCGCACTTACGACGAGGGGGGCATTCGGGCACATTGCGCATTCACGGGAGGTGCCCACGCTCGATGCCGGGATTATCCGCCGGATGCGGGAGAAGTCCGGGGCCGTTGCAGCCTGCATCGACCGGAAATCACTTTCGTCGGGAGAACTGGCGACTCTCCAGGAGATGCTTGCACAGGAAGGCATCCCGATCATTACGGAGGATCACCTCGCCCACATCGGGAATCTTTCGTGGGATTCGTACCGGGAAATCCTCTCCCTTGCCGGGGACATCGTCCCGGGGGGACGAGTCACCCTCTGCGGTGAATGGCCGGACGGCACTCCCGTCGTCATCGAACACATCCCGGACCTCCTCGAAGAAACCCTGCGTTGCAACGCGGCAGAGTTCATGAAAGGTGCAGACCTCGTCCCGGTTGCCCGGATCTCGACCTCAAAATCGCCGGTATTGCCCCGTTTCATAACCATCCGGGAGCAAAGGGACGACGTACTGCATCATTTAATAAGCTTATGTGTAAACATCTTACGTAGAGGGGAAAGTACGTCCATCGAAAAGGACTGTCTGACCATCCGGAGGAGGACTTTTGACCCGAAAAAGGCACAGGACCTTGGTGTTCCCAGGGGACCCCTGTTCGGCCGGCTGATGAAGGGGGAGACCGTGCTCGTGGGTGGAAGGGAGATTACTCCGGATATGGTCACCGCAAAGACAGAGAGACGCATTCACATCCCGGGACTGGAGAAGTTCGTATGAGGTCTATCGTAGAAGAGGCGCTGACCAGGGTAAGCCAGGAAATGCCGGATGCCAGGAAGAACAACGAGGATCTCGACCAGATCCTCAAGGAACTCAGGACCGAGATCGCCGTCATCGGGTGCGGGGGGAGCGGTTCGAACACGATCACCCGCATGAAGGAGGAGGGGATCCACGGGGCAAGGCTGATTGCCATCAATACCGATGCACAACACCTCTCCCGCACGGTTGCCGACCAGCGTATCCTCATCGGGAAACAGAAGACACGCGGGCTCGGGGCAGGATCCATCCCCCAGATCGGGGAAGAGGCTGCACTCGAAAACGAGGAGGAGATCAAGAGGGCCGTTGCAGGCTGCGACATGGTCTTCATCACGGTCGGCCTCGGGGGAGGCACCGGTACAGGAGCCGCCCCGATCGTCGCCAAGGCTGCGAGGGACGAGGGTGCACTCACCATCGGGGTCGTCACCCTCCCCTTCACGGCAGAAGGCGTCATCCGCATGGAGAACGCGGAAGCCGGCCTCGAACGCCTCCGTGACGTGGCTGATACGGTCATCGTGGTCCCCAACGACCGCCTCCTCGAGGTCGTGCCCAAGCTGCCCCTCTACGCGGCATTCAAAGTCGCGGACGAGGTACTCATGCGGGCTGTCAAGGGCATCACCGAACTGATCACCCTGCCCGGGCTCGTGAACCTTGACTTCGCGGACGTCCGCACCGTCATGGAACGGGGAGGTGTCGCCATGATCGGGGTTGGCGAGAGCGAGAGCGAGGAGAAGGCAGCGGACTCTGTCAAGAAAGCCATCCGGTCCCCCCTGCTCGACGTGGACATCTCGGGAGCCCACGCCGCGCTCGTCAACGTTGTCGGCGGTCCGGACATGACCATGGAAGAGGCCGAAGGAGTGCTCCAGGAGGTCTACAACCGCATCTCACCGGATGCGCGGATCATCTGGGGCGCGCAGATAGACCCCAACATGCAGAACAAGATGCGGACGATGCTCGTGGTGACCGGGGTACGGTCGCCACAAATATATGGTAGGAATGAAAAAATTACCCCCAAAGTCCAGAAGCAATTCGAGATCGACTTTTTGAAGTGATTGACCATGGAGATTGCCAAGCCGGATGTGAAATTCAATATCAACGAGGAACTCTTCCGCAAGTACTGGCGTGTCATCAAGCTCGCCCGGACGCCCACCCGCGAGGAGTTCCAAAAGATTGCACTCGTGGCAGCTGCCGGGGTCCTCATCGTGGGGCTTATCGGGTTTATCATCTATGAGCTGATGCTCCTCGCGCTTTGATTGACATGGAAGAGCAGGTCAACAGGATTTTTGCAATCAAGACCACCTCGAAGCAGGAGAGGACGGTAGCAGACAACATCAAGAAGGCCATAGAGACCGGGGCAACCGATATCAAGGTCGTTGCAATCATCGTCCCGGACGAACTCAAAGGCTACGTCCTCGTCGAGACGCCGGAAAGCCTCGCCCGCATCGAGCAGCTCGCAGAGAAAGTCGCCCATGCGCGTACTGTTGTCCGTGGCGAGACCACGCTCCCGGAAGTGGCCCACTTCCTCGTTCCCAAACCTGTCGTGAGCGGCATCTCCGAGGGGACAATCGTGGAACTTATCGCGGGCCCGTTCAAGGGAGAAAAAGCCGTTGTCAAGCGTATCGACACCGGGAAGGAGGAGATTACGGTCGAGCTGTACGAGAGCGTCCTCCCGATTCCCATCACCGTCAGGGGCGACAACGTCAGGGTCGTGGACAGGGGCGAGGGTACTTAAACCACCCTGCCGCACCCCGTCCCCTGGTATACCTTTAAGTCCGCCGGAGTAAACCTTTTTTACCCACGCTTGGTCCCATACGGGACGGCATGGTGATACACACATGGCAGAAGTGGTCGAGGTATTAGTTGCTGGAGGTAAGGCAACCGCAGGTCCACCCCTGGGACCAGCCCTGGGGCCACTCGGCATCAACGTGAAGGCAGTCGTCGACGAGATCAACGCCAGGACCGCAAGCTTCAACGGCATGCAGGTACCGGTCAGGGTCGAGGTCGATGACAAGAAGAACTTCACGGTAAGCGTGGGGGTCCCCCCCACCACCGCCCTCATCAAGAAGGAGGTCAATGTCGAGAAGGGATCTCCGGAACCCAACGTCAAGATCGTCGGGGACCTGCCTATCGAGGCCGCTGTCAGGATTGCCCGTATGAAGCAGGGCGATATGCTCTCCTATGACCTGAAATCAGGGGTCAAGGAGGTTATCGGGACCTGCGTGAGTATGGGTATCACCGTCGATGGAAAGAGGGCCAAAGACGCCCAGAAAGCCGTCGACGCTGGCACCTACGACAAGCTCCTCGTGGAATAGACGAGAGAGAAACCATAGAAGATCAGTTATGGTCGCGCACTATGGAGGTAACAGATGGTGGAAAGGGCAAAAATAGTAGAGGCTGTCAAAGCGGCCATCGAAAAGGCGCCTTCACGCAAGTTTGCTGAGAGCGTGGATATCACTGTCAATCTCAAGAACATTGACATGGCGCAGCCCAAAAATCGTATTGATGAGACGATTCTCCTCCCCCATGGTACCGGCAAAAAAGTCGGCATCGCTGTCCTCGGGAAGGGTGACATCACCACCCGGGCCAGGGAAGCAGGCGCGGACCTGATCATCGGACCGGAAGAGATAGAACGACTCGGAGGGGCTCCCCGCGAGGCCCGGAAAATAGCGAGTATGTACCGTTTCTTCATTGCCGATACCAGTGTCATGCCGCAGGTAGGGCGGTTCCTTGGTCCGCGTCTCGGACCGAGGGGACGCATGCCCATGCCTGTGCCGGCCGGGACCGATATCAAGCCAATCATTGAGCGTCTCCGCAATTCGGTGAAGATCAGGACAAAAGACAAGAAGACCTTCCACGTCAAGGTGGGATCGACGGGAATGCCGCCCGAGCAGATAGCGGAAAACATTGACACCGTGCTGCGCAGGGTGGAATCCGTCCTGGAACAGGGACCCATGAACATCAGGTCGGTGTACGTCAAGACGACCATGGGGCCGCCCCAGAGGGTGGTATAGAATGGTCCTGTACACGCACCATCTCCCCGCGTGGAAGAGGAAGGAAGTCGAAGAGATCAAGGCCGATGCCGGGAAGTATACCCTCGTCGGCCTCGTGGACATGTACGGCATCCCTGCAAGCCAGCTCCAGCAGATCAGGCGTAACCTGCGGTCAAAGGCAAAGATCAAGATGACCCGCAACACCCTCATCCGCTGTGCATTCGACGAAGTGGGAGAGCCGGTCGCGCTTCTGAAACCGCACCTGTCCGGTCACTCGGCCCTCATCTTCACCAATGAGAACCCCTTCAGGCTCTACAAGACCCTGGAGAAGACGAAGACGAAGATGGCTGCAAAGCCGGGTGAGACAGCCCCTGCCGATATCGTTGTGGAGAAGGGCCCCACGAGTTTCAAGCCGGGCCCCATCGTCGGTGAACTGCAACAGGCAGGGATACCCGCCGCAATCGAGGCCGGAAAGGTCAAGATACGGGAGACCCGGACCGTTGTGAAAAAGGGAGAGGTCATCAGCGCAAAACTCGCGGATGTCCTCGCCAAGCTCGATATCAAGCCCATGGATGTCGGGCTGTCCCTCCAGGCAGCGCTCTTCGAGGGATCCGTCTACGAGCCATCAGTCCTTGCAATTGACGAAGACCTGATATACAGCCAGATGCAGCTCGCTGCAGTCCAGGCCTTCAACCTCTCGGTCAACGCAGTCATCCCGACGAAGGAGACTGCTGTCCCGATCGTGGAGAAGGCAGCCCGCGAGGCCCGGTCCCTGGCAATAGAGGCAGGTGTCTACTCCAAGGACGTCATTGATGCGATAATTGGTAAAGCCTACCGAGAATCCGTTGCTCTCAGGGGGGTAACCGGAGAGCACTAAAAAAGAGAAGAGAAAAGAGGTACTTGAGATGGAGTATATCTACGCAGCCCTTCTCCTGCACAAGGCAGGAAAGGAAGTCAAGGAAGAGAACGTGAAGGCAGTCCTGAACGCTGCCGGTATCGCCGTTGATGATGCACGGGTAAAGGCAATGGTCGCCGCTCTCGAGGGAATCAACATCGAGGAGGCAATTGCAAAGGCCGCCGCCGCACCGGTTGCAGCCGCTGCACCCGCACCTGCTGCAGCGGCACCTGCAGCCGCCGCTGCTGCTGCACCCGCCCCAAGCAAGGAAGAGAAGAAGGAAGAGGAAGAGAGTGGCATGGCAGGGCTCGGTGCCCTGTTCGGGTAAAACCCTTTTTTCCCTCCCGTTTCAAACGGACGCTTTTTTTGACATTTTTTCCGGCGTGTTCACAAGGATAACACGCCCGGGCAGGAACCGATCCCCTCATCGAACCACGCCGTAACAGAGGACTGCCGGCCGGGTCCCCTGCAGGACCCGGTGTTTCGTCCCGGATACCAATCTCCTTATATCTGCGTTCCTGTAACCATCTTTGTCATGGACACGCTCCCTGCCCTGCTCATCGTCCTCGTCGTGGCAAAAGTCCTCGGTGAACTCGTCGAGCGGGCAGGGTTCCCCGCACTGGTAGGCGAAATTGCTGCAGGAGCCCTCCTTGGCCCCGCACTGCTCGGCATCGTCACCATGGATGATACCATCGGCACGTTCGCAGATATCGGTCTGATCGTGCTCCTTTTTACGAGTGGTCTCCAGCTCAACATGCGTTCTTTCCGGAATTCCGTCAGGACGGGATTCTCCGTTGCCCTGTGGGGGGTCATCATCCCGCTGCTCGGGGGAACGGCTGCCGGCCTCGTGCTCGGGTTCGGCCATGTCGAGTCCCTTGTCATCGGGATAACGCTCTCGATCACCTCGATCGGGGTCTCGTTGCGATCCCTCATCGACCTCCACCAGTTGAAAACCGATGTCGGCCTCGCGATCGTCAGTGCAGCAGTCATCGACGATGCCATCGGAATCGTCCTGCTTGGCTCCCTTTCTGCACTGGCACTCAAAGAGAGCCAGGTCAGTAACCTTGCAGTCCTCCTGCTCCTCGCTGCCCTCTTCATCGGGCTTCTCCTCACTGTTGGCAGGAGAGCTCTCGTCTGGGTCTTCAAAGCCTCGCAAAAGGCCCATACCCACGAGATGTCCTATTCGGTGGCACTCGTCCTGGGACTGCTGACTGCGGTCCTGTCGAACGGGGCAGGGCTCCACTATGCCATCGGTGCATTCCTTGCCGGGCTCGTCCTCGGGGACAGCATCCGGAGCGACCAGACCCTCTACGACAGTCTCTTTGACCTTGCATTCGGCTTCTTTGTCACCATCTTCTTTGCCTCGATCGGGCTCCTGTTCCCCTCCGATCTCTCCCACTTCTCCGTATTCCTGCTTGTTGCCCTCTTTCTCCTCGCCCTTGCAACAAAGACAGCCGGGGGACTGGCCGGCGCCCTTCCTGCCTTCAAAAATTACCGGAAATCCTTCCTTGTCGGGCTTGGCCTCTGCCCGCGGGGAGAGGTTGCCCTCGTGGTCGTCAAAGTATCCCTGGCTGCCGGGCTCCTGTCTGCCGCACTCTTTTCCACGCTGACGATCGTGATCATTGGAACAGTCCTCGTGACACCTCTCCTCCTGGCATGGGGGTTCTCTTCCCCAAAAAAAGGTCAGGAATCCCCTTCGGATGCAAGGTAGGAAAGGATGGAGCAGACATCAACGATGCCGACCAGTACTCCTTCCCTGTTGACGACGACGAGATCCGGGTGGTGGTGTTTCTCCATCAGCCGCAGGGCCTCGGAGAGAGGGGTATCCTGCATAACGGCGATGTGACCTCGTGACATGATGTCTTCTGCACACAGGTCATCCCGCGAGAGGAGTGGCCCGAGGTGGTGCGATTTCTTCCGGCTCCGCACTCCCATTCCCGGACCGAGGTGTGCCACGACGTCAAACGGCGTGATGACACCGAGGAAGTGCCCCTCCTCATCAGTCACGTAGAGGTCCCTGCACCGGTCTCCAACGATATGGCGGATGCAGGTATCAAGGGGTGTCCGCGGCCCGACTTTGATGAAGGTCCCGCTGACCAGGTCCGAGAGGGGAGTCGTATCCGGGGATGATCCCTTCCCGTTCCTGCCCCCGCCCTGTGACCTGCCCCCGCGGTTCTCTCTCATGTACCTGTTCCCCCTCTCCGGTTTCCGGAAAGCACGTGAGGGAGTATGTGTTCCGGATGACTAAAAAGTGTGGATGACCCGCTCCGGATCCGGTCATATTCACAGCACAGAGCGGACCTGTTCCCTGCACACGGGACACAACCACCTCTTCTGGCGCGTGAGATCCTCGAGCGTGAGGGGGTTATACATGATGCATTCCCTGCACCTGCAGTGTGCGAGGGAGAGGAGATGTCCCACCTCGTGGGCTGCCTCCTTGACGAGCCGGTCGAAGAGTTCCTCCTCGTCGGGGGGGAGGCCGTAGTGGGCATTGGCGAGGCGCGATGTCGAGACAACGGCGTTTCCCGTCTCGGGCCGGGCGAGGCCGAAGAGGTACTCGTCGCCATCGCGGCACAGGTCCTCGGAAACGACGAGGAGTATGGGGTCGCAGACCCCCGACCGCCTCTTGTAGATATCCAGTGAGTCGAGGAGGACAGATGCATCCGTCTGGCGTCGTTCCGGGCGGTATCCCGTCACCAGGAGGGGATTTTCGCACAACCGCGGGACAACCGGCAGGAGTGCCGCCAGTTCCCTGCAGAATGATGCCTGAATACCGGCCGGGGCACCAGAATCCCAAAAAATAAGGAGTTCCATTCCTCATTATTCATGGTAATGGCCGGGCTTAAACGTATTGAGAGGCTGATTGCGTCCTACATTGCAGATAATTACCGCAGCGCCGCCGAGGTGGGAGCCGGGAAGAACCTCGAGGTGGCCCGGCTGCTGCAGGAGCGGGGTGTATCGGTCTTCTGCACGGACATCGCACCGCTCCCGCCGGACCCGGGCGTTCCGTTCATCCGTGACGACATTTTTTCACCGCAGGCCGGGCTCTACAGGGGCTGCGACCTCATTTATTCTGTACGGCCCCACGAGGAGATGGTGCCCGCCCTCGTCCGTCTCGCCCGGACCGTTGACTGCGACCTCCTCGTCTATCACCTCGGTTTCGAGGGTTACGGGAACGGTGGTGAGATCATCGACTGCGGTGTCGTCCTGCACAGGTACCACAGGTGTCAGAATCCATCAAAAAGTGTCTTCTGATTCTTTGGGGGGGACCTTGCAGGGGCACCGCCCTGCTTCGGGAGGACCGGTTCCGGAGCAGGGGCGGGCACGAAGGAAGGTTCCTCCTCGTCTTTCTTCCGGGACCGGGCTGCTTTCTCCTTCTTTTCCTTCTCCCTCCTGACCTCCTTTTCCTTCTCTTCGGCTGCAAGTGTTTTGATGACGGAGGCAGCACGTGAACGGTCATGGATGGCAAGGGCAAGCTCGTCGGCATCGAGCCCGAACTCCCTTGCTGCCGTCAGGGGGTCGTGGTCTATGAGAAGGCAGAGAGGATCCATGTATTCCTCGAGCAGGGTCCGTTCCGGCATGTGGAGACCTGACGCGAGCTTGCGGAGAAAGGACGCCCTGACGGTTTTCTGTTTCTGGTACGAGGATATCCTCTTCCACCGTTCGGGGGGCATGATGCGCGAATGGATACCCTTCCCTGCCGTGACACGGGCGACACCGAGGAGCATCAGGGCATGTGCGTAACGCCATAACGTGTAATACTGGAGGCGGTACGTATCGCCGATGTACGTGTCGGCCCGCAGGAGGGCAGAATATGCAGTACCGAGATCCTGTATCCGGTCCATTCCGGAGACGTTTGCCTCGATCCACTGGATGAGTGTGTCGGGTGGCTCGTCGGCATCGTAGGCGAGCCTGAGGAGGGACTCGGGATCGGTCCTCCCGTACAGGGCACCGATAACATCAAAGATTGTCGATCGCGTATCCTTCGCAGAAATGGAAATGTCCTCGTCGAGCCGGTCCCTGCCCGCGGCAGCAGCCTGGAGCATGTGGATTGCAGCCCTCATGTCGCCACCTGCGGATTCCGCGATCTTTTTGAGCGCGTTCTCGCTGCAGGCAATCTTTTCCGCGCTGCAGATGAACCGGAGGCGGGGGACGATCGACCGTGCCTGGATCGCCCGGAACTGGAGGGCCTCGCAACGGTTCCGGATCTCCCCGGGAACTGCATAGAGGTCGTTTGCAATGAGGATCACCGGTTGGCGGGCGACGCGGAGGAGTTCGAGAATCGCACGGGCACCTCCCCGATCCGCGGTCCCGTGCAGGTTATCCGCCTCGTCGATGATGACGAGCCGCCTTTTCCCCGAAAAACTTGCAGTCGTGCTCCCGCTGCCGGCCACTTTCTCGATCACGGCCCTCGTCCGCTGGTCGCTCGCGTTCAGCTCGATGGCTTCCCACCCCATGTCGGACGCGAGGGCATGGGCACTCGTCGTCTTACCTGTCCCCGGTTTGCCATAGAGGATCAGGGGTTTTTTCCCGGCGTCCCAGCCCCGCGCCCAATCGAGCATCTGGTGGAGAATGGCGGTATTTCCAACGATTTCATCAAGGTGAGCGGGCCTGTATTTTTCCGCCCAGTCCATGTCCAGACATTCGACCCGTAATCAAATAAATTATCACTGATGATGCTCCAATGAGTTATTACAACCGCCGTTGTTGGTCCTATGGAATTGAACGGTGTATCCACAGCAGAGATTGCTCTTTCTGTCAGGGAGTACGAGGGAGTCCGGCGGAAACAGGCCATCGGCGAGATGGTCAGGGCATTGCGGATTGATTCTCCCGGCATCCTTGCGTCTTTTGGCGAAGATGCCGCCGTGATAGAGCATGGCGACGAAGTCCTGCTCCTTGCTGCCGACGGGATATGGAGCCGGCTCATGGAGGCCGACCCCTACTGGGCAGGATACTGCGCAGTCCTCGTCAATATCCACGATATTGCGGCAATGGGGGGGCACCCCCTCGCGATGGTGGATGTTTTTTCCATATCGGACACCACCATCCAGAACAAGGTCATTGCCGGAATGCACGACGCATCGCTCCAGTTCGGGGTCCCGATCGTGGGCGGCCACCTGCACCCGGATACACCGTACAGCGTCATCGACGTCGCAATCCTCGGTATAGCGCAAAAGGATGCAGTCATCTATTCCCATACTGCCCGTACCGGCGATTCCGTGATAGTGGCCGTTGACCTCGATGGAAGGGTGCACCCCTCGTGCAGTCTCAACTGGGACTCGGTCACCATGAAGAGCCCCGGGCTGGTACGGGCCCAGGTCAGGGTCATGGAGGGGCTTGCACGCGACCACCTTGTCACTGCAGGAAAGGACATCAGCAATCCCGGCGTCATCGGCACACTCGGAATGCTGCTCGAGGTGAGCGGCAGGGGTGCGACGATCGCGCTCGAGCGGCTCCCAACCCCGGACCTGCGCAGGCACGGCATGACGTTTGAGCAGTGGGTCAGGGTCTACCCGGGAATGGGATTCGTCCTGACTGCTCCCCGGGGTTCGGTCAGCGAGATCTGCCGCAGGTTTTCCGAAGTGGGCATGACCGCGGCAGAGGTCGGCGCTGTCACCGACGAAAGGACACTCTCCATCTCCCTCGATAATGAGAAGACCCCGGTCTTTTCGCTCGACCGGACCGGGGTCATGCGCCTCTTCTCCGGTGGGGAACCATGCCGGTAGGACGGATCGGGATCGGTGTTGCCGCTGATGGTGCGAGGGTGCAGGAGAGTGCCAGGAAGGCCGGCATCGATTCACGCGTCATTTTTTATGCTAAGCCGGGACTGCTTGAGGCGGGGCAGGATTTCGGGATCGAGGAGGGTGATGAACCCTGGAAGATGCTCGTTGGGGACCTTTACGCAGGAAAGATAGATGCTGCTGTCAGGGGGACTCTGCCGTCAGGTGTCACTCTCCGGGTGTTGCGGGAAGCCGCAGGCGTCGACCACCTCGAACGTGCAGCACTCCTCGAAGATGGAAAAGGCCGGAGATTCCTGCTTGCTCCTGTCGGGATCGACGAGGGCTGGACCGTTGTTGACAGGGTGGCGATTGCACGGAGAACAAAAGATCTGGCTGGGATTCTCGGTCTCGAGGGGGGAGTCGCCATCCTCTCGGGCGGGAGGCTTTCCGATGCGGGAAGGCACCCGCGGGTCGACGAGAGCCTTGCCCAGGCCGAGCTCGTCGCACGACTGACAGGTTTTCCCCACTTCGAGATCCTCATCGAGGACGCGGCAGAGGAATGCTCCGTTATCATTGCCCCCGATGGAATCTCCGGCAACCTCGTCTTCCGGACCCTTGCGCTCCTCGGATGCGGGCAGGGACACGGCGCACCTGTCCTCAATATTGACCGTATTTTCATCGATACTTCGCGCGCTTCGCCCAGTTATGCAAATGCAATCAGGCTTGCGGAATTTCTCGTGAGGAGCCAAAAAAAGCGATTTTAACTGCTATTTTTCCCAAAAAATGGTTAGTATTGCGATTAGAGAGTATTCACAACCGTCCGGAGAGCATTTTTCGTAATTACCCGTGAGAACTTCGCAAACCGACAACAGCGCTCGAATAGGTCAAAATTCACGAAATCTTTAAATATTTCCTGATACATTTTTTGAATTGAGGTAAAATAAATGGCAGATTTACCTATTGCTGCAGTTGTGAGAATTGCCAAGAAGAATGGTGCTGAGAGGGTCGGGAGCGATGCTGCCGCAGCCCTCGTTGCAAAAGCTGAAGAGTACATTGCAAACCTGACAAAGGAGGCAAACCGCCTCGCCCTCCACGCAGGGAGAAAGACCATCAAGGAAGAGGACGTGGAACTTGCGGCTAAGTCCGCATAAACCTCACCTTTTCCCCGTTCTCACACGGAGATAAAAGAGCAGCAATCAGACAATCAAGGTGGCATCACACTTTTCTCGCGGACCCCGCCCACAGGAGAGTCTTCTCCTGTCGCGACAGATCGGGTATAAAAATATATGCCTTGCATTACTGGATGGCACATGGATTTATCCTGCCGGTAAAGACTATGATTTGCCCTTACCGGGGCTGGCGGGGGTTATAAATGGCCATCCATACACAGGGAGTGGCGGAAGAGACCAGGTGCGACATCATCCATTCGATCTACGATCTGGGGAAGAAAGGTCAGCCGGCAGTTGACTTTCTCCTGCTGGCACTTAAGGATGAGGACAAGCGGGTAAAAATCGCTGCTGCAAACGCCCTGTGCGACATTGGGGATGCCAGGTGCGTTGATGCACTCATTGCCCTCCTTTCGGACGGGGACAAGGACATCCGGTTCGTCTCTGCATCGCTCCTCGGGAAGATTGGCGACCCGCGGGCACGGGAACCCTTAACCCGGGCCTGTGCCGATGAAAACTGCTTTGTCCGGATCATGGCAAAGGAAGCGCTCCACCGAATCCGGTAAACCCGTCCCTGCACGAATACCCGCAACCAACGAAGGGGATAACCTTTTTTACCAGGAGGAGTACTCCCACAGTGTGGGGGGATTCCCGGATGGCGTCAACAGGAAAGATCAATGTAACCTATCCCACCGTCGTGGACCGTGCTTACCAGGAATACAAGAGACACCGGAAAGTGTCCGATATCATGAGTTCCGGGGTCGTGATCACCACGCCCCAGACATCCATGATCGAAGCAGCACGGATAATGGGGGAACGTCGCATAGGAAGCCTCGTCGTTGTCCGTTACGGGACTCCGGTCGCAATCGTCACGGAAAGAGACCTCCTCTCCAAGGTCTTTGCCGCCGACCTTGACCCTGCTGACGTGTCTGTTGAAGATGTCATGTCATTTCCCCTTATCCGCGTCTGTCCCGACATCGAGATTCGGGAGGCTGCCCGCACAATGATCCGGAAGAAGGGTCGGCTGACCGTTTTTGCGTGCGGGGAGTTGTGTGGAATCATCACGGCATCCGACCTCATCCGCGAGATGCCGGATGCAAGGGAGACCTCGATGACGGTCAACGATTTCATGACGAAGGATGTCGTGTACGTCGGCGAAGACGAGAAGATATCCGATGTGGTCCGGATAATGGGGACGGAGAGGATAGGAAGCGTGATCGTCACGACAGGGGGAAATCCTTCCGGCATCTTCACGGAAAGGGATCTCCTCTCGACTCTCATGGCCCGTGGCGCAGCACTCGATGTGCCCGTCGGAGAGGTCGCCCGTTCACCCCTCATCTCGGCACCGGCGGGAATCAGCATCCACAAGGCCGCACGGATCATGGCCGAGAACCATATCAGGAGACTCCTCATCATCAAGAGAAAGAGGATTGCAGGGATCATTACCGCAAGGGACCTCGTCGAGGCATACGCCCTGTAAAGGGGGGGGCAGAAGGAAAGCCGCATCCCGGGGGCACATGATACGGCTTTTCCAAACGGGAGCATCTCCCGGCAATACCCCTTGCCCGCCACGCACGTGAGATCTGACCATGCAGGACGAAAACGGACTTGAACAGGCAACGTTTGCCGCCGGTTGCTTCTGGGGTGTCGAAGCCGCATTCCGGCGCGTGAAGGGAGTGGTTGAGACCTGGGTGGGCTATACCGGGGGCAATGTTCCGGAACCGACGCACGAAGAAGTCTGTTCCGGCTCGACCGGCCATGCAGAAGCCGTCAGGATCATTTTCGACCCGCGTATCGTCTCGTATGATCAGCTCCTCGGGGTATTCTGGGACATTCATGACCCTACCCAGGTCAACCGGCAGGGACCCGACATCGGGACGAACTACCGCTCTGCCATCTTCTACCACAACGATGACCAGAAACGGAAGGCACTGGCATCGCGGGACCGGGTCCAACAATCCCCCCGGATGAAAGGAAAAAAGATCGCAACCGAAATCGTCCCTGCCGGCCCGTTCTGGAAGGCGGAAGATTACCACCAGCAGTTCTACGAAAAGAGCGGGTGGGGATATGCAGCACGCCCGAAGTACTGGGAGTAGCAGGCTCCCGGGGCAGGCGGGGGGACCTGTATTCAGGGGGGCGGATCCCTCTTCATGGGGCAGACGTTTGCTCCCTCGAGCTCCCCGCCTGCAAAGGCAAACCGTTCCCTGATCGTCGGGGGCAGTTCGGCCTCCGGGATCTCCCGGAACCCGAATTTCTGATAAAAACCGGTGAGGTTGAGGACCGAGTGCATGTAGAGCGTGTCATGCCCGCATGCCTCAACGAGGGCTCCCACCGCGAGGTTCGCATATCCCCGGCCCCTGTGCTCCACGGGAGTGAAGACAGCGTCGACCTCGAGCCCGTCGGGGTGCCTCCGGCACCGTGCGACTGAAACGGCCCTTCCGCCCGCAAAAGCTGCAAAGATCCTGTCGGTGACCGGGTCTCCCTTCGTCTGGTGGTAATCGAGCCAGATCCTGTTTGCAAGGGGGAACTCTGCGGAGAGCAACTCCCTTGCCGCCGGATCCGGTAAAGGTGCAGCTCGCGTCTCCGCGGGGAGGGGGAAGGGAGGTGCTCCGTCACCCGTGCCCTCTATGCGGTAATTCTCCTCCGGGACATGGATCACGAAACGGGCTCCCTTTCCTTCCTGCCCGGTCTCTGCGATCGTCATGCCCGTTACGGCAGTTATCTGGCGGCAGATGAAGAGGCCAAGCCCGGCGTGCTTCCCCGAGTCATACTCAAAGATTGCCTCCTTTTTGTCAGCCGGGATCCCCTTCCCGTCATCCTCGACGAAGAGTTCGAGCCCGCCAGGCACTACGCGGTAGGAGATAACGACGTTTCTTGTCTTCTCTCCGTGACGCACCGCGTTTTCCACCAGGTGCAGGAGGACGTCCCGGAAGAGGGGATCCGCAAAGATTTCAAGGCGTTCCGCCCAGGGTCGGATCGAAACGTCCCGGGATCCCTCCGGAGGCCGGGCAGACCGGAAGACCTCCTGGACCCTGATCCACTCCGGGGGGGATGCCCCGAGGTTCTGGTATGCCTCTGCAAGCTGGATGTGCCGGAAAAGAGTGGCTGCCTTTTCCAGGATCCCTTGAACGAGAGGCTGGATGGAAACGTCCCTGCACTGGTCCGAGAGCGTGCGTGCCAGGCCTGCCAGTTCGGATACCGCCCTGTGCAGGTGATCCGAGGAGATCCGGGAGAGGAGGTGCAGCTTCTTGTTTGCTGTCTGGGCGGCTTCTTCCGCTATCACGCGCCTCGTGATATCCACGAAGGAGAGTGCCGCCCTGCCTTCCGGCAGGAGAACTGCCGACACGATGGCATGGCGGGTCTCCCCCCCGGGAAGGGAGAGTGCCAGTTCCTGTCCATACACCCTCCCCTCCCTTTCCAGTCGCAGCATGAGGTCAGCAGCTGCCTGCCTGCCGATGAAGGTCAGGAGCGGTTTTCCCGCAAGAGATCCCGGCGGAGCCCCAAAAAGGCGTGATGCGTTCCAGTTCGTCTCCCGGATGACCGTCTCACCCGTGATCCCTGCAACGATGACCTGGCCTGCCTCGGAGTTGTCAAAGATCCCCCTGTAGAATTCTTCCCTCTCGCGCAACCGGGACGAGAGGTGGGCGATGAGCCAGCCGATGATGACGAGGACGGCAACGCGGACGGCTGCCTCTGCCACTATTTCACCGGTTCCGAAGAACGAGACCACCATGGCAACGTATGCAAGGCCGATCCCGAGGGCAAGGAACGGCCCGAAACGGGGATACCTGTACGAACCGATGACGACGGGGATATAGAGCAGGTGGGGGAGCACGACGGTGATGCCCATCAGGAGACCGATGCCGTTGAAGACGAGTACGGCGGCCGTCGAGACGACGAGGGCGCTGTTCCAGGCCCCATCCCTGCCCAAAAACATATTCTTCAGGTCCATGACCCGATACCTCCGCCTGCCACTCTCCGGTACCCGGGAGACAGTCTTTTGGAATCTTTCTTAGTACTCCCTGTTTCGCACCGCGGCAGGCCTTCCTCCGCGGGAGTGCGGAATAATACTTTCGGGGAGGGATTATTAGTGGTTACCATTCCTTTCCCGGGACGGGGTGGCCTTTCCGGACGGGCCGATCGGACAGTGTCTCCATCCTTTCGATGGTATCGAGGTCAAGGGAGATGATGCGGTCCAGCGATACCGGCGTGTACCCCGTGCACTCACACGAGACGTTTATGGTACGCCTGATCCCGTTGATGAACGGGTGAATGTCCATCCTGTTGTTGTGCGTGTGACCATGGATAACCCAGCCCTTCCACGAGTCCGGAACGTCACACGGATCATGCACGAGGTAAAACGTGTAGCCGCCGTACGAGATGACGGAATGGTGCCGGGCTCTCATGAGAGCGTTGTCGTGGTTTCCGCGGATGAACACCTTTCTGCCCCGGAGTGCCCGTATCCAGGGGACTGGGTTTCCCCGCATGCAGAAATCTCCAAGGCAGTAGACAGTATCCCCCGCTCCGACCACGGAGTTCCAGCGGGAAACGAGGTCACGGTTCATCTCGGAAACTGACCTGTAAGGCCTGTTGCAGTAGCCGATGATCCGGGCATGGTTGATGTGGAGGTCAGAGACGAGGAATATTTGTCCACGGCTTTTCCTGCGCAGGCCAAAAAATGCAAGGAGGGAAGATCCTGCCTTTTTCAGGGTTTCGAACAGGGAAGATCACCTCCGGGCGGAAGGGATACACTCACCCCCGCACCTGCGGTCCGGATGGGACGGGAAAGGGGTCCGGCGTGCCGTTCATTTCTGCTGTTCAGAAAGGAGGGTGCCGGCAATGGCAATATTCTCCTTCTCCAGCTCGTGGATGAGGATGGTGACACGCTCGGGCGGGACGGCGAGGATACGGGATACGGTCCCGGCGATCTCTTCTGCCATCCGTTTCTTCTGTTCATAACTGCGGCCCCTGGCCATTGTGACGGTGACGACAGGCATACCCGAAACATTGGGAGCCGGTCTCCAAAAAACCGTCCGGTCCCTGCATACCCCAACCCCCATCCACCCCTGTTCCGGCTCCCGCCGGAATACCCCCTTCCCTGTGGATTCACCCCCCTCACAGGTCGCGGGCACACCCTGAATCGATTGCAGCCTGGCGGACCGCCGCTGCCATCGCACGCGTCACGTCCCGGTCGAGGACTGTGGGGAGGATGTGGTCCCTGTGGGGTTTTTCCACGTAATCGGCGAGTGCGTGGGCTGCCGCAACCTTCATTTCGTCGGATATCCGCGTTGCATATGCGTCGAGGGCACCGCGGAAGACACCCGGGAACGCAAGGGCGTTGTTTATCTGGTTCGGGAAATCACTCCTCCCGGTACCCACGACGGCAGCTCCCGCCCTTTTTGCCTCCCCGGGCATGATCTCCGGGACAGGGTTTGCCATGGCAAAGACGATCGGGTTATCGTTCATCTTCCGCACCATCTCTTCGGTCACGATGCCGGGAGCAGAAACACCGATGAAGACATCCGCACCTTCCATCGCATCCGCAAGCGTGCCTGCCCTGCCCGAACGGTTTGTCTCGTCGGCGATGATGAACTTGTACTTGTTCCTGTAGAGACCCTCCCTCGCCCTGTGGATGATTCCCTGCCGGTCACAGACGACGATGTCCTTTACGGATCGGCAGACGTCCGGGCTGTACCCGATGCAGCGCAGGAGCCTCGTTATCGCGTACCCTGCAGCCCCCGCACCGCAGATGACGATCCGGAGGTCTTCGAAATGTTTCCCTGTCGCCCTGCAGGCATTCAGGAGGGCTGCGAGGACAACGATTGCAGTCCCGTGCTGGTCATCGTGCATCACGGGGATGCCGATGTCCTGGAGTGCATCCTCGACCTCGAAACACCGGGGAGCCGCGATGTCCTCCAGGTTTATCCCCCCGAAGCATGGTGCGATGTTCCTGACCTGGTCGACAAAATCGGTCTGGTACCTCTCGAAGCAGATGGGGAACGCATCGATCCCTGCAAACTTCTTGAAGAGGATGGCTTTTCCCTCCATCACGGGAATCGCGGCGTACCCGCCGATGTTGCCCAGGCCGAGGACGGCAGACCCGTCTGTCACGATCGCGACCGAGTTCCCCTTGAGGGTGTACTTGTAGGCAAGGTCCCGGTTCTTCTGGATTGCCCGGCAGACCTCGGCAACCCCGGGAGTGTAGGCCCGGGAGAGGTCGCGGCGGGTCTCCAGCGGAACCTTGGATCGTATCTCGAGCTTGCCCCGGTGCTCCGCGTGGAGTGCCAGTGCCTCCCTGTATATCTCTTCCCGCTCGGGCTCCATGATCGCTCGTGGACGCAAAGGCTCATAAAACCGTCCTCCCCGGTACCACCTCTCATCCACGGCCATGTCCCGCACAAATCTAATACACGGGAAAAACCAACCGGGACAGGTATGCCGGATCGGGCTGTCCTTTCCCTCCTCTTCGTGGGAATACTCGCTGCCTGTGCGGGGTGCACGCTCACGTTTGGTGACCTGCACCCGGGCGGGAACGGATCCGCAAATGGCTGCGGGTTCACCACGCACGCTCTCGTGACGCGCGTTACCGACGGGGACACGTTTTCCGTCCGTTACCCCGACGGGAGCGACGATACCGTCCGCATCCTCGGGATCGATACCCCGGAGACTGACGACGCGGGGAACTCAAAAGACGTTTTTCCGGGGATTCCGGATCCCTCATTCCTCACCTCGTGGGGAAAGAGGGCTTCCTCCTTTTCGCGTGACCTCCTGCTCGGGGAGGACGTGATTCTTTCCGGGGACTGCAGGGCCGGCACACGGGACCGGTACGGGAGGCTCCTTGCATACGTCACATCCAAAGGCACGGATGCCGGTTCCCTGCTCCTTAGGGAAGGGTATGCCCGTGTCTACACCGGCGAGGACTTCTCCAGAAAGGAGGAGTACCTGGCACTCCAGCAGGATGCACGGGAGAGGGGTGTTGGTCTCTGGAACCCGGCGCGGGTACCGGGAGAGGCCGGCAACGGTCCGGTGCGGATCGCGTACGTGCAGTACGATGCACCCGGTGACGACAGGGAGAACCTCAACGGGGAATACGTCTCTCTCGTGGCAGAAGAAAGGACTGACCTTGCAGGCTGGACTCTCTGTGAGGGAGACGGGGCACTGTATCGCTTTCCATCCCTCACGCTCGAAGCCGGTGACTCTCTTGTTATCCACACGGGGTCCGGGGTGCCGGGGGGAGGCGACCTTTACTGGAACCAGACAATCCCCCTCCTTGGCAACAGTGCAGATTCGGTCGTTCTGAAAGATCCGGCCGGAAAGAGTGTCTCGTCGTACACGTGGGGTTAGGGACTCTTCACCGCGTCGCCGGCAACGGCGACGGTTCCTGCCGGGACTGCCCCCCGTGCACCGCGAGGCAGGCCTGGTCCACCGCGAAGATGACCTCCTCCCATGCCTTTTCGAGGAGACCCCGGTAGTAACCCGCGTCGAAACGGGCGGCTTTCCAGTCCAGGTCCACTGACCACGTCCGGGCATCGGTAACCACGAACCGCACCTCCATCCCGGGAAAGAGGTCGATACCCTCCGCCCTGCATGCCTCCACGGCCGATGCCTCGGCACAGGCATGGCGGTAGGAGAGGGTACTGATCCTCCTGGTGACTGCCATTCCGGCGGGATCTGCAGCGGGGAGGGCATCCCGGGCCTCCCTGTAGAGTGCCTGGAGCGGGTCGCGCAGGCCTGCAACAGCGGGCAGCGTTGCTGCCGACCCGAGGACGTGCAGCATCCGGTGCTGGACGTCCCTGATGTACGGGGGCGTATCGCCCCTCCGCGCCGCAACCCCCCTGACCTTCATGCTTCCGTCCTGCAACCTGCCGTAGTACCGGTTGTAGGCGCCGGTCCCGTCCGCCATGGGGAGAAAGACGATCCAGTCGTAGGTACCCGCAACGGCGTGGAGCCCGGTCTCGCGCTCGACGCGTTCCCTGAGTGCACGGATGTCTCCTCCCTTCACCCACAGGCAGTCCACGATCCCGTGGAGGACGGAAAAACCCATCTCCCCGGCGATGTCGCGTGTCCGGATGAGGACTTCCCGGGCGCTTCCGGTGATCGCCTCGTGCACCTCTATCTGCCCGAACTTGGCGTTGCGGTAGCCCGTGTACCCAAAGCACGTGACGAGCATCCACTTGAGGAGGGCGTCGCGGCCTGCGTACCGGGGGTCGGATGCCTTCAGCTCCTTTGTCCTGCGTCGCATGGCAAGCAGGGGTTCGAGGACATCCGGGAGAAAACCCCTCCTCCCGGGGCAGGTGAGCGTCTCGGGAGAGAGGTTGTCCCGGACGATGAGGGAGGGGTACAGCGAGGTGAAATCGATCTCGAAGACACGGTCATGGATACCGGGCGCGGGCTGGAAGATCATCCCCCCGCGGTCCGCGGCACGGAGGTCGGGAAGGCGCCGCACGCTCTCGGCGTCTGCCTTCCTCCAGGGGACCGCAATGCCCCTCCTCTTTGCCTCGTACACCTCGTAGGAAGAGATGAGTGTCCCGGAAGAGAAACGCGATACGAGGTTTGGGGGGAGACACGAGAGCCGCGACCCGAGAAGGATGCCCAAAAGCCCGCTCTCCCTGTAGTGGAAGCTCCCGGTTGTGTCGATCAGCAGCCTCCCGTCAGGGATGAGGGCTCCCGCACGGAACTCCGTCCTCCCGTAGCTCCAGTACGACTTTTGGGAGAGCCGGCGGAACCTGCCCGACCGCGAGAGTCCCGTCCCGGTGCCTAACCCGCGTGCCCGTGCGACCATCCGGGGAACCCAGAGGTCGGCATGGGGAAAGAGGATGACGTCAGGGTCTGCAGAGGAGAGGACCCCCTCGAGGTCCGCGAGGATTGTCTTCTCGTCCCCCTCCAGCCTCTCCCTCCTCCCGTCTGCGACGAGCACGAGGGCAGGGAGGGGACCGCTGACGAAGGGGTTTCCCGCGGGCAGGATTTCCACGACGGAGAGGTCAGGGGAGAAGTCAACAGAGAAACGGGACTCGCCGTCTTCGCTGCAGGGGAAAAACCCCCCTTCTGCCATGAGACCGAGGTCGGGGCGGATATCGGCATCGTAGATCTGCGCCTCGTACCGCGTCTGTTCCTCGATCCGAGCTGCAACGTCTTTCCCTGCCCAGACCCGGTAACCATCGAGAACGCCGTGGATCGTCCGGATGGCACACTCTTCCACTCTGTAGCGGCTCTCCAGGCCCTCCACGAGGTCACGGTGATAGTGAGGGTCGGGGAGGTGGAGGAGGAAGGAGGGGGGTGCAGGCCGGGTAACGTGCCGCCCTCCCCTCCCCTTCTCCCAGAACTCCACACGGCCCCCGCGGGCACACGAGTCAAGGATCCACACGGCCCGCTCCCTCCCCGCATTCCCCTGCCAGCTCCAGGAGGACCGAGAAGAGCGCGGCCTCCAGGGGGTCGTCGAACGCATAAAAACACTCGCTCGCGTGTGCGCCTGCCATCCTGGCCACGCGCAGGGCAACTTCCCGGTCACGACCCGGGAGAGTGCGTGCAGCCCTCTCCCACCGCTCCGTGAGGGCCCTGACCTCCTGCCTGACACTCGTGAAACTCCGCCCCATCTCACACGCCCTCCAGCGTCTGCTGCCCCCGCGGGAGCTTCCCCGGGAAACGGATCTTTCCGCGTCCCCGCGCACGGGGTGCCGGCAGACCTGCCGCGGGGCTTGCAAGGTAAAAGACGCGGTCGGCAAGCCCTGCAATGGCCTCGAAGGAGGGATCGGGAAACGCGGTGTACAGGACGACGAGCGCGCCCTGGCCGAGCTGCCGGAGATCCTCTCCCACCTGGTGTGCCACGCCCCCGGCCCCGTCGTACAGGGTGGGGTCATGCTCCACGAAGACGATCGTGTGGTACGATTCACGCAGGATCTGCAGGAGCTGGAACGCCGTGAATGCCCGCCTCACCTCGATGCTGACCGTCCTCCTGTTGATCCCCGAAAGTAGCCGCGAATAGTTCCCGCTCACGAAGAGGAAGAGAAAGCGCGAGAGGACGGGGTTGTCGTTCAGGCCTGCAAGGACCACGTCCTCGGGCGCGACCACGGCAGAGAACGTCCCGCTCCGCAGTGTCACCGAGGGACCAAGCACCAGCTCCATGCCTGCTACACTGGCACGCCCCATGCCATAAGGGTGGAGAGAGCGCGGGGTGAAAGTGCTCCCGGTGGGTTCAAATAGGAGGAAGATATCCGATTATTGAAAAGATTCTGATAATTGCGTTCCTATATCCCAAGAAATGGCTGTTGCTCCCCTGCATGATCTGCACCATCTCCTCCCTCTCCTTCCCGGAAATCAGGGTGAACTTCTTCGCGGACAATGAGTGTCAGGATCACGATGATCAGCCCGAGCAAAAAAGACCCAAAGAACGCAAGGTCGAACCCGGCTGCAAGCACAGGGAGGGTGAGGGTTGCCGGTGCGGACGCGGTGACACCCCGGTGCCGTGCAATGGAGGTGACTCCCTGGATGAAGACGAGGTTGAAGATGGCGATGCCCAGCGTGATGGGTACGTAGCGCTCGAGGCTGGTGAGGCTCGAAACCATGCCCTGGTAACTCCGCGGGACGGCATTCATGATCATGTTCGTGAGGGGCGTGATCAGGAGGCCCATCCCGAGCCCGATGGTGATCAGGCATGCTACGATAGACATGGTCGTCGTATCGACCTTCAGGTGCCACATCATGAAATACCCGGCAAGCAGGATGACCGCCGCACCAATGGAAAGGGATCGCGGGCCGGCACGGTTGTAGAGGAAACCTGACACAATGCCGCCGACCATCATGCCTGCCGAAAAGGCGGTCAGGATTAGCCCGGATACGGATGGCGGGAACCCCTTGACATACTCGAGGAAAAAGGGGAGGAGATAGCTGATCCCGGCAAAACTGAGAAAGACCAGGGCGAGGATGAGGTTGCTCAGGGAGAAATTGCGGCTCAAAAAGAGGCGTAAATCGAGAATGGGGTCATCGGTTGAGACCTCTCTCCGGACAAAGAAAAGAAGGGCTGCCCCGGAGAGTGCAACAGATGCAACGATGACCGGAGATGTCCATCCCAGTGCCGGCGCCTCCGTAACAGAAAAGATGAGGGCTGCAAGGCCACAGAAAACAAGGATCGCGCCCTGCACATCGAACCGTTTCGTCCCGGCAGGCCTTTCCACCGGCGGGATGACCCGTGCACCGAGCAGGACTGCTCCCATACCGATGGGCACGTTTATGAGAAAGATCCAGTTCCATGACAGGTACTGGGTCAGCACCCCGCCGACAGCCGGGCCCAGTGCCGTCCCGAGTGCGGCAAGTGTCATGACCGTCCCCATTGCCGCACCCCTCCTCTCTCCCGGGACGTAGACAGATACCATTGCAGGTGCAATTGCCGTCATCATGGCCCCGCCGATGGCCTGAAAGACCCTGGAAGCCACGAGGAGTGGAAAAGAGTGGAAAAAGTCCGGAAGCATCCCGCAGAAGAACGAACCGGCGGAAAAGATTGCAAAACCTGAAAGGAAAACCGATCGGAGACCGACAACGTCTGAGATCCTGCCAAAGACGAGGATGCACCCTGCCAGGACGAGCATGTAGGCCGTGGCAACCCAGCTGACAGTGCTCGATGATATACCGAATGCTTCCGAAATTGTGGGAAGGGCAATATTGACAATCGTGCCGTCAAGCGACGACATGAAGATCGCAAGCGATATGGAGAAGACGAGGAGGCCAAAAGACGTTTCCTGCGGGGACGATGCGTCCTTCATACCCCTTACTATCATCTGCACCCGGGGTTATTCCTTCCGGATTGCGCGAAAACATGCAGCCGGCCCGTTCCCCCGGGACGGGAGATAAAAGGAAACAGGAATGCAGGGAATTATCATCCGGATTATTTTGGATTGAAGGAGATTAATTTAAAAATTTTTATATAATCTCTTCGTTTACCACTAGTAGTATCGCACAGGTGTCATTTATTCATGATCCGGCTGCTCCATGTCGATGACGACAGTGTAATCCTCGAACTTGCCGGTCTTTTCCTGTCACAGGCAGGTGACTTTTCCGTTGACACCGCCACATCCGGGGAATCGGCAATCGGGATGCTCTCCCGGCAGGAGTACGATGCAATCGTCTCCGACTACACCATGCCGGGGTGCAGCGGGCTGGACCTTTTGAAATATGTCCGGGAAAAGGACAAGAATACACCTTTCCTCATTTTTTCCGATTATAATGACGAGGAGGTTGTGATTGATGCACTGACCTCCGGCGCTGACTTTTTCCTCCCGAAGGGACTCCACGTGAGGTCACAGTTCATCCAGCTTGAGCATGCCATACGCGAGTCTGTGATGCGCCGTCGCGCAGAAAAACAGCACGACGACGTCTCTGCGCGTTTAAAGGTCATGGAGGCTGCAATCCGCGGATCCCCCCATCCCCTCTGCTTCTGCGATATCTATGGCAGGATCCGGTTTGCTAACAGGGCAAGTATAGAGTTATGGGGGTATTCCGATGATACAGAAATCATAGGGAAACATGCGATTGAGTTCGTCGTCTCGCCGGAGATCGACACCCGGGCAATCCCCGATCTTCTCACGATGAAGGGCTGGTCGGGCCAGGCTGTCGCGCTCCGGAAAGACAGATCAACGTTCGATGCACAGGTCCATGTCAACGTCATCCACGACGATTCGGGTATTCCCCTCGGTTTCATCGCTTCCTTTACAGACATCACCCTGCAGAAAGAGACCCGGTCCCGGCTCGAGGCCTACATCAGGGCCATGCGTTTTGTCTCGGAAAAGGCAAGTAAACTGGCTGAATTCCCACTCGATGGAGACATTTATTCTTTCATTGCCGACTCGTTGGCACGCCTTGCGCCGGAAGGATCGGCAGTCCTCGTAAGTTCCGTGCAGCCCGGCCCCGTGCTCCGCCTCGAATCAGTCAGGGCGGACAGGGAGATTATCGCAGAAGCGACACGGATTATCGGGAGACCCCTGGTGGGGCTTGAATTTGACCTCCCCGCCGAAAGACAGGATCTGTCCTTTCCACCTGTATTCGTCGATATCGCCGGGGGAATAAAAGAACTCTCGTTTGGCCGGATACCGGATGAAACCTGCAAAAAACTCGAAGAAACCGGTTCTTTCGGGAGGATCACAGGTTCCGGCCTCGTATGGGGGGGAAAGACCCATGCTGTTACCGTTCTTCTGCTTCCCCGGGGATCCCACCTTGAAAATACCGATGTCCTCAACCTCTTCACCCTCCACTGCTCCGCCGTCCTCCAGCGGAGAGAGGCAGAACGCATGCTCCGGAACCTGCGGACGGGATAGACTCTTTCCGGACTCGCGGGAACTTTTTCAGTAATTTTTTATACATGATTGTATAGAATTATACATCATTGAATAAATAAGGTGATAACCCTTGGATTGTTATTTTGGCCAGTCCGCTTCCTCCCGCACGAAGATCCAGTTCCTCTATCCTTTTCCCGGACAGGGATTCCCATCGGGCATTTTTGCCGGGGCCCGCCCCTGGTGGGCGGGCAGTTCCCCCGGTTCTGTATAGATTCCAGAAGACGTTCAAGATGAAGAGGAGTGAGTTTCCATGAAATCAAGAGACATTGCAATTGTTGGTATATTGCTGGCCATAGGTGCCATCCTGCGCTACTTCCTTGCTATGCTGCACACGCCGCTGACCCCGAACATGATCATCGCATTCTACTGCCTCGCGATCATCCTCGTCCGGCCCAGGGTACACGAGGCACTCGGGATAGGAATCGTTGCAGGAATCCTCTCCATGCTCATCTCGAGCTCGATATTCCCGCCGGCGAACCTGATTTCCGAGCCTGTCGGTGCGCTGGTCTGCTTCGGGCTGTATGCCATCCTGAAGGAGAAGACAGGGACACCCGCAGTCACGACATTCGTGACCACGCTCGCAAGCGGATTTTCCTTTGCGGCAGTTGCACTCCTCGCGGTCGCCCCGAAGATACTGGACAAGTACTCGACCGTCTTTGGGTTTGTCGTTGTCTTCGTCCCCATCGTGGTTATTACCGCGTTTTTCAATGCAATCATCGTCCAGATCCTCTACTATCCTGCCACCCGGGTTCTTTCAAGGGGATAGCCCATGATTACGCTCGAGGATGTCAGCTACAGGTACCAGAGGGGCGGGAGGGATGCAGTCTCCGGCATCTCGCTTTCCGTTTCACCCGGCGAATGCCTCATGATCACGGGGCCATCGGGAGCCGGGAAGACGACCCTGTGCATGGCAGCATCAGGCATCCTCGAGCATGAATTTGGGGGTGAGAAGAGAGGGCGGGTCACGATACTCGGCAAAGATGTCAGGGAATACCCGGGTTTACCCGAGATTGCATCCCACGTGAGCGTGGTCTTTGACGATCCCGAGGCACAGCTCATCTTTACCACCGTCGAGGAAGAGATCCTCTCTGCACTCGAAAGAAGCGGACTATCGCCTGCCGAAATCGGGCAGAGACTTGCATCAATCCTCGAGATTACCCGGCTTGCAGCCCTGAAAGACCGCCCGCCCCACGCCCTCTCCGGCGGGCAGAAGCAGAGGGTTGCGCTCGCGGCCGCCCTTGCCCTCGGGACGGATATCCTCATCCTCGACGAGCCGACAGCCGAGCTCGACGAGGAGGGGACTGCAAGCATCGTCTCGGTCCTCCGGGATCTCAAGGCGCAGGGAAAGACGATACTCCTCACGGAGCACAAGTATTCCCACTTCAGGGATCTCGTGGACCGCCTCGTGGTGATGGAGGGCGGACGTTTCCGGGCGATCGGGACACCCTGCGAACTGATCACGGACAGGTCGGTCGCCGAGATTGTCATACCCGATTTTTCCGGGATACGTTCTTCGTTCCCCTGCAGGCCACACGAGGGAGAGAATCCGGTCATCTCCGTTCGTGACCTCGGGTTCCTGTATGGTGATGTCCCCGCGCTGGCAGGAGTCTCGCTCGACGTGTACCCGGGGGAGTTCGTTGCCATCGTTGGTGAGAACGGTTCGGGTAAGACAACCCTGATCAAGCATTTCATCGGTCTTTTGCATGCAACGAGGGGCAGTGTCACTGTCGACGGAAAGGACGCAAAGGTCACTCCCGTGTCAGAGCTGGCACACTCGGTCGGGCTCGTCTTCCAGAACCCTGACCACATGTTCTTTGCGGATACCGTTGCCGGGGAGGTCATGTTCGGAATCACGAACCTGGGTATCCCGGAGCCCGAAGCAGTCCTCGGGGAGGTCCTTTCGCGGTGCCGGCTCTCGGGTGCCCGTGACCTCTATCCCCGATGGCTCTCCCGCGGGGAGCGCCAGCGCCTCGCGATCGCCTGTGTCCTTGCAATGCAGCCGAAGGTGATCGTCCTCGACGAGCCGACAACAGGGCTCGACGGGAAAGAATCCCGGGAGGTCATGGAGATCCTCAGGCAGCTCCAGGCAGAGGGGCGGGCCATCGTGATGGTCACGCACAACCACGAGATGGCCCGGGAGTGTGCCGACCGGGTCGTGACCATGAGAGCGGGCAGGATAGTATCAGACACCCGGAACGGGGCGTGAAAGGCCATGGGTGAAATCCTCCAGTACATTCACAAGGACGGTCTTTTTCACCGGATGCATCCCGGGACAAAGATCTTCTTCATCCTTGTCATCGGGATAATGGCGATCCTTTCCCTCTCCATCCCGTTCCTCTGCGCACTGCTGGGAGTTGTCCTCGTGATGGCACTCGCGGGACGCATTCTCCGCGAAGTGCTGGACCAGATGAAACTGATCCTGGCAATGAGCGTCATCTTCATCCTCATCACGCTCGTCACGATGCCGGAAGGAGACGTTCTTTTCCACCTCCTCCCCGGCGGCCTTCTTCCCGTGACAACCGGAGCCCTGGACGCGGGTATCATCCTCACGCTCAGGTTCGCCATCCTCATCATGGCCTTCCAGATCTTCGTCATCACGACGCAACCGCGGGATCTCGTCAACACCCTGGAGAAGATGCGGGTTCCGATTGAATACAACCTGATGTTCCTGATTGCCCTCCGGTTCATCCCGACCCTCCAGATAGAGGCACGGAAGATCCACGAAGCCCAGCTCGCCAGGGGGTATTCCACCGGGAAAGGTTTTGTCGGGAGGATCAGGAGCGTGGCCCCCGTCATGGTCCCGCTCGTTTCAAACGCCCTCTCCCGGGCAAATATCCTCGGGATTACCATCGATATGCGCGGGTACCGGACCCGGAAAAGAACGCCGATCCGCGAGGAACGGCTCAACATGCCGGACAAGGTGTTCGTCGGGGTGCTCGGTTTCGCCCTCGCGGCCTACATTGCCGCAACGCTCCTGCAAATCCTGCGATGACCGGGATTTAATCAGGCCTTCCTTCCATCATCACCCGGCACAGGCTGGTTCTTCCCGTCCTCTCCTCTTCTCCCTTCCGGGGAAGCATCTATGGGTGTGTACCCCGAACAGGATACCGTATGAAATACGAGATCCGGTACAGACCCGCATACTCGCTCCTTGTGGTCACCCTCTCCCCCGGCGAGAGCATCGCTGCCGAGTCAGGGTCCATGACGTACATGCAGCCCACCCTCACCGTCAGGACGCAGAAGCGGGAAAAGAGCCTGCTCGGTTCGCTTGGCCTCGCCCTCGCGGGAGGGCAGAGCTTCTTTGTCAACGAGTTCTGTGCCACGACGGCAGCAGGAGAGGCAGGATTTTCAGCAGCGCCTCTGGGCGACATCGGGACCCTCCGGGTGAGCCCTGGAAAGGGCTGCATCCTCCAGAAATCTGCTTACATCGCTTCGCAGGGAACTGTCGATCTCGACGTGAAATGGGAAGGCTTTTCAAAGGGTCTGTTCGGGCAGGGACTCTTCATGATCAGGGCGACCGGGGAGGGGACCCTCTTCATCAATACATTCGGGGCAATCGACCAGCACACCCTCAAAGAGGGTGAAAGCCTCATCGTTGACAATTTCCACCTCGTTGCATTCAGCGATACCTGCACGTACCAGGTCAGGAAGTTCGGGGGGATCAAGGAGACCCTCCTGAGCGGTGAAGGTTTCGTCACGGAGATCCGGGGACCCGGCGATGTTTTCATCCAGACCAAGAACATCAGGGAGCTTGCCGAATGGATCTGGACACTCATCGAGCCGAGGGTCCAGGCCAGGGCACGGTAGGAGTCCCTCCCTGACTGCAGGGGTTTGGTTCCTTTCCCGGCCCGGCAACACCGGAAGATCCACAGCCGCTCCACCACCCGCTGCAGGACTCTGCTAACCGGTATCCCGGGATGATCTCCGGGATCCTCCGCAACTTTTTTCTCCCGGTACCGGGCATCTCTCCCTCATGCCCACGTGCAGTGACTGTTTCCTCTACGTCCCGGGAAAGGGCGGAAAGGACGGTGAGTGCCGTATCAACGGTCCCGCTCCGCCGGACAGGGATGCAGAGCGGTGTCCTTCGCGGACGTTCCGCCCAAGGCAGTAAGTCTCCTTTTTTACGCTCCTGCCCGGCTATTCAGGAAGACTCCTCTGGCCTGCCGGTCTCTTTCCGGCCCTCTCCGGTTGCAGTAAAGACAAAGACAAAGAGTGTCTCTCCCTCCATCCTGTATTCCGAATAGACCGAACAGGAAAAACCCTGCGCCGAGAAGGTATCGCGGACGCGGGAGGGATCCGAAAGCGAGGAGACGAGGAGGAGGATGCGCCCGCCCGGTGCAAGAACCCGCCCCACCTGCGTTGCAAACCTCCTGATGACTGCTGTCCCGTCTTCCCCGCCATCGAGGGCATACCCGAGCCAGCCGTCCACCCTCTCCTCGGGGCGCGTGGGGAGGTACGGGGGGTTGAAAATGACCGTGTCGAAGGGGCCCCTGATCCCGCAAAGGAGGTCAGCCCGGACGACATCGGTGACCCCGGCCTGCCTCGACTGCCTGAGTGCATGGGGGTTGATATCCGTCCCTGTCACTTCCGCCCGGGATGCAAGTCGTGCGGAAATGAAACCGCTGCCGCACCCGACCTCGAGCACGCGTTCTCCGGGTGCGACGAGGGCGAGGGCTGCACCGAGGAGGAGGAACGTATCATCGTCCGGGGGATAGACCTGCCAGTGCCTCACGATGCACCCATGTTTGCAATCGTCGCGAAATCCTCGAGGTACAGTTCCTCCGGCCTTGCCGCGAGGATCTCTTCAGGGAGGTTTTTGACAAGAAACTCCGCAAGTCCGCTTTCGAGCATCGACCCCGCACTCTTCAGGGAGTTACGCACGGTCTTCCTGCGATGCGAAAAGAGTGCCCTGACCACCCGTGCATAGAGATCCCTGTCCCTGATGGGAAAGAGCGGTTCGCGGGGGACGATGTGGAGGACCGTTGACCGGACTTTGGGCCTCGGTGAGAAGGCCTGTGGTGGCACATCGAATACCCTCCCCACGGCACAGTACGTCTGCACCATCACGGAGAGCCTCCCGCACTCCGGGGTTCCTGCCGGTGCAAGCATCCGGTCGGCAAACTCGCTCTGGTACATCAGGACTGCTTCTTCAAAACCGGTCTCGAGGAGACGGAACGTGATCTTCGAAGAGGCTGAATAGGGGAGGTTGGAGACGACGACATCGAACCCGGGCAGGGGACACGAGACGGCATCGCCGTGGACGACGACGAGCCGGTTTTCCCCGATTTCGCGCAAAAACCGTTCGGAGAGCATTTCCACGAGGCCGGGGTCGATCTCGACTGCAACGACCCGTGCACCCCGTTCGAGCAGCGCTTCCGTGAGTGACCCCCGGCCCGGTCCCACCTCGAGGACGGTCCTCCCTTCCACCCTGATGATGCCTGCAATGCGCTCGATGGCCTTTCTGTCCACCAGGAAGTGCTGGTCGAATCGTGCACTCATCGGGACGTGAACAGGTGATACTTGACGTTGGGGTCCTGCAGTTCCTCCATCACCCGTGCAATGATCATCTTATCCGGGTGAGGGATCGACTTGATGCGCTGGCTGATATCGGCAAAGCTCTCGAAGGGTTTCTTCTCCCGCTCCCCGAGAATCTCCCACATGAGCTTCTTGCCTATCCCGGGCAGGAGATGGAGCATGTGGAGCTTCGGGCTGATGGAGATTGACTTGTTGAAGAACTGGACGAACTCGCTCTCCTTCTCTTTCACGATCCTCTCCACGGCGAAGGGAAGTTCGAGTTTCGCAGTCTGGGTCAGATCGTTGTAACTGATCCTGCGCTTGACCCTCTCTATCTTCTCCCGCTCCCCGTCACCGATGTACACGTTCTCGTGGATCTGGATATCCGTTGTCTTGGGGACGAGTTCGAGGAGCTTGAACTGAGCAACACCGACAGCCTGGACAAGGGGTTCCCGCTTGAAAACCGGCCGGGGATCGTCCGGATGCCCCTTCATAAGGACATCGAGGACTATAGCGTAGATCTCCTTCTTTTCCGTCTTCATGAGGCCACCTTCAGAAATGGGCTTTGACCAACTCGATGATGGTGTCCAGTTCCTCGGGCTGGAGCGTGTATTTTTCCTTTGCGTATATCGCCCGCAGCTCGTCCCGGGTCCTTGGCATGATGTTCGCGATGCGGAACGCGATGTCCGGTTTCATCTTCTCGAGTTTCTGCAGTTCGGTGACCAGGAGACGGGACTTCTCGCTCGTTGTCTTTGACAGGAGGTTGGCATGCTCGATACTCTTGCGCAGTTCGTAGGACATCTCCCTGCCTGCCTCTATCCGCTCTGCTTCCACTTTCGAAAGCACCTCGCGGAGCTCGGGGAGAGTGATCCTCTCCTCCCTGATAATTGCCTTTACTTTCATGCCACGCCTCCCCCGGGTATACTCCTGTGGAGTGTTTACCTTTGGGCTTTTAGATGTTGTGGTCTGGCGATAACGATCTTTTCCTTTCCACCATCGCGGATGGACAGGAGCCAGGCCCTGCCCCTCTGGCCGACAACGGTTCCTGTCATGCCATGGAACCGGCGGTGGGGCATTCCCTTCTGGATACTGGGTTCAACAACAACATGAACCTTCTGGCCGATGTCAAACTTCTGGATAAGCGAGGTAACAGGGACGATTCCCTGCCTGCGGATATCCTTCTTGAACTTGTATCGTGTCTTCTTGCGTGGGCCGTTGTGATGTGCCATGTCTTACTCTCCCTCGTTGTTACCCTGGACGTAGACCACGTCCAGCTGGCAAACCCGGGCAGGTCTCCCCAGGATGCCGGAGAGGCTCGGCTGGGTGCGCCCCTGGTCCCCGGAGACGAGTTCCTTGATGTACAAGCCCGCCTCACCGGTGATCTCCAGGATGACCCTGCCGTTCTCCTCTCCCAGGGCACGGATATCGATGACCCGTCGCTCCCGCACGCGGTCGGCACGGCGGTGTGCGACCCGCAGCGGGGTGCGCTGGTTCACTTTTGCCCCTTTAAGGGCTCTGATTGCAGATTGAAGTTCATCCTGTGTGTATGATCCTTCAATCTCGACCAGGATCCTGTATTTTTTATAACCCTTGGCTGATTTAATAATTTCCACATCTTCCCTTTTTCCCCAGCGTTCGATGGAAACAGTCACCTTCCCTCCGGCTTCCCTGTTGATCTCGTCCTCGAGGTCCCGGAGGTCAACGGAACGGATGCGGGGTGCGACGACCTCCATGACGAACGGACGGCCCGATCCGACCATGAGGGCATCGATATCTTCCCTCCCTGCCCCGTGGAGGATGGCATTTTCAGCAGAAAAGAGGCGTATTGCCGGTCTCCCGATGATCTCCTCGACCGAATCGGGATACTGTTTCCCCGTAAAACCGCACTTTTCGCACCCCGCCCCCCTGCATGCCCGGCAGTCCCAGTGTGTCTGGGGAAGCCCCCTCTCCAGCTTGCAGTAACGGCCGCAGAAAAAGACGGGGTTGACCTGGACTTCAACGGTCTCCCCCGGAATGTCGAGGATCGCAACGACGTCGGGACTGGCCGGGTCTGCAGTCTTTCCCGTCAGGCGTGCAACGGCCTTCCCGACCTCCCTGTTCATCTCGGACTTCAGGGGCTCGGCATGGCAAAGATCGAGATCGCTCCACACGATCTCCTCGCTCTCCGCCACGAGTGGCGGCACACGTGTCCCGATGGCAAACTTTTCGTACTCGAGTCCCTGGAGGGCCCTGGTCACCCTTTCCGCCCACTCGGGAACGCGGGAGAGGAGGCCCCCGCATATCCAGCAGGTGGCGGGTTCCGCGAAGGGCCGGTTCTCCTGCAGGAAAACAGCGATGCGGAGGGCACGCCCCCTCTCCCTGTTGGAAAGGCCGTGCGAGAGCTTCCCGAAGAACCTGCCCAGGCAGCTGTCGCATATTTCGCCGTAGGCGAGGATGCGTAAAGCAAGGTCCGTTACGTCCATCCTGCCCTCCTGCGGTCGATCTCGTTGAGAAGGACAATGATTGCATGGTCAGCATGCAGCGTGGCCGGCCCGACGGATATCCTCTTTTGCCCTTTGAGGAGGGCATCCTCTTCGGGGTAAAAATCGAGGTGGTCACTGAGGATATAGTTCTCCGGGAGGCTGCTGCATGCCCGGATATCCTCTCCCGACTCATCGAGGACCGCGAAGGGCGCCATGGAAACGAGGTCTGCCGGACCTCCCCTCTTCACCTCTACTCCGGGGGAGGACTCCCGGAACTCCGTGCCCGCGGGAATTGCCAGTGCCTTCCTGATCAGGGCACCGGCACTCCTTTCGTCCGGGTTGAGCGAACGCAGGCGGTCACCCATGAAACGGACGATCTTGTCCGGGCCGGGAGGCCCCCGGAGGAGAAGGTAACATTCGACGTCCCTGCGCAGGCTGTGCGAGAGAAAAAACGCAGAGTTGATGCACCTGCACATGATGTCCATCCGGCCGGCGCCGCCCGGCATGTCCGAGAGGGAGAAATCTCCGGCAGTCCGGGCGAGGTGCCCGATAACGGCGATGCGTATCATGAACGGTTAAGTCCCGCCGCCGAACTTTTTCAGCATCCGCTGCATGTTGAACCTTCCCTGGCCGCCCCTGACCCCCTTGAGTGCCCTCTTCATCATCTTGTAGTAGCGCAGGAGCTCGCGCACCTCCTCCGGGGACGCCCCCGCCCCCCTCGCTATCCGCTGGATACGCGAACTCCCGATGACAGACGGGTCGTCCATCTCGGCCGCCGTCATGGAGTCCATGATGATCCGGTAACGCTGCATCTTGGTACTGGTGATATCGTAGGCATCTTCCGGTATCTCCATGTTCCCGAGGGGCAGCATGCTCATGATCTGCTTGAGCGGGCCCATACGCGTGACTGCCTCGAGCTGGTTGTACATGTCGCGGAGGGAGAACTTGCCCCGCAGCATGGCATTGACGTCCACTTCAGCTGCCGCAAGCGTCTCCTCTGCCTTCTCCACGAGGGCTTTCAGGTCACCCATGCCGAGGAGCCGGGAGATGAACCCGTCGGGATCGAACCTCTCGAGGTCATCAATCGTCTCACCGCTCCCTATGAAGACGATCCCTGACCGCGTCTCTGCCACTGCCGAGAGGGCACCTCCCCCCTTGGCAGTCCCGTCCATCTTCGTGATGATGACACCGTCGATGCTGATTGCCTCGTGGAACTTCCGCGCCTGCTCGGCAGCCTGCTGCCCGAGGGCCGCATCGATCACGAGCCACCGGTGCTGTGCCGATGCAATTGCCTGGATATCGATGATCTCCCGGATGAGGTCGCTCTCGAGTGCGTGCCGCCCCTGGGTATCGATGATGATGACTTCTGCCGATGACAGTGACTTGAGGCCTTCCCTCACGATCTTCAGGGCATCCTTCTCCCCGGGGTTCCCGAAACACGGGACATGGATCCGTGAACAGAGCGTGTTGAGCTGGTCGAATGCACCCGGCCGGAAGGTATCCGCGCAGATGACCGCGACGCGGAGCCCCTTGCGCTGGAAGTACCGGGCCAGCTTTGCCGTCGTGGTGGTCTTGCCGCTCCCCTGGAGCCCTGCCATCAGGATGACCTGGGGCTCCAGCTTTACCTCGCCGGCAGAACCGACCAGCCTGACGAGTTCCTGGTACACGATGCGGAGAACGTGTTCCCGGACGGTCATCCCTTTTGGCGGCTGCTCCTCGAGGGCACGTTTCTTGATCGCCTCCGAGAGCTGCATCACCAGCCGGACGTTCACGTCTGCCTGGATGAGTGCCCGCTGCAGGTCCCGGACCAGTTCTTCGACGGCCGCCCTGTCAACGACCGTCTTGCCGGCGAGCTTCTTTACTGCATCCTTGAGCGACGTCCCGAGGCGATCGAGCATCAGGCACTCACCCCGAGGAGTTCCTCGACGACCCTTGCCGGGGAGAACGGGACGATATCGTCGTATCCCTGCCCCGTACCGAGAAACATGACGGGCTTTCCGATTGTGTGTGCAATGGAGATTGCCGCTCCGCCGCGGGAGTCCATGTCAGCCTTGGTGAGGATCACCGCGTCTGCTCCCACTGTCCTGTCGAACTCGTGCGCCCTGATGACGGCATCGTTTCCTGCCACCGCCTCGTCCACGTACACGATGAGGTCAGGGTTCATCACCCTGCGTATCTTTTCGAGCTGGTTCATCAGGTTTGCCCGGTTGTGGAACCTCCCGGCCGTATCGGCAAGGACCGCGTCGATCCTGTGTGCTTTCGCGTAACTGACGGCGTCAAAGAGAACTGCAGAGGGATCCGCTCCCTGCTGGTGCTGGATGACCTTGATGCCGAGGCGATCGGCATGGACATCGATCTGCTCGAGTGCACCTGCCCGGAACGTGTCCCCCGCACCGATGACAACCGAGAAACCCTGCTTTTTCAGGTAGGCTGCAACCTTGGCAACGGTGGTGGTCTTACCCGTCCCGTTCACACCGGTAAAAAGGATCCTGACGGGGCGCTCGTGGTTCCTGATATACGAGACGAGGTCAAAACCATCCCCAAGAACGCTCATCAGCGCGTTTCGGAGCGCTGCAGTAACGATTTCGTGGAGGGGTTCCCCAATCTTTCTCCGTTTCCCAGTCAGGTCCTCCCTGACCCTCCGGATGATTTCATCGGCCACCGGGAGGGCGACATCGTTCTCGAGAAGGACCATCTGCAGTTCGAAGAGGGGTTCCTCGACATCTTTCTCCGAGATAAAAAATTCCCTGTCTGTAATGAGGACTTTTACCCGCGAGAGGAGGGAAGGATCCTTTTCTGCCGCCTCCGCAGGTGCCGCACCACCCGGGACCCCGGTTTTTTCCACAGAAGGTTCTGCAGGGATGGTCTGCTCGATCCTGTCTTCCAGGGACCCTGTAATCTTCTGGAGCCTGGACCGGAGCCCCTCAAACATCGTTCACCACGACCCTTTCAGCCGCCGGGTTCCCCGCCCTGTGCAGCCCGTGCCTGCTGCGCCTGGTACTGGTGATACCCTGCTTCGAGCCGGCGGCCTATCTCGTTCATCTGCGCGCGTATCTGCTCGAGGGTCTCCATCACCTTCTTTGCCGAGGCTTCCATCTCGGTGATGCGGTCTTTGAGGTATTCGACCGCTTCTTCCGTCGAACGTTCCACGACAACCTCTGAACCGATGCTGACGAGGACGCGACCGGGATTCTCGACCCGGGCACGGACACTGATCCCTGCTCCCATCTGGAGGAGGACTGTGCTGTCGGGAGATTCCGCAATTCCCTTCACAGCCTCTATTGCAGACATCGCTTCAACCCTCCCTTCCTCGAGGAGCGCGAGCTGCTGGGAGAATACCTCTGCCTGCTGCCTGTATTCGTTGAGGTATATCTGCAGGGACTGGAGTTCCCTTGGGTCGATTGCGTCCACGCTACTCACCTTTGAGCAGGGTAACGGAGTGGATAGTGATATACCTTCTTTTTACACGGTGCTTGCTTCCAAACAGAGTGAACGTGCGTTCCTTTGCCTGCATTTCACTCGGTGCCTCGATGATCTTCGAGAACGGGCGCACCTCGCCGCCCATCCTGAAATCGCCTTTTACCTCGTACTTCTGTTCTGCCATTTCCTCTCACTCCAGAAAACCAAAAACATCCTCTATTCGTCCCAGCTCAAAGCCGGTTGTCTCGAGTCCGGCGACGTATCCCTTCGAATTGACGAGGAGCCCTGTCCCGACGAGACCGGTACCCCCGTTCACTGACCCCGTGCCGACAGGAAGCCCGGAGACCTCCTCCACCCTCTGTATCTCGGCCCTCGTGCACCGGGGATGGACGAGGACCCCCTTGTTGGTGGCCACACCGGCCATGCCGACGGTCTTGACGCCCCCCAGCGTGAGGGGCACAACCTTCACGCCGAGGAAATCCCCGATCTCGCCTGCCATCTCCGCGGGCATGTCCGGGTGGACTGCCGCAAACGAGTCATTGGCGAGGATGACGTTGCCTGCCGCGTTCATCGTGTGTTCGAGCAGGTATACCTCCCGGTATTCCCGAAGGATGGAGATTTCCTCGTCTGTTGCCATCCCGCTCACGACAAAACCCCTCGCGTTGCCCGTGAGCAGGGAACCGATGATCTCGCTTCCCTGGACCGTTGTCGGGATAATCTCGACTCCCAGCAGCTCCCTGAGTGCTTCCCCGAACTCCGCGGGAGCCGAGGGGGAGATTACCGCGACGTCGTCCAGGACACGGGAGAAGACCCCTATGTGGGGGATTCCCCCAAACGAGATCGTCCTTTCCATCTCACTCCTCTGCGAGCTCGGCCTGGACCTGGCCATCGTCGAACTTCATGGCCCTTACCCGGATCCGGGAGGGGGGCTTTTCGGAACCCCGGTCCCAGACACGCTCGTTGATGGTCCGGTCGAGTTTGACGTCGCTGCTCTTCATGTGCCGCGCAAGGAACTTCCTGATATCCTTGATGGCGGTGTTGCTCCTCTTCCACCGCGGTGCCCTCTTCGCTTCGCGCAGGGGGATCACGTAGATCTGTTCCTGGACCTTCTCTGCCATGGTGACCTCACACCTTCAACGTGCTCCGTCTCCAGTTCCGCCTGCGGGGGTGCGTTGTGACCTGGCGTTTCGTCCGGGCCATCACCCATGCAGGAACCCTGCGATTCTGCTCGCACGCCTTCGCGAGGCGTACCTTGTAACCTTTCGTTGATCTGCTCATGGAAATTTCACCTCATCCTCTCGTATCTGCCGGACCGATGACCAGTGACTGCTCATGGAACATGGGGAAAAAGCGGGTGGCATCCTCACCCCTGGCACGGACAGCCTCGCGCAGTTCCACCTCGTAGTCACCATTCTCCAGTGTGCCCGTCTCCCCAAGGATTACTCTGAGGTAACGGCCTGCCAGGCGATCGACTTCCCGGCGGGGATACCCGAGAAGAGGCCGGACGTAGGAACAACCATGGGTGTCCTGGAGGGACCGTGCCTCGTCCCTGGAAAGCATGGGAACACGGTCATCGAACCGCGTGCCGTCTGCAACAACCCTGTAATGCGATGCAAGGTCGTGGAGTGCGGCTTTATGGACCATGGTGATTGCCTCTGCGGGATATCCCCTCTCCAGGATGGAATCGACCGCTGCTGACAGCAGGCCCGGGGGAAAGACCCTGACTTTCCAGGGTAACCCGAGTGCTTCTGCCGCCCTCTCCACGGCGGAAAGGTCCCTGTTCTCCCCGAACACGTACGTGTTCAGCTCCACGGTATAATCCCGGGAGAGGAGGATTGCTGCCAGGGAACTGTCCTTCCCCCCGCTGAAGAGGACTCCGGCCTTCATCCTTTCCTGGTAATCCTGAAATCCTTTTTTGCAGGCAGTAACTGCTGCAGCAGGGACTTCAACTGTTCGTCAGTGATCTTCTGCGTGAGACGACCGCTGTTTGCCAGGAGGACGAGCTGCTGCTCCACTGCCCGTGCAAAATCAGGGCGCGTGAGCTTGATGGTATTGAGGCGTTCACGTGCCTCGGGCTCGAGAATCCGGAGAAGGACGGCATGGATCTGCGACTCGATCTGCCTCTGCCTCTCGGCCTCTTCCTGCAGCAGCTGCTGGTCGTATGCCTGCTGCTGTAACTGGGCCATTCTCCTGCGCCGGAGTTCCGCAAGCTCGTCGTCTCCCATGGGTCATTCCTCACTGCGTGGCCTGTGCCTTTTCTTCCCTGACTATCTTGTCAGCCAGGTTGTCCATGAACGATATACCACCGGGGCTTACCTTTCTCCCGGTCTTCTCCTTCTGGATCAACCCGGCTGTCTCGAGCTGCTGGAGGGCCTTGCGCAGGATGGACCCGCTTCCCTTCCTGAACTGTTTCGGCCGGGATCCCCGGTCTTTCTTGCCTCCGTAAATCGTGCGGAGTCGCTGTACCCCGATGGGTCCCTCGATGTAGACCCGCCGGAGGATGGATGCTGTCCTGACGAACCACCACTCGGGGTCATGGGGAGGCATCTCCTTGTGCACTCCTGTCTTGGCAAATGCTGCCCAGTCAGGAGGCTTCATCTCCGGTTTTTTCTTCAGTTCCTCGGCCAGGGTGCGGATGAACCTGTCTGCCGGAACGTCATAGACGGTTGTCATACCTGGTATAACCTCACTGTCACCGATTGGAATGAACAGTCTTTACTATTTTGTGTGCTGCACTTTTATATATTTCGAGCATGGAGCCCTATTCGTGGCGACTGCCGGAAATATCCCGGATTCTATCCCTTTTTGTGTTCCTCGAGCACTGCAGTCCTGCCTCGTACCATCACCAGCCGGGCACGGGTACTCCTCGCGAGGCTCTGGGGGTCAAAGTCCGCGTTGCGCAACCACTTCACCTTGACCCTGTGCCTCCTTTCGAGCTGGAGGATGACCTCGCTGATCACCGATTCCGAAAGACCCTGCTTTCCAATCCAGACCGTTGCCTTGAGATCCTGCATCGCGTCACTGCCCTCCATTCAGGATCTCCTCCGGAGGGGGTACCTCATCTGCCGGTGGCATGCAAGGCACGTGACTGTAACCCTGCCGCGGTATATCCTGACTCTCGCGTTGGCCCCGGGGGCGAGGAACCGGTGGCAGTGGTGGCAGAACTGCCTTCGGAACTCCCTGTCGAGCCGGACGCGGTGTTTCATTGATATCTTTCGGGCCAGCGAGACATACCTGTCTGCAAGGGCCGGATCGAGGGGAAATGCCTTCCTCGCCTGTTCAAAGAGGATGGCTATCCTTTCGCGGGCGATGCGCCGTGCCTCGGGGTGTGCTGTTCTCCTGCTCATGGAAATGGAAGAGAGAATTATCACTCTGGTGCCGGGACGAGATATACCTTTATGCAGGCGGGGCAGAATCCTCGCCGACGATGGAAACCCTGCGACCACTGACCCTGATGCGGTCTTCGCAGAATGCACGGATTGCACGGGGGAGGCAACGGTGCTCTTCTTTGAGGATCCGCTCGGACAGGCTCTCCTCGTCGTCGCCGGGGAGCACCGGCACGCAGGACTGGACGATAATGGGGCCTGTATCCACACCCTCGTCAACGAAGTGAACCGTGCACCCCGAGACCCTGACACCGTATTCGATGGCCTGGCGCTGGGCATGCAGCCCTGCAAAACTCGGGAGGAGAGCGGGGTGGATGTTGATGAGCTTTCCCGGAAATTCCCTGACGATACCTGCACCGAGGATGCGCATGTACCCGGCAAGGACGAACAGGTCCGCATGCAGGGACTTCATGACCCGGAGCAGGTCTGCCTCGTACTCGTCCTTCGTGGAATACCGGGAATAATCCACAATGAAGACGGGGATACCGGCACTCCTCGCACGCGTGATGGCATACGCTCCGGGGTTATCGGACACGAGGCCGACGCACTCGGCCGGGATGGAGCCCTGCCTGATAGCATCGATCACGGCCTGGAAGTTTGATCCCCTTCCGGATGCAAGGACTGCAATACGTTTCATTCTCCTTTCTCCCCGCCCTTTTCATCTCCCGGGGGGTGCACGATGATCTTGACCTTCACGACCCGCCTGGACAGCATCTGGGTCACCACCAGGGTTACGTGGCATTCCCTGATGTATACGCTCTCGCCCGGATGGGGGATGTGCCCGAGCCGCTCGATGACCAGCCCCCCGATGCTCTCGTACGATTCCGAGACGGGAAGGGAGAGATCGAGTTCATCGTTGAGTTCTTCAACCCAGACCTTTGCGTCAACGAGGTAAACCCCCTCCCCTATCTTCTGGATCTGGGGTTCTTCCCTGTCGAACTCGTCGAGGATGTCGCCCACGAGTTCCTCGAGGATGTCTTCGACGGTCACGATCCCGACGAAACTGCTGTATTCGTCGAGCACGATCGCCATCTGGACCTTCCGGAGCTGCAGTTCGCGGAGTACCTCGTCGATCTTCTTGCTCTCCGGCACGAAGAAGGGGTCGTACATCAGGTCCCGGATGCTGACGTTCTTCTTTCCTGAGAGCATGCTCGAAAAGACGTCCTTGACGTTGAGGACCCCGATGATGTTGTCCATGTTCTCGTGGTAGACAGGAATACGGGAAAACCCGGTCTCGTTGAAGAGGTGGAGTGCTTCCTCGAGGGTGCTCTCGTCATCGATGAGAGCCACGTCCACGCGGGGGGTCATGATCTCCCGCGCCGTCGTGTCACCGAACTCGAGCACGGAGTAGAGCATCTCGCGTTCCTCCTGCTCGATTGCTCCTTCCTCCTTGCCCACCTCTATCCATTCCTTTATCTCTTCCTCCGTAACGGAGGGCTCTGCTGCCCCCTCCTCCCCGGAGTCCTTCCTTTTCACCCTTCCTATGACCCATACCAGCGGCGAGAAGACGATGGAGAGGAGATATATCGGTCGGGCAACGGCAAGGGCATATTTTTCCGCGTTCTTTGCGGCATACATCTTCGGGCTGATCTCCCCGAAAACAAGGAGGAGGATGACCACTGCACCGGTTGCGATCCCGACACCGATATTGCCGAAGATGCTGATCGTCACCGCGGTTGCAATCGATGCGGCAGCAACGTTGACGATGTTGTTGCCTATCAGGATGGTGATCAGGAACCTGTTGGGATCTTCCTTGAGGCGTGCAAGGACATCGGCCCCGGGCCTTTTCTCATTGACAAGAGTCCGTACCTTGGCACGTGTGACGGAGATTAAGGCCACTTCTGATGCAGAAAAAAAAGCAGACAACACGAGGCATATGATGAACAGCAAAAGGAATAAAAAGTCCTCGATCATCAGGTCCACGCCGACTGAACGGCTCCTCTCATCATTTTCATGTGCCCAGTGACACTCTATCTATCGCACTGACATTTTATAAATTCGTCGATTCGCCGAAGAAGCCTTTCATGAATCCTGATTCGTGCGAGAGGAGGGCTATCTTCTGCCGGTACGAGAGCGGCCGGGGCAGGGCAAGGTCCTCGATCTCGAGCGTGAGGTGCCCCCGGTACGCCGACCGGGAAAGGCGGTCCAGGACGCCCGACACCCCGGGGTCGCCCGACGGGGGGAGATGCATCCTTCCCTCCCGGCCTGCACTCACGTGGACGTTGACGAGCCGGTCACCGCAAAGGTCGATGTAGCGGGATGCCACGCCGGGTCCGTCAGCCATTGCGTGGGAAAGGTCGAGCGTGAAGGAGAGCCATTCCTCGCGGTCGAGGAGGTCCCGCATGCCTTCCGGGGTGCTCACCAGTGCATTGATGCGGTTTTCCATGTTTTCCATGGCAACTTTCACTCCCGACTCCCGCGACACCTCCTCCAGTGCACGGATGTACCGCTCGAACTTCGCACAATCCGCGGGTCCCGGGGGTCTCTTTGCAGTCCTCCTGCCGGGGTGGACAGTGACCAGCGGAAAACCTGTTCCTGCCGCGAGCCTGACAGAATCGCAGACGAACCGGACGGACACCTCGGCGATGACGGGGTTCACGGAGGTCGGGTTTAAGTCGAGGATAGGTGCGTGCAGGGTTGCCCTTTCCATGACCGGGTACACATCCCTGGCTTTTTTGATCTCGTCCCCTGGCTGGCCTGCAAGCCAGAAAGCCGGTGTCTCCACCCAGAATTCGACAGAATCGAGCCCGGCCGCGCCAACGGCGGACATGATCTCCCCGATCGTGTATTCGTGAAAAAACATGGTGGAGACTGCAAAAACGACCATGATCCTATTTCATAACAACCTGCCCATAATTAAGTGTTGATGACCCGGAATTCCCCTGGCTGCGGCATGGACTCTCCCGGGCACCCGCCGGGAATCTTCTCCGTCTCGGAGGTCTCCTCCCTCATAGGGTCACTCCTGGATGACGTCCGTCTCCATGATATCTGGATCAGGGGAGAGGTCACCAATTACAAGAACCACACCTCTGGTCACCGTTACTTCTCTCTCGGGGAGAAGGCGGGTGAGAGGAACGCACTCATTTCCTGCGTCATCTGGAGGACGGATGCAGCACGGCTCGCGTGTGAGCTCGCCGACGGGATGGATGTCATCGCGTTCGGCTCGGTCGGCCACTACTCCCCCGGGGGGCGGTACCAGTTCTATGTCCGGGACATCCGCCCTGCCGGCCGGGGCGAGAAATACCTCCTCATTGAACAGTGGAAAGCGCAGCTCTCCGCAGAGGGATGCTTTGATATCGCGCGGAAGCGGACGCTGCCGCCTTTCCCGGCCCGGGTCGGGGTTGTCACGTCGGAGACGGGTGCCGTTCTCCAGGACATCCGGAACGTTATCTCGCGCAGGTGCCCCGTGGAACTCGTCGTCTCGCCGACTGCCGTGCAGGGAGACCTTGCCCACATCGAGATATCGCGGGCGATCGGGCGACTTGCAGGACTCGTCGAAGTCATCATCATCGCCCGGGGCGGTGGCAGCTTCGAAGACCTCTTCCCCTTCAACCACCCTGACGTCGTGAGGGCTGTTGCTTCCTCTCCCGTCCCGGTGGTCAGCGCCATCGGGCACGAGGTGGATGTCACGCTCGCCGACCATGCCGCTGATGTCAGGGCACCGACCCCCTCAGCAGCGGCAGAGCTCGTCGTTCCCGAAAGGGTGAAGATCCTCGAGGAACTGGGCGGGATACGCAAGCTGCTTGCCGGGCGCCTGCTCGCAAAACTCGACAGGGCATCAGCCGATCTTGCCGACTTCCGGGAGAGGCTCTCGGCCCGCCGGATGGGACAGCGCCTGACTGTCCGGAGGGAAGACCTCTCGGTCCTCGAAAGCAGGATGGTGCGGGAGATGGAGTCCCGGATCGCCCGGGAAAAGGAACGCCTCGCGGGATATTCCCGCCTCCTTGCGGCCGGCAACCCGGTGAACCTGCTTTCGAGGGGTTACTGCATCATCACGCGGGAGAAGAAGGTCGTCCGTTCCATCCGGGAAATGTCACCGGGGGACCGGATTTCGATACGGGTGGCGGACGGTTCCGCAGAAGCACGTGTGGAGGAAGTGTACCATGACACAGACGTTTGAAGACCTGATGAAGGAGATCAAGGAGATTCTCCAGAAAATCGAGGACAACCAGACCGGCCTCGACGAAGCAATCGCGCTCTACGAAAGGGGCGCCGTCCTGATCCGGCAGGCAGAAGAGATCCTTGCCGGTGCCGAGATGAAGATAACGATGCTCGGGCGGGATTAAAACCCCCTTTCCGGTCAGGGAACGCTGACCTCAAAAGTCACGATGACCGGTTTCCCTGCTGCTACTTGTGCCACGAAATCGCGGGGAAATGTCCGGGCTGCACCGTCGGCACATATCGCAACCGTCCTGTCGCAGACAAAACCGCTCCTGCGGAAGACCATGTCATCCGGGTGGGAGAGAGTCATCCTGCTGCTTCCCCGCCCCCGGACAGTGACGACCTGCCCCTCGCAGCAGAATCCTGCCGTGACAACGGCATCATCGCGGCAGAGGAGTTCCCTGACCTCCCGGGGAAGGTCACGTGCCGCCATGTCCGCTGCAATCCCGATGATGCAGTCACCCCTCGGGGTAAGCTCTGTATCCCTCGTTATCTCGAGGGTGGTCGGGTGGAGCGCCGTGACGAACGGGTGGCCCTTGCACCGGATGGTGACACGTGCAACGCCGGGCATGGTTGGAGTGATGGGTCCCGGAATACCAGAAAAGTTGCGGTCCGGGAAAAAAGGAACGGTTTTTCCGTTCAGTACTTGTACCACCTTCCCTTCTCATCGTACTCTCCCCGGAGCGGCACGGTTGTGCCTGCCTGCGGGACCTGCCCGAGTATGTGCCGGTAGAAGACGGCCTTGAACGTGAGGAGGATGTTTCCGGCAAGGGTGAACCAGATGCATGAAAAAAGCGCGGTAAGTCCGATTCCGCCGGGGCCGAGCATCCCGTTGAGAGTCTCCATGGTCAGTGCCTGCAGTTCCCCCTGGTCCATCGATGCAAGAGGAACGAGGTTCTCGTAGAGGAGGCCTGTCCAGATGACCATCAGGGGCAGGGAGACGAGGATGACGATCCCTGCTGCAACGAGGAAGAACACGATGACCTGGCCCGGGCGGTTCAGGACGATTTCCACGCTCCTCCTGATGCTCTCGAAGACACGGCAGTCCTCGAAGACCGCGGCACAGTCGAAGAAGAACGTGAAGAAAGCGATCGGGACCGCACTTCCAAGGATGATGTAAGGGAGGACGAGGGTGGAGTTCCCAAGAAACGAGAGGGGTATGGCAAGGAGCACGATCGTTGCAAGTATCGAAAAGGCGATGACCAGCAACGGGACGAGGATCCTGAAGTAGTACCGGATGCCCCCGCTCCAGAACGTCTGTGGCTCCTCCCCGGTGTTCCGGATTTCTGAATATGCCCCGGCAACGAGGAACGGGACTGCCAGTGCCTCGATGACCCACAGTCTCGTCAGGAAAAAAGTCCCGAAATAGTACTGCAGGACGATGTCCATTGCGGCAAGACAGCCCACGACAAGGCCGGGAACCCAGAGCACGGGCTTTCCGAGGATAGTCGATACTGCATCTGCCAGCGCAGCAGTAACCATCCCTTCACCGTTCCCGTGGCATCGCCACGATCTCCCTGACCTGCAGGTCGAAGAACGAGGCGGTGTGGGCAGGCCTGATGACGCAGACTGTATCAGCGCCGCTTGCCGTCCCCCCGACCGCGATCACTTCCTCGTCCGGCGAGACAACGCCCTGGTCTGCCGCAATGAGAGTGCATTCCACGGCAACCTTCAGCCCCACGGCGATGACCCTGCGGAACGCTTCTGCAACGGCCTCGGTCCGGGACCCGCCCCCGACCTTTGCAGACCGGGAGAATGCCCGCTCGAGCCCGGAGAGGACGTGGGTCCCGGTGACGATGGTCACACCGGCCTTCTCCAGTTTCGCGGCTGTTTCGCGGGAAAACTCCCATTCTCCCGGTTTCGAGAACCCGACGACATGGGTGACAACGATCAGCCTGATCCCTGTCCCCTCAAGGACACGGAAAAACTCCTCTGCCGTCTTTCCCGACGTGCTTGCAACGATGACCTTCCTGATGGAGAGTTCCCTCGCCCTTTCGAGGGCGATTTCTGCACAGTCCCATGTATTCTGGGGGCCGGGAGCATCGAAGTAGTAAACGGACTTTTTCGTGTATGACATAAGGCACTAATGTTTTAGGTGGTAAAAGGTAAAGGGAATTGCTATGATCACGCTTGCTCTTGCCGGAAAGCCCAACTGCGGGAAGTCCACGTTCTTCCGGGCGGCAACGATGGCCCCTGCAGAGATCGCAGGGTACCCTTTCACCACAATCGATGCCAACTTCGGCGTGGCCTATTACAGGACTGACTGTCCCTGCCGGGGCCTGGGGCTCACCTGCGGTCACTGCACGGACGGTATCCGTTACGTCCCGGTCAACCTCATCGACGTGGCAGGGCTCGTCCCTGACGCCCACAAGGGCAAGGGCCTCGGGAACCAGTTCCTCGACAACCTCCGGCAGGCAGACGCCATCATCCACATCGTGGACGCGAGCGGATCCTCGGACTCCGAGGGGAACCCTGTGGAGGCAGGGAGCCACGATCCCCTCCAGGATGTCGAGTTCGTCAGGAGAGAGATGACGATGTGGATATTCGGGATACTGGACAAGCACTGGCAGAAGATCCAGCGCCAGGCACAGTCAAAGACCTATTCCGTCCACAGGGGCATAGCGGATATCTTCACGGGTCTCAAAGTTGCCCCCGAGGATGTCATGGACGCGGAAAGATCCGCGGGAATCGACCTTGTACACGCGGACCAGGCAGCGCTCGTCCGGTTCTGCGAAGAGATTGTCCGGATCAGCAAGCCCACGCTGGACGTCGGGAACCGCGTTGACCTTGCTCCGGACGGTCTCGTCGAAAGGCTCAGGGCAGCGGGTCTTCTCTTTGCAACCGCTGCAGGGGAACTTGCCCTCCGGAACGCAGTGGCCGCAGGTCTCATCCGGTACCACCCCGGCGACCCGGCTTTCTCGGTTGTCCGTGACGATGCACTCTCCCCGGCACAGAAGGCAGGGCTCCGGACGATCGCTCAGGTCATGGAAAAGTTCGGGGGAACGGGTGTCCAGCAGGCAATCAACTGGGCGATCAGGGATCTCCTGCACATGATCGTTGTCTATCCCGTCGAGGACGAGCACAGGTTCTCTGACTCGAAGGGAAGGGTCCTTCCCGATGCATTCCTGATGCGGGAAGGGTCGACCCCGCGGGACCTTGCCTACCAGGTCCATACGGACATCGGCAAGGGTTTCCTGTACGCGGTGGATGCCCGGACAAACATGCGGGTCAAGGACACGTACCAGATGAAGGATGGTGACATCATCCGCATCGTAAGTACAGCCAAATAACCTTTTTTTCCGAAAAAAGACGGTGGATCGGGGCTCTGGTGCAAATAGGTTTATATAGTTGGAACAGTAACCGCTGTACAGCAATGGGTGGCGAGATATACCAGGCACAGATCCTGAAGAATTTCTTTGATACCATCACAGGCACCGACAGGAACCTGACCCGGATCTTCATGTGCGTCGTCAGCCTGGCGAAGATACGGATGGAGCCGCCGGAAAAACTTGCATTCCTGATTGACCAGCTGCGCAAGAGCAAGATGCACAAGGAACTCTCTGTGGACATCCTGGATTACATGTGCGACGTTGCCGCCCAGCTCGATATCACTGCCGTCCAGACTGCGTTTGGTGCAAAGGAGATCGGTGAAATCGCCCAGGACTTCCGCGGTATCAGCATGGACAGCCTCTAGGGGCAGAAAAAGCGGGGAATGGTCAGGGCAGGGGGGATTTTGATCCCCGGCAGGGTATCCCCTAACTCTCCTTTTCCTTATTTCTGGCTGATGAGGTTCCTGTAGTCTTCCAGTATCTGGATGACGAAGTTCTGGTGCTCGTCCAGTGACTGCCCGTCGTCGGGAGACTGGAGATAGGCAACAGCATAGAGCAGGAGGAGGGCATTGTCGAGCGTGTAGACATTCCGGTCCTCCACCTGCTCCGGGGGTATGTTGAGGGCAAGGAACGGGATATCCTCCTTTTCGAAGGATACTGCCGAGAACCCGCCCGGCAACGACTGGTCAAGAGCCTCCGCCCTTTCCTTTACAATTTTCAAGGCTCTTTCGAGGACAGCCCTGTTCTCCATCTCCCCCAGGCGGGAGAGAGCCCGGCCTGCATCCGTGCCGGCCTTTGCATAGAGCCCGAACTTGAACGACAGGACAGTGGACGCGATGTCGTGGGCACAGTCCCGGGAAACTTTTGAAAAGAACGGCGTGATCCGGTGGATATAGTCATAGAGGTACTTTTCCATTGATTTTTCCTCCTTCTCGGAGATTTTGGGAGTGCTGAAGCGGAGGTGAAGCCTCACCGCAAGGGCGGTGATGCTTGCGGCATACAGTCCCTGCAGGAGCAGGGATGGTTTTGTCTCCAGGGGCACGATGAAGACAAAGAGGGCGAACATGGGGGCACAGAGGGAGACGATGTCCTTCCTTGGCTTGATCAGTGCAAGGAACGCGAGCACGAGGGAAGCAGCCACGCTCCCCCAGTAAAAGTCTGCGGCATCGGAAATGATACCTGCATTCACGAGGGCTATTCCCAGCACCAGTCCGCCGAACGACAGCACGGGGACGAGGATGAAGAGAACCAGCCCGAGTTCCTTCCTCCGGGTGTCCCGATCACTTTCCGAAAACACAATACCACATGAATGTGGAGACGCGACGAGAAAAAGATTTCAATACCGCTTCCCGGCAAGAAAGGGTGCAGGAATGCGCCTCGGATGCTTTATGCGTCAGGGAGTGGTACACTCTCTTCATGAAGGTGTGCATTATGTGCGGCGGTGAGGGTACGCGGCTCCGGCCACTCACCTTCGAACGACCCAAACCGTGTATACCGATCGTCGGCCGCCCCTCGATCCAGCACCTCGTCTCCCACCTCTCCAACCTCGGGTTCCGCGAGGTGGTGATCACCCTCGGTTACATGGGTTCTGCCATCGAGAACGCACTCGGGGACGGCTCCCTTTTTGGTGTGGATATCACATACGTGCGCGAGAAGACGAAACTCGGGACGGCCGGCAGCGTCAAGAATGCCCAGCGGCACCTCGAGGACGGCAACTTCCTCGTTGTCGGGGGAGACCACGTCACCGACCTCAACCTCCTCGATTTTTACCGCGAACACGCCCGGCACCGCTCACCCGTGTCCATCGGGCTGATCAGCATCGATGAGCCGGGTGATTACGGGATCGCCGAGATCGATGCCGACTTCCGGATCCGCAGGTTCAAGGAAAAGCCCTCACCCGGCGAGATCTTCTCAAACCTTGCCAGCACCGGGATATACGTCTGCACACCTGCCATCTTTGACGAGATTCCACCGGGAACGAAGTTCGATTTCGCACGTGACCTCTTTCCCCGCCTGATGGAGGGGGGACACACGCTCCGGGCCTACCTTGCCCGTGGCAACTGGACCGATGTCGGGAATCCCGCATCCCTGCGCCAGGCGGAGAAGTGGAAACTCCAGGAGATTCCCTTCACGAGTATCAGCGGCGATCTCACGATGAAGGCCGGCCAGATCCAGGGACCGGTCCAGATTGGCAGTTCATTCACGATGGGGAACGGCTCCCGGGTCATCGGGCCCGTATCCATCGGGGCAGGGACTGAAATCGAGGACCATGTCCTTATCGGGCCTTACACGTGCATCGGCGGGAACTGCCGCATCAGGAGCCATGCAAAGGTATTCTCGTCGTCCATTTACGACAGGGTGACAGTCGGGAAGAATTCGACGGTATCAGGGAGCATCATCGATAACGACTCGGTCATCGGAGATGACTGCAGCCTCGAGAACGATACGGTCATCGGCCCGCGGGTGACCATGGAGAAGGGGGTTGTCGTCCACTCGCGGACACGGGTCTGGCCCGAGGTCACCGTGCCGGCCGGTGCAGTGATCCGGGAACACCTGCTCAACGAAGAATACGAGGTCCGGTGCGACGGGTCCTAGCCCCTGCGGCCGAGGCGATGCGTGATCGCGACCAGCGGGTGGCGTGCGTAATCGAGGATCTGGATGTCGTCGAGGGAACGGAGGTTCATGGCCTTTGCCGTCCTTTCCATCCCGAGCTCGATGTCCTCGTTCACCTCGATGACATAGGCATCGAGGGCCTTTATCCCCAGTTTCCGGGCAGCAATCGCACGGTGGTGACCGTCCACGAGGATGAGCCGGCCCGGTTTCCTGACAACGATGAGGGGCTCGGCTAGGCCTTTCCTGATCTCGTATATCCTGCCCTCCAGTTCGTCCTCGTATATCCGTGACTGGGTTGGAACAAGCTTGTCGATCGGCACGACCTCCCTCCTGAGCTCGGGGTTGATGCCATGGAGTGTCCGCAGGGTCGAGATGAAATTGAAGACCTTTTCAGGAGAGACATGCTCGATCTGTGACCTGATCACGTCGGTGTTCGAGATGATGCCGAGCAGGTGGTTGTGCTCGTCCACGACGGGGAGTTTCTGGATGCCTGACCGGAATATGACCCTCGCCGCATCGTTGATGCTCATGTCCGGGTCCGCCACAATCAGCTTGTCTGACATGACATCCCTGACCGGGGTATCAGGGAGCTTGAAAAGGAGGTCCCGTGCGGCCACGTACCCCACGACCTCTTTTCCGTCCACGACGGGAAACCCGTCATGCCCGGTCTTTCTGATCTTGTCCATGACCTCCTGAACGGTCCCGTCTGCACTGACGGTGATAACGTCGTAGGTCATGTAGTCCCGGACCTTTTTCTTATCCATCCCATCTCATTTCAGGCTGGAGTAACTAAAAACCATCGGGAAAAAAGTGAACAGGAAAAAAAGGAGTATCCGTCACTCTATCTTGATCCGGCTTCCCCTCTCCTCCTTCGACTTCTTCAGGCGGATCTCAAGGACGCCGTTCTTGAACGTTGCGGATGCCCCTTTCTCCGTGACATCGTGGGGGAGCGCGACGGTGCGGGACATCGACCCGTACATCCTCTCCCGGACGTAGTATCCCTCGTCCTTCTCTTCCTTGTCCGAACGCCTCTCGCAGGCAATCTCGAGGGTGTTCGGGTTCAGGAGAGAGATCGAGATATCCTCCTTGTCCACACCGGGGAGGTCGGCAACCACCATGATCTCGTCGTCGTGCTCCCGGACGTCTACCCTGAATTCACCCCGTATCGCAGGGAGGAACCGGTCCGCGACACCGGCGGCCGGCAGGAACCGGCCCCCTGTGCCCCAGAACCGGTTCTCCATCTCTGTAAGCATGTCCTCAAAGTCCCTCATCATCCAGCTAAACGGGTATCTCCTTCGGAATACCATATGAACACCTCCTGTCTCATTCTTCAGCGTCGGTTTGCCGCTGACTAACCTTATGTTAATATTCATAGTATATAAATTTTACTTATCCCCCTTACAGCCGCTCCGTGCGACTTACTTCCCGGGGGGATGGAGAGAGGCACACCGGGGGTCTCTTCCCGGCGCACCATCATGAAATGTTTATTTTAACCTGAACCAATCAAGAATGAATGAAAAAACCAAAGGGAAAGGAGAAGAAGGCAGGGTCCGGGTGGAACCTCCAGAAGATAGGCATCATCGTCATCGGGGTGTGTTTTGCGGTCATCATGGTGGTGAGTTCACTCGGGATGAGCTGGCTCATCACTCTCAATCCTGCTGCTGCCGGCGACCATGCGACGGTCGCTCTCACGCTGTACGACGACCAGGGCCGGCCCGTCCTGACCAGTGACCTGAAAAAATTCAACCAGACATACGAAGCAGGAAATACTGTCTGGCTGTGCGGACCGTTCTCGATGTACGTGGGCCAGACGAGCTCGAAGGAGATAGTGCCTGTCCCGGTTTTCAATTACATGTACGGCGAGTCGCGGTATGCACTCTTCTCTGCGGAATACAATGCAATCGTGCAGGGGATTGCCGGGATGAAGCAGGGGGAGACAAAAAAGATTGCCATTCCGTCCCTTGGGGGACTGGAACGCGAGATGAGCGTCGAACAGTTCGAGGGGATTGGAGGTAACTTCACGGCTGTCGTTCCCGGTGACCAGGTCATCCTCGGTTTTGCCGAGGAACCGGGCGTTACGGCCGGGACCAACGAGACCCCCTCCATCGTTATCAGGACAGGGTACGTAACGTCAAAAACCGCGGACGGGGTCAGGGTCAATTTTGCCTATCCCACGGCTGAAGTCTCCATCAGGGAACTGACGAAGGTCTGAAAGCAGAGAATTTTTATAGATACCATTCTTTTTTACCTTCATGGCAATCCGCGTTCTCTATTTTTTCCAGGATGGGTGCATGGCCTGCCACGAGCAGGAGCCAATCCTCGCAGAAGTCGAATCAGCCCTCGGCATCCGTGCAGAACGGATCAACCCTGCCAGGGAAAGGTCTTATATCGCGAAATACCGGCTCTCCGTGACACCGACGATCGTCATCGAGCGGGATGACGCAACCGAAGGGGCGAGGTTCGAGGGGCTCGTCCACAGGGAACAACTCGAGGAAGCCATCCGCGGTATCAGCCGGGGTACCCGAAGACCCGCCTGATCCTTTTGGCTTCTGCCTTCTGCCCCGGTTTCCTGAGCATGCCCCCGTCGCGGATCTTGATCCGGGAGATTCGGAACCTCCTTTTTCCGATTGTATACACCTCCCCGACACAGAACAGCTCTTCCCCCGGTACCATGACATGGAATGACGTCGTGATTCCTCCGGAGTGAATTGCAACCCGTAACGCGACTTCTTCGACCTTCCTCGTCCACAGAGTCGAGATTTCCCCCGCGATTGCCTTCTTTACACGCACTCCTTTCGACTCGATGGACGTGACCTCCACCCCGGTATACTCGTCCCCGCACGCGGCAACAAACGTGTCCCCCGTCCGGCAAACCTCGGCATCGTCCATCTCTACCGTGCAAATCCGGGATGAGGGCCCATCGCTCACGATTGCCCTGACATTCACCGTTTTCTGCCTTTCCCCGACAACGACGGGATGGACATCGCCGCATTCGAGGCACCTGCCCACGGGGTTTCGTCCCCGTGCAACAAGCTCGTGGTCAGTCCGGGCAGAACAGACCGGGCAGAAATATTCCTCGTCTCCTTCCCTCTGCATGTCTCTCCCCTCATAACCCCTGCTTCACATGGCACCCCGGAAGAGTATCATGATTGCGACCGACATGACCCCCCCGCCCAGGGTCGCGATGAAGTTCGTTCCCGCATTGCCGATCAGCCCGGGGTTTTCCATCAGTGCCCCGACAAGGCTGTCGATATTCGTCCCGATGAACCCGCCCAGCGCACATGCCACTGCGACCGGGAGGTCGACGATCCCGAGGATCCATGCGAGGAGCGAGATTGCAAGGGCACTTCCCATGGCCACCGCTTCCCCCCGGACAGACACGCCCCCGTTGGTCCCCGGCCTGACCTTCTCGAACGTCGTGATGAGGTATGGATCCCCTCCCGTCACGCCCAGCTCGCTTGCAACCGTGTCAGAAGCAGCAGTCGCAACGCTCCCGACAAAGAGGGCGAGGAAAACCGGCGAGCCGCTCACTCCCCAGAGGACGGCAGACGCTGCCGAGACGCTCCCGTTGGCAAAGACATTGAGATACCCCCTCGCACCGCCCCGTCCCTGCTCGATTCCCATCTGCTGCTTGTAATCATACCTGTACCGCGTGCTGGCTGACCCGAGGATGAAGAAAGCGAGCATGACGATGAACCACCGGATGTCTGCAAAGACGATGAGGATGATACCGATCAGCGCACCCGAAAAAAGCCCGCTCACGTCTGCGGTGCGTGTCCGGTAGGAAAAAAACCCGAAACTGAAAGCAATGATGACGGCGAACGCGATGAGGGCCAGATCAACGCTGTAATTGAGCTCGTCGATGAGGAACATCGTCATGGCCACCCCGAGTGCCTCGATCATGAGGGCGTCCTCTCTCCTGCGGAGGATAGCCTTGAGGAGAACGGCGACCACTATCCCGAATATGACGACGAGCGGGGCCCATGTATTGAAGTAGAACATGATGAGGACGCAGGCAAAAAACCCGGAGACGATCTGGAGGATGGAGGAGAGCATCCGGTCTTTGGCGTCGTGGAATATGACCTCCCCCGTGACGAGGATGGCAAGAGTGCAGGAAAAGACAAAAAGGGGGAGAATGGAGAGCCCGAACAGGATGGCGATGGGAACAAGGGCGATCGCAAGCAGCCTCGTCCGCTGGATGAGGTACATCACGAGGGAGGAGAGAAGGACGATGACGGCAAGTATCCACGGGGGCTGGATGAAGGGTGCAATGAGGACGAAGGAGAGGACGAGCACGGTGGCGAGCCTCTCTCCCATCTGGTTCAGCATCCCATTTCCGTTTGCATCCCGAAGATAAGAGTTTTGCCCGGAACGGGTTTTGGAAAAAGCATCCCGTTTTTCCCGTTTATCTGCCCGGTTTATCCCGATTGCGCCGTGCCATGCAGGAATTTTGAGTAGATTAGGTATATCTGCTAAAAAGTTCCATTACCTTGAGAATGTCGCCGTCTCTGGATCTCCCCAAGAATTACGAGTTTTCCGAGGTGGAAAGGCGCTGGCAGAGCGCCTGGCGCGATGAGAACAACTATTTTGACCCGGCATCCAACCGCCCGAAGTTCATCATCGATACGCCACCCCCGTACCCGACAGGCACATTCCACATTGGCAATGCCTTCAACTGGTGCTACATCGATTTCATCGCACGGTACCGCAGGATGAAGGGGGACAACGTGATGTTCCCGCAGGGATGGGACTGCCATGGCCTGCCCACCGAGGTCAAGGTCGAGGAGATCCACGGCATCACGAAGAACGATGTACCCCGGGAAGAGTTCCGCAGGATGTGCCGGGAACTCACCCTCTCCAACATCGAGAAGATGCGGCGCACGCTCCGGCGGATGGGGTTCTCTGTCGACTGGAGCCACGAGTACATCACGATGCTTCCGGAGTATTACAAAAAGACCCAGCTCTCTTTCCTCCGCATGCTCGCCGCCGGGTACATTTACCAGAGCGAGCACCCCGTCAATTTCTGCACCCGGTGCGAGACCGCGATTGCATTTGCCGAAGTGGCATACGAGCCGAGGGAGACAACCCTTAACTATTTTGACTTCGACGGGCTGGAGATAGCGACCACGCGGCCTGAACTGCTCGCTGCCTGCGTTGCAGTCGCGGTGCACCCCGAAGACGACCGGTACCGGGACATGGCAGGCAGACACCTGACCGTGCCCCTGTTCGGTCACAGCGTCCCGCTGATCGCGGACCCTGCCGTTGACCCCGATTTCGGATCGGGAGCCGTCATGATCTGCACGTTCGGTGACAAGCAGGATGTGCACTGGTGGAAACAGCACAACCTCGACCTCCGGAAAGCCATCGACAGGCAGGGGAGGATGACTGCAATCGCCGGGAAGTACGCCGGGATGAAGTCAGGGGAGTGCCGGAAGGCCATCCTCGAGGACATGAAAAAACAGCAGATCCTGACCCGGCAGGAACCCCTCGAACAGAGGGTGGGGGCGTGCTGGCGGTGCAAGACGCCGATCGAGATCATGAGCGAACGGCAGTGGTTCGTAAAAATCGATCCCGAAGCCATCATGAAGGCCGCCCGTGAGATCAGGTGGGTCCCGGAACACATGCTCCTGCGCATGGAGAACTGGGTCAGTCAGATGGAATGGGACTGGTGCATCTCGCGCCAGCGCATTTTTGCAACCCCTATCCCGGTCTGGTTCTGCAACGCGTGCGGGGAGATGATCGTCCCGGATGAAGACCAGCTGCCCGTCGACCCAACGGTCGACAAGCCGTCCCGGCCGTGCCCGCGCTGCGGGTCAACGGACTTTTCCGGGGAGGAGGATGTCCTCGACACATGGATGGACTCGTCCATTTCCGTCCTGAACGTCACGGGATGGAACGGAAAGGACGTCTCTCCCCTCTTCCCGGCGGAACTGCGACCCCAGGGGCACGATATCATCCGGACATGGGCATTCTACACGATACTCCGCTCCGTTGCACTCACGGGGAAACGCCCGTGGGACACGATACTCATCAACGGGATGGTGCTCGGGGAAGACGGGTACAAGATGAGCAAGAGCCGCGGCAACGTGATCACGCCCGAGGAGATCGTCGAGAAGCACGGTGCCGATGCACTCCGCCAGTGGGCAGCATCGGGAGCGGCAACGGGTTCCGACATCATGTTCAACTGGAACGATGTCATTGCTGCCTCCCGGTTCCAGACGAAACTGTGGAACATTGCCCGGTTCGTCCACCTCCAGCTCCGGCGCAGGCCCTACTCGCGGGACGCCCCGCCCGTTGCCCTCGCGGATCGCTGGCTCCTCGACTGCCTGGCCGGGACCGTTGAAGAGGTTACGGCCGCAATGGATGCATACCAGTTCGATCGTGCCCTCAAGCTCATACGGGAATTTGCCTGGGACGTGCTTGCAGACCACTACATCGAGCTCGTCAAGGGCAGGCTATACGCGGATGACCCCTCCCGGGACGGTGCATGCCGGGTCCTCGAGACTGCCATTGATACACTCTGCAGGCTGATGGCCCCCTTCACGCCGTTCTTTGCGGAGGAGTGCTACTCGTACCTCGGAAGGGGCAGCGTGCACGCACAGGAATGGCCCGGTCTCCTCCCCCGCGACCCTGATGCCCGCAGGAAAGGTGACATCCTCGTCAACGTCGTTGCCGAGCTCCGGCGCTACAAGCACGAACAGGGTCTTGCCCTGAATGCCCCCATGGGACGTGTCGCCATATTCTCGGCGCCTTTTTCAGACGATTCCAACGATGCCTCCCGGACCCTGAACGCACCGGTCGAATGGCACACGGAACCTCCCCGCCTCGAAAAGGTCCCGGGAGACGTCCAGTTCAACATGGCGGTGATAGGCCCGGCACTCCGGAAGGATGCGGGTGCTTTCATGAAAGCGGTGAGGGCACTGCCGCAGGATCTCCTCCTGAACCCTCCCGAAAAGATCGACATCGGCGGGAAGGAGATCCCTGTTCCCAAAGACTCGTTTTCCGTCCAGTTCACGTACCGGCTCGGGGGAGAGAAGGTCGATGTCAGGGTCGTTGGCGACGTGATCGCAACGATCCATGCCAGTCCCTGATCGCTGCCGCGACCAGGGAGTGCACCTCGTGTGCCGGACGACCCGCATCGACAATGAGGAACCGTGACGGTTCCTCTTCCGCGAACCGGAGGTAATTCTTCTGGACGCGTTCGAGCAGGGTGGCTTCCTCGAAGTGCTCGGGAACTGCAGCCCCCGCCTTGCGCCTGAGGGCTTCTGCAACCGGGAGGACGAGGAGGACGGTGCGGTCCGGCGGGATCGTCCATCCGTCGTGGACCGCCCGCAACCATCCCAGGGGGTCGGGGATGATGCCCTCGAGCGTGGCCGACTGGTACGCATAGCGGCTGTCGGTGTACCGGTCGGAGATAACCAGCCGCCCCTCCGCAAGTGCAGGACGGACGATCGATGAGAGATGGCTTGCATGGTCCGCGGCAAAGAGGAGAGCCTCAGTCAACGGGTCTGCCCTTTCGGCAATTGCCCTCCTCACCTGCCCGCCGATCCAGGTGGCTCCGGGTTCCCGCGTGAACACGGGGGAGAGATCGGAGAGCGAGTCCTCAAGGGCTGAAAGAAGCGTGCTCTTGCCAGTGCCATCGATCCCCTCGAGGGTGATCAGGACCATGTGCCCCTCCTCACGGCATCGGGCGGGATTCTGCCCCTGTGGAGAGCGGTTGAAACGATTGCGCCGTCGTAGCCGAGTGCTGCGAGGGCATCGAGGTCTTCCTCGCCCGAAATTCCACCGCCGCAGAGCAGTTCCCTGCCATACGCCCCGCGCAATCTCTCAAGAAGGGGGAGATCCGGGCCTTTTCCCGTCCCGACAGCACCGACGTCCAGAACGATCGCCCCTGAAAAATTCCATGACTCTGCCCGGGAGAGGACATCCAGCGGATCCTGACCGGACGAAATGACTTTCCCGTCCCGGATATCGACCGAGAGGAGACCCCCGGGGTAAAGGGCAAAATCCACTTCTGACGATTCGGTCGAGGCAATGTCCGTAATACGGGGGTGGTGGAGAAAATCAGACGGGCCGGCGGCACCGCGGTCGAGCAGGCACCGCGAGACCTCCCTGCTGCACGAGAGAACCTCCGCGGTGTTGTCGCCTGTCCGCATGATCCTGTCGAGGTCAGCAACGTAGATGGCCCTGGGCGAAACAGCCCTGACATACCCTGCAGGCTCGGCCGTCGGGGAAAGTCCCCATGTCAGGGGCATGTATGTCCGGCGGTTCCCGGAAGACCCGTGCACCACAAATCCGCCTTTTAAGTCCATTGCCAGAATCAAATCCATGCGAGAGCGTAATCACTATTAGATAGCAGGATCATTAAATCCTATGCAATTATTGGTCAGCCCGAGGGACATCGAGGAAGCAAAACGGTCTCTTGCCGCTGATATCATCGACGTGAAGAAACCCTCCGAGGGGTCACTGGGTGCGAATTTTCCCTGGGTTATCCGGAGCATCAGGAAACTCTCTCCAAAACCGGTGAGTGCAGCCATAGGGGACTTTGATTTCCGTCCGGGCGGAGCTGCCCTTGCAGCGTACGGGGCAGCCTGTGCCGGTGCTGATTACATCAAGGTCGGGCTCATGTTCGACGGTGCTTCCCGGGCAGAAGAGCTCATCAGGGCCGTTGTCCGGGCCGTCAAGGACGAATTCCCGGAGAAAAAGGTCGTGATTGCCAGTTATTCGGACTGGGCACGGCTTGGTTCCATCTCACCCTCTGATATGGCACCGCTGGCTGCACGGGCCGGCGCCGACGTGGCCATGGTGGATACCGGGATAAAGGACGGGAGGAGCACCCTCGAGTTCATGAGCGAGCAGGAACTGCGTGATTTCTGCAAATTAAACAGGGACAATGGTATCGGGACGGCCATTGCAGGATCGCTCACGTTCGATGATCTCCCCGTCATCAGGAAGATCTCCCCGGACATCATCGGCGTCCGCGGGCTGGTCTGCGGGGGCGACCGTGATTCCGGAATCAGGGAGGAACTCGTGGAAAAACTGGCCCGGATGGTGCATTGAACCATGTTTTCCGAGAAACTGAATGCTCCCCTCGCACTAACATTCGATGATGTCCTTCTCGTTCCCGCATCATCGCTCGTTGAGCCAAACGAGGCAGATATCAGGACGCGGTTCTCGCGGAACATCCCGATGAACATCCCCCTCGTCAGCGCAGCGATGGACACGGTCACGGAGTCGGCCATGGCCATTGCGCTTGCCCGGGAAGGGGGAATCGGTGTCATCCACAGGAACATGTCCGCAGAACAGGAGGTCGCAGAGGTCCGGCGGGTGAAGGAGTCAGAGCAGCTCATCGAGAGGAAAGTACTCTCGGTGGACCCGGAGACGAGTGTTGCCGAGGTCGAGCGCCTCATGGTCGAGCACGGGATAGGCGGTGTCCCGGTCGTCGAGGCGGGAAAGATCGTGGGTATCGTCAGCCGGAGAGACGTGCGGGCGATCGCCACGCGGCGGGGAAACGAGAGTGTCCGGGCAATCATGACAAGGGATCCGATCACTGCCCGGGAGAACATTTCCATGGAACAGGCACTCGAGACCATGTATACCAACAAGGTCGAGCGCCTGCCCGTTGTCGATTCCGAGGGTCACCTGATTGGCATCATCACGATGCAGGATGTCCTCGAGAAGAGGCAGTATCCCAATGCCACCAGGGATTCGCAGAAGCGGCTCCGCGTGGCAGCAGCAGTCGGTCCGTTCGACTTCGAAAGAGCCGTGCGGCTCGACGAGTGCGGTGCAGATGCACTCGTTGTCGACTGTGCCCACGGGCACAACCAGAACGTCGTGAAGTCCATCCGGGACATCAAGGGGAGCGTGAAGGCTGACGTGATTGCAGGAAACATCGCGACGGCAGCTGCAGCAGAAGATCTCGTGGACACGGTCGACGGCCTCAAGGTCGGCATCGGGCCCGGGTCCATATGCACCACCCGGATCGTTGCAGGCGTGGGCATACCCCAGGTGACAGCGATCGCGAGCGTGGCGGATGTCATCCGGGAGACAGGGGTCCCGCTGATTGCGGACGGTGGCATCAGGTTCAGCGGCGATGTTGCAAAGGCAATTGCGGCGGGTGCCGATTCCGTTATGATTGGGAGCCTCTTTGCCGGGACCGACGAGTCCCCGGGCCGCATCATCACGATGAAGGGACGGCGGTACAAGCAGTACAGGGGAATGGGGTCCCTCGGCGTGATGAGCGGGGGCGTCTCCAGCGACAGGTACTTCCAGAAAAAGGAGATAGGAAAGACCAAGTTCGTGCCCGAAGGCGTGGAGGGAGTGACCCCTTACGTCGGGAGCGTATCCGAGGTCGTCTACCAGCTTGTCGGCGGGCTGAAGGCCGCGATGGGGTACACCGGGTCCCATACGATCAGTGACATGCACGAAAAGACAAGGTTCGTCAGGATAACTGCCGCAGGGCACACCGAGAGTCACCCCCACAATATCATGATCACGGACGAGGCCCCGAATTACCGCCTCACCGATTAATACCTTTTTTTTCACCCTGCTGCCGGTTTCTGGGGCGTTAAACGGGAGATAATGCCCCTGTTCAACCCCACTCGCCGGCTGTCGCGTAATCCGGGACCCTTTCAGGAAAAGAAGATTCCCATGAAGATTGCGAGATTGTGAACAAAGACCACCATGAAGAACGCACAGACAGCCATGAGTATGATGGCCCCGGAATATTCCTTCATTTCTTCCGCACGCCCGGCCACGTAGATGATGAAGCCGGCAAAGGCGCACTTTACTCCGAGGTGGAGGCAGGGGTTCTGGACAATCCATGCCATGACAGGGTTCATCTCGAACCCGCCAAGACGAAGGATAATCGTCGTGAGGAGGACGTCAAGCATAAGAAGCCCGCCCAGCAAGGCAAAAAGGGCTCCAATCATGATCTGGTAGGCTTTCTGCACCGGATAGAGTGTTTTCCCGGTATGTGTGAAAAATTTTTATATTCGATTGACCGGGCACCCCCATCCTGCTGTACCTGTCCACCTTCCTTTTTGATGGTTGAATTAAGGAATTTCCCCCGCCACAAATATCAGGGAGCCCCCCCCTGATGCTTTTCCGACCTCCATGAAACGACGATACATTTTATTTATGAGTATTACTAACATAAAGTAACTGATGCTTGACCAGGTCGAGATCGCCAGAATCCTTGATATTCTCGGTAATCGCAACCGGAGAAGGATCATCGATCTCTTACGACAGAAGCCCTGTTTTGTCACGGAGATATCCGACAGGCTGATGCTCTCTCCGAAAGCCGTTATCGAGCATCTCCAGATCATGGAAAGGGAGGAGATCCTCTCGTTCCGGATGGACGAGAGGCGCCGCAAGTACTACTACCTGGCCAATGACATTGACGTGATGATCCGGCTTCTCAAGCGTGAACAACTCCAAACCGCAACAAGGGACGAATCAAACAGGCTCCGGTCAGCCCTCTTCCAGCTGCGCAGGATGATCGAATTGCGCGAGGAACTCGCAGAAAAGCTGAAAAATACCGAACAGGCAATCGACGGGCAAATCAGGGATATAACGAACCTTGCACAAGCTGCTCTTGACAACCCCCTCCAGACAGACATACTCATCAGCCTGGCCCACTGTGACCTGACCCTGGACGACCTATGCGAGTTGACAGAAGCACCGCGGGATGCCGTATCCGATAACCTTGAGATACTCAGGAAGAAACATATGATTGAACAGGCCGGTGAGACATTCCGCCTGCGTGATACCCATGCCGGATTCTGAAAACCCGTACGACGAAATGCTTAAGAAAATCGCCAGGATGGTAGAGGAACTCCTGCGGAACCTGCCCCAGGAAGAGAACGCCCGTATCATCGGCTGCACGATTATCACGAACGGCGGGTCGCCTCACTTCACGAGGAACCCGAATTCCCGGAGCGAGGAGAATGATATCCCGATCGAGATCATCGACTCCCCCGACATGCTGTTTGTCACGGCAAGGCTTCCCTCCACCCTCCACACTGCTCCCTATGCCGACATCACGGCAGAATCGCTCCATATCGTCGTCAACGAGAGGCGCATCCCCGTCCCGGTCTCCTGCCGGATCGATGTCATCCACAGCTTCTACCAGGTAAGGCACGGTGTTCTCGATATCATCCTCAAGAAGAAGAAGGTCCCTCCCCGGAGTACACCGGCAGAATCGGGATAGGACGGATGAGTGGTCCCTGCACTCCCGGGCGGCTCTCTTCTCTTTTTTTCAGGCTTTGAAACGGCTCCGCCTTTTTTCATCCGGCAGACGTCTGTCCCGATGAGAATCACGTGATTTTCACCGTTCTTTTGCATGCCTGAAGAGATCCTGGTCACGCCACCAGCATGGACAGGCCGATGGCAACCATGAGGACGGCAAGCAGTCCCTGGAGGAACCCGGGGGTGCACGTGTGGGAGAAGCGGACGCCGATCCGGGACAGGGGCACCGTTGTCACGACGAGCGCGGCCCACGCGGGGAGGTACACGTAACCCAGGGACAGGGGCGGCAGGCCGGGTGCAGACAGCCCATGGATAATGTACGCTATCACCGCTGCACCCGAGGAGAAGACGAGGCATGCCGATGACGTCCCGATGGCACTGTGCACCGGGAAACCGAAGAGGATGACGAGCAGCGGGACGAGCAGGACACCGCCGCCGATGCCGGCAAGGCCCGATACTGTCCCGATGAAGAACCCGAGTACCCCAAATGCTGGTCCTGAACCGTTCTTCCGGTTTTCCGGGGATGACTGGCTGGACCAGGCCATCCTGATTGCCATCGTAATGACGAGAACCGCAAAGATGGTCCGCAACGTGGTTCCGGGAAGGTAAGATGCGACCGTTCCCCCGAAAAGACCTCCCAAAACGGCGCCTGCCGCAAGGGGGACTGCTGCTTTCCAGTCGACTGCCTCTCTCCTGTGATGACCTGCAGTGCCGCTGACCATCGTCGGAATGATGACTGCAAGAGACGTCCCGAAGGCGAGGCGGGTTGCTTCCGTGTCGCCGATTCCCCCCGTTGAAAAGAGCCAGTAGAGGACAGGAGTCATCAGAAAGCCCCCGCCAATCCCGAAGAGACCGGATGCAAAACCGGCCGTTCCCCCTGTCCCGACGAGGACTGCAGCAGCAACGAGCGGTTCCATCTTTTGTTCTCCCGGTCTTTATGAGATCTACCAGTATTTTGAACCGGCAGGTATATCACAGGTACGTGAGATCCATGGGTCTTTCCGCACTCCTGATCATCGACATGCAGAACGATTTCGTGAGAGAAGGATCGCCACTCCGCGTGGCCGGTGCCGGGGAGATCATCCCCCGCATCCGGGAGGTCCTCGATGCCTTCCGGGAGCGCCACCTCCCCGTGATCCATGTCCTGCGGGTCCACCGGAGTGACGGGTCCGACGTCGAGGTCTTCCGCAGGGAACTCTTCCGCAGGCGGGCATTCGCTGTCAGGGGTTCGTGGGGGGCGGCGGTCATCGACGAACTCTCACCCGCACCCGGCGAATATACCATCGAGAAGACCCGGATGAGCGCGTTCACCGGGACGGATCTCGACCTCCTGCTCCGATCCCTCGGGGTGACGCGCCTCTTCGTGACCGGGATCCAGACCCCCAACTGCGTCCGGACAACCGTCTTTGATGCGGCGGCCTGCAACTACGAGGTCTTCCTCGTCACCGATGCGGTTGCTGCCCAGAGCGCGGAGGTCCATGCCGCAAACGTCCGTGACATGGAAAACATCGGGACACGGATCATCAGGGCCGCGGAAGTGCCCCGGATCCTCGATACACCCGTCCCGATCGACCCGTGATACCAGGCGCGGTTTTTTCCAAAAAAGGAGTCCGTGGAGTCCCCGGCAGGGAGGACCCGGCAGGGCCCTATGCCCTGACACCGGGGCCGGTCGCGACCCACCCGGATATCCGGCCACGCTCCCCTTCATGCTCGCGGAACTGGTGGAGCGAGACCGTGAGGTCACGCGTGAACGCAAAGTACCCAATCTGGGTTGTCCGGCAGAGGTTGAGGGCCATCTCCATGAGCCCCCGCGGGTCAGGGCGGGATTCACCGAGCCAGATGTGGAAGATATTCCCCCCGTCCACGATCGGGAAGAAGACGTGCTCGATTGCGATCCTCTCGGCCATCGTGATGTTTGCACCGGGGGCCACGTGGGTCCCGTTCGTGTAGTAAATGGGGAGATCGCGGGTCTTTCCAAGGTCCCTCTGTGCTTTCTCCAGGTCACCCTTGATCACCCTCTTTGCGTGGTCCCTGAACTCGCTGTTGAGGAGGTCTGCGACTGCAAACCGCTGGCCCGTGGTCTCTGCAGGGGTACGGGCAAGGGCAATCGTCATTTTGTGGCGTTCCGAGAGCTCCTTTGCATAGAATTCCATCTTTGTCATTGCAAGGACAGCAAGCGAGAATGCCTCGCGTGACTCGTGCATCTGCGCACCGGTGTGGTGCTGCACCATCTCGTTGACACCGACCACGCCAATCGTGTACACGAGGCCGTCGAGATCCACGGCAACGGCTCCCCGCTCACCCGTGTGCGGATCCCTCGGGCGCTGCATGGCAAACGGCATCCTGCCCTGTGCCCGGATGGTCTCAAGCCACCGCCTCTTGATCCTGAAGACCTCCACGCAGACGTCCATCAGTGCCCGGAGCTCGGCAAAGAGCTTCTCGTTGTCTCCCCCTGCCCGGTATGCCGCCCGTGGGCAGTTGAGGGAGACGACCTGCCACGACCCCATGGAGAAGTGCTTCCCGTCACGGAAGTAGAGCTTGTCCTCGAACTGGCTGTCCTGGTCGGCAATGGCCGAGAACTGGTAGGCACAGCACTGGTAACACGATATGCCCTTCCCGGCACCCCGGTATGCCGGGATCTGGTTATCGTAGTAGGGCGTTCCGAACTTGGAGGCGAGTTCAAACGTGAGGAGGTACAGGTCGCGGTAGGTCGGCAGGTCAGGATGCGCATCGTTGAATGCCTCGTCCTCCTGCATGAAGTCCGGCTCGATGCTGATCTCGGGCTTGGGGAAGGAGAACGGCTTTCCCCATGCGTCCCCCTCGAGCATGACCTCCATTAATGCCTTGAAGAGGAGACGTACCTCCCTCTCGAACTCCCCGTACGTCCTGCGCGGTCCCCTCGTCCCGTCCCAGACCATCCCGCGGTACACGCATGGCTTGTCCTTCCAGAGGGAGGGGACTCCCGGGCTGAGCTGGACGGACGAGAAGACGAGCTGGCCTCCCCGGGCAACCATCATCTGCGTCATCTCGTACACGAACATCTGCATGAGCTGCTTGATCTCGTCGTACGCCATGCCCTCGAAGTACGGTGCAAGGAACGTGAGGAAGTTGTAGTATCCCTGGCCCCCTGCAAAGTTCGTCTGTGCACTCCCGAGTGCCTTGACAGCGTGGAGGACTGCGACCTCTGCCCGCTTTGCAGGCCCCGCGACCGATGCCTTCGTGCCGTTCCCGTCAGGCATCAGGCCGTAGTAGAAGAAGTAGCGGAGGTCCCAGTCCTGGCAAAACGGGCGTGTCCCGAAGTACTCGAGGTCGTGGATGTGGATGTTGCCCGAAAGGTGGTGGTCCGCGAGGTGGGGGGGAAGCTGGAGGAGGTACTGTTCCTTGCTGATCTTGTCTGCCTTCTTCTTGTGCGAGGTCTCCGCGTTCTCCTGGAGGTTTGCGTTGTCCCTCGCTTCGAAACCGCGTCCCACGTCTATCTGGTGGGCGTCGTACACGGGTGTCCCCACGCGTGTGCAGACGTTCCGGTACTGGACCATCCCCTTCTCGAGCAGCGTGATATTGACGATCTCCCTGATGAGCGGCCCGCTCAAGGTCTGGAGGTTCATCGACTTGATCCTCTCTTCCACGAGCCGTGCTATCTCCCGGGCGGTCTCCTCGCTTGCGCTCTCGTAACCATAGAACGTGGAGACGAGTTTTGTCTCCTCGACGATCTGGCGGACGATCCGTTCCCGGTCCCATTCCAGGATATGCCCGTCCGTTGTCCGGACAGGGGGCATCGGGGCGACAAAAACGCCGTCGAGGGTCGACTGCCTCGTGTGGCGCCCCGGCATCAGTGCCCCTCGAGGAAGGAGAGAACTGTATCCGTGCGCAGGCCTGATGCGGCGAACATGTCACCGGACACGAGGAACCGGTCCCCGTTCCGGAGGACGGGTGCCTCGCGAACGAAGACACCGTTGATGCGGAGGTCTGCCAGCGCCTCGGCCGTGGAGAGGTCCCGCTCGCTGAAAGAGAGACCCCGCCCTATCAGAAATTCCTTCAGGATCTCGCAATTCGGGCATGATTCGAGTGAATAGACGATAATATCGTGAGAACCGGGCATGAATGTCCCCCGCTTGTCAGCTTCATGTCAGTAATTGTTCTTCGGGAAAAAATATTTGCTGATCCTGCCTCAATTGTACCAGAAGGAACGGGGATTTTTTTGCGATCAGGTTGTTTAACGCGGGAAATTGATATGGGATACGCTGCCGGCACAAAACAGGAGAAAGGCTGAATATACATGGACCGGCTCTTCATCGCGGTTGACCTCCCGCGGGATATCAGGGAATCCCTCGGGGCTGTCCAGGCTGTCCTGAATAAAAGCAGCGCCCGGCTCACGCACGTCGACCCTGCCATCATCCATGTCACCCTCAAGTTCATCGGTGATACACCGCCCGAAAAGACGCGGGCTGTTGCCGAAGCGCTTGGAAAGATGAGGGCAGCCCCGTTTTCGGTCAGGGTCCGCGGGATCTCCGGGAACAACCCCCGTCGTCCCCGGGTCATCTGGGCGCGGGTCGAGGATGGGGGGAAATGCGGTCTCCTCCATGCAGGGGTTGAAGATCTCCTCTCCCCCCTCGGTATCCAAAGGGACGACCGGCCCTTTGTTCCCCACGCCACGGTCGCGCGTGTCCGCGAATTTCACCCCGATCTCCCCGGGATTATCCGCCCGCTCTCGGACCGCGATTTCGGCTGGGGGGTCATCGACAGGATCGTTCTCAAGAAGAGTACCCTGACTCCCCGGGGACCGGTTTACCAGGACATCACGGAGGTCCCGCTTGAAGAAGACAGCCCTTGAGGAGGAGGTACTCTCGCTCATCAGGCCCACGCCGGAAGAAGTCTCCCATATCAACGGGGTTGCGCAGAGGATACTGGACCGTATCCGGGCTGACGGTCGTGCGGAAGGGATGGTCGTCGGGTCTGTTGCCCGCGGGACGTGGATCCACGGCGATCGGGATCTTGACATTTTCCTCCTTTTCGACCCGTCCCTTTCCCGGGAAGAACTCGAGGAGCAGGGTCTTTCCCTCGCACGGGCCATCGCCGCGGCGGAGGCCGAAAGGTTCCGCGAGAAATATGCCGAGCACCCGTACATCAATGCGAGCATCGACGGGCTCGATGTCGACCTGGTCCCCTGCTACAGGGTGGAGTCTGCATGCTCCATCAAGAGCGCCGTGGACCGCACTCCCTTCCACACGGTCTACATAAGGGAGCGGATCCAGCCGTTTATCGACGATGTCCTCCTCCTCAAGCAGTTTGCAAAGGCAGGGGGCATTTACGGCTCCGACCAGATGACGGAAGGGTTTGCCGGGTACCTCTGCGAGCTCCTCGTCCTCTCGTACGGCGGTTTTCTGCCCCTCCTCGAAGCCGCGTCACGCTGGCGGCCCGGCATCATCATCGACCCCGCGGGTCACAGGGCCCGGGACTTTCCCGAACCGCTCGTGGTGGTCGACCCTGTCGATCCGAAGCGGAACGTCTCTGCCTCGGTCTCCCTGACCCGGATGTGCGAGTTCATCGAGCTTGCCCGCGGTTACATCGGGGAGCCGGGACGCGCGTTCTTCTTTCCCCCTCCCCGTCCCGTGCTCTCCGTTGACGAGGCGGCCTGTCTCCTTTCCCGGCGGGGGACGTTCCTCTATGCGATCGTCCTCCCCACCCCGCCCTACATCGAGGACATCGTTGTCCCCCAGCTCCGCAAGAGTCTCGATGCCATCCGGGGACTCCTCGACCGCCATGGTTTTTCCGTGAACAGGGCTGACTGCGAGATGCACGAGGAGACCTCCATGCTCCTCTTCGAGCTCCTCGTCGAGGAACTCCCTTCCGTCGTCCGCCATGCCGGTCCCCCGGTCTGGAACCACGTCAATGCATCCCGGTTCTCCTCGAAGTACCTGCCATGCTCCGAAAATGAACTCTTTTCCGGCCCCTTCATCGAGGACGGCCTCTTGATCGTCGAGAAACGGCGGGCGTATACCCGGGCCGGCGACCTGCTCCGCTCCCCGGAAGTCCTGCAGGTCGCCCTCGGAAAGCACGTGAAGCAGGCGATGGAACGGTCGTATACCGTCCACAAGGGGATCGAATGCTACCGCGAGGAGTTTGCCCCGTTCATCTCCGGTTTCCTGCAGAAATACTCCCCGATGACATGGCTTGCGAGGCATTGAGCGGACCGGGCCTGCAGCCGGAATCCGGGAGATCCTCCTCTCTCCCCTTTTTTACCGGGTCAGGAATTGAAACAGGCTTTCCGGCACGGGAAAGGTTTGATATCTTTATAAGATGTTCCGGCACACATACTCCATAGTTCCCATGCCTGCCCCGCTCACCGACGAGGGCCTCTCCGAGGTCATCGGGTTCATCCTGATCCTTGGGATCATCGCAGCAGTTGCATCCCTCTATATCACCTACGTGGTCCCGGCCCAGGGGAGGGAACTTGAGATAAAGCACATGGCGCAGGTAAACGACCAGTTTTTGCAATACAAGACGACAATCGATTCGCTCTGGATCAATGGCCAGGAAAACGTGCCCATATCGAATACGTTTACTCTTGGAACAGTCACAGGACTCACACAGGGGGCAATTGTCGTTCCTGTCTTCCAGCCCTATCCCTCGAGCGGGATGATAGTGGTGAACGAAAGGGGGGAGGACATCACCCTCAATGCTGACGTACTTGTGCAGGGATTTCCCGGGAATACGCAACCAAATATTAACCCTATATACCGTGAACCAGATCATTTATACATCCAGTTAAAGACAACAAATCGCGATGAGTATGGTGGAGTAATAATTTACCCGGATAACCCCAATCCTCAATGGTATATTACACTCAACATCACGCCAATTATTGTTTCAAGTGGTACAAGCTCTCAGGCGCCAAGTGCATTACCTCCTCTGGAACTACCATCTAACGTTCCTAATATTGCATCATGGATAAACACAATTCTAGTACCTAATTGGACATTAATGGTTCAGGGATTAGGTGTCTCTCGTCCTGCCCTGACCATGACCCTCGTAAAGAACGATAATGCAACTTTCTCGAATCTCACCATTATTCCTGAAATTATCAATAACAGGAACTACACCATTGACCTTCTGGATGATGCATATGGTCTTGCAGAGGCTTTGGATTATCCGTTGAAAATAAGAACACCCATATTCAGTACTCCAAATATCCAAGTCTTCTATCCTGTCCAGGTTGGCTACAATTCTGCAGAAATTGAATTCTCACACCCTATGGATTCCCTCGAATTCCGGTCCAGCAATAACTACTGGATCCAGCAGGATTACTATTACCAGATGGGGGGCGTCTTCCTCAGGCAGCCCGATGGGATGGTATCGAAAGTGATTCCCCTTATCAGTGTGACCAACAAAACCGGTCTGCCCACTGTCCGGATGGTCGACATTTTCATCGATGGTTCGGGCAATATCGGAGGGTCATCCCCGGTTCAGGTCGTCTCGACCCTGACATCGCTCCAGGAGAATACCATCGATCAACAAAAACTTGCCACGGGGATACCCAATGCAAGAAATGTCACTTTCATCATCAGTGCACAGGATCAGCAAACCGCACGGATGTGGAACCAGACTTTCTCCCGCATCAGGCAGGCAGCTTTGAGCGAAGATTTCCCCCCCGCGTGGATACCTGCACCAGTCCAAACCGGAAACACGGTCCAGTTTACCGTTCGTGATCCTGATAATCATTATTCATTATTCCTGGACTATACCCGCGTCAATCTGACTGTAAATCTCCAGACGGTTGCCCTATGAGGGAAGGAAATGCCAGCGATTCAGCGGTCTCGGAATTAATCGGTGTACTCCTCCTGATCGCAGTCATCAGCCTTGCAATCAGCATCCTTGGCGTCACAATTCTATCGAATATCAACGTCTCCCAGGTACCTGCTGTCTCATTTGTTATCGGGTACGAAAACAGCATCGTTACCATAATCCATGCAGGCGGGGATGTGCTTCCGGAAGGTTCCTACAGGATCTACGTGGATGGAACCGATCGGACCCAGGAATTCGTCCCCATTCCGGATAGTACTCCATTCCGCCCGGGAACGGCACTCGAATTACCTGCAGTTTCATCTCCCCGCACTGTCATGGTCGTTTCCCGGGGGAACGACGGGAGGGAGACCATGCTCGTCCAGAAGTATTTCCCCTGATTGTCCGGTTTCCCCTCCCCGGAGACGGGGTGCAGGGACGATGTTCATTTATATGAAAGGCATTCATAGAGTATCTGAAAAGTGCATAAAGGAGTTGCAGGGATGCCTGGAGACGAGAGGGTCAATGCGGGTATATCGGAACTGATTGGGGCAATCCTCCTCGTCGGGCTTGTCATCACTGCAATGGCCATCGTGGCAGTCGTTCTTCTCTCAAATCCACCCCCGGAAGAGATCCCGCACCTCTCCGCGCTTGCAAGCAATACGAGTAATACAATCCTGCTCTACCACAATGGTGGAGATGCGTTGAAAGAAGAACAGACCATTATTTCTGTTAATAACGTCCCTGAAGTCCCTCACTCAAAAATTACCATCAGAAACGAAGATGGTACATCTGAAAGCGCAACGTGGGATATCACGAAGACTCCCTGGACAGTGGGAAAGGCTCTCGTTGTCACCTATGAAGGCCCGGGGATGCCTGAATATGTCCAGCTTATCTACAGGGGGGGTTCTGCAGAAGCTCTCCTCCTTACAGAATATTTCGTCCCTGTGAATATTCCTCCACCCGGACCCATATGCAGTGACGTCAGTGCAAGTTTTAAAGAAGATGTAACATCAGGATATGCTCCCCTTACAGTCTCATTTACAGATACTTCTACTTACCAGGATCCTATCACCTCGTGGCTATGGAACTTCGGTGACGGATCAACCTCCACCTCGCAGAACCCAACCCATACCTACACAAATCCGGGGACATATACCGTCACCCTGACAGTAACGAACCGTTGCGGGAAAAGTGACTCGTGGTCATCATATATAACCGTCATGACTTCCCCATCCTGTGGATTCATTTCGGGGACAAAATATAACGACCTCAACGGGAATGGAAATCGTGATCCCGGAGAGCCCGGACTTGCAGGATGGACTATCCAGATCTTCAGGAAATCGGGGAATGATTGGACCTATGTCACATCCGGGATAACGGCTGCAGATGGAACATATACCGTTACTGGTCTCCAGTATCAGCCGGCAGAACAGTATCTCGTGAAAGAAATCCTTCAACCCGGATGGATCCGGACACAACCGGCAACCGAAGATTATTACAATTTCATAGTACTCAACCCACCTCACTGCTACGAAACAGGTGTGAATTTTGGCAACCGGCAGGTTTTACCGCCGACCGCCGATTTTACCGCAGCTCCAACTTCCGGTTATGCACCGCTCACCGTCCAGTTTACAGACACATCCACAGGAAACCCGGCACAATGGCAATGGGATGTTAACAACGATGGTGTTGTGGACTATACCGTTCAGAATCCGACCCACACATATAGCTCCCCTGGTACGTATTCGGTGAGGCTCACCGTGTCTAACCCGGGAGGATCGGATACCCGGATAAAAACAGGATATATCACAGTGAATGCTCCCCCAACGACCAATATCTATCTCGTCGCCAATAAAGACGGAAGCCTGCAACAGGGTGGGTACATGCAGTTCCGGGTTACGGGGCCATACTCATACATCAGGCATGGAAACACCTACTATAACCTCAATATTGGAGATAACGTGAGACTTGAGATTACATCTGATGGAACCGGAAATATCTATGCAACATCATCGACGGTGAACAATTTCAGGTTCAATAATGTCAGGTTGACACTCAATGGTGTCGATAAAGGGACAAAGGATATAGGAAGCGGAGATATCTGGATCAGCGGGTATGATTCCTACCTCTCCACATTGACGCTGATCGTTCCGGCCAGAAGAGAATGGACCCAGCTCAACGTCAATGGAGTCTCAATTATCTATGGAATTGATTCACGGGAGATCCGCATATTCAACCTTCGTCCCGATACCTGGGGTGTCATGAACCTTGATACCCGGAACGATGTCTTTTACAGTGGTGCCGCAACGGGTTACCAGCTCACCTGACCCCTGTCCCGGGAGTAAAAAATGAAAGAATCGTCCGGAAGAACAAGGCTGATGATCTACGCGATTGTCGCACTCTGGATTGTCATCATCGCGACACTCGCCTATTCAACCTTCCTTGCTCCTTCTCCGGCGGTATCCACCCAGTTCAACCTTTCCGTTTCAGGAAATGAAGCATTCATCACCCACACGGGGGGAGACCCGCTCCCCTGCGACAGCGTCGCCATTCTCCTCAACGACAGGGAAGTCCCCTTCCCAAAAGACAGCATCGAATGCCCCTGGTCGATCGGCAAGACCGTTTCCATCAGCCTGCCGCGGTCAGGTTCACCCGTGACCATCAGGATCGTCTCGTCCGCTTCTTCGAAGGGTAGCCGGGAACTCTTCTCTGCCGAGATCCCTGCAATGACTCCTCTGGTTACGCCGTCACCACCACCCATCCCCGCCACACCGGGCACAACGCCGGCAACGCTGGTTCCCACCATGACACCGACACCTGCCCCGACACTCATCCCGATCGATACGCTCGGGGCACCTGTTGCTGCCTTTACAGCGGAACCCCGCGAGGGCCCCGTTCCCCTGACTGTCAGGTTCACCGATACGTCCCGCGGGATACCCGGAGAATGGTCGTGGACGTTCGGTGACGGGGAGACATCCACCATCCAGAACCCTGTCCACACCTACACGAAAACAGGATCGTACCAGGTGGGGCTCACCGTCAGGAACGCGTTCGGCGGGCACACGAGGATCAGCCAGGGGTTCATTACGGTCACGCCTGCAGAGAACCGCGACGTCTACCTGGAGGCGCAGAGAGATGCCCGCGTGCCTGCAGGCGGGTTTTTGGAGTTCACTGTCAGGGAGGGCGGATCCCGGGTGAAGATCGGCGGCACCGTCATCGATCTTCCTCCCGGTGCACGTGTCCGCCTCACCCTCCCGGCCGGCGGGAAAGGCAAGGTCTCCATCCGTTCGGGAAAAATCCTTGGATTCTCCTTTGAAAACACCGTCCTCTCCATCGACGGTGAAGTCCGGGGGCAGGGAGAGGTCAGGGAGATCTCCGTGCAGGGATACGATGACCTCGTCTCGAGCCTCGTCCTCGTCGTTTCGCAGGGTCCCGGAACGGTCCGCCTCCTGGAATCGGGGATCCCGGTCGACCTCCCCTCGGCAGACTCTCCCCTCCTCCTGAATTCCGCACGCCCTGACCCGGCAGGAATCCTGAACATCGACTGTTTCCGGCCGGATTCGGCATTCTTCCAGGGTGCGGTGTCAGGATATTCCTTTGGACCGGTATAGGGCCTTTCGTGTACTTCCTGACAATCATACCCTGCCCGTCCGGGAACCATGTCGATTCCCCCGTACCGCGTGATTAATGCCTTTTTTGGGGGATAGTTTGATATAGGGACAGGAGAGATCACATTTAAATACCGGATATACCTGCCCTGCACGGGCCTGGATATGTCCCAAAAGAGGTGCATGAAAGTTTTTCGGGTGGAAGAGAATGGATCGGGAATCTGCAATCTCCAAGAATATCCTGCTGGCACTGGTTGCGGCAGTCGCCATCATCCTCGTCGTCATCGTGGCGGTGTTCATCTTTTTCCCACCGCAACCGGACGTGGTACCCCAGTTTACGGCAACGATAGAACGTTCGGGAAATACCGTCTACATTTACCATGACGGGGGAGACCCTCTCCAGAGCAGCAGGACACTCATCCGGATCAACGGGCAGACCATTCCCCCGAATTACATCTCCTTCCTCCACTCCCAGGACTGGCCATGGACCCAGGGAAAGACGGTGCGCGTCCTGTATGACGGGCCGGGCACGCCTGACCTCGTGGAAGTCGTCTATTCCGGTTCGAAAGGGGAGATCGTTGTATTCAGTGACAGGGCACCCTCCGGTACTCCTCCGACGATAGCCGTCACGACCGTTGAGACAGTCCCCGTTACAGCGACACCGGCACCTTCAGAGGTCATTCCTGTCGTAACGGCATCTCCCCCGGGACCGGTGAGCCCTGCACCACCCCAGGCCGGTTTCATCGGCGAACCGAGAACCGGGCAGGTTCCCCTCATCGTCCGGTTCATGGACATGAGTGGCGGGTCTCCCACGGCGTGGCTGTGGAACTTCGGGGACGGGGAGACATCGACCGAGCAGAACCCCGTGCATGAATACGCAAGGAGCGGGACATACACCGTTGCCCTGACCGTCCGCAACCAGTTCGGGCCCGGCCAGAAAGTCGAGAAAGACTACATAAAGGCAGGAATCCTCCCGAAGGCACAGTTTGCTGTTGTTCCCTCCGAGGGCGAGGCGCCGCTCACGGTCCAGTTCAACGATCTCTCGACCGGCGTTCCCACGGCGTTCTCCTGGGACTTCGGAGATGGTTCCGGTTCCGTCGAGCAGAATCCCGTCCACACCTATGTCAAGGAGGGTGACTATACCGTCAGCCTCACCGTCAGTAACCAGTTCGGGTCCGACACCCGCATCCAGAGCGGTGCGGTCAGGGTCTCACCGGCCAAAAAGGTGGATGTCCTCCTGTCCGGAAGTCGCAGGGGCACTCTCTCGACAGGGTTCATCCAGTTCACCGTCACGGGACGGCCCGCCTGGATCAAGATTGGGGGGGCGCGTTACGACTTCTCCCCGCAGGACATAGTCCAGGTATTCATAGACAAGAGCGAGAGCGGAACCATCGATGTGAATGCCAACGGCCTGACAGGTTTGAAATTTGACGCTGCCCGGCTGTTCGTGAACGGAAACCCGGTACGGAGTGGCATTGTGAACGATATCAATGTCCCCTCGTACTCCGGGCTCTCCTCGACGCTCGTGATCGAGATTGCCCCGGGTGACCAGACAATGACCCTCTTTGTCGATGAGGGGAGGATCCTCTCTGCCCCGGACCAAAAGATTCTCATCAGTAACCTCTGCGAGAATTCAGACGGGCAGATGAGCCTCCGGATAATCCCGGGTGCCCTCGAATACCGTGGCGGGGCACGCGGGTTCAGCGTTGTCCCGGTATCGTAAGAAAACTCCCACCGTTTTTTTCTGCCTCTCCATCATTTCGAGTACTTCTGTTTTTCACGATTCGCTCACATCGGAAAGAGAGTATTCATTCCCTTTCAGAATGCAGGAAGGTAACAGAGGCACAGTTCAAAAGGGGATTCAAAAACGCCTGTCTTCAGGCTACAGGGAGGATGAAGCCCGGCTTCCTCACACGGACAGCGAGAGGTCCCGCAGCCTCTGGGAGACGAAATCGACGAGTTCCTTCGATTCATTCCGGGCAAATTTCAGGAAACCCTCGTATGCCGCGATGGCTTCCTCTGTCATTGACAGTTTCTCGTACGCGAGTGCCTTGTTCAGGAATGCCCGTGCATAACCGGGTTTTACCCCGAGGGCCCGGTCAAATTCCCGAATCGCTTCCCTGCACATGTTCCTGTTGTAATAGATATTGCCCATGTTATAGTATGCCTCGGCGAGGTCCGGACGGAGCCCGACAGCCTTCGAGAAGTCCGCAATGGCTTCATCGAAGAACCCCTTCTTGCCGTACTCGATCCCCCGGTTGTAATACGCCGTCGGGTTGTCGGGGTTGATCTCGATGGCACGCGAGAAGTCCGAGATGGCCTCGTTGTACATCCCGAGGGCTGCATGCGCATTCCCACGGTTATTGTATGCTTTTTCGTTGGCGGGGGAGATCTGGATGGCCCTCGAGTAGTCGGCGATCGCTTCCTCGTACCTCTCGACCCTCTGGTAGGCAACACCACGGTTGTAATAGGCCTCGGCAAGGTCAGGCTTGATGGCTATCGCGCGTGAAAAATCCTCCATTGCCTTTTCTATCAATCCCTTCTTGCCGTACTCGATCCCCCGGTTGTAATACGCCGTCGGGTTGTCGGGGTTGATCTCGATGGCACGCGAGAAATCCTCTATCGCCTCGTCGTACATCCCGAGGGCTGCATGCGCATTCCCACGGTTATTGTAGGCCTTCTCGTTATCAGGGCTCAGCTCGAGGGCCCGGTTATAATCGGCTATTGCTTCCTCCAGCATCCCCTTCTTGTGGTAGGCAACGCCCCTGTTGTAATAGGCCTCTGCAAGGTCAGGGCGGAGCATCACTGCTTTCCCAAGGTCCTTGATAGCCTCGTCGAGCATGCCCCTCTCGCCGTACTCGATTCCCCTGTTATAGAAAGCAACCGCGTTACCGGGGTTGATCTCGATAACCCGGGAAAAGTCGGCAATTGCCTCGGATGAGAGGCCCCTGCCTGCCAGGAGGTTGCCGCGGTTGATGTACGCCTTTTCATGACCGGGGTCGATCTCGATGACCTTCGAGTAATCGGCAATTGCCTCATCGATCATACCCAGCCGTTCGTAGAGCAGGCCGCGAGCAAGGAGGATGCTTACGTCCCCCGGAGCCTGTTCAAGTGCCCGGGAAAGGTCTTCGACAGCATCCTCGTACCTCCCCAGCCGGCTGTACTCTGTCGCCCTCGCAGTGAGCGCTTCAACGGAGCGGCCATTGAGGCGTATTGCATTGGAATAGTCCTCTACTGCCTTTTCTGCCTGTCCGCACCTGCTCCTCTCCTGCCCCCTCCCGATGTACGCATCGAACAACCGCGGGACGATCTCCAGGGCACGGGAAAAATCGGCGATTGCCTCGGATGAATTTCCCAGTTCGGAATTCTGGCGCCCGCGGATAAGGTATGCCTGTGCATCCGCAGGGCGTAACTCGATGACGCGGGAGATGTCGCTTGCAGACTCCTCGAAGCGACCCTGTTTCTGCAGGATCAGGGCTCTCTGGAAGTATGCATCCGCGTTCGAGGGCTCCATCCCGATTGCCTTCGAAAAATCGGCAAGAGCCTCCTCTATCTTCCCGGAACGGGACTGCTCGATACCTCTCCGGACGTACAGCCCGGCACTGGTGGGCTCGAGGGCAAGTGCCGCTGTCAGGTCCTCTGTTGCACGCTCGGAAAGGCCCTTCCGGGAATACTGTTCGGCACGTGCGACGAGGGCCTCGAAAAACTGGCCCCGTATCTCCAGTGCCCGCGAAAAGTCCCTGACAGCCATGTCGGAGAGGCCTATTTTTGCAAATTCGCATCCCCTCTGGTAGAGCGCATCCGGGTATGCAGGCCGGATCTCGAGTGCCTTCGTAAACTCGGATATGGCCCTGTCAGAGAGGCTGGCTTTCTGGTACTCGATACCACGGGCAAAACACGCCTCGGCAAACTTGGGGTTGATCTTCAGGGCGTGGGTATAATCAGCGATCGCTTCGTCCACCATTCCGAGCCGGTCATACTCGTTGCCCCTGTTGAAATATGCCTCGATGTAACCGGGATCGATATCGATGGCGCGTGTAAAATCCTCGATTGCCTTTTCGGACTGCCCGAGCCTTGAGTATTCGACACCCCTCCGGTTGTAGAGTTCGGGGTCATCGGGAGACCGGTTTATCTCATCGGTCAGCTGCCGGATTGCAGGGTCTTCCACCAGTTCTTCCACCGGGGGAACGGTTGTTTCTCCCTTTTCCTCCTCGCCGGGGACACCCTGGCCGGGAGCTGTCTCTGCCGCCATCCCGGAAAGGGAGGCCTCCGGTTGCGCGGTGACTGCTTCTGCCTGCGTCTCCTCCGAGATTATCTCGAGTGCCCGTGAAAACTCAGCTATCGCTTCGTCAAACCTGCCCATGCGGTTGAAGAGCACCCCCCTGTTGTTATAGGCCTCCACGAACGAGGGGTTGATCTCTATTGCCTTTGCATAATGGTCAAGGGCAGTCTCGAGGAGGCCGAGATGGCTGTATTCAACCCCGAGATTGTTGTGGGCCTCCGCATAGGCGGGGTTCTTCTCGAGGCACTGGAGGTAATCTGCAATCGCAGCCTCGGACTGCCCGAGCTTGCCGTATGCGAGGCCCCGGTTGTAGAGGATATCTGCTTTTTCCGGCGTGATCTCAAGGGCCCTCGTATAGTCAGCGATCGCGTCCTCGAAGTGGCCCAGGCGGGAGAATTCGATTCCGCGGTTGAAGAGGGCCTCGGAAAACGAGGGATCGAGTTCGAATGCCCGTGTATAGTCCTCGATGGCCTTCTCGTGCATCCCCCTGCGGGCATAGATAACTCCCCTGTTATTGTAGGCCGCCGCGTAGGACGGGTTTAGGGAGATTGCCTTCGAAAAGTCAGCGATGGCAAGTTCATATTCCCCGATCCGTGCATACTCAAGTCCCCTGTTGTAGTAAGCCTCCACAAAGTCCGTGTCGAGGTTGACCGCACTCGTGAAATCGGATATTGCATTTTCCGGCCGGTTCAGGAGGGAATAGGCAACTCCGCGGTTGTAAAAAGCCTCGGAAAAATGGGGGTTTATCCTGATGGCTGCGCTGTAATCTTCAATTGCTCCCGGGTAGTCATGCTTGCCTGCTTTTGCCACACCCCTGTTATGGTATGCCTCCGCATCGTCAGGATTGATCTCGATGGCCCGGGTGTAATCGGCGATTGCTTCGTCAAAAAGTCCCTTCTTGTGGTACGCGATACCACGGTTGTAATAGATCTCCCCGTCCATCAGCAGAAGTCCCCCGGATGGGAATCACTCAGGAACACTTGAGATTTCTACCCCTCATACTGGATGTGTCACCCAGATAATTAATTATATTCCCCTCTCTTTGGTGATTGAGCCCCGGGGATGCACAAGGAGGGGGAAAGAACCATCCAATTCGTAAAAAATATAGAGGGTGGGGACTTACCATTCACAGCAACAATTCCCTTCAGTGGTTGTCCTTTCCGGATGTTATTCCCCCGGTTGCCCGGATACCTGCCGGTTCCTGTCCTGGAGGGGGATCGTAATCGAGTTTCCAAGTAAACCTGAGGTGAGACAGACGTGCAGTGGTCAAGGTCATTTCCGTTCCTTTTCCTGGTAATCTGCATGGCAGGGCTCATTGTCCCTGCCTGGGCAGACATCCAGAGTGTTGTCCTTTACAAAACAGACTTTTCAGAGAACCCGGGCTGGATGACGAACAGTCCCTCGCGGTATTACTGGGACAGTGACCGGGAGATGTACCATTTCAGGACGGAGGGGGGAACAAACGGGTACGCCTACGTACCCCTCAGGTACGATGACCAGTCCTTTACCCTCGACTACGACGTGATCGTCCTTGTATCCCAGCCGAACAGTGCGTTCCGGTTCGGGCTCACGAGCTCCGAGATGGACTTCACGCGGGGGACGACGATCCTTTCTGCCCTGGAGAACGGAAAATACGGGAAACTTTTCTCGTTGCGTGTCATTGACCAGAACAACCAGTTGCGGGAGATATCCAGTTACTATGCTTCCTACTGTGGAAGCCTGACGGGATGCGACACGGTCGAGTTCCGGGAGAATACCACGTACCACGTAACGGTGCGATACAACAGGGAACTCCGCAATGCAGACATCAAGGTCGTTCGGAAGGATACCGGAGAAGTCGTCTTTGGCTACTTTGTCCCCGTGGCAAAGGAACTGCTCTTCATGGACCGGCTGGCAATAACGACGAAGGGAGACTACCTCCCGGGATCATATTCCGAGGGCTATATCGATAATGTCGAACTCTCGATAATGACACAGGTTACCCCGACACCGACACCTCCGCCGACAACCGTGACCGCGACCAGTACCACTGCAACGACCATACCGACGCCCTCCCCCGAACGGACAACGAGTCCCACTCCGACGCAGACTGCGCCCGTTCCTGCCCTCATTGTCGTTGTCTCCCTGGCAGTATCAGGAGGAATCGCGGTTTCCCTGAGGCTGAAGAAGGATGCCTGATTGCAGGATATTACAGTCATCCTTATCTCATCCGCAAGGGAAAAATTCCAAAGAACATGACAGAACCCTCACGTGACGAGCACGTCATCGAGGCCATCGGGAAAGCCCGGGTCGTGATCCGGAATGGAAAGGTCATTTCCGTGGGGGAACCCCTGATCAGCGAATGCCCGCTCGCACGCCGGTTCGGAAAACCGGTCCCGGTCATCACTCCCGGGGCAATCGGGGAGAACATGGAGTACAGGATACGGGCGTTCGGGATGTGCACGCCGGACAGGGCGGTCGAGGCCGATGGAGACTACGTGGGTTTCGGCGCATCGGAGCTCCTCTCCTGCGGGCTCTCTTCCGGCCTCCTCGATTGCGTGGTCATCGCGTGTGACGGCGCAGGAACTGTCATCGTCACGCGACCGTCCCTCGTCCAGGGCATCGGCGGGAGGATGTCGGGGCTTGTCCGCACCTCGCCGATTCCACAGGTAATCCGGAGGATCCAGGAAAAAGGGGGAACCGTGTGTGACCCTGCCGCTGCCTCCATCGACCAGGCCGGGGGTGTCCGGATGGCCCGGGAGATGGGCTATTCCCGTATCGGTGTCACCGTGGCATCCGCCGGGGACGCCCGGTCAGTACGGGAGGAATATCCCGGGACCCTCGTCATCGCAGTCCACACGACCGGGGTAACGGAAGAGGAAGCTCGCATCCTTGCGACCAGTGCAGATATCATTACCGCATGTGCATCCCGCCACGTCAGGAACGTGGCAGGCCCACGGGCATTGCTCCAGGCGGGGGTCTCGATCCCTGTCTTTGCGATGACGCGTGCAGGCAGGGACCTGATCCTCGAAAAGGTCCGCCAGGCACCTGCCCGGGTGGTCATCAGCAATGCTCAGCTCCCGGCCACGCATGGAGTCGAACCTCAGCCGCTTGTCTGATAATCGCCCGTTTCGTCATATCAAAAGGTGAGTCCCACGAGATTTACAGCCTTTGCCGGTTTCGAACCGGATGCCGGAGAAAAGAAATGCCGGCAGGGTCCCCGGCAGCGTCCTCTCCTCCACCCTCCGCCTTCCCCGGACGTCACCATTCCATGCACTACCCTCGCGCAGAACCGTCGCACATTCCGGCCTGATGCTCCGGATACGGGAGGCTGCGTCTTTTTCCCGGTGCACATGTTCTACCGGGAACGGATCCACGCGGAACGGCTGTCTCATCTTTGCACCACTTTTGCACGTTTGCATACGTTTGCACCCCGCTGGTGCAAACGTGGGAACTATCCTGCACGTCCGGATTCGCGATCGGAACCTTTTCCCGATATTTCTCGGCAACCTTTGCACCATGTGCAGGATCGCACGCACCGGGAGAGAGACTATCCTGTTCTGCATTCGTGGTCTGCGCTCCCTGTAAATGGTGCAAAGATGCCCGTGAAGAGGTACCTCTCAGGCACAGTGTCCCCATTTCCGGATCCGGGGAAGAATATCCATACTTGTCGTTTGCATTTTCCGGGTGCAAACCGAGTCGAATCTCTTTTCGCCTTTGCTAACCGCATCAAGCAACAGGTGACTGCAGGAAAAGAGCGGGCGGACCGGTTGACCCAGGCGATACTGGCGAAAGCGTTTTGTGGGGAACTGGTGCCCACTGAGGCGGAACTTGCGAGGAAGGAGGGGCAGGAGCATGAACCGGCAAGTGTGCTGTTGGAACGGGTTAAGAAGGAAACAATCGGTAAGAGGACACAGATATGAACTGGCAGGTTGATCTTCACGGAGATAAAGACGATTTGGAGGATTTGAGTAAAATATTCACTTCATCGGATCTCCAGATCATCCGAGAAGGGAAGGGGTATATTCTTGAGTCTTCATCCTTTGAGGGATGTAAAGATTCTAACGCTGTCAAAGAGATTGTAGATAAATTGTTGAAAGCAATTAATGCGACGAAACAAATCATCCTCGATTCATCGGATGTCGTAACGCGAGGGGCAATTCAATATAAGGATGAGGGGGGTAATAGGGCAATTTTTCTTGAAACTACCATTTCGGTAAAATCAAGCGTTCGGGCACGATTAACAGTCTGCAAAGCAGATGGGACCATTGAAGAATCTGTTCCAGGCAAACAAATGATAAAATGGATTCCATTAATGGAATCTGACGAGAGAGTCCGGCGTGTATTCGATTTAATGAATCATGATTTCAAATCGTGGAATGGATTCTATAAGATTATCGAGGTTGTCCAGGAAGATAACTTTCCTCCCGTTTTGAGGAAGGGAGAGTTTTATGATGACATTGACCTATTAAAACAGACCGCTCAAAGCTATGAAGCCGTGAAAACAGAAGCCCGTCACGCACATCAGAAATTTAAAAAGCCGGATAAAGAGATGAAAATTAACGAAGCAAAGAGTTTGACGAAAAGAATCGTTGAGATGTGGTTGAATTCAAAAATTAAATAATCTACGCATGTTTTTTATTTTTTAATGCGACACAATCTTTATATAATTAATAATACTAATAACTTAATAAGAATGCCAAGATCGGAA
>JASEES010000037.1 GCA_030019395.1 Methanolinea sp. | reverse complement strand
TCCTCGCACGTTGGGACCCCCTCTGCATCTCCTGCATCTGCCGGAGATGGTTTTGCAGCATTGACCTGCTGTGCGGGAACCTGCTGCGCGACGACTGGAGGGGGTTCTGCCGGCCCCCCGGCTACCTGCGTTTGTGCCACAACGGTCTCGTTTTTGCTCCTCTCCGGTCCCGGGGGGAGGATGCGTCGACGGAATGCCTCCACCCTCTCTTTCGAGGCAGGGTCTCCCTGCCCGAACTTCTGCAGGACGGAATCAAGGAAGCTGATGAGTTCATCTGCATCTCCCTCGTTCTTGACGGGGCCGTTCACTTCCAGGCGGAGGTTCTCATAATTTTCAAGGTTCACCGTGATCCCGATAGCAAGTGTCCTCTGCCCTTCCATTGTATCATATTCAGCATGTATTTCTAATGAAAGTGCCCCTGACAGATCCCCCCGGGGGAGGCATGCACCAATCCTTTTTTCCTTGCCTCAAGGCATCCGGGCAGACCAGGCGGATTCATTCATCAGGTCACGGTGACCTGTGCACCCGCGTTGCAGCCGGTTGTGCGTATTATGTCACCTCCCCCGGCCCGATCCAGGGTCTTCCTGCAGGCCCTTTCGATAGCCCCCGTATCACCGCCGGTGAAAGCAAAAACGACCGGGCCAAAGGAGCTCAGGCCTGCACCTGCTGCACCTTCGTCCCGCATGGTCTCCATCAGATCCTGGGTGATGGGAGGTGCAAGCATGTTCTCGATTTTCTTGAACCCGAGTCCCTGCATCTTGTTCACGGCACGTCCGAAGAGGTCAAGATCTTCCTCCACGAGAGCAGGGAGGAGGGAGACGAGGACGAGGTGGCAGAGTTCCCGGACCTCGTCAAGGGGGACAGGACAATGGCTTGAAAAGAGGTCCTTTTCACCTGTGCCACTCGCCCCGATGCAGGATTTCGGCATGGCAAGGAGAATTTTCCACCCAACAGGGAACGGATGGCGCAGGATAACTTCGGGCGGGCGGACACCACGGGAGGCCGACGAGGGGAGAAACCCGGTTTTATCTTTCGAATCGCCGAGGGAGTGGCCTGCATCACAGATGAACCCTCCGGTCGCAAAGGTTGCTGTACCTATCCCCGATGTGCCGCCACGACCAGTTATCCGGGCAAGATCACGGGGACTCTGGACCTGCCCGTAGAGGTGGCAGAGTGCTGTTGCTGTCGAGAGGGCAAGCTGGGTTCCTCGCCCGAGACCAACGTGACCCGGGTAAACAGACCGGATAGTGAACTCGGCCCCGCCGGGCAGGCATAGTGCCCCGGCAACAGACTTTGCTGCTGCAAGAACACGCTCCCGGGCATCTGCGTCACCTCCATAAACTGTGAACCCCTCACTCCTGCGGGCAGAGAGGACAACTTCAGGCTTCCCGAGTGCGAGTCCAATCCCCCCGTCCACGCGACCGAGGCTCCCGTTCATGTCGATGAGCCCGAGGTGGATGCGGGACGGTGCCCGGACAAGTACCCGCCGCTCACCTGTAAAGGATGCTGCAGGGAACACCTCTTCGATGTGCATGAGGGGGAAATCGCCATGGATAATCCGGTACCGTCGCGAAAGGAAGAGAGGGTTTCCGGAGAGCCCAAAAGCACGGGCAATATCGGGTCCGCGGGTCCCGGCAGACATTCCGAGTATCTCCCGCCTGGTTTCCAGCCTGTGGTGTTCGAGTATCTTTCCAATGGGAACATCGGCTCGCATGAGGTCATCACGGAAAGAAGAAGAAAGCCTTGAGAGGGGGGTATACGACTCGGCATAAATGAGGGTCTCTCCGGTACGCGTATTCTTCAGCTCGACAATCCGGTGGTTGACTTCGTCACCGGGCTGCACCTGGAGATTCTCTGCTACCGAGGGGTCAGCTTTTTCAACTTTCTGCACCCGCGTGGTGACAGCGACCGGAGCGCCGCATGCAAGTTCCAGGATGCGCGTTACGGAACCGTCGGTCCCGAGAAGGACACGCTGGAGGGGAGAGAGGGGGCCTGCCGTCCGTTCGAGATCATCGCACGGGAAGAATTCTTTCATGTTCCCAGGTGGAGATAGTGCTCTCTTCCATACAATCCTTCCCCAGTGGTGTCAGCCAGGTGTACCAGTGAGAAACAGGGGCATGAATTGTGTTCCCTCGAGGACACCGGATGACCCGTCTGCCGCTTCACGCTCGCAAAAGGATTTGCACCCGTCTTTCCTGCCTCCGAGGATGGCGAACGGAACGGGGTCAGGCGAGTGTGTACGAATGCGAAGGGGCGTTGGGTGGTCGGGAAGGACTGCGATACAGGCGCTGCATCCATCGAGGATGGTCCCGATCATGGCATCCACGCGCTCGATGGCCCTGACCTTCTCGACAAGACTGCCAAGGTGGCCAGCCTCGTCCGGCGCCTCCACGTGAACATAGACGAAATCGAGGTACCGGAGTGCGTCGAGGGCATAACGGGCCTTGGCCTGGTAATCGGTATCGAGGTAACCCGTGGCACCAGGGACGTTGATCACCTCCATCCGTGCGCACCGGCCAATGCCGCGGAGGAGATCGACAGCAGATATCATACCTCCCGATATTCCATATTTCTCGGCAAATGGCGTGAGTGCAGGAGTTTTCCCCCCGCTCCAGGGCCAGATATGGGTTGCGGGGGCAAGACCGCGGGAAATCCTGGCGGAATTGACGGGATGGTGGTCAAAAACCCGTCCTGACGCCTCGATGCAGGAACGGAGGACCTTTGCGTCCTTCCCGTCCGGGAGGTACCTGTCGATCTCCTGTCCCACGATATCGTGGGGAGGAACAGTTTTTGCACCCTTGGCATCCGGGAGAACGAGGACGTTCCTGTAGCTTACACCGGGAAAGATTCGGACCGGGGAGATAACCTTCTGGAGGTCGGATAAGAGCGCTGCCCCTTCCGCACTCGTAATGTGCCCTGCGGAGAAGTCAGTCATGGTCCCGTCCCTGATGGTCACCAGGTTGCAGCGGTACGCCATCTCCGTTTCTGCAAGGTCAATTCCCATGCTTGCCGCCTCGAGCGGTCCCCTGCCGGTGTAATATTTCCGCGGATCATACCCGAGGATCGAGAGGTTTGCGATATCGGAGCCTGCCTCACACCCCGGAGGGATGGTGCGGAGGAGGCCGCAACACCCCTCGCGTGCAATGCGGTCCATGTTCGGGGTTTGTGCATACTCGAGGGGTGTTTGACCCCCGAGTTCATCGAGGGGTTCATCTGCCATCCCGTCTCCCAGGATCAGGACAAACTTTCTTTCTTTCATGCTCCTCCAAACAGTTTCATCAGGCCCAGCAGGGGCAGTGTGGTGATAAGTGCAGCCACGAATGCTCCGCCTGCGATCGCCAGGAACGCCTCCCGGAACCGTATCCGGAATACAAATGCCGCGGCGCACCCGCTCCATGTCCCTGTTACAGGGATGGGCATTGCCACGAAGAGGAAGAGCGCAGGTGCACCGTATCGCCGTATCTGCTCTTCATGTCGCCCTGTCCTCTCAAAGAGCCAGGAGAAAAACCGGTCCATGGTTTGTGAACGGACCCGGAGCCACCCTGAAACGGGATCGAGAAGGAGGAGGAGCGGGATAACCGGGAGAAGGTTCCCGATAATTCCAAGTCCAAAAGCCGTCAATGGCGGAAATCCGTAAAGAATCGCCGCGGGAATGGCATAACGCGCCTCGAAGAACGGGAGTGCCCCGAGGATGACAACAGTAAGGGCAGCCGGAATGTCCATTGCCTACTCCAGCATCGCTGCAATCGCCATCCTGACGCTCTCCCTCGACCCAAGGGGGGGTTTCCACCCAAGCGACTTCAGTTTCTGAACCGAGAGCTGCATCCTCGGGACATCGCCGATCCACCCGCGTTCTCCGCCGGTAAAGATGTACTCTACGCCGGACAGGCCCATCTCCTCCACAACGAGGTCTGCGATGGATCGGACATCAATCCAGTCCTCTGACCCGATATTGAACGTGTTCACCCTGCCAGATGCATGGTCTGCAGCATAGAGCATGGCGTCCACGCATGCACTGACCTCCAGGTATGACTTGGACTGGCGCCCGTCGCCGAGGATCTCGAGCCGGTGCGGATTGCCGGAGAGCTTCCGTATGAAGTCCCAGATAACGCCATGGTTACTCCTCTTTCCTATGATATTTGCAAACCGGAATATCCAGGCTTTCATCCCGAAACTATGACAGTATGCAGATATGAGAGCCTCGCAGGAGAGCTTGGTGGCGCCATAGACAGAGACGGGTTCGAGGGGCGAATAGTCCTCTGGCGTGGGAATGACCTTTGCATCACCGTATACGGTCGAGGTCGACGTGAAGACGATCTCCGGGACTCCTGCCGCCCTCATCGCCTCCAGGACACGCCAGGTTGCAAGGATGTTCTGCCGGACCTGGGACTCGGGGGTGAGGGCTCCCTGCCTGACGTCGGGATCGGCTGCAAGGTGCCATACCCTTCCTGCTCCGGAGAGGAAGTCCTGCCAGCCGTCTTCAAGGAGGTCGGCCTTCCTGAACAGGATCCTGTCCCGGGACAGGTGGGCGGAAAGGTTCTGTTCCGAACCGCTCCGCAGGGAATCTATGACACGGACCGCCTCCCCTCGTGCCACGAGCGCGTCCACGAGGTGCGAACCGATAAACCCTGCACCTCCCGTCACTACGCAGGCCATCATACCCTAATATATGTGCCTTTCATGTATAGGAATAGTGTTATGTTTATCGGGATCGACCACGGGACTTCAGCGATGCGGTTCTCGGGTGGGCCGGGCCACAGGTTTAAAATGAGGAGGGAAGATGCCGTCAGTTTCGAGATGGAAGATCTCGAAGAGATCTGCCCCCTTGATGAAATCGAGGGTATCGCTCTCTCCTACTCGATGGGGGACAATTTCTCGGCAATCACACCCGTACGCAAACTCTCAAACAGGGGACTCGTCAGCAGGGAAGGTGCCGGCAAGCACATAGGAGGAGGAACGAGGGTCTTTGACCGGGTAGCAGAGAGTTCGATACCAGCTGTCGCTGTCCCCGGCCTCCACCGGGGTTCACCCACGGATCCCCGCTTCCGCGTTTACTCACACCAGGCGAGTCCCGAAAAGGTTGGCATTGCGCTGAGGGTGACACAGGATCTCGGGCGGGACGTTGTGATTTCTGATATCAGTTCGAACACCGTTACCCTGATTGTGAAGGACGGAAGGCTTGCAGGCGCCCTTGATGCCTGCATCTTTGCCCCCGGAACAGAACATGGTGCCCTTGATGTGGATGCCATACGGAAGATCGATCGCGGGGAGATTTCGGCAAACCAGGCATTCATGTCAGCAGGTGTAAACCATACTCTTCCCCCGGAGGAGAGGTTGCCTGCACTGGGGCTTTTTGCTGCCATGGAATGTGCTGCGCTCCTTGTTCTTGCACCACATGCCCGCGTGGCCCTGTCCGGCAGCATGGCGGCAACTGTGGCGGAGACTGTCCAGTCCCTGCTGGGGAGGGAGATAACAGTTTATGACGAGTGGTGCGCTGCAGACGGGCTCTCCCTCATTGCCCGGGAGGTTTTCTCAAGGGGTGCCGGTACAATTCTCGGTCTTTCGGTGAACAGGTGAAGGTTCGTATCGCACCATTTTATTATGATTAATAATGTAAAATTATACCGTGATTTCCTTGCGTGAGCTGCGCATTCATGGTCGAGGCGGGCAGGGTTCTGTCACTGCCGCAGAATTGATCGCCGTGGCAGCCTTTGCGGGGGGTGTGTACTCCCAGGCTTTCCCGGCGTTCGGTGTGGAGAGAAGGGGTGCACCCGTCCAGGCATTTGTCAGGTTTGATGACAGGAAGATCCGGTTGAGAAGCCAGGTGTACGAGCCTGACTACATCATTGTCCAGGACAGCACGCTCATCAGTGATGTCAACGTCTTCCATGGTGTCAAACCGGGAGGGGTTGTCATCGTGAACACGGAAAAACCACTGGCGGCACAGGTCCCTCCCGGAGTCAAGGTCATTACACTGGATGCGACCAGTATCGCATTGAAGCACCTTGGGGTCCCCATCACCAATACCACCCTTATGGGGGCTTTTGCCGCTGCGAGCGGCGAGATCGATTTCGCGGCCCTCGAAGAGGCAATCCGAGGAAGGTTCACGGGAGAAATGGCAGAAAAGAACGTGGCAGCAGCACGCGAGGCATATGCCATTGTGAAGGGGGTGTCCTGACCATGACGCTTGGTCTTGGCTGTTCATCCCGCCCCGGGACGTCCCGTGTGAACAGGACGGGCAGCTGGCGGACTTTTCGCCCTGTCTTTCTGCGGGACAAGTGTACGAAATGCAGATTGTGTATCCAGCTGTGCCCTGAGGGGTGTATCATGGAGGAAAGCGAAGGTTTTCCTGTGCCTGACTATGATTATTGCAAGGGATGCGGGCTCTGCGCCGAGGAATGCCCTGCGGAGGCCATAGAGATGCAGAAGGAGGAGAAATAGGATGATGGAGATCATGGAAGGGTCTCATGCAGTGGCCCACGCAGTGCGGATGTGCAGGCCCGAGGTCATTGCAGCCTATCCGATAACCCCGCAAACACATATCGTGGAGGCCCTTGCCGAGATGGTTGCCAACTGCAGCCTGGATGCAGAATACATCACGGTCGAGAGCGAATTTTCCGCACTTTCTGCATGCCTTGGGGCGTCTGCGGCAGGATCACGCGTCTATTCGGCAACAACATCGCAGGGTCTTGCCCTGATGTTTGAGGTGTGTTTCAACACTGCAGGATTGCGCCTCCCGGTTGTCATGTCCATCGTCAACAGGGCACTGGGTGCTCCGCTCTCCATCTGGAACGACCAGCAGGATTCTATCTCCCTGCGTGATTCCGGATGGCTCCAGTTCTATGCCGAGGATAACCAGGAGGCAACCGACCTCCACTACATTGCTTACCGGGTCGCAGAGGACAAGAGCGTCCTGCTCCCGGCATTCGTCTGCCTTGACGGTTTCATCCTCTCCCATACCTA
>JASEES010000036.1 GCA_030019395.1 Methanolinea sp. | reverse complement strand
ACTCGTGGGCATACGTGCCCTTTGGGCAGACCTTCCCCTCGTTGACGGGTGACCGGTGGTAGGGAGCGGTCCCGACGACCTTCCCCTCCTTCACCACGAGGTTGAAGGAACACCCCGTCCCGCAATAGGGACAGGTTGTCTGTACGTACTTGACGTCCATTGGAAAACCTCGAACAGAACAATGTCTCCAGTGAACCCTATTTAACGATGCTGTTTTAAAACGAAAAATCGATGAATACTGGTGGGTAAATTCCCGTCACGGATGGTATCCGGGCCAGGGAAAACCTTGTCGCTGCACGAGGATCAGAAAATGAGAGGTATTTTCGTCGAAAGGGGCGCAGGGAAGGGGATGCGCCCGTGAAGCCGCCGCGGGTGCCCCCCATGCTTTCAGCCCTCGTCCAGTCGGGGGTCCTTGCCGTGGACGGCCACGTCTTTTCCCGCCTTGATGCATGCCCCCGCTGCGGGGGAAAGGTATCGGGGTACGATACCAGGGAGAGGCGCTTTGCTGTCATCGTGGACGGCGGGGAGAAGAGGCCGGTGAACGTGCTCGTCCGGAGGTACATGTGCACGGACTGCGGGCAGGTCTCCCCGGCAGAGGCACCGTTCTACCCGGATACGCGCCTTGGGTCACCCATCGTGGACCTCTGCGTTGTTCTCTCGCGGAACATGACGCCGGGGCGGGCATCACGGGTTGCAGAATGCCTCTCCCTTGCCATCGACCCGGGCACGATCCGTGCCTATTCGCGCCGGGCATTCCCGGAGATCCCGGTCGACACACTCTTTGGTATCCCGGTCCCGCGGTCCCTCCTTTCCCTCTCCCTCATGGCGACTGAACGTCAGTAAGGGGTGTCCCGTCGTACGGGCAGAATGCGACTTTCCCGTCCGTCGTTGAAAAACCGCAGACGGGACAGGAACGCACCTTCCTCTCCTTCCAGACCTGCGGGATGAGCGGGATGAAGAGGAAGAGGAAGAAGAACGGGAAACCCCAAAGCCAGAGGATGACAGTGGCAAGGAGCGAGCCCGCGAGGAGCAGGACGCTCACCACGTAAGGTCTCGTCTCATCACCTCCCGGACAGCATGGGCAGGCAGGGCGGATGCAGCGTCACCGATGTCGCATGCGAGATCCCGGGCACCCAGCAGGGGAACGAGGAGCCGGGAACCCGTGCCTGCCGCAATGACGGGATCCGCCCCGGATACCTGCTGCACCTTCAGGACGGCGGCTCTTACCATCTCCCGCTGTGTCTCCCAGAACGCGGCTGCTATGGCAATGGCTCCCTGCTCCCCTATTTCCGACAGGTCCGCACACACAACCCGTGCGAGCCGCCGGAGGCAGGAATCCCGGTCCTTTCCCTGTCCGTCCGGTGTATCGCAGGTATACTCTTCCGCGCAGATATGGCCAAGGACGAGGTGGGCATCCGCGCTCGTCGCGAAGTACTCGGAACTGACGGGCGTTTGAATGCCATGGATCGGGACGTTCCTGATGACTGCCGGGACCGGGGTCCGGAGGAGCCCCGTGTAGAGGAGGTACCCCTTCTGGAGCCGGGCAAGGTCGGTGAGACCCCGGAGGCTTCCGGGAGAAGAGAGGGGAACGATGTCGGTTGTGGTGCTCCCCATGTCGACCAGGAGACCGCCGGGGTAGAGAGAATGGAGGTATACGGCGGCTGCAAACCAGTTTGCGGCTGCAAGCGCAGGCGCGGGAGAGTCATGGAACCTGCCATCGGTTCCATAGAAGAGGGCCCCGGGAAACACGTCCCTGACAGTCCGGACGATCCATGCAATACCCTCGTCCTTGCTGGAGAAACAGTCGGCAAGTTCCCCGCTCATGACGACGGCAGCCCCTTCTTTTCCCTCGTCCCTGTAGCGGGAGAGGATGTCCCGGAGCGGAACACCCTTCCAGAGCGGACAGTACAGGGTGTGGACCCCGGAATCCGTCGCAACCTTGACGTTAGCTCCCCCCACGTCGATGCCAATCACAGGAACTCCACCGTCCCATGGCTGTCAAACCGGGCCCGCCGCCTCATGTGGACCGACTCCGGGCCCCCGCCCCTCGATGCCTGGACAAGGATATCGGCAATCTCCTCCTCCATGCATGCGGCAATCCCGACGATGCTCGTCGTCACCCGCGGGTTGACGTCCACCACGTAGGGCCTGTCCGCAAGGACGATATCGATCCCCACGTACCCCTGGCACCCCAGTACCTGGACAGCCCGGACAGCCGTCTCCACGATCTCATCGTGCCGGGGGTGGTCAACGGGGGTCTCCCCGCCCCTGTAGTGGAACTCTCCGGAGGGACTGACCTGCACGTCCTGCCTGTTCACGGCAAGGAGGAGGGGTGGTTTCCCGGTGTAGTAGGAACATGCATCGCCGACGACCCTGCTCCCGACCAGGCTCACGCTCAGGTTCTCCCCGTCGATGAACTCCTGGGCGATCTCGCCCGGGCCCGGCGGCTCATCGGAGAGCCGGACATTGACCGACCCGCATCCTGCAACGGGTTTGATGACCTGTTTGCCGGGTTGCGGTTCTCCCGGCACGGGGATGCCATGGCGCGCCAGGATACGGCCGCACTGGGCCTTGTCGGCGCAGATTGCGGCATTCATGCTCCCGCAGCCGACATTATGCGTGAGACGTTCCAGCACGGAGGTGTACCGGAAGAGGAGGTGGTCAGGAGCGATAACGAGCCCGACGTCGCATCCGGGGGCGAGGCGGCGGATCTCGCCGGGGAAATCGCTGCCATCCGGTGTGACCACCTCGTACCCGCACCGCGCGAAACTCCGGGAGAGGACATCCAGCATCACGCGTCCCTCGGGGGCAAGGCGGGGATCGTGGAACGTTGCATACTCGGCGAGGAGCGCTTTCATGCCGGGTACATGCGTTTCCTATTCAGATAGGCATGACGATCGATCAACTATTTCTCCCCTTCCTCCCAATGGGATGGTGACATGAAACCCCGAATCCTCCTCACCAACGATGACGGGATCAATTCTGCCGGTCTCTGGGCTGCCTACGAGGCCCTCTCGCCCATCTCGGAAGTGACCGTCGTGGCACCGGCAACCCAGCAGAGTGCCGTGGGGCGATCGATCTCCATCTTCGAGCCGATCCGGGCCCACGAGGTGGAGATGAACGGTGTCACTGCCTATGCCGTCGGGGGAAAGCCGACCGATGCCGTCATCATCGGGCTCTATGCCCTCGGTATCCGCCCCGCGATGGTGGTGAGCGGGATTAACATCGGGGAGAATCTCTCGTTTGAGTCCATCATGACATCCGGGACCGTGGGTGCAGCACTCGAGGCGGCAAACCAGGGGACCCGGGCAATCGCATTCTCCCTCCAGGTGGAAGACCAGGGCGACAAGTTCGACGACCCGCGGAGGCACAGGCAGAGTTTCGAGCCCTCAAAGAGGGTGGTTCAGGAGGTATGCCGGACGTTCCTCGAAAGACCTTTTCCCCGCGGGGTCGACGTCCTGAATGTCAACATCCCCTCGGTCATAAAAGGAGGATACGAGGTCACCCGCCTCGCGGAGAAGCTCTTCGCCACGGGCGTGGAAAAGAGGCTTGACCCCCGGGGGAGGCCGTACTTCTGGATCAACGGACCCCTCATCTCCGATGCCGGCGAGGGAACGGATGTGCATGCCATCCGGAAGGGAAACATTTCCCTCACCCCGATTACGCTCGACTGCACGGCGACCGGGGCACGGGAAGAACTTTCCCGGCTTTTTTCCACTGCGAAGAAGGGGGAGGGGAGATGAACGCGGCAGAGAGGGAGAAGGCAAAGAGGAATGCCGGGATGAAGGCTGCAGAGTTCGTCCGGGACGGTATGATAATCGGACTCGGGACAGGCTCGACGACGTACCATTTCATGGTCCGGCTTGCGGAAAGGATAAAGGCTGAAGAGATATCCGTGACCGGGATCCCCACATCCCTCCAGACAGCCATCCGTGCCCGCGAGCTTGGCATCCCGCTGGCAACGCTCGATGACCATCCCGATCCGGACCTCGCCGTGGATGGAGCGGACCAGGCAGACAGGGACCTTCGCCTGATCAAGGGGCGGGGGGCAGCCCTCACACGCGAGAAGGTTGTTGCAGCCGCGGCGGCACGCCTCGTCATCGTTGCGGACGAGGAGAAGTACACCGAACGGCTCGCCGGTACGGTGCCTGTCGAGGTCATCCCGTTTGCTGCACGGCCCGTGATGCTTGCAGTCCCTGAACTTGGCGGAGAACCGGCAATCCGGGAAGGAAAGGCAAAGGACGGGCCGGTTATCACCGACAACGGCAACTATATCATCGATTGCACGTTCCCGACAATACCCGACCCTGCAGGCCTCGAAGAAGAGCTGACCCTGATTCCCGGGGTTCTCGAGTGCGGCCTGTTCTGCCGCTATACACAAAAGACGATCCTTGTTGCAGGGAATGCGGCGGGGACGAGAATTATTGGGAAGAACTGAATTCAGGAGATGTATTCGCGGACCTGCCTGATGAGCATGAGCTGGTTTTCCGCCTCTTCCTTCTTTTGCTGCTCGATGCTGTCCATGATCTCGTGGATTGGACGCGAGAGCCTGTAGATCTTGACGGGCCTTCCCTTGTTCTCGGCCTTCGTCTCCCTGTTCTCGACCCATTTCTGGTCGATGAGGGAGGCCATGGCGATGCTGACCTCGGGCTGCCGGAGGTCCGTTCCCCTCTCGATATCCCGGGAAGTCGCCTCGTGCGTGTGGGCAAGGTATATCAGGACCTTTGCAACGTTCTTCTTGAGACCTATCTGCACGAGGAGGTCAGCCATTTCCTCTTCCCGGGGTGTGAAATACATGACATTTCTCGATTTCATGGGCGCACCGTCGCTCCTACGATATAGGTAACAATTACATAAAAAGATTATTATTATTTATAAACTCATAATAAGTAATAAATAAAAGGATCTATAAGAGACCGAGGTTCTTGAGGTCCGTGAGGATCTTCTGAACAGCCTTTCGGGCATCCTCGGGCTCCTTGCCCCCGGTGATGATGAGTTTTCCCGACCCGAACAGGAGGACGACAACTTTGGGGTTCTCCAGCCTGTAGACGAGGCCGGGGAACTGTTCCGGTTCGTACTCGATCCGGTCGAGGTTGAAACCAACTGCGATCTTGTTGAGGTTTATCCCCGATCCGAGGTCCGCTGACGTGACGATATTCTGGATCTTGTAGGTCAGTTTTTTGGGGATATCGATGTTGAGGCCCCGCAGGAGGTTGCCCAAAATCTCGAGGCCCTGCGAGAGGCTCTCGATACTCTTTGCACCGGTCAGGACAACCTTACCGGAACCAAAGACGAGGGCAGCAATCTTCGGCTGCTGCATCCTGATGACAACGCCCGGGAACCTTTTCTTATTGTATTCGGCATCTTTTATCTGTGAGGCCAGGGCGGGGAGATCCAGGTAATCTGTCACCTTTGCAGAGGCAACGATGTTTTCAATCTTGAGAGAGTCCTCTGGCTTAACCTTCATATTTATAAATGAATCCGGGCAGTATATAAACAGTTGGGTTGGCGGATGGCTGCGGTTACCGGTTCCTGACTTTCTCACCGGCTGGAGCATGACCCTTGAGCCGCGGAGATCGCCGGAATCCGGACACCGGCAGGAATTGGCGTCCGTTCACTCGTCCCTTCACGAAGAGAGATATATTGATAATCACACACAGGAGGGTATATTCATATGCCACGGCAGCACCGGGAAGGTGGTATCAACGAGGTGATAGGCACAATCCTGATGGTCGTGCTCATCATCGCGCTTGCAGTCATTATCGGGGGGATAGTGATGGGCTACATCGTGATCCAGCCCAAGTCAGCGTATATTCCACCCCGGATCGAGGTCGTGGATTATGCGGGCAGCAGGGCGATCAGCCTCTACTCGCGGGGAGGTGATCCGGCTGCCCTTGACCCGGCAGAGGAGAACCGGTACGTCCTCGAGATATTCCTCGACACCGACAGGGGCACATTCAAGGTCGTTCCCGATGGAGATGTGAAGACGTGGAACCCCGGCGAGACCATTTACATTTACTACAACAACACGGCAGCCGAATACCGGGCAGGCAACGAAGTCCCGGAGTACCTGCCTGATTCAATTCCGGATGCAAATATCCTGCTCCGGGTCGTTGACAAGAGAGCGCAACTCCTCGTGTTGAAGGAAGGGGTTGCGGTGGGTGGAGGAGGAACAGGCATACCGACACCGACGGGGACAACGAGTCCGACACCGACAGGGACAACGAGTCCGACGATGACCGTAACGATAACAACAACACCGAGCCCGACACAGACAATAACTCCATCGTGCGGTACGATTACAGGAAGGGTATACGATGCCCAAAACAATAATGGCCTTTCTGGATGGACGGTTCGATACCGATATCGAAAAAGTCAGGGGGATCCTTGGTCCCAATATTATAGTACAACAACAGGAACGAATGGAATTTACTCTTTCACCAATCTTGACTATCAGCCTGCCCATTTCTATGAAGTGAGCATTGTCATCACAACCGGATGGAAAGTAATAGGACAAACATCTTATGAATTTGTATTAAATCCGGGACAACAATGCTATCAAACGGGAATTGATTTCAAAGTTGAAAAATTATAAAAATGACAATATAGAGAATAAAAATCAATTTTACCTTTTACAGGTCTTGCAGGGAATGTAAGAAATTGTAACAATTGGGAAAAAAATCTCATCTTTGAACCACTCCATCCAATGGGAAATGTGAGGATGTCGTTGACTTCATATGCATTATCATACTCTTCTCTCTGGCACTGCGGGGCGTCAGCCCCGGGAGAGTCTAAGGAGGGGAGTGCGGTCTGCTGTCTGATTGCCCGGAAGGGGAGACCCCCTCCGGACCACCCCCCTGTTGAGGATAGGGAGCGGGCAGGGTTAATCGGGGACTGAATCATGTCCTGTTCCCCAGCACTGGCCTTATCGCCACACGGGGTGCCGCAGCGGCGGGGCGTCAACCCCGGGAGCGTCTGAGGAAGGGAGTGCGGTCTGCTGTCGCTCCGGGGTGTCCTTCGCGTGAAGATAGGGAGCGGGCAGGGTTGACCGGGGAT
>JASEES010000035.1 GCA_030019395.1 Methanolinea sp. | reverse complement strand
GGATAGTCCTCCTGGAAGTATCGTTATGGAGAAATTGAACGACAATGCCCAATGGATGATACTCCTTGCCCTGATCATCAGTTTTGGCATTTTTTTCCTTGCATTTCTCATCAATCAATCGATGCTCGTCGGGCAATCAACAGCAGAAAGCGTTCTTGAATTTCCAAAAACTGATATACAAAATATCAGGAGTATTGCAAGGGAGCTGGAGTGGAGCCCCTGGATTCCTCCTGCTGATAGAGGTGAGTGTATTAATGATATTGTACAACTGGCTATAGAGCGGAAAAATGTGATTATTATATTAGACCAACCGAACCCACCGAAATGGCATATCCATTATAACAATGGGATTACATCCTATGACGAGGAAATTGTCTACTGGGATTTCTGAGAAAAAGAGGGAAGACGCTGGAGTTTCAAGTCTGGTGGAATATCTCATTATTTCAGGAATCCTGATACTTTTTATTGTCATCACGGTCCCGATTGTTACAACTGTCTTTATTGACCAACCAACAAATACACTGACACAATACGCCTTTATCGATATTGGCAACGGAATGAGCACACGCATTATCGATTTTTATTCGGTAATCCCCCATTATAATAAATGCGCAATTTCAACTAAATTTGACATTCCGGATGATGTCGGGGGAAGAGACTACCGTGTCGAAATTATTCACAGTGCTGAAAGAAAAGATGATTTTATCGTCATATCACGAGGTGAATATGAAGCCCGAATCTCTCTGGCAGGTATTGGAGCGACAGAAAACTTTGGCTGGGCTGGTGGAAATACGACAGCAAGTGGATTAAACCGCATCGAATATGTATATCCCCCGTGAGAGGTCCCATGAATTCGAAAGAAAATAAAAAAGAAAAAAATTCAGCAGTCTCCGAGACCGTCGGCTACATCATCATCTTTGGCATCATGATGACAGGAATCGCTCTCATCATTCTCTTAGGGTATCCTGCCCTCCTCAACCAGCAGCAGGAGGCAAACATCCGGAACATGGAAAGGAACATGATCGTGCTCCAGAGCGATGTCAATGCACTGGTCTACAAGAGTGTGCCCTACAAGGAGACGACGATGCAGGTCAGCGGAGGGGTGTTATCCGTGGAAAAACCAGTAGATATTACCGATCCGCAGATTGTGGAGAAATCGTTCAGGATAGAAATACCCGGAGCATTACCTGAAATCTATTTCTCTCCTGGTGGATTGAAATTTCTATCAGAAAACGGCGATATTTCAATTCTTCTTCAAAGCGGTGCAATCGTCAAATATCAGTCAGGGGGTTCTGTTATGGTATCAGAACCCAGGTGGTTCATCGATTCGGTTGCAGGGCAAAATACCCTGGTCATTCCGTTAATCGAGGTCAATTCTTCCAAAAACCTGGCAAAGTCCGGGATCGGCACAGTCCAGATGTCAGTAGAACCCCTCAATATGTTTGATGGTGGTACGACCAATTTCAAGGATTTTTCGTCGTCTCCTCCCTATACAGTGACGGTTAGGCCCCCCCTTGAATACCAGAAAGCATGGGAGAATTTTTTTAGGGATTCCCTGGGGATGACCAACAATCCTCCCGGAAGCACGTCATGGGAGAGAACTGGTTTGGATCGCGTCGTTATCAAGGCCTGGAGAATCAATGTGATCAACCTCTGAAAACCCCCACCGCAACTCCCATTACCTCTCCCACCCACTCTTCTCCATGGTATTGGAAGGGTCCCTCCGGTTTGACTCGGCAGAAGGTGCCGACGCGTTTATCAGGTACCTGCGGAAGAAGGGCTGCAAGGCTCATAAGAAGACGGTCGCCGTTTTTTTCGAGTCGGAGGAGCTGGAAGGAACCATTGACAGTTTCATCGCCTTTTTGGGAGACCTCCTCGGGAGGGAGGACGTGGAAGAGGACAATGGCGGGATGGACGAAGAGGAGGAGGGACGGAAGTGTGACAGGGCCAGCGTGGAAAACCGCCTGGAGAACCTGGAGAAGGCGCGGGCCCGGCTGGAAAACCTCTTTTCGTCCTGCGCGGAAGGGGATGTCGCGTTGACGGAGGATGACCTGCACAGGCACGGCGATGACTTCTTCGAGCACATGGCCCGGGCAGTGTTCCCGGTCATGCAGAGGAACCTTGCAGAGAGGGGCATCGACCTGCCGCCCCGGGACCAGACCCGCGATGTTTCGGACGACCAGGTGGAGGAGGCCGGCGTTTTCCTGACGGTGTTCGACATCCTCGATGAAAACGGCCTCCTGGAGAAAGACCGCGAGGGGAAGTACCGGCTTGCCCGGAAGGTCCCGGTGGAGCAGTGCCGGATGAAGATCTCGACTTTCGGCCTTGGCGATTTCGACGACGGCGACCTGGAGCCGTACGGGATCGTGCCCTGCACAAGCATCGTGATGGACTCGCAGCACGAGGTGGTCATGGATGGAACGGTTGTCACCGAGTTCTCGGCCGATGACCTCGATGAGGGGTTGGCAGGCCTCGACGCGGATGCAGAAAGCCTCGATGCCTTCTTTTCGGATTTCGAGCTGAAGCGGCTTGCCGTCATTGCCCTCATCGAGGTGGTGGGGGAAGCCGGAAAGATCAGTTTCGAGGACCTGCGGGAACGCCTGACGGAATACGTGCTCCGGTCCGACAAGGTGGAGGCACCGGTGAAAGTGACGATCGGGCAGGATTTCCTCTCCTCGCTCGTTGCAGAGCTGCGCAAACAGGGGTATCTTGCGGGATCGCAGGAGAACATCCGGCTGGCAGGGTAGCCGGGAGCTCTCCGTCGTCACTCACCCGCGAAGAGAAAAATCCGGGGATAAGGGTTATGGGGAGGCTGGCAGGGCCGGCTCCTCTCCTCCCCGGCGGCTGCAGGAGTAAAATGAAGAGGGTGCACGGGGTGCAGGGTTTCCCCCGGGGTGGACCTCACAGGTACCCGTTCCGGCGCAGCCACTCCACCTGCGGCCCGGTATACCGGTAGATGATGTCGCACTTGTCGTCCTGGAAACTCCAGGGGATGACGATGAGGATGTCTCCCTCGCGGATCCAGATCTTCTTCTTGATCTTGCCCTTGATGCGCCCGAGGCGGGTCACACCATCGTAACACTTGACCCGGATATGGTTTGCCCCCATCATCAGTTCAGCCTGGGCAAACATCTCCCTGTTCCGTTTCTGGGGGAGCCTGACACGGATGATCTCTCCTGCCTCGTTCTTCTCCTCGTCGGCCCTCCCCTCGTCGCCCCGTCTTGGGTTCAGCCAATCAACTCCTCGCGGTCCACCAAGAGCCCCCTTTTTTTGGGAATGAACATGTACTTTTCAAGGTCGGAGAATATAGAATTTTCCCGATCGGTCTCCGCCCGGCAGTTTTTCCGGGGAACTGCAGGAGGCGGATGGACCGGATGACACTTCAGGAGCCCGGAATGACGGGGGACAGGGATTCGTTACAGGAGAAAGAAGAAGGAATGTTCCATCCAATATTATTAATAACTTGTTATCATATGTAATCACCATGTCCCGTACCCGCAGTGACATGAGCGAGGCGGCAAAGATCATCCGCGACCTCCACAGCCCTTACTGGAGCGAGAGGCAGTCTGCCGTGAGGCGGATCGCGGAGATCGGGAGCCCCGAAATCCTGCGGGACCTCCTGCAGGGTCTCCGGGATGAGAAATGGTACATCCGTGAAGCGGCGTCTGCAGGCATCAGGGCACTCGACTGCCCGGACCTCGTGCCGGACCTTGTCGCATGCCTTGAAAACGGTGACGAGATCCTCCGCAACGCGGCAGCACTCGCCCTCGGCAACATCTGCCTGCCCGGGACTGCCAGTGCGCTGGAACGGGTCCTCACCGACCCCGACTGCCGCGTCCGGAAGAGTGCACGGATCTCCCTGGAACGCATCCGGTCTGCACTATCCCGGCAGCAACCGGTGACCCCCTAGCCAAAAACCCCCCTTTTTCCTGACCGGCATCCCGGTTCGGCTCACCGGCCGGGGAGGATCACAACGAATAAGGCATTTTCCATCAAGATGACTCTTTCCCCCAAGGATGATGCCATGGACTACCGATTCGCCCGCCGGATGACCTGTGCGCCGCCCTCGTTCCTGGACCGGCTCTTTGCCGTCTCGAAAGATCCCCGCATCATCTCCTTTGCCGGGGGACTGCCGGCCACGCGGTTCATCGATGTCGAGGGGATCCGGGAGGCCGCAGCCCGTGTCCTTGCAGAGGACGGGAGGGACGCCCTCCAGTACTCGACCACCGACGGCTACCTCCCCCTCCGCGAGTACATCTCACGCCGGTACAGGCAGCGCCTCGGGCTCGCGATCCCCCCGGAGCAGATACAGATTGTCAACGGCTCGCAGCAGTGCCTCGACCTCGTGGCAAAGATATTCCTCGACCGCGGGGATACGGTCGCGATGGAGCGTCCCGGGTACCTCGGCGCAATAGAGGCATTCTCCCTGTACGAACCGGTCTTTCGCGACGTGGCCCTCGGTCCCTTCGGACCGGATATCGACGAGTTTTCCCGCGTCATCCGGGACGCCCGCCCCAAGTTCTTCTACGGCATCCCGAACTCGCAGAACCCGTCGGGGCAGACCTACTCCCCGGAGGCACGGCGCGCTGTCGCGGAGGTGATCGGGGACTCGGACACCCTCTTCTACGAGGACGACGCGTTCGGCGAGCTCTTCTTTGACGGCAAACCCCGGCCTCCCGTTGCGGGGCTCGTCCCGGACAAGGCTGTCCTCTCCGGTTCGTTTTCCAAGATCATCGCGCCCGGGATGCGGATCGGGTGGATCTGTGCACCGCCAACCGTTCTCGGGAGGTTCAACTGCGCAAAGCAGGCCGCCGACCTTCACTCGAACTTCCTCTGCCAGAAGATCCTTGCCGCCTACCTGGAAACGCACGACCTCGATGCCCACGTCCGGCGCATCGCCCGCGCCTACGGAGAGAACTGCCGCCTGATGTGCGAGATCCTGGACGACGACTTCCCGCCCGGACTCTCCCACACCGAGCCGGAAGGCGGGATGTTCCTGATGGTCAGCCTCCCTCCCGGCCTCGACTCGCACCGGCTCTTTGAGGAAGGGCTCAGGAAGGGGGTTGCAGTGCTGCCGGGAACACCTTTCTACGCGTGCGGGGGCGGGGAGTCCACCGTCCGGCTCAACTTCTCATGCATGGATGCCGAGCAGATCAGGGAGGGCATGGAGCGGCTTTCCGGGGTCGTCAGGGCACTCCTCCCCTGATCGGGGCACCGGCATCCCCGTCACGGAGGGGGGTTACCTGCCGGGGACCACGGACACGTGACAGGAGACCGGGGAACCCTGCAGTACCCGCAAGCTATACGTGCCTGCTTCCCCACCTATCCTCTTGATGCACCATGGCAGATGACCATCGCGACGAGGGAGGGGCGGGAGAAGTTCCCGCCGGGAAAGGGAAGGAGAAGAGACGCACAAAAAGCCACCTTTATGCAATAGCCATTCTCTGCATTGTCCTTATCGTCATCGCCGCTGCCCTTGTCACCCTCACCGTGCAGGCAGACCTCCCGCCGGAACCCGGGACCACCTATCCCTATACCACCACGTACGCGGTACTCATCCCGGAGGGAAAACCGGTCTCCATCGCGGGAATGGAAATCATCGTCCTCGCCTCGGGCGACGAGATGCTGATGCGGATCGGGGATCGGACCGAGAAGTTCGTTGTCGGGGAGACCAAGACCATCTCGGAGAGGCATGCCGTGTTCCGGACGCTCGGGATCGGCATCTTCTCCACGAACTACCGGATCGGGGCAACCTACAGGGGGAAGAGCGGCGGCCTCGCAGACTTTTACATTGTCATTGCAACGTCCCGGCAGGTCCCCTCCTTCCTCATCGAGAGGGTCCTTCCGCCTTCAATCCAGGCAAGGGCCATCTGACCCCTTTTTGAAACATCCCCGCAACGCAGGACCTCCCTTGTCCCTGTCCCTTCCGCGGGCGGAATGAATGGGGGCCGTTCCTGCACCACGGGGTTCTGCCCCGCGACCTGCACTTCCCGGGAACGGGACATGGGCGGGACCTTTTAAAGGTCTCACCCGTGCCGGGATCGCTCCGGCTGGGGCACCGGCAGCAGGGGGGAATGGTGCCGGTTCCCCGGTCATGAATGCGTGGTGCACGGGGCGCGGGGAGAGGGGACCGCGAAACCCTGCCTTCCGTAGCCATTCCCGGATGCCGGGCATAAGGGGTCCCATCCTTTATGGGGTTCAGGGTTGACCTTTCCGGAGATGTCTCATGCGTGCAGGAGGGTTTCCATGAAGGCAGGGAGGACAAAAACCCCGTTCCGGGCCCTGATCGAGGGTCTCGTCGGACTTATCCTCGTCCTCGTTGCACTCGTCCTTATCAGGTACGTCGCGGACCACACGGCATGGCCGGTTCTGGACGGGTTCGCCGGTGTGCTCCTGGCAAACGCCCCGCTCATCGTGATCTTCTCGGTGCTTTTTACGATCGGAGAGGCCCTTGCCGCGTTTCCTTTTCCCCTCAACCTCGCTTTTCCTGTCTTTAACGCGGTGGGAAGCATGCTGCTCGTCTCCCTCATCCTGAAGGTAATCGCGTTCCTCGACCGTTTCTACGCACTCGGGACAGGGAGTGCCCTGGATATCATCGGGTTCATCCTGCTCCCCCTCACCCTCCTCGTCACGCTCGTTGCCGGATACATGTCCATCTTTGCGCCGTCGGGAAGACCGGCAGCAACGGAAGGGGACGGGAACGATTCGCCCCGCACAGAGAGCGAAGGAGAAGGGTCTCCCTCGTGGGACGAGATCGGGGAAGAGTTCCGGAAGGTCGTCAACGACGCGGTCCGAAAGATCCGGGACGAGATCCGGCAGGGACTCACATAGGGCATACCCTGCCCGGGGAGAGACCGGGCACTCTGCCCCCCTCCCGGCACTGCTCCAGCCGGGTACAATCCCGGACCGATCGCCCGCAGGATCGTCCCCCCTCCCTTCCGGCATTTTCCCGTGCGGGAAATGAGCCGCCCCCTTTTCCTCCACATTTATGTCCCATGAGGTCCAGAGCAGGAATCAATGGGAGATCTGATCGAGGACCCGCTGCTGCGGGACAGGACGTATGTTTTCTCCGACAGGCACGATGCAGGCAGGAGGCTGGGACGTTTCCTCACGTCCCTTCCCTCCATCCGGGACCCTGTCGTCCTTGCCATACCTGCGGGTGGCGTGCCTGCCGGGAGGCTGATCGCAGAAGCACTCGGTGCACCCTTCTCCCTCGCGGTCGCACGAAAGGTCCGCATCCCCGGGACGACCGAGTCAGGGTTCGGGGCCGTGACATGGGACGGGACCGTCCTCATCAACGAACGGCTGCGCTCGGCACTGGGGCTTTCGGACCACGATGTCAGGACCGCGGTTGCAGGGACGCAGGCAAACGTCCGCGAGAGGGTGGCCCGTTTCCTGCAGGGGAGGCAGGTCCCTCCCCTGGAGAAAAAGACCGTGATCCTGACCGACGACGGGCTTGCATCAGGGTTCACGATGCTTGCCGTGGCACGGAGTGTCAGGAAAAGGAACCCGGCCATGATCGTTGTCGCGGTCCCGACCGCCTCCCTCTCTGCTGCAGAACTCGTCCGGCGGGAGGTTGACCTCGTGGTCTGCCTCAACATCAGGACGGGCCGGACATTTGCCGTCGCAGATGCCTACCGCGAGTGGCACGACATGGACGACGCCGAGGTTCTCGCGGAACTGGCAAAGGCATCCTGACGGCACCCCGGTCGCAAAACGGGGCGAGTAACCCGCTCCCTGCGGGGTGAAACGGTGAGCAGGTGCATGCACTCTCCCCTGACGCAGGCACTCCGCGGCATGGCTCTTCTTCCCTTCCCATGGACTGCGACTGCCCGGGCATGGCGGGTCTCCGCATGAAGGATTCGATTGGAAAAGTCGCTTCTACTCTCCCCGGCCCATGTAGGTACAGCTGCCGTTTACCTTTATCCAGTATCCCTTCAGGGGATACACGACCTGCGTATCGCCGTGCGTTCCAGTGTCACCCCGGATAATGACCGGTTCGTACCTCTGCTGCAGGGAATCGTACCCGATCGCCATCTCCCAGTGGTCCTGCATGGACCGGAACGCATCCCCGGCCTGCACGGGCTGGAGCGAGGCTATTCCCACGGAGTTCCAGCCATCGGACAGCGCCTTTGCAGGAGGGGTCCCGGATCCTGCGGGTGCATAGATGAGGGGCACAGATGTGGTGGCACGTGAGTAGACCCAGATTCCCTCCAGCGGCCTGATCCTGTCACCGGACTGCACCTGCGTCCACCTCGCGGTGGCACCCTCGTACAGGAAGAGGGACCGGCCTGCTGTATCGACTCCCGCAAAGACGACCCCGGCAGTATCGAATCCCGTGGCAAGCGTCGCCGGCACCGAGATGAAGTTCCAGCCGGGTCGGAGCGTCAGGACGTTCCCCGTGTAGGTCGGTGTCGGAGTGGGGGTTGCCGTCGGTGTCGGAGTGGGGGTTGCTGTCGGTGTCGGAGTGGGGGTTGCCGTCGGTGTCGGGGTGGGAGTCGCTGTCGGTGTCGGAGTGGGGGTTGCCGTCGGTGTCGGAGTGGGGGTTGCCGTCGGTGTCGGGGTGGGAGTCGCTGTCGGTG
>JASEES010000034.1 GCA_030019395.1 Methanolinea sp. | reverse complement strand
GCAGAGTTTCCTGCCCGCACACCCTATTTCTACTCGACATGGGATACCGAGTGCGAGATTCCAAGAACAGAGCGGCAGAAAGTCCTCATCCTCGGTTCAGGGCCCATCCGCATCGGGCAGGGTATCGAGTTCGATTACTGCACGGTCCATGCCGTAAAGGCCCTTCGTGAGGAGAAAGTCGAGGTCCACATCGTCAACAACAACCCCGAGACGGTCTCGACGGATTTCGATACCTCTGACCGGCTCTTCTTCGAACCCATGACGCTTGAGGATATCATCAACATCCTGCAGAAGGACACCTACATGGGTGTCATGGTCCAGTTCGGCGGGCAGAACGCCGTCAACCTTGCCGTGCCCCTGCAGGAGGAGATGCGGAGGCTGGGACTCGCGACCAGGGTGCTCGGGACATCACCCGACTCCATGGATATTGCCGAGGACCGCGACCGGTTCAGCATCCTCCTTAACAGGCTCGGGATACCAAGCCCGCCCAACAGTTCCGCGTATTCGCTCGAGGAGGCACGGGAAAAGGCCGCGGCCATCGGGTACCCCGTCCTCGTCCGGCCTTCCTACGTGCTTGGGGGCCGGGCAATGGAGATCATCCACGACGAGATCGAGCTTGAAGGTTACATGAAGGAGGCCGTGCGTGTCAGCAGGAACCACCCGGTACTCATCGATTCCTTCCTCCAGAACGCGATCGAACTCGATGTCGATGCCGTCTGCGACGGATCCGAGGTCCTCATCGGCGGCATCATGGAACACATCGAGGAGGCAGGAGTCCACAGCGGTGACTCGGCATGCGTCATCCCGACACAGTCTCTTTCCCCTTCCATCATTGAGACCGTGAAGGAGTATACCCGGAAAATTGCCCTTGCGCTCGGTGTCGTGGGCCTTATCAATATCCAGCTCGCGGTCAAGGACGGGGTCGTCTACGTGCTCGAAGCGAACCCCCGGGCGAGCAGGACGGTCCCCTTCGTGAGCAAGGCAACCGGGATACCGCTTGCAAAGATAGCGGCAAAGGTCATGATCGGAAAAAAGATAAGGGACCTTGGGTACGTCGAAAAGCCCTTCTCCCACGTGGCCGTCAAGGAAGTTCTCCTTCCCTTCAACAAGCTCCCGGGCGTGGACACGGTGCTTGGTCCCGAGATGAAGAGCACGGGAGAGGTGATGGGAATCGACTACGACTTCGGCCGTGCGTACTACAAGGCCTGCGTATCCGCCGACAACACACTGCCTCTCGAGGGCAATATCTTCATTTCGATCTCCAAGGATCAAAAAGACGAGGTCATTCCGATTGCACGCAAGCTCCACGAGATAGGCCTTCGCCTCTTCGGGACCGCGGGAACCGTGGAATACCTCAACGATGCAGGCATCCCCGCCCAGCACGTCAGGAAGGTGCAGGAAGGGTCACCCAATGCGATCGACCTGTTGCGGCGTGGCGAGATCCGGCTGATCATCAACACGCCGACGGACAAGCAGTCGCGGCAGGACCACTACCAGATCATGAGGGCGGCCGTGGACTACGGTGTCCCCTACATCACGACCATCCAGGCCGCCCGGGCTGCCACAATGGCAATAGAGGCCATGAGAAAGGAACAGATCACCATCGAGCCTCTCTCCCATTACATCGGGGAGATGTGAGTCGCAGGGCCTTTTCCCTTTCAAACTTTTTTTGCCAAGGAGTCGTGTGATATTTTTTTGGCCCTGAAATAGCCTTATTACCGCGCAGGGGGCAATGAATAGGTATTGTCCCTCCAAAGGACTGGCAGGAGTGCATGAAAAATGGGAAAGGGAACAGTTGTCCTTGCCTATTCAGGCGGTCTCGATACATCGATATGCATACCCCTCCTCCGGGAACGCTACGGGTATGACCGCGTGGTCACCGTCGCGGTGAACGTCGGGCAGCGCGATGAAGAGATAACGACCGCGACAGAGAAAGGCCACAAGCTTGCCGATAAACATTATACCATTGATGCCCGCGAGAAGTTCGTCACCGGGTACATTCTCCCGGCAATCAGGGCAAACGGCTCTTATGAAGGATACCCCATGGGTACGGCCCTTGCCCGCCCGCTCATCGCGGAGGAAGTCGTCAAAGTTGCTGCCCGGGAAGGTGCCCACGCCGTTGCCCACGGGTGTACCGGGAAGGGAAACGACCAGCTCCGGTTCGACTTTATCTTCCGGATGGCAGGACTCGACGTGATCGCTCCCATCCGCGAGCTCAACCTCACGCGTGACTGGGAGATCGATTATGCAAGGGATCACGGCATCCCTGTCCCAGTCGGGAAGGAGAGGCCCTGGAGCGTGGATGAAAACATCTGGAGCAGGAGCATCGAGGGGGGAATGCTCGAAGACCCTGCCTGTCACCCTCCCGAGGAGATCTATGCATGGACCGTCTCTCCCGTCAATGCCCCGGACAAGCCCGAGATCCTTGCGATCGACTTCATCAAGGGGATTCCCCACCGGCTCAACGATGTCGAGTACGCGCCCTTTGACCTCATCAGGGAATTGAATACCCGGGCAGGCCGGCACGGCATCGGGCGGAACAACATGATCGAGGACCGGATCCTCGGGCTGAAGGCACGCGAGATCTACGAGCACCCCGCTGCTACGGTGCTCCTCCTCGCCCACCACGACCTCGAGCACCTCACCCTCACCCGCCAGGAACTCGCATTCAAACATGTCGTCGACGAGAAATGGTCGGAACTCGCCTACATGGGTCTCGTTCACGAACCGCTCTTCCACGATCTCTCTGCATTCATTACGCAGTCCCAGGAGAGGGTCACGGGGAGGGTCGAGGTACAGATGTTCAAGGGCTGCTGCAGGGTCCTTGGGCGGTCCTCGCCGGAAGGCCTCTACTCGGGAGACCTCGTTTCGTTCGATACGACCTCGATCGACCAGTGCCACGCCATCGGTGTCTCGGCTTACTACGGAATCCAGGCGCGGCTGGCAGAGCAGGGAAAGAAGGGGAGGAAGTAATCCCACTCCTCACTTTTTATTCTCTGCCACTTTTTTCGGATCTCCCGGGCTCTGCCCGCCGGGGCACTGGCATTTAGAGTGCCAAAGGTATTCTTATCCGGACTTGTGAAGGCAGGAGTTCCCGCCTGTCCCTTGCCCACAAAGAGTCGTGAATAGGAAAATTGAGGAGACTAACCACCGGGAACAAGCAAGAAAGAGTGGGGGGTTTAAAGTAACTTCTTTCCGGCGTGCGGACCGGGGTTGCATTCATAGACTTCCGTGATCTTCATCACGAGGAGGGATTTTGCCGGGAGATCCGGTTTCTTCTCGTGGACCATCTTCTTCATCTTCTCATAGTCGGGTCCCGAAGTCTTGACCTCCACTGTCCCCTTGATCTGGAAGCACTTCTTTGCATCCGGATCCCAGATGTAGATCGCTGCATGCGGATTCTCCTTCACGTTTGCAAGGGTCTTGTGCATGAAATTGTCCGCGAGCCAGAGGGTGTCATCGGCAGCCATGATCACGAATGCGATCGGTGCAACGTTGGGAACGCCCTTTTTTGAAGCGGTTGCGACCGGGAAGAGCTTGATCTTCGCAAACGTCTCCTTCATCTCGGGTGTCAGGTTTACCATTTTCTCATTCACCTCGTTATTTTGAGGATTAACAGCGTGACAGTGCCGTTACTACTCCAGTATGTTTCTCTCCCCATATTCTTTTTGGGAACTGCCACCCGATGACATCATGAAGAGAATCATCGTAAAGGAGTGACAAGAGATCATCAATGGCAGGTACACGCGAATGCGAACCATCCTACCTCTCCTTGCACCGGTCCGGGGAACTGGACCGGCGTGTGGAACGTATCCGGGAGCTGCTCTCCCCCTGCCGCGTCTGCCCGAGGCGGTGCGGTGTTGAGAGGATCCGGGGCGAGACTGGTTACTGCGGCGGCGGCCTTCTCCCCAAAATATCCTCTTATGGTCCCCATTTCGGGGAGGAACCACCTCTGGTGGGGGTTTATGGGTCCGGCACGATCTTTTTCGCGGGGTGTTCCCTGCGGTGTGCCTTCTGCCAGAACTACGAGATCAGCCAGGAGCGGTATGGCAGGGAAGTCAGCTGCGAGGAACTGGCGCAGATCATGCTCCGGCTCCAGGACAGGGGGTGCCATAATATCAACTTCGTCACTCCTACCCACTTCGTCCCCCAGATTGTCCGGTCCGTATCCATTGCCGTAAAACAGGGCCTTGCCCTCCCCCTCGTTTACAACACGGGCACGTACGATTCGGTCGAAACGCTGCGCCTCCTCGATGGTATCTTCGACATCTATATGCCGGACGCAAAGTATGCAGACAATGACATTGCCATAGCACTCTCGGACGCTCCCCGGTACGTGGATGTCATGGAGGAGGCAATCCTGGAGATGCAGCGGCAGGCCGGCGACCTTGTCATGGACAGGGGGATTGCAAGGAGGGGGCTTATTATCCGGCATCTCGTCCTCCCCGGCGACCTCGCCGGGAGCGGGCGCATCCTCGCATTCATTGCAGAAAAGGTATCGCGGGATGCCTACGTGAACATCATGGACCAGTACCGCCCCTGCGGGAGGGTCGGGGACCTTGGGGCAGATCCGCGTTTTGCAGTTCTGAACAGGAGGCTGACCGCCGGGGAATACGAGAGGGCAGTGAGTGCCGCACGGAGATCAGGACTTCATCGTGGAATTCCGCTCGGAAACTCGTAAAGGAAAGAGACGCCCCGGCCGGGACTTGAACCCGGGTCAAAAGCTCCGCAGGCTTCTAGGATATCCACTACCCTACCGGGACGCTGGCTATAATTATCTCGCACGGATGCTTAAATAGTTCACCTTTTCTCCCTCACCTTTCCGGAGTTTGGAAAGAACAGACCCATCAGTCATTTGAAGGGAACGAGGTGCAATCGTAAATATTTTTATAATAATATCGAGATGATTAAATGTCGGGATCATACATACTTGATGGTGAAACCGCCAGCCAGGGAATCCTTTGGATGCGGGGGGGCTTTCCCCCTAAAGATGGATGTCTGGGCAGTCCTTTAAGATCTCATTACCTGCACAAAATTGTGAAGAACCGAAAAGAGAAGACATCCCCCTCATTTTAAGGTAAAGGGCAGTTGCATTCGTATCTTCACAATTCTCCATGACTTCATGGGTGTTAATGAAATACAGAATAGTCGTCGTCTACAAAAAAATTCCAAGAATCCCACCTTCGATGCGTTTTTTTTCCGGAACCGCGGCACTATTCCCATTCCCCTGTTAAGGGAAAGCAGCCCCGCATCTGTTCCTAACTTCTACCAACAATAACACGGGGCCAGAAATGAGATTGAACCGGATAAGAAAATATATGCTCCCTCCCGCGCAAATATCTCTCACCTTTACGGGTTATACCATGAAAAAAGCCTTGATAACCGGGATTACGGGGCAGGACGGCTCCTACCTTGCCGAGCTCCTCCTCTCGAAGGGATACGAGGTGCACGGACTCGTCCGGCGATCGTCCTCCCTCAACACGAGCCGGATTTCCCACATCTTCCCCGAGGCCGAGATAGCCGGGACAGCGTCGAGCGGTTCGGGGCTCTTCCTGCATTACGGAGACGTCTCGGACTCCGAGCAGGTATCGACGATCATGTACCGCATCTGCCCCGACGAGGTTTACAACCTTGCCGCCCAGAGCCACGTCAGGGTCAGTTTTGACACTCCCGAGTACACGGGCAACATCACAGGCCTTGGCACGACCCGCCTCCTCGAGGCTGCACGCCGGAGCAATCCCGGTGTCCGGTTCTACCAGGCATCGAGCAGCGAGATGTTCGGCGGTTCACCACCTCCGCAGAACGAAAATACATCTTTCTATCCCCGGAGCCCCTATGCCTGTGCAAAGGTCTATTCCTACTGGATGACGCGGAATTACCGGGAAGGGTACGGGATGTTTGCATGCAACGGCATCCTTTTCAACCACGAGTCTCCCCGGCGGGGCGAGACCTTCGTCACCCGCAAGATAACCCGGGGCATCGCAAAGATCCTTGCCGGAAAGGAAAAGATGCTTGCCCTCGGCAACCTCGATGCAAAGCGGGACTGGGGGTACTCGCCCGAGTACGTCGAGTGCATGTGGCTGATCCTCCAGCAGGAGAAGCCCGACGACTTCGTCATCGGGACGGGAGAGACGCATTCCGTCCAGGAGTTCGTGGATGCAGCGTTCCGGTATGCCGACCTCGACAGGGACGAGCACGTCACGATCGACCAGAAGTACTTCCGGCCGACGGAGGTGGATGTCCTGATCGCGGACCCCCGGAAGGCCGAAAAGAAGCTCGGCTGGAAGGCGAGGGTGCGCTTTGGCGACCTCGTGAAGATCATGGTGGATGCAGACATGAGGGCGTTTGGGCTTGAGCCCATCGGCGAGGGGGACAGGATCGTGGAGAAGAGGTTTGGGGAGAAATGGTGGAAGGGGGATTGAGTGAAAAATGGGTTTCTGGGAAGGTAAAAACATCCTGATAACAGGCGGTGCAGGCTTCCCCGGCAGTGCCATCGTCGAGCAGCTCCAGAAGCGGGGAGTGGAGCGGGAGCAGCTTTCCATCCCCCGCAGCCGCGATCTGGACCTCCGGAAATGGGAGAACTGTCAGAAGGCCGTGGAGGGCAAGGATATCGTCATCCACCTCGCAGCAAAGGTGGGAGGGATTGGATTCAACCAGAAATACCCTGCCGATCTCTTTTTCGACAATGCAATCATGGGGATCCAGATCATCGAGGCCGCACGCCAGGCAGGTGTCGGGAAGTGCGTTGTCCTCGGCACTGTCTGCGCGTATCCCAAGTTCACACCCGTCCCGTTCCGCGAAGAGAATCTCTGGAACGGCTATCCCGAAGAGACAAACGCCCCCTACGGGCTCTTCTGGGACCCGACCAGGCCTGACCGTCAGCCAAGGCGTGGCCTCGACGTGAGCCGGGCAGAGAGGGAATTTGGGTTCCGTGCAGAAGTTCCCTTCGAGGAGGGGCTGAAGAGGACAATCGAGTGGTACCAGGAGACACTCGGTAAGAATGGTACCGGCGAACCGGACCATTGCTGAAAGGTTTTTTACAATTGTTCGCTTTTGAATTACCTACCAAAATATATTTTCCTAAACGTTGTGTACATAAAAATAATGGAAAAATTTTACAAAAAAATAAGTTACCTTCGCTTTTTTACCCGCGGGTATGAACATTATTTTTTTCTACTTCTCTTCCTCGCCATCTTTATTGGTTTTCTTGATGCAGGCAGTATTGCACTATTATACCCGATGATATCGGTTGGTTTCCAAATTAATACAGAATCAATTCCATTTTACGGGATCCTCCAATATTTCAGTGATCTTGTCCCGATAGGCTCATTCTTTGTGCACCTTGGTATCTTTTTCATCATCTTAACGATAACCTCGCTCATTTTTCAAATCATTTACTGGAAGGTTGCATTCATCCTTCAAAAAGAACTTATTGTTCAAACGAAAAAATCTCTTTTTTTAAAGATAGACGGTAACGATTACAAATTTTTTGTCAATTCAAAACAGGGGGACCTACTCAACCTCTTTAACCAGAGCCCCTATTATATCCAGCTGATATACCACATCTTGTTGTCTGCAGCGGCAGATTTTATAATCATCATCTTCATCATATGTATGCTCTTTCTTGTTTCACCGGGAGGTCTTATCCTTGTTCTCATCGGCGGTGGAATATTCTATATTGTCACCAATGCCATCAGCAATAGCATCTCCGAAAGGCTCGGAAGACTTCAAATTTTGTCAGGGCAATCTGAAAACAAGGTAATCAATGAGTATATTACAGGAATTAAGTCAATCAAATCGTTGAACGTCTCCCATTACTGGGGCAGCCAATACATCCAGGCATTGCAGATTTATTGGGATAAATTTGCAGACTTCATGTTTATCCAGAGGATTCCAATTCTCGTAATCAACTCTCTGTTTTTGATCATAATAGGAGCAATTGTTCTTGTGCTCTATATCTATTATGCAGACGATTTCATTTCCATTATCCCCATTTTTGGAACTTTCGCCGTGGGATTACTGAGAATCCTTCCTAAGGCAACGGCAATGGGAAATTATAAAATGGAACTGAATAATTATTTTCCCCATTTAGTTCTTGTTCATTCTGTACTCAACGAGAGAAAATACAATTTGCTCAAGAACGGAACGCAGGTCTGTACGGGGATCACATCCGATATCATCCTCGAGAATATCAGTTTCTCCTATGACCATACCAAGGTCCTCTTCCATGTATCAATGATAATTCCAAAGGGATCGATGACAGCCCTCGTGGGACCCTCCGGTTCGGGGAAATCCACCATCGCAAACCTTCTCCTCCGCCTGTATGACCCGACAGAAGGGAGGATCATTGTGAACAGGCGTGATTTAAGGGATTATGACATCCATTCATATCGAAATATCGTGGGATACGTGAGCCAGGATCCTTTTATTTTCAACGGAACGATAAGGGAAAACATACTCTTTGGTGGTGATTTTCCGGAAACCGATATTGTATATGCAGCAAAACTTGCCCATGCACATGATTTCATCATGGAATTACCCAAGGGATACGATACCCTCGTAGGTGATCAGGGCATTACCCTCTCTGGTGGGGAAAAGCAGCGGATCGTTATCGCGAGAGCCATGATCCGCAGGCCTGAATTCCTAATCCTGGATGAGGCGACAAGCGCTCTTGATACCATTTCTGAAGCAGCGGTGCAAAAAGCGATCGATCAAGTCGCAAAGGAGTGCACGACACTGGTAATTGCCCACAGGTTAACGACTGTTCGAAATGCCGATAAAATAGTAGTGATCGAAAGAGGGCAAATAATCGAAGAGGGGACCCATGAAGAGCTCATGGAGAGGAGAGGAAAGTACTGGGCGATGAACAATTGATTATGTAAGAATCTACCTGTAATGCCCCTGTTGAGAGGGTTCTGCAAGCCACAGAAAGGAGAGCGTGTTTTCCTTAAATTTATTCACAAAAAATGCCGGAACAGGCAGTTAATTGAGGATTTCGAAAATCTCACTTTTCGAAGAGGTCACCCCTATCTCATTGTTTTATTAATGGGCATGTGATATAGTGTCAGGAAAAGCTGCAACGAATCCAGACTGGAATGGTTATGTCGGCGCAAGGTGGAGAGATGGGGACGCAGAAAACTTTTTATTTCACAGTAGTTCTTGCAATTTTCCTGGCATTTTTTTTCACAGGGATTACAGCGGGTACCGAATTTTCGCAGGAACAGAATTCCAATAATGAAACATTAATACAGGTCGCTGGAACCAATCATGGTCAATTCGATGAACATGCATTACCTGAATCCCAATATCAGACAATAGAGAGCAAAACAGATATCAATTCTGACTCTCCTCCACCTGAAACACCTTCTTCCGGGAGCGGCAATGCCGGAGAGAGTCCACCATCGGCCAGCCCTGATCCCCTGACAGCAGAGACAATCCCGGAAATATCCCCCACCCCAACAACTCCCGCCGGTACCGGTTTCACCCCGGTTCAATCCCCACTTCCCTCCTCAGGAATCTGTGCATCAGCGACCCCTGACGTTGAAACACCCTGTCCTGCATGTGGAGGAAAAACGGAGGAAAAATCCATAGAACCCGCGGTCGATTCTCCGGAATTCAGGCAGAAAAAGCAGAAGGAAATCGAAGACGTCCAATCTACCATAAAGGCAAAGAACAAGAAATGGAAGGCGGCAAAGACATCGGTCTCTGACCTGCCCGACGAGGAATTCAACAAGTTACTCGGTGTCAAGCCCAAATCCCCCGTGGTATCTCCTGAAGGAGAAGAGGGAAGTATTGATGCATCTGCACCATCATTCGGAACTCTCCAAGGCCTACCCCCATCCCTGGACTGGAGAAATAACGGTGGTGACTTCACAACTCCCATCCGTAACCAGAGGAACTGCGGGAGTTGCTGGGCGTTTGCAACCCTCGGAACATTTGAGTCCCGGATGGAGATAGCGAACAACAATCCCAGCCTCAATCCAGACTATGCAGAACAAGACCTCGTTTCCTGTGCCGGGTGCGGGGGATGTTCCGGAGCAGAAATGGACTGTCCCCTCAACTGGATTCTCTATCATGGTGCAATGAACGAGTCCTGCTACCCCTATGTTGCAAAGGACACGTCCTGCAATCCCGGTTGCGGCAGGATCTATCGCATAACCGAATGGCACAGAATATCCCCCCTTTATAATGAGGCAGCAATCAAGGATGCACTGACGCGAGGGCCTGTCATCGGCACATTTGCCGTGTACCAGGATTTCAGCTACTATTCGGGTGGTATCTACGAATATACCTGGGGCAGCCTCCGGGGCTACCATGCCATTGTCGTCGTCGGCTGGGGCCAGGACGAACGGG
>JASEES010000033.1 GCA_030019395.1 Methanolinea sp. | reverse complement strand
AATCGATCTGATGCTTGACGAAACAGCCTTGGTGGTGGAAGTTACCTAATCACCAATTTTAATGCACAATAAAGCAAACGGAAAAAAGAGACCCGTCCGGATGGTCACTTCTTCTGCATCATTGCCTGCACTTCGCCTTCGAGTGTATTTTTCAGTTTTTCGAGCGCTTCGTTCTGGTCTGATGTCGTGGTGATGGTGAACGAATTATAGCTCTTCCTGTCGTGGTAGTTCACGATATACTCGATCTGGCCGTCCTTTCCTTTCTTTGGTTCAATGATGAGCTGCGCCATGAATTTTCGCGGCAATCATTGGCAGTGCTGCCACATCTTCCTTCCGGTCACACCGATCAGTAATAACTATATGGATTCCGTAGAAAAATGAAATGCTGCAGTCATGCAGGCACAGGGCTCGTAGATCAGGGGTAGATCGTCACGTTTGCAACGTGAAGGCCACGGGTTCGAATCCCGTCGAGTCCATGAATATGTGTTTTTCCTTTCCTCCATTTTTTATGGGAAAAAAGGTGATTTCCAGTATTCCCGGGTTTTGAGTTGATTAAGTCAGGGAAGAGATATTGACTTGATACGAGATCCGTGGTGAAATCTTCTCCGGGTCGTGACTCCCGGGCCACGGCGCGGGCTATCTTCATGAGGAGGGTGCGGGAGGAGCGGGGCAGATACAACTGGTCACACTGCCCTTCAAAATAGTAAAGAGAAAAAAAATCAGAGAATGATCTCGATATCGAGTTTCTCTGCAAGTTCCTTGTACCTGTTCCGGATGGTCACTTCGGTGACACCCGCGACCTCGGCCACCTCGCGCTGTGTCCTGCGTTCACCGCCGAGGATGGACGAGATATAAATGGCTGCTGCTGCAACACCCGTCGGACCTCGCCCGCTGGTCAGTTCTCTCTCCCCGGCCTGCCTGAGGATCTCTACCGCCCGGCTCTGGACCTCCCCCTTGAGGTTGAGGCCCGAACAGAACCGGGGCACGTAGTCGATCGGGGAGGTGGGAAGAAGCTTGAGGCCAAGCTCGCGGGAGATGAACCGGTACGTCCGACCGATCTCCTTGCGGGACACACGGGATACCTCTGCAATCTCGTCCAGTGTGCGGGGCACGCTGCACTGGCGGCACGCTGCATACAGGGCTGCTGCTGCAACACCCTCGATGCTCCGCCCGCGGATGAGATTCTTGTCGACTGCATCGCGGTAGACAACGGCAGCGGTCTCCCTCACGTTCCGTGGCAGGCCCAGTGCGGATGCCATCCGGTCGAGTTCCGAGAGGGCAAAGGCAAGGTTCCTTTCGGTCGCGTTGCTGACCCTGATACGCCTCTGCCACTTCCGCAGCCTGTAGAGCTGGGCACGGTTCTTGCTCGAAATGGCCCTGCCGTAAGAGTCCCTGTTCCTCCAGTCGATCATGGTGGAGAGACCCTTGTCATGGATGGTGAACGTCATCGGGGCACCCACACGTGAGCGCTTCATCCGCTGGTCATGGTCAAACGCGCGCCACTCGGGTCCACGGTCGATGAAATCGTCGTCGATTACAAGACCGCAGTTCTGGCATACGAGCTCGGCACGCTCGTAGTCATGGACCAGCTGGCGGCTCCCGCACTCGGGACAGACCGTCTCGGTGTGGTCCTCGGCCTTCTTTTCATGTTCCTTCACCCTGTCTTTCAGCCTCTTCTTGAGGGCTTCCCTCTCCTTCTGGAGCACCTTGAGCTTCTCGACTTCCTGCACATGCATCACTCCGTTGCTTAACGGATGAACAACTTCTCCCCAGCTGTCACTGCACACGGCCCCTTACAGAGAACTGCGGCAAGCGGCGATGAGACATTTCCAAAAACATCCACCACCCTGCCGACCGGTTTCATGCGCCTGTCAATGACCTCGCTGTAAAGCCTCGGGAGTTGTGCCGCATCGCACCGGACAACCAGGATACGTGCCCCTATGGCGTGAACAGCCAGACCAATGGATTTCACACGAAAAACCTCTTATTCCTCTGCCTGCGTGAACAGACTGAAGGATTTAGTAATCTATATATATGGAAATTTTTTATATTTAAACCTATTGAAAATGTATAAATATCATTTTTTACGGAAAAGGAATTCCTCTATATTAAACGAGAGGATTCGCTCACACTGGGCGGACGAGAGGCCTGCACCCATTCCAACCACTTTTCTTGCGCGCGCGTCCATGAGATCACCCGGCGAATGGGCATCGGAATCGATCACTAACACGCACCCTGATTCAAGTGCCACAGCTGCGACATGGCCATTGGTCCTGTTATGACCGCACCGGGAGGTAAGTTCGATCGCAACGTCGTTGCTGCATGCAAGAGCGGCCTCCTCTTCTGTCAGGAAACCGGGGTGTGCGAGGACATCGACATCCCTGCATCCGCATGCTGCCAGGTTCGTTCCGGGTGCCACAGGTTCAAGTACTGTCTCCCCGTGGACGACAACGATTTCGGCCCCGCACTTCTTTGCTTCCCGTGCCATTTTTGGAATCATCCCCGGCGGGACATGGGTGAGTTCAACACCGGGAAGGAGGGTGACACCGTAGTCTTTTGCGAGAGGGACCAGTTTTTTTGTCGCGGATATCAGTTCTTCCACGTTCGTTGCATCGGCATGGTCCGTTATCCCGACATGGGTATAACCGAGAAATGCAAGCCTTCGGACGAGCTCTGCCGGCAGCATGTCTCCATCGGTAAGAACCGTGTGGGTATGGAGGTCGTACACTCTCTCACTTCCCCTGGGCGAGGTGGGATGCAATCTTCCGGAGAAGTTTTTCCTTGCTCTCGCTCCACGTGACAACAATCCGGCCTTCCTTTAACCACCAGCGGGCCGGGAAATGCTTTTGTTCCGATCGGAACACGAGCCCGGCCCGCTTTGCCGCCCGTTCGAGGTCTGCAAGCGTGGGGTCGCTGACGGCACCTGACAGGGCCACTCTGCGCCCCTGGCCCCGTTTAAGGGCGGAATTGAAGTAGCAGGGATAGATTATCCTCTCGCCTTTCATCCTTCATAGGTGGGAATGGTGAACCTATAAACTGTGCAGCATCCATAATATCTGGTATGCACCATATCGACGTCCGCATTGAGAAGGATGTCTACGATATCAACCGCCGCATAGCCGAAGAGAACGCCCGCACCCTCCGGAAACACAATGTCCGTGCATTCGACCTCCTGGGAGCAATCGGCTCCGGAAAGACTGCCCTGATAGAGAAAGTCGTTCCCCTCCTGCAGGAGAGAGGTTTGAGACCGGGGGCAATTGCAGGAGATGTCTATGGCGATGATGATTACCAGAGGATACGGGCGCTCGGGATTCCCGCAGTGAATGCAAATACGGGAAAGGAATGCCACCTCGATGCGCACCTGGTGGAGCACGCACTCGAGAGTATGGATCTCGACAGTATCGATATCCTTTTCATCGAGAACGTCGGCAACATGGTCTGTCCGACCGATTTCCCCCTGGGGGCCGAGAAGAGGTGCGTCATTGTCAGCTCGACGGAAGGTGACGACGTGGTGAACAAGCACCCGATGATGTTCCGCGGGTGCGACATAGGTGTCATCAACAAGGTCGATCTCGCTCCTCTCGTCGGGGCAGACATTGACCGCATGGAAAACGACATGAGGCGGTATCACCCGGGAATGAAAGTTTTCCGGACGAACCTCCGGAAGGGTGAGGGGGTCGTCCCGTTCCTTGATGCTCTTCTCGGGTGAGCGGTGAGTTTTATTAGGGCAGGGCACAAATATTATAAAACTTCGGCAGGAGCCTTTCCTGCCAGGAAAGACCACAATAATGGGATAATGACAGGGGAGATCGCATGCTCTGGCAAGGAAGATCGGTAAGGAAGCCCACAGGCGGCAGGTACCGGCTCCGACTCGTAAAGAGGAGGAGAGAGATAGGCTCGGCACCAACGGACAGTCATATCGGGAAGGACCGTCGGGCCATCGTGAGGATCACGGGCGGTAATATCAAGGTCAGGACAATGCGCGCCGAATATGCCAATGTTGCAGATCCGGATTCCGGGACTGTCAGGCGTGCACGGATCGAGACGGTGGAGGAAAACATTGCCAACCCCAACTACGTCCGGCGAAACCTCCTGACGAAGGGAGCGGTCATCAGGACCGAGGCAGGACGTGCACGCATCATCAGCCGTCCCGGGCAGGAAGGCGTCATCAACGCTGTCCTTCTCAAGTAAAGAACTTTTTTTTCCGCCGGGCTCGCCCGGAATTTTTCTTCCGCTATTCTGGAAGAGCTCAAAAGTCGTATCCAGAAATGAACATGGTGAGTAGGAGGAGGACTGTGGATGGATACGACTTTTGTCGTATATTTATTGTATTGATAAAAATATAAATATTTTCATATATAAAAAGGGAACGATCCGGCTAATTTTTTGATCTCCACGCATTGAATGATTTTCATTGAATGATGGCTGATACCTTGCATTCACGGAAAGAAGACAATGGAACCACAGTGTCGTTGAGTTTATGATGCACAGCCCCGGTTCGTTCGGCATCTGCTTTAATTTTCAATGCATAATCGTCAATTGTACGGATAATGCCAGGGATAAAATGCCGAACAGTTGATAGCATGCGGCAGATAAAATGAGATGATGACGCAGAGGAGACCCGGAGGAGAGAGATGAGCCTTTCTTTGACAATCGCTGCACCGTTCCGCCATTCCCACAGGTCCGAGCTCAAGAAGAACGAGATAGTCTATTATCTTGCGTTCAAGCAGCACTGGATGAACATCGAGCAGGCTAACCAGGTCATCTCGCGTGCAATCGAGGAAGGGCTCATCGGGATCGAGGGTGACATGATCCGTCCCCTCTTTGATGTCTCGCGTGTCGAAATACCTCTGGGCTTCAAACCCGGCGCTTCGGTCTTCCAGCGATCCGACCCTGTCGATGACCTCGTTTTCCGTATCTCCGAACGGACGGGAATTCCAAAGGGTTCCGTGGTGTCCGAGATAAACAGCATCATCCAGGACGTTTTCCAGGGGAACCTCACCAGCGAAGCAGCAGCAGTCATCCTGGCAAAACGTCACGGTGTGGAGTTCCAGGACCTGCTCCCGGCATTGAGGGAGCACGTCCTCACCTCGTGAGGAATCGACCCCTGCCGGTAATACCCTGATTTTGGTAACTGGTTAAAAAAGGAGAATTTTATTCCGTTTTCCCTTCAGCGGCAGGCTTTGCGAAGAGCTCGTCAAGGGACTTCTCGCCATACTGGACGATGCGCGCATTGATCTGGACGAAGTCGGCCGTTATCTCGTTGCCACGGATGGTCTTTCTCCTCCGCTGGCCTTCCCGCCGGGGCTTGAACCCTGCACCCCCCGAGAGGAGGATCTTCCGCCTCCCCGCGAACGGAAGGTTCCTCCGCGCAGGTGTGCCATTCCGATCGGATCCTCCCGTGATAACCATCCTGTACCCCTGGAGCCCGAAGATACCTGCATCAACCTCGTCACCGATGCGTTTCCCGATCAGTGCACCCGCTGCTCCGCCGCCCACATCGACCTTGAAAGAGCGGCCACTTTTCTGGTCAGACAGTACTACCTTGAATTCTGCCATCCTTGTTTCACACCTCTGGAAAAGGAATCTATCATTCTCCTGCAGCCGGCCGGAAATTATTCGTGACAGGTCACCCCCCTGCACCCGCAAAGGAGCACCGGGCCCTCTTCCGGCAGGGCCTCCATGAAGTACCTTTACAATTGGGTGACTGGTATAATAAGTCTATTTCCCCCAGAACGGGTTCTCTTTCCGTCTCATCGCGGTGAACTCTGCAAGGACTTCCTGGGTGTGAATGGGGAGATGGGAGAGCATCTCCTTCTCGAGCACCTTGACGTGTTTTTCAGGGACATCCACGTAGAGTTCATCGTCGACGTCCAGCTGCCTGCCCACAGTTGCACCTTCGATGGAGATGGCAACCTCTGCACTCGTCTGCGCCTCCCTGATGTTCTCCTGGTTCAGCTGCATGGACTTCACGTGCCCCACTTTCCTCCCGTCGCGCTGGATGAGGTTGACATCGGTCCGCAGCGTCCCGCCAAGGACGCGCACCCCCACCACGGCAGGGTTGCTCTGCCGGAATATGCAGTGGGGGAGGATGCGGATCTTGGCAGGAAAGATGATCTGCTCGAACTTCTGTTGCTCTATCCTTCTCTTGAGATCGTCCCTCCACTGGACGTAATCATCGACGAGCTTGTAGATAACCCGCCCCTCGAAAACCCTGACAGGGAATCCCGGTTCCCTCACCATATCGGCGGCATCGGGCAACAGGGGTGTGGAGAATGCAATAAGGACCCGGTAGTAAGGGTTTTTTATGGTCATTGCCTCGACGAGGTCGTGCCGGCTCACCGAACCTACCTCGGCCCGCATTACCCCTATCTCCTTCTCCTCCAGTTCCTTGCAGAGGGCTTCGAGTGCGCCGATGGTGTCTGCCTTGATGATAAGCCCCTCGGGCGAGAGGTGCACGTTTATCGTCTCCATCTCCCGCCGTATCTTCTCCATCACGGAATCCGCGTCACCGCGCACGACATGGACCGGCGAACCTGCAATTGCCCCCTCGAGATTCGGGGCACTCACCTTGATTCCAGCAGCGGCAGTCACGGACCTGACCCGGCAGAACCTTTCCTCCACAAGGATCTCCTGGAGGGGCCGGGGCTGGAGAAGAGCCCTCACCTTTGTGACGATGATGCCGTCCTGCTTTGCAACGGCTATCTCGTCGCCGACCGAGAGCGTCCCGTCGTAGAGGATGACATCGAGGGTGGTTCCAAGCCCCTTCTCTTCCTTGACCTCGAGGATCGTCCCCATGCCCGGGCCGTCGATCGAGAGGGAGAGAGCCTTTTCCATGTACCGCTGCGCAAGTCCGATCATCACCATGAGCAGCTCGGGGATCCCCTCGCCGGTATGGGCGCTGACCGGTACGATAGCAAGGTTCCTCTGGAAGTCCGAGACACGGTCGAACCGTTCGGCCGAGAACCCGAGTTCGGACAGTTTTCCGACTATTTCGTAGACTTTGGTCTCCAGGAGTTCCTTTACCCTCTCGTTCTGCCTTCCGAAACTCGCAAGGAACGGCTGGTCGCGGTTTACCTTCCAGCCATGGATGCGGTCTATCTTGGTTGCTGCAACGACAAACGGGGTCTTGTACGTCCGGAGTATCTGGAGTGCCTCGAGTGTCTGGGGCTGAAAGCCCTGGTTGATGTCCACGACAAGGACAGCCATGTCCGCAAGGGCACCACCCCTGGCACGGAGGGTCGTAAACGCATGGTGACCGGGTGTATCGATGAAGAGGAGGCCCGGGACGTTGAGGGGAACCTTCTCCATGGATCCGCTCATCTTCCTGATGGCCTCGATGGGAACGATGGTCGCCCCGATGTGCTGGGTGATGGCACCGTCCTCCATGCTCACAACCGAGGAGCCCCTGATCCGGTCCAGGAGAGAGGTCTTTCCATGGTCGACGTGCCCGAGCACACAGACAATAGGAGTCCTGATTCGTGGCTTCTCACTCATTTCTCTTCCTCCGGGGTGCACGAGGGGATGGAAAGCCCTGATGTCTGGTTATGCGAGGGGGAGACAGGGAAAAGTGGAGACACTCTCTTCCCTGACACTGCCCCCGACTGGTACCGTGCAATGTAATGGAGCACCATGAATTATATACGCACCGGGGAGCCTCTCCATCCGGTCCAAGGATATCTTAAAGTGTGCAGGGGTTCAAAAATGAAGGGTACATCCTGCCAGGGTGGGGTAGTTGGTTATCCTAGGGGACTGTGGATCCCCCGACCCGGGTTCGAGTCTCGGCCCTGGCCTATTCCTTTTCCGTCCTTGATAACTGCAGGACATGCAATGAATGGGATATCGCCTGCTCTCCTGTCACCGTCCCCTTCTCCAGAATGCCCTTTTGGCATTTCATGCGCTTTGGGCCGCCATCAGCCGGGGACCATCTGTGTCTCGCATCGCGGGCAGGACATGGTGTAACAGGGCACTGTTACGTGCCTTCGAACGCGGTAACCGCACATCGGGCAGACGCAGAAAGCTGGTATCATCCCCCCAGGCGCCATCCCACCCCTCTCGTGGTCTTCCATCATTCCGGGTCAGGAATACCTCTGGTTAATCCGGAAAATAAACGTTCTCCAGGGGGACACTCCCCTCTTCTCCCGCAAGTGAGCATCCGGGAACGAGCGGGGATCACGTTCCATCCTCCCTTGGCCTGAAAAAGTGCTATATGACAGGAAAAAGGGAAAGATTGGGGGAACCGGCGAACTGATAGATTTAAATAGGGATACTTCCCCCCATTCTATATAGCTGATTGGTGGAGTGTATGGAAAAATCAGTCCTGAAATACCTCATCCTCTGTGCAGTCGTTGCCCTGATAGCACCTGCATCAGCCGATTCTGCAACGGAGGCATCGAAAGACCAGGGGATCTACCGCTTTCATAGCAACGTTGATGGTGCGGAAGTGTACCTTAACGGCCAGCTGATCGGTTCCATCCAGGACTATATCCTCGATGTGCCTGTCAGCGCATCAGGGCCGTTTTATCGGAATTATACCCTCATGAAGGAAGGATACAAACCCTACTCGGGCATTATCAATTCCATTCCGAAGAAAGGACAGGTTATTCACATCTACGTTGTGATGAGCGCACAGGCCATGGTCGAATACGGGACGGTGCACCTCATGGTAACACCCGCGGATGCAGAGGTGACCTGGGACGGAAGTCCTGCCGGAAAGGTCCCACCATCAGGGATTCTCGTCCTCTATAACGTATTACCCGGTTCCCATTCTCTTGTTATCGGAAAGGAGGGGTATGAGACATATTACGGGTCTTTGTATGTTCCCCCGAATGAAGTTGTGAAGTTCCCTGTCACACTGACTCCGATCCAGGCGGGGGCACTTTCTGTTGAATCCGTGCCTGCGGGTGCTGCAGTCAGCGTTGACGGGCAGTACCGGGGTGTCACACCCCTCGTGATACGCGACCTTCCGGCAGGAAGCCACACGGTATCCCTGGCAGGTGAGGGATACCAGGAGTACGTCTCCTCTGTCGAGGTCACGGGTGGGGCAACTGCCACAGTGAGTGTGACCCTCCTCCCCGCGACAACATCCGTGCCGGCCGGCCGGTCACCGGTATCGCCCGTTCTCATCGTTTCGGGTCTTGGTGTCGCCCTCGTTCTTGCTGGCAGAAAGATGCTCTGATCCACTCCCATTCTTTTTTCATGCTTTCAGAAGGTGCCTGCGATAATACGGTCATCCTGTATGACACAGCGACGGGGACGCGGGAGCCAAAAAGCCGGATATGCCGGTCACCTGAAGAATGGCGGGCTCTCCTTGCACCGGAGGTATACACTGTAACGCGTGACAAGGGGACAGAACCTCCCTTTTCATCGCCCCTCACTCGCTGCAATGCAGAGGGGGTCTACCGCTGCGCGTGTTGCGGCACCGACCTCTTCATGAGCGGGAAAAAATTCAATTCGGGGACAGGATGGCCGAGTTTCAGGGCCCCTGTCGACCCCTGTAACGTGCACATGGAGAGGGACACATCATTGGGGTTGGAAAGGATCGAAGTGCTCTGTGCCCGCTGCAATGCGCATCTGGGACATGTCTTTTTCGACGGGCCGCCACCGGAGGGGACACGGTACTGCATCAACGGACTCGCCCTCTCGTTTCATCCGGGCAGCAGAAAATGAATTGGAAAAGGGAGGGAATTGGCCCCGTGACCTCTCATCCCGGATGAAAACAGGCATTCTCTTTAATCACTGCCGCGAAATGTCTTTCATGCACTTCTGCGTTCCCCGGTGGGGGGTGCAACGTGAAGGAGAGTGACGGAACCATCCTCTCGGCAGATGACAGCGAATTCCTCGGGGAGCTGTCAGAGTACCTGGAAGTCCTTGGCAACAGCACACGTCTGCGTATCATCAGGTTCCTCGAAAAGGAGGCCATGGATGCCCGGACACTGTCGAGAAGGACCGGGATCTCCTACGAGAATACAAAAAAACACCTGGAAAAACTTCTCGGTGCCGGACTTGTGACGCGGGTTCCGGGACTTGGCAGGGAGACATCCAGGGGTATCCATCCTGCCTGGAATTACCTCCCCGTCCCCGGCATCCTGGAGAGGATCCAGAGGGATCTCGGTGTCATTGCCTCGGTTCAGGATAAAAGAGGACAGGATGCCCTTCAGCAGAGGATAGAAAGTGTCAGGCGGGAGGTCGGGAAGGCGCTTGGAACAGCGGGGTGGATGCTCCTTGTCATTGGCGGTGAATGGGACGGGAAAACCATTTGCCTCCAAAGCCCGAGGACTGAACTGGGGAGGGGAAGGGAAGAAGGCATTTCGGGAGAAGGGGGCATAACACGCATCGCTTTTCCTCCATCGTACCGGTCTGTCACGCGCCTTGAAAAGCCCCATGCAATTATCCGGACAGGGAGAGGCGAATGTACAATCGAGGATGCCGGGAGCAGGGGAGGGACCTTTATCAATGACCAAAAGATCATTCCCCATGATCAGGTACCCCTGAAGGATGGCGACA
>JASEES010000032.1 GCA_030019395.1 Methanolinea sp. | reverse complement strand
TCCCTGGCCCGCCGGTTGCTGATGTATCTCCGTGATGAAATACGATTTGTGGAGAAGAGATCTCTTATCGAGGATGTGTTTAAAACGGCGAAAAATGCGTTCGGTTTGAAGAGAATTCACAAGTATACAACGAGATCTGTGAAAAAGACCGTCTGTCTGAATGTACTTTTACTCGGACTTGTCATCTCTCTCGGATTTAATGAAAAGATTCGATTACAGAAGTTATCTGAGTGGTGATCCGGAGAGGGGGCTAAAAGCCATCGGGATCTCTAAGATCCTCTCATCACCCCCTTTCACCCATCAGATGCCAAGGAAACGTTTCCACCAGGGCTTCTTCTCTCCGTGAAAGATCCGGCTCTCGTCACTCCCCTTCCTGATGTCTTCGATGGTGTAGATGAGGCGGGGGTAATCCGTGTCGAGGATCGAGAGGAGTTCTTTTAAGTTTGCCCGCGGGACAACCATGAAGAGCACCGCAACCGGTGACGAGAGGTACCCTGTTCCGTCCAGGCGCGTGATGCCATAGCCCATCTCTCCAAACCTCCTGATAAGGGGAGCCGGGTCACCCGGGTGAAAAACCCTGACAACAACGTTCCCGATACTGATACGGTCCTCCAGTTGCATCCCGATAACGGTCCCGATTGCATACCCGGCAACGTATGCTACGAGACCGAGGATATTCTGGAGGTTTGAAAAAACAAGTCCCGTGGAAAGCAGCCATATTGCAACCTTGACAACGCCGATGCCGGCGGCGAGGTTCGTATGGCCCCGGTTGATGTAAATCGTCCGGATCGTTTCGAGGCTTGTCTCGACGATCCGGGCGACAAGGATCACGAGGGGGATAAGGAAGATATAGTCAGCCATGGAGTCCCGTGAAAATGTCAACCTGTGTGTCTCATCAATGTATGTTTTTCTATTAACCGGGATTCAGGTAACCTTTCCCGGAAGTCGGAAGGAGATCTCCGTTCCCTGTTCCTGCCGGAAAACATTTTTCAAAGCCTGGAATGCCCTTGGCCATGGGGGCGAGGGAGAGCTCCCGATTGCCCCTGCTTTCTTCCCCCCCCGTTCTGCCAGCCGGAGCATGCGCGGGGAGTCGTGCCCGATCTCCCCCCGTATCCCGATGTATGGTGGCTCTTTCCGGAGATTACGACCACCGGTGCATCCGGGGACCCGGCGAAGGCTTTGCGGGAAAAGGGGCTTTTCATGAAGGAAGCCCTGGTGAACGCGATTGTGACAGCCCTGCAAAAACCGGACACCTGCGGCTGGGATTACCGGTCAGCAGAGGTAAAAAGGGAGGGAATGCCTGCAAAAAGGGAGTGAGCAGGTTGTTTTTCCTTTTACCCTGTCAGGCGGGTGAACAACAGGGTACATCCCTGCTTTTCATCAGTTCTGTGCGGTTGAGCCGAAGGAAAAATGCCGGTCCGATTCGGAATGTACGGTAAAAAACCCCCGGGGCGTCACATTTTTCACGATATTATTAAGATTTTGCTTCCGAAAGAGTTTAACGCCAATGTGGTATGCAGAAAAGGAAAAAGGGACCGGCGGGTTCATGCGCAAAATGCCCGGTGAATGGACAAGACACGGAATGGTTCCCCATTCTCCCCGGTTTACTCCCGGTGGATTCCCGGAAAACTGTACCCTCCCCTCTGTCCGGCAGTCAAGGGAGGGACGATTCCCCTGTCCCATTGACCCCCTGGTCCCGGCCGGGTGCGGGCAGGACTGATTGAATGGAGTCCCTTGCCTTTTTGCTGGTCCTCGAGGCAATCGGCATCCTTTCGTTTCCCCTCGCACGTTTCTGTGCTCCCCGTCTCCGCGATGGGGGGTATTCCATTGCCCGGCTTCTGGGGATAATGTGCATCACCCTCGTTGCATTTGTCCTCTCCTCCCTCCACCTGCTCCCGCTTGCAATGGGCATGTATGCTGGATTGTTCGTCCTCGGCATTTCGGCAGTGTATTTCATCCGGAGAAACGGGCGTGACCAGAAATTTTCCCATGACATGGTCCTGCAGGAAGGGGTGTTCCTGTCGGCATTCATCCTCGCGGCCGTTTTTCTCATGCACAAACCCGAAATCTACTTTGCATACTCCGAAGACTTCATGGATTCTGCATTTCTCCAGTCTGTCCTGCGTGCCGGTGTCCTCCCCCTTCCCGATCCCTGGTTTGCCGGCACTGCCCTTCCCTACTATTATCTCGGCCACCTTGCCGCGGCCGCCCTCGTCATGCTCTCCGGGGTAAAGGCAGGAATCGGGTACAACCTTGCCGTTGCCGCGTTCTTTGCGACTGCAGTGCAGGCAGCGTACGGGATCGGGATAAACGTGTCAGGAAAACGGGTCTACGGCATCCTCTCCGCCTTCCTCGTCATGGTCCTCGGGTTTCCCGCCGGGTTCGTGCAGCTCCTGGCATACCTGGGGAAAACAGACATCATGCAGTTTTATACTTTTCCGGGACCGTTATCCGAATGGCTCGTTTCCTTCGACTTCACGGCGGCAGCGCGGGTTATCCCCGATACAATCACCCTGTACCCGTTCTACACATTCCTCCAGGGGGACCTGCACGCCCACTTCATCTCGATCCCGTTCTTCCTGGCCTTCGCCGGGCTGTGCCTTGCGCTGTCGCAGGAATTCTCTCTTTCGACATTTTCTGCTGCAATCCTCGTCACGGGCTTTCTTGCCGGCATCAATGCATGGACGCTCCCCGTCTCCCTTTCTCTCATCGCCCTGACAGGATACCATGCAACGAGGGACAAGGTGTTCCTGTCCCTGATCGTGCTGGAGTGTTGTGCATTCCTGGTGCTCCTTTCCCAGGGGGAAATAGGCATCGTTGATGTCGGGCAAAAAACGGGACTGTCCGCTTTTCTCCTGATATTCGGTGGATTTGCCGGGCTCTCTCTCCTTTACCTCGCAGACTCGCACAGGTTTTCCCGGGAAGATATCCTCCTTGCCGGTGTGGTCATCGTTGCCGGGATACTCTCGTTCTCGCTCCATTTCCCGCTTGCAATGCTCGCACTCTTTGCCGTCCCCTTCTTTGCCCGTGCATGGTACCAGAATGAATACCCTGCGTTATTCGCCGGTCTCGCACTTCTCCTCGTTCTTTTCTGCGAGATTTTCTTCATCAACGACCCATACGGTCCGCCAGCCGAGCGCATGAACACGATCCTCAAGTTCTATCTCCAGGCCTGGGCGCTGTGGGCAATTGCATGCGTCTATTTCCTTTTCCGGATCCGGAAACGGGTTCTCGTCGCCGCAGCAGTTGTCCTGCTTGCCATCATGGCTGTCCACCCCGTCTGTTCGGTGATTGCCATGCCCCATCCAGAATACATGGGAAAGACGGCGAACCTTACGCTCGACGGGACGGAATGGCTCAGGGAGCAGAAACCGGATGAGTACGAGGCACTCTGCCGGCTCGGTGCAATGGCAGGTAACGCTGACGTTGTCCTGGAAGCCCCCGGGGATGCGTATACCTACTCGTCGCGGGTACCGGTATTCACGGGGCTTCCGACGGTCATAGGATGGCGCACCCACGAGATCATGTGGGGGAGGGACTGGACGGATATTGAGGAGAGATGCGCCGATGTACACCGCATGTATACCGGGGGAGAGGAGAGGTCCGCGCTTTTTGCAAAATACAACGTGAGATACGTCTTCATAGGAGAGACCGAGAGGAAGCAGTACGGGTCGGATCTCGAGAACCTGACCCGGTACGACGGTGTCTCGCTCGTTTTCCGCAAAGGTGATGCCGAAGTATACCGTGTCCTGTGATCCAAAGAGGAAAATGTACTCAAGAAACCGGAAACACCCGCCGTGGCAACCCTCACACTTTAAATAAGGCGGGGATATTGTTACTTGTCAGGTGACTGATGCCGGCCGGTGACCGGCCGGTGGTCACGATCCGGAGCAGATCCATGGTGATATCGGTTCTCTGTATCGATGACGAAGTTCCCTTCCTCGAGCTGACAAAACTGACGCTCGAACGGTCGGGTGCATTTGCGGTCGATACTGCCCGGTCAGCACCCGATGCCTTCGAAAAACTGAAGCACAAGGTCTATGACGCGATCGTGTGCGACTACCACATGGAGGAAACGGATGGGATCGAGGTTCTCAAGAAAATTCGTGCATCAGGAAACGATATCCCGTTCATCATTTTTACGGGAAGAGGACGGGAGGACGTGGTCATCCAGGCTTATGAAAACGGCGTGGACTTCTACGTCCAGAAGACAGGCGATCCCAAAGTCCAGTACGCGGACCTTGCACAGAAGATCACCCGTGCGGTGAGATTATACAGGGCCGAGCGCGAACGCATCGAGAGCGAGGAACGCCTCCGGCAGATCATCCAGTTCCTCCCTGACGCAACGTTTGCGATCGATACCGAAGGCAGAGTGATTGCCTGGAACAAGGCCATCGAAGAGATGACCGGGGTTCCGGAATCTGAGATGATCGGGAGAGGAGACCACGCGTATGCCATTCCTTTCTACGGGCAGCGAAGGCCAATCCTCATAGACCTTGCACTCCGGCCGGATGCCGGTATCGAACAAAAATATACCTTCGTCCGCAGAGAGGGGCGGTTTCTGACTGCCGAAGTTGTAGGAGTGAAAGTGAAAGACAGGGAGGCCATCCTGTGGGCAAAGGCAACCCCCCTCTACGATACCCGGTGCCGGCTGACAGGTGCAATCGAGTCCATACGGGATGTGACCGAGCTCAAGAAGACCGAGATCGCACTGCGGGAGAGCGAGGAGAGGTTCCGCACGATTGTCGAGACCGCTGCAGAAGGGATATGGGAACTGGACAGTGACTTTCGGATCACCTATGCAAACAGGAGGATGACGGAGTTACTGGGGTATTCCCGTGAGGAGATGATCGGAAAGCCCTTTGCGGCATTCATCGACAGGCAGGAGATCCCCGACGCGATATTCCGGATGGAGAGGCAGCAGCAGGGAATCACCGACCATTTCGAGCGGAAATTCCGGCGCAAAGACGGGAGCCTGCTCTGTACTTTCGCGTCCGTAACCCCCGTGTTCGATTGCAACGGGGCTTTCCGCGGTTCCTTTTCGATGTTTTCTGACATCACCGACCGGAAACGCATCGAAGAAGAACTCGTATCCCTCAACAGGGTCCTCGAACAGAGGGTGCATGAAAGGACGGCACAACTGACGAAAGCCTTGAAGGACCGCGAGATCCTGCTCCGCGAAGTTCACCACAGGGTCAAGAACAACCTCCAGATCATCATTTCCCTCTTAAACCTCCAGGCACGGTACATCACGGATGAAAAAACCCTTGCAGCTATCCGCGAGAGCCAGAACCGTATCAGGGCGATGGCCCTCGTCCATGAACGCCTGTACTGTTCCGAGGAGATATCCAGCATCACGTTCAGGGACTACGTCACGTTCCTCGTCTCAAGCCTCTTCCGGTTCTACGGGGTCGATACCCGCCGGGTCTCCCCTGTTATCTCGATGGAGGATCTCCCGATCGAAATCGACATGGCGATTCCCCTCGGGCTCATCATGACCGAGCTCGTCTCAAACAGCCTCAAGTATGCATTCCCGGAAGGGAGGAAAGGGGAGATCCATATCCTGGGAAGCAGGGAGGATGACCATTCCTACCGGTTCATCGTCAGGGATAACGGTGTGGGCATCCCGCAGACAGTGGACTGGAAGAACCCCGATTCCCTTGGCCTTCGCCTCGTCCACTCCCTCGTCACCCAGCTGAACGGCACCATCGAGCTGGACCGGTCAGGAGGGACGACGTTTTCCCTCGTCGTCCATCCGCGAGAGGGCAGATAACCGGTCAGGACGAGACGGGCAGGGTCCCCGCGGTTACCCGGGAACCTTGTCCGCCCATCACGGCACTGCGGTCGTGCTTTTTTCCGTCCATTCCTTTCCGTATACAAGTCCCTTCCTGACTGCCGGCCCGATGGACAACCAGAAAAGGACGGTCCCGGCAGTCACTGCCCAGAATATGTTGTTCCCGAAATAGCTGATGAATTTGCTCCAGAACGGGCGCCCGAAGAAGATTGTCCCGCACGCGGCGAGGAGGCCCATGCATGCAAGGGTGACAACGAACGCGACCAGCAGGTAAGAGCCAACCGTCCGAAAATTCACCCGGGCCACGCGGCCTTTTACGAGCCTGTGCCAGAACAGGTAGGAAAGGTAGGGTAACAGGAAGTTGACCAGAAACCCAAAGACGCTCATCGGGGACCAGGAACCGGAAAGATCACCGGCAACGTTCCCGATGCCACAACCCCATGCGGCAGCAGGACCAAAGAGAATTCCAAGAACGACGGGAAGCGCTGCGGCCGGCCGGATGGAGATCCCGGCAAAGGTCAGGGCAAGCTGGTTGAAAGGTACCAGGACAAGAACATAGAGAAGCGCCGTTGCTCCGATCAGGGCCAGCCCTTTCCGATCTGTCCACGCAGAGAGAAGCTCATGCATGCCGGTTCGTTTCTCCCCGTGCACGATAAAGGGACATGATATGCGGCTGGATTGCACCATCCCGTTCCCTTTGTCTTATATCATACTGAATGACTGTTCCCGGTGCTCACTTTTAAATAATCCCATCCCGGGGATAGCGATCGTGCGGGTACAGCCGGGTTTCTGTCGTGAACTCCTAGAGCCCAAAACCGGGTCCCGTATCGAAAAGCGCCTGATACAACTTCGCAAAGAGGGTTGTATACTCGGAAGCACGGTCCGTTGTCACGTACATGGACTTTTCCCCGTCGGCATACGGGGAAAGGTATCCTTTCTTCGAAAGAAACCTGATGTAATCCTGCCCCGTCTTCGAATTGAGGTTACACCGGTGGATAATCGCGGTAAACGACCGTGGAATCCTGCAGAAAACGAGGATTTCCCAGTATATCTCGTACGGGGTCCGCCGCTCGGAACTCACCGGGGATCACGCTCCAATGCCTCTGCCAGTTCCGGTTCAGACCGGGACAATGTATCTTCCCTCAGATCCCATGCTTTCGAAAATTTCATAAAATAATACGAACTCACGAGGCTCACGATTGCAATTCCGAGGCTGAAGAGCGCTGCAGGGAGAACGGAGTAAGTATTCAGTGTGATCGTGCCGGACAGGAGTCCCATGGAAAAGAACTCTACACTGCTGATGATCCCCAGGGCAAGGAAGCAGAACCCCCCGATGGTACAGACAAGGATCATCGTCCTGATGGTCTTTTTATTCGCGCGGTAATGGGCGATCATCCTGATTATCCCGCTGGTCGTGATTTCCGCCGGAACGGGGCCCTCTTTGGAGAGACACGCTCTCCGGATACTGGTGAGTCCGCCCATGATCCGTGCGCCCGCTGTGATCCAGGAAATCCCGAGGCCGAACGCGACCATGGAGACCGCAGCAGTTGCCACCCGCACCAGCGAAACGGGTTGCCCGCCTGCCAGGTCGGTTATTGACAATACAATGTACTGGATTCCCAAAGCAACTGCCAGTGCCGCAAAGACAACGTTCAGGAGCGTGACCAGGTAAAAACTGTCAAGTTCGGAAACGAACCGTGAATGAACCGTACCAGACCTCATTCTATGCACCGATTATGTGGTTTGGGAATGTTTCCCCTTGAATCAGCATGAACCTATGATACATATCAGGGATATCCCGGCCAAAAGAACGCGAAAAAAAAACCATTCAGGTCACTTTCAGCACCATGAGGGTTATATCATCGGACTGCGGTCTTTTGCCGGTGAAAACCTTGACATCCTGCACGATCGCGCTGATAATCTCCTTTGCCGGAAGCCCTTTCGATGCCTCCACGAGGACAGAGAGCCGCCCGATGCCGTATTCCTCGTCGTGTTCGTTGGCAGCCTCCGTTACTATACAGCACCACCACGTCTCCCGGGGAAAGGGTAACCTCCACGGGTTCGCGATCGACCTCGTCTATCATCCCCGGAGCTATTCCGTTTTCATTCAGGAGGGACACGCCCGGGCTCCCGGATGAGAACAAGAGTGGCGGGTTATGGCCGGCATTCACGAAAGTGAGCCGCCTTTTCTGAGGATCGAGGATGGCGTAAAAGAGGGTAACAAACATGCTCGTCTTTGAATCAAGGAATATCGATCGGTTGGCTTCCCGGAGGGAGGTCACGGGATCGGTGTCCCGGGCCAGTCGCAGCAGGGATTCCCGGGCATCCTTCTCCAGGGCCGCAGTGCTGTACCCGACGGTCGGGTCACCGGGAGCGCTGCTGCTCTCCACCGCGTAACCTGCTGACATCGCCGATATGGACTAAGGCCACGATGCCGGTGACACCCAGTGCACTGACCGAGAGAAGCAGGAATACGAGAAGGATTTTGGTCTTCACAGAGATCCGGACCCGGTTAACCCCCCCCTCCCCCGCGTATCATCATGATCGCATCGGGGCTGGCAGGGAATAAGTCAGCTGTATGGGAAAGGTTCCGGAACCATGGTCCTGCACGTGCATCCCATGGGGGAGGTAAGGGTCATTGCGTCTCTCTATACCGGCAGTAACCGGATAAAGGCAGAAGATCCCCACAAAGAAGATCGCTACTCCCCGATGGACGTCCTGCGGTTAGTCTCCCTTAATCGATGTTGTTAAAGTACTGGACGGTGAGACTGTGCCGGCACTGCTGCTGTCAAATGGTTCTTAGGTGAGGGCGGCGAAGCGATCGGCCTTGGGCAGGGCGATGAACTTTGCCATTGCTCCGTTCCTGTATACGGCACCAGTGAGCAGGGTGATGGATGTGCGAGAGGGACGGGTGAGGAAGGCTGCGGTGTTTGTGGGGGGGATGGATGATTCTCTTCTCTTTTCACGGACTCCAGCAGGTGAGCCATTGGACCCGCTGGAAATCGCGGTCATTCGTAACGATATTAGAAATATCGTATTTGTGTGCATACGCCACAATTGCCGCATCCTTTGCCATCAGGCACAGTTCCTTTGAGAAATAATACGTGAGGCTTGAGATCCCCCTTTCATCCTCGATCATCTCAAATCCTATCGTCGGCAGGGTGTCATACACTGTCCCTGCGATGGTCATTTCCTTGATAATCGAAGGATCATCTTTCAGTATCTTGACTGCATCCTGAAAATTACGTGCGTATCCCGTCTCAATCGTCTCTGCAATCATGATACGGTGGAGGAGTTCATTGAGAATGATTGCCGGGATTACTCCCTGGATCTCTCCTTTCTCCACCCGATCCACTATCTCGGTGCAATGTTTCCCGAACCGGGGATGATCGGTCACCCAGTAAACGAGGATATTTGTATCAAAAATGACCCGGGTATCGGAGGGAATATGAAGAAGACTATGCAAGGAGATCACTTTCGGCGATCTCTTCGATAATTCGTGGATCTTTTATCTTGAGAATACCAGAGAGTTTTTGAGCATGGGAACCCTCCTCCTTCTCATGGACTGGAATACCCTTCCGTTGTGTTCTTTTTATGAAGGTTTTCTCAACATTCCGGTGTACTTCAATAGGGGGCATTTCCGTAATACCATACTTTAGTTGACGTTTCCGTGACATAAGTCTAATCGATGCTATTGTATATGCATGTGTGATGAATCCCACTGCCAGGGTTTTCTTTACAGATAGACGGTCTCCTACCTTTTGTACCCTTTTATACGCCTCATTTAATCCAAACGTCTCAAAGGTCATTGAGAATACTCCGATCAGCTAAAATAAAGCTTTTATGGTTTGAGGGGGTGTTTCGAAATCCTCAATGAAAAGTCGGATGAGTGGGTATAAAAAGGAGGGGGGAGGATTTGAACTTCTTGTCCCAGAGCCGCCAGGGGGACTTGAACCCCCGACCTGCTGATTACGAATCAGCCGCTATACCGCTAAGCCATGGCGGCACGATACCCATTAATGTCGACGTGCTGAAATATGAAAGTTCGGACAGGTGGGGCATGGTCTTTGCTTTTCAAGGCCATTGGTGCCCGGCTCCCCGCGGCTATCCCCGGACCCGCGGATGTGGCGGGCAAAGGCCCGATGACTGCCGGAATCCTTTTTAGGAGTACCCGCGGATCGTTGTGACGCTCTCTCCTTCCTGCTTCCCGCCACTCGACTCGACCTTCCCGAACTTCGCCTCGTAATCGGCCATGGTCTTGGAGAAGACCGCAAGGAGGGTCTTTGCGTGCTGGGGTGTGATACTCACGATGGCTTTTGCCCTGGCCTGGTTCACACCCGGGATCTGGTGGAGAAAAACGAAGGTGAATTCATCTTCCTTATAAGCAATCTGGATCATATTGCTGTATACAGGGTCCAGAGTGTTGGGGATATTGACGGCAATCTCGTGGGACGTCATGGTTATACTGTTCAGCACGGAAAGGAAAAACACTTTCCTGCCCGGTGACGAAAATACCCGTCCTGCAGGTTCCCTGCAAAGAATATACGCCACCCGCTGCCGTTACGGCGGGATACCGAAAGACACGGGGGACGCGTGATGGCCGGCGGGGGAGGCGGCGGGCTCGTCCCGGTCCCTGTCTCGGCCGTGATCACCGCGTCTTTTTGCCCGATGAGGCTCTATCTCGAGAGACGATCGGGAATTGCCCGGACCCAGGGATCAGAATACACGATTTGCAGGCAGATAGCATCCCACCTCGGGGAGCCGCTCGATGCCGGGACCCTCTGGGACGAGGTCCTTGCCATCGATCCCGGGATGGACCCCCGCATGCGCACGTTCCTTGAAACCTGCATTGCCCGTTGCACCGAAGGCGGTCCCTGGACCCGTCCCCGCGAATCCGATGTCCCGTTCCACTCGGACAGGTACGGTCTCTACGGGAATATCGACAAGCTCTTCGATTCGGATCCCCCGTTTGCCATCGTCCGGGCACGCCCGGCTCCCCCCGCGGGAGTTGCAGGATCCGACAGGCTGCGTGTCTTTGGATACATGCTCCTCCTCTCCGATGCGGCGGGGATCGACGCATCCTGCGGCTCGGTCGAGTACATCCCGTCCGGTGTCCCGCGGACCTATTTTCCGCACCCGATCGACAAGCGGCGTTTCCTGCAGGCCCTCCGGAGTGCCCGCGAGGTCTTTTCCGGCAAAGAACCGGCACGGGTACCGGGACCGCGGTGCAGGTCATGCCCCTCGCATCCCGCCTGTTTTCCCATGGGAAAGAGACTCTCCGACATCCTCTGAAAAGGAACCTCCTTCTTCTTCGTCCCAGGCAGGCAGAAATTCCGGGGTGTTTTCTGCCTTGAGCAGTACCGGGTGAGTCGGCAGGGGAAAGGCTGGCGACCTGCCGGGAGAGGATGGAGTGAGTTAGGTTTCAAAGGATGCCGGCCCGGAGAACAGGGACTTCCTAATCCTGTCCGAGGAGAGTGAGGGACCGGATGAACTCGCCCTTTGCCTCGCGGGAGGTTCCCACGATGAGCCACACGTCTCCCCCGTGTTCTTCGAGGACCCCCCGAGCTTCGATGACCTCTCCCTCGCGTGCCTGCCCGCTGTACGTGTGGGTGAAGGAGAGAACGGATGAGACCTCCCCGTGGTCAACGCGATAGACCGCAGGGCTGTCGTGGGAGAACCGGGCATCGGTGACCGTGGCCTCGATCGTCCCCCTTCCAAGGACGCGGCCCTTTGCATGGGGAACACAGAGTGCATCCGCGTAGGACCGGGTATAGAGAATGTCAAAGTAGGTGGTGCCGATCTTTCCCCTGTTCCATTTCCTTTTTTCGTGGATGAGGAACTCGTCGAATCCAAGTTCCGGCTTCCTCTTCTCGTATATCCTCCTCCACATCGCCTCGTCGATGGGCTCGAGCAAACCGTTCCCGGTTGCATCCCGGAGTATCTCCACCGCCCGGAACCAGTAATCGCCGTACACAACGAGGTCGATGTCCGATGCCTCGTTCTCGAGGCCGCAGAGAAATGACCCCGTGCACCCGATGCTCCCCGGGGGGAGGGAAAAGAGGGATAAAAGCCTCCTGACCCTTGCGTCCCGCGCCGCGATGCGATCGATCTCCTCTTCCGGCTTTAACACCCTGCGGATATCGGAGAGGGGAACGCGGTGGAATACGTCCCGGTATGCCGGCTTTTTGTGGGCGACCAGGAAGAAAGCCTCGTCGAAATCGACCTTCCGGTACCGCCTCCCGTCCCCCGTGACCCGGTCGCCTTCCTCGTCGGGGACGTAACGCAGGGTACAGCCTGCTCTCTCGCTGTTATCGTACGTCGAGACGGCGTAGAGCCAGCCGTCCCCATCCTCGATGAAGTCACGCAGCCTGATGGGTTTTTGCACCTTCATTCCCCACCCAGTTCCCGGAGGAATGCGGCGACCTCTGCCTCCATTGCGCCCCGGCGGAGGATCCTGCGGCTGGCCAGGTCGACGACGGTGCTCGGTGTCCCGGGCAGCCTCCCAGCATCGAGGAGGATATCGTGGGGGACGTGACACTCGTCCGGGGTAACAGGGTCGCGTGCGCCATGGATGTTCGCACTCGTCGCGGTGATCGGCGTATCGACGAGGGCAATGAGTTCCAGCGCCACCGGGTGGTTGGGAATGCGGATGCCGATCATGCCCATGCCGCCCGTCAGGGATTCAGGCACGGAGTTCCGTGCCGGAATGACCACCGTGACCGGTCCCGGCAGGAACCTCCCGATGAACTCGAGAGCCGTCTCGTCGACGTACCCGATCCCGAAGACCATCTCGATATCGTTCACTGCAACGGAGATGGGCTGGGAAAAGGGCCTCCTCTTTGCATCGAAGACCTTCCGGATCGCCTCGTCGGAAAAAGCGTCGGCACCAAGACCGTAGATGGTATCCGTCGGGTAGACAACGAGGCCGTCCTGCCTGATGATCCGGGCGGCCGCTTCCAGCCTGCTCATCTCTAGAATTCCTTTCCCCTGACCCTGTTGATATCAAAAACGGCCTTGCTGCTGACGTGCATCACGGCAAAGACACCGGCCTGGATCGGGTCGGTGACGACCATGTCCGCGTGCCGGGGGACGCTGCCTGCCATCTTGAGGGCAATGACCGGTATTCCTGCCTCCCGCACCCTGTCCACCGCCCGGGATATCTCTCCCCCCATCAGGGACCCTGCGAGCACGAGGATTGCGGCCCGGGGAAGCCGTGCTACCGCGTCGACTGCCTGGGCAACGGTCTTTTCACCGACGAGGGGGATCGTGTCCACCGATATGCGTTCGCCCCGGATGTTGTGGCGGTCTGCCTCGTTGACCGCCCCGAGCGCAACCTGGGCAACCTGGGCCCCCCCTCCGATGATGATGACACGCGTGCCGAATATGTGGCTGAAGGGTTCGACGACTTTTGCTTCCCTGACGGAGGGGAGGGCAAGCAGGTGCCGGACCATTTCGCCGGTGTCGGGACACCCGTCGTATTCCATGTAGAGCTCCGCCATCCCGTTCCATGGTCCGGAATCGAAGATCTCCTGGTGGATCATGAGGATATTCGCGTTATGCCCGGCGACAACAGTAGCGATATCGCGGAGAACGCCTTTCTCGTTCTCGGCTATGATGCGGAGGGCAAAGAGATCTCTATCCTGGTCATCCATTGCAGGAATGCGATAGCCGGGGATCGAACCCGGGTTAGAGGCTTGGGAAGCCCCTGTCCTGCCGCTAGACTACTATCGCACAAGAAATATCGCACATACATGTCGCTCCTGTTCCAGATAAAGGTTAGGTAATTGTGTAAGATCCACCACTAACCTTTCGTTAGGAAAGGAACAATGGA
>JASEES010000031.1 GCA_030019395.1 Methanolinea sp. | reverse complement strand
AACCATTTTGGGTCCTTACGATCTACTATCAAGGGGGAATTCATGTGTTCACCAAATATGTATTCCCCTCCGAGTACAATCAATTTTACGATTTATTATTGCGTATTTTTCGATTTAGGTGTTTTTTAAAGCGTACTTTGACACTAGGCCAATGATTTTGTTTGGAATCGCAGATTGAAAGGTGTATCATGTGATTTTCAGGTATGCAAAAAAAGAGGGGGCTAATGGCTTTTTTCCCAGGAAAAAATCGTCTTTATTTTCTCTTTTTCGTGGCCGGCCGCACGGGTCAGTCATGGGTGTGAACCGTGGAATGGCTCAGCCATGTTCATTCTGTGTACCTGTGTCCCGATCACGATCCGGTATCATTTTCAAATCAGTTCACGTTCAGTACCGTGGTCTTTTTGGCGTTCTCTCCCGCCGGGCAGGTATCCGTGTTCCGCTGGCCGGCAGGGTAACCCTTGCCCGCAGTACCGAAAGCCTCCTTGGATGAGTAATCCGCATCTCCTCTCTCCCGGGAGAAGGATTGGGAAGTCCCTCTCCCCGACAGAGAATAATAGAAATCCGCTTTTTTCATATATTGAGAGGGTTTCATCTCTCCCTGATTCCACTCCGGGCTTTGACCATCGATCCGGGTGGTTCAATCAACCCGACCAAAGCGGGTAGGTTGCCGGGAAGGGAGAGGCAAAAGGAAGCCCGTGGTATCATCGATCCCGGATTTTACCTTACCCCGATGACACGGGTCCATTCATGGATGATCCCGCGAAAGACCCGGTTCAGTTCCTTCACTTTGCCGGCGTCGGTCAAAGACCCTGTCTCCGGGCTCGATCCATCCTCCTCATAGAGAGACCTGTTCATCTCGATCTGGATCCACGGGATTCCCGCGTGCCAGTAATGCGCATTCATGATGAAGCCACCGTGGAACGGGTGGTTGATCCAGATGCTCCCCTCTCCGGCAAAGTGATCCCGGATCGCGTCGCGGAGGCTCTGGATCCAATCTGCCGGGCAGGTCGGGAGAGTCCCCGGCCGTGCATGCCCCTCATCGTCACCGTTGTTGGAGAGGCAGAAAAGGGGACGCTTTTTTCCCGCATCAGGCTGTCCCGGAAGCCCGAAAGGCACCATCGCGTGGCAGTCGAGAGCAACCGAGACCTTTCCGGAGAGGAGGAACCTGTCTGCTTTGGCATGGTAGGGAAAATAGTCCCCAAGGAGGAGCTTGTGGATACATGCGAGGTCCGGCATGCGATCCTCCTTCCAGACCGGGTGACCAAGCGACGTCTTTGTCTTGACGACGCCGTCGGGGTATTTCGGCGGAAGGTGGTAGGGCGGCCTGTTGAGGTCTATTATTACCCTGGATACGTCCGATTGCAGGAAGGCAGCGGCGATCCCCCGCATGTCATACAGATCCTGCGTTGCCGGATCGCTGTAATAGGAGAGTGCCCGGTCATCGAGGCACACCCTGTCCCTGATCCTGACGGGGACGAGGGTTCCCCCATGGGGGACCGATATCAGGACGGGAAGCCTCTCCCGCATTCATGACCCCCCTTTCGGTCCGACACCACGCTTCTTCTTCCCTGCAGCATGCTTTCTGTAGTATTCATCGATGCATATCCCATAAACCTCGATATCGTGGAACGATCCCCATTTCAGGGCATGGCCCCGCATCGTTCCCTCGTGTGTGAGGCCGATACCGGTGAGGACCCGGGCCGAGGCAGTGTTCCACGCCAGATGACGGGCATAAATCCTGTGGAGTCCAAGGCCGAAGAACCCGAATTCAAGGAGTGCGGATGCGGCTTCCCTGGCATACCCCTTCCCCCTGAAATCCCTGCCAATCCAGTACCCGAGTTCTGCATGGGAATGCTCGCTGTTGATCCGGAGGGATGCAGCACCCGCGAGAGTCCCCCGTTCCCGTTCGCTGACGGCAAACGCATATTCCGTGCCGCGCTCCCTCCCCTCTTCCAGCTGGCAGATCCATTCCAGCGCATCGGCAAGGGTATAGGGGAACGGCAGTTCAAGGACTCCCGCAGCAATCGCCGGGTCGGAAACGAGATCCACGACGAAGGGGGCATCGGCTGCGGTAAAATGCCGCAGGTGAAGCCTTTCTGTCACGAGCCTGTCGGGGACCTGCATGGGAACACTCCTCTCCTATCATGGTTGCCTTCCTGCACCATATGGGTTATTGAAAACCTGTCTGCATTTTCCTTGCCACCGACGGATTTTCCGGCAACCTTTTAGGGAGGACAGTCCGAACGAATAAGAGAAATGGATGACACAGGCCGGATCCGACTGGCCCGGAAAGCAGGCGTAATCCTCTCCCTCGGGGCGGGTTCGTTCATTGCAGGGTATCTCTCCCTCCAGCTCACCATAGGGTCGGCACCGGTCTTCGATCCAAGGGACATCCTCGTTGTCTGCGGGGGAGTCCTGGCCGGTCCCGTCGGCGGTGGACTCGTCGGGCTTTCTGCGGGGATAACGGGCCAGGAACCTCCTGTGTTCGTCCCCCTCTATGCCCTTGGAGGAATCCTGACCGGGCTTTTGGCAGGGTTCCTCCGGCGGGAAAAGAGGTGGATGCCGGGGGCGGCCCTGGGACTGGGTGCCTGCTATCCCCTTGCCGGTCTCCTGATGATGGGAATGGGATTGTGGGACAGGATTGCTGCACTTGCGTTCCAGGCACTCGTCATGCAGTTTACGTGCATCCTTGTCCTCTCCATCATCGGGTCCCTCGACCCCGCCATTTTTTCATGGGAGGATGAAATGGAAAAATCTCCCAAAGATTCTTTTACGTGAAATGGGGCGCCGGAAATGCATTTCCATGAGTGAGAAAGGGTCCGGCCGGCCACAATATCCACGGGAAAGATCTTTTTCAAAAAGAGCGTGTGTTCATGCCTTGCATTTTTGCGGGGCAAACGGCTGGAAACATCGGGGTACGGAAAAACACGTTCAGCCGGAGAAGCGATGGGAAAAGCCAGAGGTCATCCTGGTATCGACCGCGAGGTACCCGGTGCGGTCGTTTGGGGAGTTGATACCGGATGACCAGGCCATTCAAGGCGTGGAGGGCTGCAAAACCGTCCACATGGAGGGTGCCAGACAATAAATAGGCGACCACGTGAGAAATCATGGTCACCTGTCTAGCATGCCACATATCGCATGCCAGAATAATAAAGATTATGCAGGTGCCACTTCTCACCCCTGGCAGGCATCTCCCCGCACCCCGCGGCTTGATTGCTGCCCGGGAGAAAGGGGACAGGAGAGAGGATAAAAATGGTTGAAACCACGGAAAAATGCGATGTATGCGGCAGGGTGGCAATCGGGATACAGGTGATGGGCTGCTGTGCGTCGAAGGTCTGCGAGGATCACGCAGACCCGCACCTTAAGGCCTTGAAACCCGGAGAGAAGCTTGAATGGGGGGCGTGTTTCTTTTCCCGGTATGGATGAGAACCTGCATGATCAGACATGGTTGAAGGTTATCTTCCCGTCCGGGACAGCACGTGATCGGCCGTACATGGTCAGGAAGACCTCCTGGAAAGTCCATGCGGCAAGCTCGAAATCACCTCCGCCGTAACACACCTCGCTCCCGATGGACGGGAGCACGATTGTGAGCCGGGCGCCCCGTGCAAGAGCCGATCCGGGAGAGCCCGTCACAGCAACACAATGAGCTCCTGTTCCTTCTGCTTTCCGGAGGAAGTGGAGGACCTCTTCCCTTGTTCCCGAGCCCGAGAAGAGAATCACGAGGTCATCTTTCCGGATGGGATCCCTGACCCCGTCACCAAGCCAGAAGACCTGTCGTTCCGGTGCGAGGAAATGGCGCAGCCGGATTGCCATGGCAAGTGCCGCAGTCCCGCTCCTCCCGAAACCGAAAATGTGCACGGCGTGAGCCTCATCGATGAGCCTCGACAGTGTGCCGGTTTCGCTGTCCATCCGTTCTATTGAATCGAGGGTTTTTTCAAGGAATGTCCTGTACAATCCGGGAATGCGGGGAATTTCCTGCATGGTTACGCCAACGATCCGCCTGTATTCCCTTGTGTGGTTGGCGTTCAGGGTTTAAGAAAGCGTCTCCTGCGGGGACCGGCCCGCATCCTGCAGGTCACGCGGAGACGATGCAGAAAACCCGGCTCTGAAGTTCCGGGGAGGGAAAAGGATCTTGTTAAAAAGGTGAATGGGTGACGCCCCAGCCGGGATTTGAACCCGGGTCGGAAGCTCCGGAGGCTCCCAGGATATCCACTACCCTACCGGGGCTGGACTGTAATAATTGGCGCCTTCTTGGGTAAATAGGTTTTCAGGGAGAAAGGGAGAAAACCGCTTCCCGCCTTGCGACCGGCTTCGCTGGTCCCGGAGCAGGAAGAGCGGGGTCTTTATTCCTCCCGCGAGCGGTACGTGAACCATATCCGGCAGGCCCCTTCGTGGCTGACCATGCAGGGCCCGACGGGTGTCCGCGGGGTGCATGCGGTACCGAAAAGGCGGCAGTCCGTTGGCGAGACCAGCCCCCGCAGGACCCTGTCGCAGAGGCACGCGGTATGCTTCGTCACGGGGCGGAAGCCTATGTCGAACTTTTTCTGGGCATCGTACTCCTCGAATTTTTTCCTGAGTTTCAAGCCTGACCGGGGAATGACAGGAAAACCTCTCCATTCCACGTCCGTGGGTTCGAAGACCTCGTACATCAGCTGTTGGGCCCTGACGTTTCCCTCCCTCGTCACCGCCCGCGGATAGGCATTCTCCACGCGGGCTTCCCCCTTCCTGACCTGTTCGACCAGCATGAGGAGACCAAGGAGGATGTCTTCCGGTTCAAACCCTGCAACGACCTGCGGGACAGGGAACTGCTCGTATTCCTTATACCCGGCAACCGTGCATACGTGCCCCGGAAGGAGGAATCCCTGGAGATTGGCCTCGCCCTGTTCGAGGAGCCATTTCATGGCAGGGGGAACGAGGCGGTGACAGGAGAGAATGCTGAAGTTCTCTGGCGGTTCGGAAAGGATCGTTGCCGCAACGGTGGGTGCCGTGGTCTCGAACCCGACGGAGATGAAGACAACTTCCTTGTCGGTTTGTTTTGCAATCTCGACAGCCCTGTGCACGCCCTGGACCACGTGCACATCGCCACCCGAGGATTCGAGGGACCCCCTGCTCCCCGGAACGCGGAGGAGGTCTCCGTACGTGGCTATCGCAAAGCCCCTCCCGGCAAGCTCGAGGGCGGCATCGATCTCCCCCTGCGGAGTGATGCAGACCGGGCACCCTGGTCCCATGACAATCTTCATCTGTTGCGGGAGCACCCTGCGGAGCCCGGCACGCGATATGGCTGCCTCGTGCGTGCCGCAGATATGCATGAACGAGAGGTCACGGTCGACCAGTTCCTTCAGTTTCCCGGCTATTTCTCTTCCCACAGAAACCATTTAAGATGAATTATTTAGTATACGGACTGATAATCATACTGTTATGGCAGAAGAGGCGGGCCTCAATACGACCCAACCGGTAATCCCCGATATTCTTGGACTCCACGGGAATTTCCTTGCACTCGTCGTCATCATCATCGGTGCTCTCGTTGCCATCGTCCTTTTCTTCCTCGTGGGCTGGCTCCAGAAGAGAGCAGAGAAAACAGATTCAAAAATTGACGATATTGTAATTGCAGCCCTCGGGACACCGGCTGTCATTGCAACGTTCCTCGTTACCCTGTACCTGGCCCTCCAGGTCGCGGACATTCCCCCGGCACTTGCATGGATCGTGGACAGCAAGTACTTCAACGCGATATACATCATTCTTGGGGCCTGGGCTCTCTCGAGCTTTGCCTACAATTTCATCAGCACGTACGGGCACAGGCTTGCATCGGCCACTGCAACTGACCTTGATGACCGGATGGTTGCCCTCGGGCTCCTCGTGGCGAAATACGTCATCTGGTTTGTTGCATTCCTGCTCATCCTCCACACACTGGAGGTGGATATTACACCACTCCTTGCAGGGGCAGGAATCATCACGCTGGCACTCGCCCTGGCAGCCCAGGATATCTTTTCGAACTTTTTTGGCGGCGCCCTGATTGCAATCGACAAGCCGTTCCGGTTGAATGACCGCATCCAGATTGACCAGTATTACGGGGATGTGATCCACGTCGGTCCCCGGAGCACGCGGATCAGGACGCTTGACAACCAGATCGTCACGATACCGAACTCAAAGCTCGTGAACAACTACGTCGTGAATTACGCCATGCCCGAACCAAGGATAAAGGTCAGGCTCCCCGTCAGTGTGGCCTATGGGTCCGACGTGAAAAAGGTCAGGGAGGTCCTCCTCGATATTGCGAGGGACGCGGCGAAGGAGTATTCCTTCATCCTCACCGAACCCCGGCCCATCGTGTATTTCCTCGAATTCGGTGCGTCGAGTCTCAATTTCCAGCTCGTCGTGTGGTGCAATGACTTTTCCCTCACCTTCGAGACGAAGGACGCTTTGAACATGATGATCGCGGACCGTTTTGCACAGGAAGGAATCGAGATACCGTTCCCCCAGATGGACGTGCACATAAAGGACAAACCATAATAATCATTTTTGCGGGCGAGTTGGCGTTTTCACGGGATTATTTACCCCTGTCAACCATTGTCAGGAGGGGTTCGAATACGTTCCTGCAGCATTCCGGAAATGTGGCCCCGGACTCCTGCTCCTTACTCTGCCGGCGGTTGGATCAGACAGGACCGGGTGAAGGGAGACCCGCCATTCCCCGGCTTCCATGGGTTTTGCAGTGCAGTCCGGGACGGTCACCATCATAACATATTTCGTTTCCCTTGCATGACTGGAAGGTATGTATGGAATCTCCACGTTCTGCCTCCACCAGCACCCCCTCGCCCACGCCCTCGAGGAGCTCTCATCCAGGACAAATCTCGTGGAGATAATGGATGACGGCCCCCACCACATCGAGTCCACGGATCTCCTCGAATCCTTCCCTTTCCGTTATACGTTCCACGCACCGTCCCGCGGGGTGAATATCGCAAGCCTCCTCGAACCGATCCGGAGAGCAAGCGTCGAGGTGATCGGGAACTGTTTCGACGTCGCCGGTGAGGTGGGAGCGTCGGTTGTCATCCATCCCGGGTACTTCGCATGGGAACAGGAGAGAGAGCCGGCCCTCCGCCAGATGGAACGGTCGATCCGCGAACTGGCGCAACGGGCATCAGAGGGGGGCGTCACGTTCTATATCGAGAACATGGGTAACTGGAACTATTTCTTCCTGCGTGACCCCTCGGAACTCGGGATCATCGATGGTGTCGGTCTTGCCCTCGACGTGGGGCATGCCCATCTCAACCATTGCCTCCCCGGGTTCCTCGAGGCGAGCATCTCGCACGTTCACATCCACGACAACGACGGGAGCGAGGACTCGCACCTCCCGGTCGGCCGGGGCACTATCGATTTCCTTCCCGTGCTACGTGCCATCAGGAGGGACAATGCAGTGCCCGTGATCGAGGTAGCGACGCTCGAAGGAACGGACGAGAGTATCCGGGCACTCGACCGGTTGCAGGAATGACATGCGATGGGGAGGAGGCTGGTGCCCTTTTTCCGACCTCCAGAACCTTTTCACGGGGCTCCGGGGAGTCTTTTTCCGCAATCTTTTAAACGGTTCACGTCGACTATTGTTCTCACATCGTGCCTTTGTGGCTCAGTCGGTAGAGCGACACCTTGGTAAGGTGTAGGTCGGGGGTTCGATTCCCCCCAAAGGCTCTGGGACAGAAAGTTCAATTCCTCCCCCCTCCTTTTTATACCCTCTCATCCGACTTTTCATTATGACACCTTCCCAAGTGATCAGTCAGAGGGAGCATTTTGAATGCGTCAAATCAGAATACTGTGATTCATCGATCAAGCAGGCCCTCGCCACCGGCCGGATAAATCGTCAAGATGAGGCGTTAATCAGAGAGTTCATTGCCGAACGCCGGGGCTCAATGGGGATAAGTATCGGCCGGGCCAACAAAATCGCCTATACGCTCATTGGCTGGCGTCATTTTTTGCCTCCTTTTGCCGATCTCACAATGGCAGACATTTACGCTGGAATGGAAGCCCTGCGGTCCGGGACTAATCAGTGGGGGAGACCGTTTAAGCAGAATACGCAGCATGATTATATTCGAATCCTCAAGCAGTTCCTTCTCTGGATGATTGAAAATGAATACACCAGCGTTCCGGAAAAAAAGGTGAAGAAGATCCGTACACCTTCACAGGATATGATGACAAAGAAAGCCAGCGACCTGCTGACGCCCCAGGAAGTGCAGGACATGGTTAAAGCATGTCATAATTCAAGAAACCGGGCGTTGATTTTTACCCTCTACGAAGGCGGCTTTCGGATCGGGGAAATAGGACAACTCCGCTGGGACGATCTCAAAGTTGATTCGAAAGGAATAGCGATCAATCTGGATTTTAAAACAGGCATGCCGCGGTATATCCGGCTTATCATGTCAAAGCCTTATCTCGCAGAATGGAGATCCAATTATCCGGGCCCTATTACCCCTGACTCCTTTGTGTTCGTCGGAAACAATGGAAAACCTCTGTCCTATGCGGCTGTATCTAAAATGATCAGGCGGACAGCAAAAGAGGCCGGGATCGCCAAGCGGATCACACCACATTTATTCCGCCATTCCCGCATCACGCACCTGCTCCAGGAAGGCATGAGGGAAAGCTCTCTTAAGATGATGATGTGGGGGACGATTGGAACGGAGATGCTGCGGACCTATGCCCATCTGACCGGAAGCGACATTGATTCGGAAATCTCCCGCTTATATGGACTGGATTCCGAAAAGAGCAAATCCCGTCACCAATTAAAACCAGTCATCTGCCCGAATTGTTACCAGGTCAATCCTCCGGGAGAAGATTACTGCCGCGAGTGCATGGAACCCCTTACACCTGAGGCAATCGCCGAAGAAGAGAACCTGCGACAGTTCATCAAGAAGAATTTTACATCACTTATGAAATATTTTGATAAGGTTGGACGAGAGCAGACGGATCACTTTCAGCCCCCGCACTAAACTTTTTTAACCACTCGTTTCCTCATCACAGGTGTATGCAGCCGATTATTATCTTCATCCAATTTTGATAAACGGCTTGTATACAGGTGATACTTTGCAAAATACAATATTACGCACAAGGCGCAGGGCTATTGAGGCCTATGAACACCATACCGGTTTTTACGGTCTCGGTGATTTTCTAAAAGAACAGGGACTGATCACAATCGTTGACGAGGAACTATCATGTGCAGAATAGCGGGCTCCCCCCGAACCAGACTAACCTTCCCAAGTTTCGGCTGTCAGAGGGAGCTTGACATTATCTTGCTATTTGGGGTTATTAATCTCTCGTCCGCAGCACATGGGTGGGACTTCTAATGGCGGCAAAGAAGAAATGCCCCCATCTTTCCACCCGGATAGACGGTAAATGGTTGAAACTCGTGTGTTCCTCGCCGGAAACCTGTTCCAACCTCAGCTGTCAGGCCCATCCCTCTTACCAGGAGCCGGATGAGGATGATAGCGAATGAACCCGAAGTCCCGGTCCGCACAAAGAATCAACATGGTCCGCGCACGTATGAGTTCGAGGCGCGGATCATTCTGCGGAAGCGGGGCTTTCCACTCGTCGTCCGGGTCGCTGACCCATCGCTCCCCATCAACCTGATCGCCTGGTCGAAGCAGGGTACTGCTCACCTTTACCGGGTCGTCGCATCCCGGCGGGCGGTTGCCTCTGCGGCTGCGGCCGCGGCTATCTTCCCGGAGGAGATCAGGCAACTTCAGGCCATCCCCCGCCCGCCGGCCGGGTCTGTGAATCTCTGGATTCATCACGAACTCGGATGGAAATGCTATCGGGTCCTTCCCGGCGGCATCATCGACACGGAGGGATCGGATGTGGAATGAGCAGGACGATGGCACGATGTCGATCCGGAAGATCTGCCCTTTCATGTCGGATTCCCGAGGGATGATTTATTGCCAGGGAAAGAACTGTGCCGCGGCTTATCCGGTCAGGCTGATGGGAGAACTGTATTGGGTCTGTGAGCTCATCGAGGGCCACCGGCCGGACCGTGTAGCAGAGGACAGACCATGATCTCTTCTGGTGATGCCTCATGGCGGCAGAGGAGATAGAGCAGGCCCTCGCCCTCCTCTTTACACCCGGCCAGGTTATCGAGGTCCGGGCGATTACCGAAGAGGGGATGGCGTCAGGGTACTTCAACGATACCGGGGCACTGGCCGCGGCTGTCGATCCGCTTGATGCGAGCGGGACCGCCGGGATCTATGTCACGCTGAACGAGGTGAACCCGGCGCTCCTCTCCCGGAGGGCCAACCGCATCAAGATGCGGCTCTCGAAGAAGGACGCGACGACAGCGGACACGGACATCATACGCCGGCGATGGTTCCCGGTCGACATTGACCCGGTCCGGCCCTCGGGAGTCTCCTCGACAGACGATGAGCACCAGGCAGCACTCGACCGGGCGGCCGCCATAGCCGACTACCTGGGCCGGGAGCGCGGATGGCCTGACCCGGTCATGGCGGACTCGGGCAATGGTGCGCACCTGCTCTACCGGATCGACCTGCCGAACGATGACGAGAGCCGCGACCTCGTGAAGCGGGCCCTCGAAGCACTGGACGTGATGTTCTCGGACGGGGCGTGCACCGTGGACACCGCGAACCATAACGCGGCCCGCATCTGGAAACTCTACGGCACGACATCGAGGAAGGGCGACCACACCCCGGAGAGACCGCACCGGAAGGGGGCGATACTGGATACTCCCAGGGAGATCGGTATCGTCACCCCCGCCGACCTGCGGGCCCTCGCCGCCTCTCTCCCCGTGGCCCCGGCTGCAAAAAGTGAAAAAAAATCCTCCGGGCCCGGGAAGGCAATCGACCTCCGTTCCTGGCTCATCGAGCACGGGATCAGCATTGCCGGAGAGAAACCCTACATGGACGGGACCCTCTTCGTCCTGGACGAGTGCCCCTTCTCCGGTGAGCACCGGGATGGTGCATTCGCGATCCAATTCGGGAGCGGGGCCGTCTATGCGGGATGCCATCACAATTCGTGCGGTGGTGGATCCCAAAGATGGCCGGAACTCCGTGCAAAATATGAACGGGGCCACGAGCATCGAGTGCCCGCGAGGACCTCATCAGGGTCGGCCACGGCAGGGCGGAGAGACCCGGCCCCAGGATCCGGAAAGGGGACCTCTCCACCGATCAGCCTGGGCGAACTGCCGGGCCGGGCCGAAGCCCTTGCCGTCCTGCAGCACGGTGACCCGAAGACAGCGATGCTCCGGACGTTCACCCTTGACCACGAGGGCGACGAGGTGGTGGCCGAGTGCCTCATCATGTCGCTTGCCTCCCGGTCGGTGCTGAACACAAACGGCCTGCACGTCTCCGTGACCGGGGAGAGCGGGAAGGGCAAGAGCCATGCTTTCTCGACCATGCTCCGGCAGGTCCCGGACCGGTTCCGGCTGGAAGGTGCGATGAGCAACAAGGCCCTGTTCTACCTGGAGGACCTGCAGCCCGGCAGCGTGATTGTGCTCGATGACCGGGCCCTCTCCGAGGAGATGGCGGAGATCCTGAAGGGTGTAACGACATCGTTCCGCGTGCCGTTCATGTACCGGACGGTCAACAAGGACCGCCGGAGCCAGGTATGCACCATCCCGGAGCGGTGCGTCTGGTGGGTCGCCAAGGTCGAAGGGGCCGGGGATGATCAGGTCTTTAACCGGATGCTCACCTGCTGGATCGATGACTCCGAGGAGCAGGACATCCGGGTCCTTGCCCGTGTGCTGGCCCGTGATCAGGCGCTCCCTGTTTCTTTCGAAGAAGAACGGCCCGAGATTGTCACCTGCCGGGCCATGTGGGAAATCATCGGGCAGCAGCGGTTCCATGTGGTTGTCCCCTTCGCGACCCGGATCCGCTTCCAGGCGGCGGCAAACCGGAGAAATCCGGAGATGCTGCTCGACCTCGTCAAGGCAAACACCGTCCTCCGGTTCATGCAGCGGGAGCAGAGGCAGCATGATTCTGTTCCATATCTGATAGCGACCATCGAGGACTTTCGGGAGGCAGCCCGCCTCTATGGCCAGTTAAACGGGACGGCCGGCGGGCAGGAATCGAAACTGACCAAGAAAGAGGCTGAAATATTGGACGTGATCATGAAAGAGCGATGGCCCGAGTTCACGACCCCGATGCTTCAGAAAGCAACCGGGTGGAGCAGCGGGACCATTCACAGGATAATCCATGGGTATGCGAGCCGGGGCACAACCTATACCGGCCTGCTGGAGAAGTGTCCGGCGATCTCCTACTGCGACCGGACGGTGGTGACGGATGACGAGATCGCACGGGTCTCGATGCGGAGGAGGACGAATGCCTACCAGTTCGACCGCGAGCTGTACCTGTCATGGTGTGCCGGTGGTGCGGTGTGGATCGATGACGAGGTGGGTGGGGAGGATGATGGTGACGGAGGACCTCTGCACCAAAAGAAGCAATCCCCAGCAGTTCCCAGCAATCCTTCAGCAGTTGCTGAAGAGTTTGATTCCGATGCAAAAGCCTCCGAATCTCAAAATAATAATTATAATAAAAATAATTATCTTAGTACACCCTTATCCTTCAGCAAATCAGATCTCACGGGGCCCCATGATGCAGATGCAGCACACGCATCATCCTCTCTCTGTGATCCATCATCTGCTGAAGAGCAAAAATCAAAAACGAAGGATAACCCTCCGAACATCAAGCCCGGCCCTGAAAAGTCCCCGCTTCCTCTTCAGCAGAACTCTTCAGCAGATGATAACTGCTGGAGTGTTGAAGAGAAGGTCCGGATCGATGCCCATGACTACAAACCCCTCGACCGCCCGGAGAGGACCCCCTGCCACGTATGCGGAAGCACGTGGACGCTCTTCGTGGAGAAGCTGACCGAGGAGCGTAAAAAGAGGGCCGATACCAGGGCACGGCGGATCTGCAAACACTGTTACGAAACAGCCAAGCGGATAGCCCAGCAGAGGGCGACGATCCTGCCAGGGACCTTCGACCTGTCGCGACTCGAACCCCTGAAAAACGATGCCGGCCGGTGCACTGTGTGTAAACTGGACAGGGCCGCATACATCGACCGGGGGACCGGGACGAAGTTCTGCGAGCACTGCTACCAGCGGGCGGCCCGGTCCGGCGAGAAGGGCGAGGTGGCCGGATGACTCTCTTCTACGACATGCAGACCCATCGGCCGTCCCTCTATATTCCTCCGGAATGCACCGGCCGGGAGCGGCAGACTGTGACCATTGCCCGGCTCATTGCGATGATTGCAGAAGAGAAGAAAGACCCGACGCCGAAGTGGAAGCGGTATTACCTGCGAAACAGGGAGAAGATCCTTGCCAGGGTGCGGGTCTATCGCGAAGTAAACAGGGATCGGATCCGGGAGTATAACAGGAATTACAAGCGGGCCCGGCAGAGGAGGAGGATCCGGCGACCTGGACAGGCTGTGCTCCTCGTGGAGGTGATGCCGTGCTCAGGATGATAGCCGGGGCCCTGGGGGTCGTGGCCCGGTTCATCCTGGGCGAGCAGGAGACCGGGGCCGAGCCGGCCGTAGTGGAGAAGGACCCTCCGGGGATCCTCACTGCACCCCTTGCGACCATTGCAGGAAAGGATCTCTCCAAATGGCAGGTGACAGAATTTACAGAGTCGCCTTTCATGAAGGTCGGCCGGCTCTATATCGAAAACGATGTGCTTGTGATCCGATCCGACCTGGACCCTCGCGGCTTCGCTCTCTCACTCCTCGACGCGACTGCCGTTCTGGATGGCAAATCCTGTGAAGTCCGCTTCCTCGCGGGCGACAAGATGGCAGGAACGGCCCGGCTCTCGATGTCAGGGAAGGCTGTCAATTTCCAGATCGGTGATTATTTCTACACCGTGCCGGTTGCAAGAGTCCTCGATGTGCTGGATGGACGAGCGAGAAAAGCGGCAGTCTTCGTGGAAAGGGATGTATCTAAGAGGGTAATCCGTTATCAATAACT
>JASEES010000030.1 GCA_030019395.1 Methanolinea sp. | reverse complement strand
CCCGGAGACTCCCTCGTCACCATCAAGCAGACAAACGAGGAGAGTATTCACCAGCATGACGCATACGCAGAGCGCCAGGCAACAATGGCAGAACTCTTCGTGGAGATGAACGGGGAGTCATCCGATACTTAATGGACATAAAAAACCTTTGGTTCGCTGAAAGGGGAATTTTAATTACTCTTTCTCTTTGAGAGACACGGCTGGAGAACGAGCGCATGGAGACCCCGTCAAAAACCCGTTTAAACGGTGATTTGGATCCTGGCCGGGGACTGCTTGTCCCTATTCCTGACCATTTTTCTCATACCGGCATCCCAAAAAAACTCCTTATTATCGTCTTTTTTGTCTCATTCACAGCATAACCTGTTTTCCTGGGAGTTCAGGAACTTTGCAGAGGAGATAAATAATAGGAGAAGGTGACACTTCTGATGAACGTACTTTGTACGGTCAACCATCTCTCCAACAGAGAGGTGAGTGTGGAACAAACACCTGTATCGCACTGTGAACACAGAAATACCATGAGGCGATTATATTGTCGAAAATTGTAGAGATCTCTCCAACCACGAGGCATGAGGGACACTCAAAGCTCGTCCTGAAGGTAGACGATGCCGGTATCGTCGAGCGTGGTGACTGGCTCTCGATCACCCCCGTCAGGGGTGTGGAGAAGCTCGCCATTGGAAAGACGATGGACCAGGTCCCGAAGATCGCGTCACGCGTGTGCGGTATCTGCCCGATCGCCCACACACTGGCCGGCATCGAGTCCATGGAAGGCTCGATCCGCTGCGAGATCCCAAAGGATGCAAAACTGCTCCGCATCATCCTGCAGGCGGCCAACCGGCTGCACAGCATCGCACTCCACAACATCCTGATCCTGCCTGACTTTTACCTGCCGGGTACGGATACCAAGATAAACCCGTTCTCCCCCCAGGAACCTGTCCGGTCGGTGGCAAAGAGGATCCAGAGGCTTCGCGAGATCGGCCAGACTATCGGCGAGATCGCGGGCGGAGAGGCCGTGCACCCGAGCAACCCCCGTGTCGGCGGGATGTACAAGGCCTGCACGAAGCAGGCGGTCACAAAGATGTACGACCTCGCCAAGGAAGGTCTGGTCCTTGCCCACGAGCAGATGGAATTCATGCTTGCAATCATCAACAATATGAAAAAGAGAGACTGGGTCGAGGTCGGCGGGAAACAGATTCCCCTTCCCAAGACACTGGGTTACCACAACCAGGGTGTCATGGCCGCCCACCCGATGTATGCAAGCACCAACCTTGATGAGAACCCCGGCTGGGATCCCAACAGGTGGACCGATGTCAGGCCGTGGGACTGGTACATGGGGGAGGGCGAGGTCAGCCTTGCAGACCCGAGCTACCCCATCGGAGGGACGTCCCCTGTCGGAACAAAGGTGAATCCCCAGATGGAGGCATGCACAGGTGTTCCGCTCTATGACGGGGCCCCCGTCGAGGTCGGCCCGCGGGCACGCCTTGTCACGTTCAAGAACTTCGACGAGAAGGGCACGTGGGGCCAGCACATCGCCCGGCAGCTGGAGTATACAGACTGCTTATATACCATCCTCAAAGCCCTTGACGAGTACAACCCCAGCGGCAAGGTCATTGCAGATCACATCCCGCAGGGTGACGGTTCCCTCGGCTGGGCTGCAAACGAGGCCCCGCGTGGGACGGACGTCCACCTCGCGAAGGTCAAGGACGGACGTGTCCTCTATTACGAGATGCTGGTCCCCACCACCTGGAACTTCCCGACCTGCAGCCGTGCCCTGACCGGTGCACCCTGGCAGGTTGCGGAAATGATTGTCCGCGGATATGACCCGTGCGTATCATGTGCAACTCACATGATCGTCATCGACGAGGACAGGAAAGTCATCGCCCAGAAACTCATCCAGTGAGAATTCCGGCATGCTGTATCCCGAGATCGTGATCGCAGGGTGTGGCAACCCGCTGTTTGCCGATGACGGGTTTGGTCCCGCAGTGATTGAGGAGCTCCAGCGCCTCGATCTTCCCGACAATGTAAAAGCCGTGGATGCAGGCCTTGGAGGCCCGCACTTCATTTTTACGCTGCTCGATCCGGCAGTGACACGGAAACTCATCATTGTCGATACCGCGGACTTCGGTGGAAAACCCGGCCAGCTGGCGCGGTTCTCTGTCGATGACCTCCCGCCGGGCAGTTATCGCGATGCCCACTCATGGGATCTCACCGAGCCGCTTCACAGGTTGAAGCATAAGATCGACATCACAGTCATCGGGTGCCAGCCCCGGCGCGTAAGTGCACCGGAATTCGAGATCGGACTCTCGGATGAAGTAATGGCGGCGATTCCCCGGGCAGTGCGTGAAGTACTGGCCCTGATAGGGGTGGATTATGGGACTACTCTCGAAAATCTTCGGAAAGAAGAGCTCCAGCGAGAAGCCGGAGGCAAAACCTGCGGCAGCAGCTGGTGTGGAGAAGAAGGCTGAAACGATAAAAAAGGAGGAAAAGCCTGTGGCAGACAAGATTACAGTTGGCCACGTGCACATGAGCGGGTGCACGGGCTGTCTGGTATCCCTAGCAGACAACTATGGTGGATTGTTAACCATTCTTGACAAATACGCCGACCTTGTCTATGGCCTGACCCTCGCCGACGTGCGGCACATTCCCAAGATGGACGTGGCACTCGTCGAGGGGTCGGTGTGTATCCAGGACAAACTATCAGTACAGGAGATCAAGGAGACCCGCGAGAAGGCAGCTGTCGTGGTGGCAGTCGGCGGGTGTGCCTGTTACGGCAACATCACGCGGTTTTCACGTGGTGGCCAGCCCAACCAGCCGCAGCACGAGTCATACCTGCCTATCGGAGACCTGATCAAGGTGGATGTCTACATCCCCGGGTGTGCCCCCTGCCCGCAGCTGATCAGGAACGTATGCGTCATGGCATACCTGCTCCTGAAGGGCAACAAGGACCAGCAGGAGCTTGCAAAGAAATACCTCGCCCCGCTGATGCAGCTTGCCGAGCGCGGGACCGAGGCCTGTGGCTGTGACCTGATGATCGATGTCGTCAACCAGGGACTCTGCATGGGATGCGGGTCCTGTGCGGCGGCTTGCCCGGTCCGGGCAATTACCCACGAGTACGGGAAACCCAACGTGAACAGGGAGATGTGCATCAAGTGCGGTGCATGCTACGCCCAGTGCCCGAGGAGTTTCTTCAACTTCGACGTGGTTCCCGAATTCGAGGCCATAATGGACGCTATTGGGGCGGCACTCAAGTGAGGTGAGAGAAATGGCAGGAGAACTCGGAAAGTACAAACTCTGCGTATCGGCTCGCAGCACTGACAAGGCCATCCTCAAGAAGGCCCAGGACGGGGGAATTGTGACCCAGCTCTTCAAGTTCGCCCTTGAAGAGGGTATCATCGATGGTGCCATCGTTGCCGGACCCGGCGACGAGCCGTGGAGGCCCCGCCCGTTCATCGCGACCACCGTCGAGGAACTGATGACCGCGGGGGGCACGAAGTACAACATCAGCCCCCAGGTTTCGTGGATCAAGGAAGCGACGAGGAGCTATGGCCTTGACAAGATCGGTATCGTCGGGACACCGTGCCAGATGCAGGCCGTCCGGAAAGGCCAGCTCTACCCGGTCGGATGGCGTGACGTCGACGACAAGATCAAGCTCGCCATCGGCATATTCTGCATGGAGAACTTCTCCTACCAGAGCATCAGGCAGCTCGTGGAGGACCATGCGGCAATGAAGATGGAGGCCGTCAAGAAGATGGAGATCGGCAAGGGCAAGTTCTGGGTGTATGGGCAGCGCGGGCAGGTCGTCCAGCTCCCCCTCAAGGTGACCCACAAGTACGAACAGCCCGCATGCCACGTCTGCCTCGACTACGTGGCCAACCTCGCCGATGTCTCGACCGGGTCGGTCGGGAGCCCCGACGGGTGGAGCACGGTCTTTGTCCGGACACGCAACGGTGACGATATCTGGAGCAAGGCGATTGCTGCCGGGTGTTTCGAGACCAAGCCCATCGAGCAGGTGAAACCCGGTCTTGAGCTCGTCACCAAGCTTGCGACCGAGAAGATCACGAAGAACCAGAAGACCGTCGAGGAAAGGGCGAAGTTCGGCGTGAACAAGGCCCTGCGGAATCCCTACCTGGGACCGAAATAAACTTTTTTCCCTTTTCTTCATCTCATAGGAGACCGGGACCTGAGTCTGTCCCCTATTCCGGTTTTAATGGATTGATCAGGACGGAAATGGCCGTGAAATCGAGCATTTCATCAGCCATGACTGCGATTTCCTTCGCAATCATGGGAAAGTGTATATCCGGCCATGCCCTCTTTCTTTCCATACAAGAAGGTGAATCAGACAATGAACCGTTCCATGCTCCTCATCGCCCCCGTGGCGATAATCTCCGTATGCCTTGTCCTCTCTTCCGGATGCCTCCAGGAACAGGGCACCGGTAAGGAACCCGTGACCACAGGTCCCGTATTCGGTCCCCAAGACAACGGCAAGAACGTCTCCATCCCGGCGGGAACAGGGTTTACCGTGCGCCTGCCCGAGAATCCGACAACCGGTTACATGTGGAACCTGACCCCCCCGCAGGGCCTTGCCATCGACAAAGACGTGTTTATTGCGCCCGATACGAAGCTCGTCGGGGCAGGCGGGACCCGGGAGTGGGTTTTCTCGTCCAAAGAAAAAGGCCCCACCCTCGTCCACGCCGAGTACAGGCGCCCGTGGGTTCCTGCCGGCACCATCGTCTTCGTACCCCTTGAAGGCGGGTTCTTCGGGATTGCAGGTGACGATGGCAAAAATTACCTTCCCCTGGCTATCAGTGAGGAGTTCCGGGTCGACGGTCTTCGCGTGGCTTTCGAGGCAGAGGAAGCCCCGGACACCGCAACCATCCAGATGTGGGGCACTCCGGTGAACGTAACATTCATGGAGGCTGTGGAGACGTACGACCTCCATGTCACACTGACATAGAAAACCCGTGGGAAACCCGATACGGTCCGGCAGGGATTTTTCAATCCCCGCCCTTTCCTTTTCCCCGCAGTTTCACAGACCAAGGATCTGCGGGAGTCGCCGGGCATATGCCCGGACCATGTCCTCGTCGCGGAAATCGCCCGGGGTCACCTTTGCCAGCGAGAGAATCGCCCGGTCTGCAGCACTCACCTTTTCCATGTCCACCTTCCCGGGAAAGAACGCATGGTCCCTGACCGGGATGAAACCGGTAACGTCGGAGAGCGCGTCGCATCCGGCCTGGATCACCGGTGGTGACTGGTCCCGGAACGTGTAGCCGACCGAGAACACAGCAACAGGGATCTTCCCGAGAGCCACCCGTTCCCGGGAGACGTACTCGCGGGCCTCCGCCAGCCACTTGCCCATGTAGAGCGGGCTGCCAAGGACTGCGGCATCGTTGCCTTCCGGCCCGGAACGGGCCTTCTGCAGGGGCACGCAGTCAACGATATACCCAAGGGCCCGGAGTTCCTCTGCGATTATGTCTGCTATTTCCGCTGTCGAGCCATACTTAGTCGCATACCCGACCATGATGGTCCGCGGCACTCCCGTAATCTTCCCGCCTGCCACGTCCCTGACTCCTGCCTGTCTGACCTTTGTCACCATCCGGTTATCCCCCTTCTCTTCTTGTGTACCTATAGATTCATATAAACCGCGGAGGTTATTCTTACTCATAGGAGCACAATTGAGATGGCAGAGAAAGAGGTCTTCCAGGGCGTGCCGGGAATGCTCCGGCCATTCAGGGAGTTCATGGAGAAAAAAGGCTTCAAACGCGGTGACCAGGTCGTTTACTACGGGTGCCCCGGAACCTGTACACCGTTCGTGGAACTCCTTGGGTTTGCCATACGGAGCCTTGAGCTCGATCAGGTCTTTGTCCCGTACGTCGACGAATCAAAGGCGCGCAAAGTGACCCTCGTTCCGGATGTAGGGATGCAGGCATCCGGTGCTGCAACCGTCAGGAACCCCGCTGCAGTGGTGGTGATGGGGGGACTCTCGATGCCCAACGTCCCTGTAACGCTGGAAAAGGTTACCGGTGCTATCGGGAAGTATCAGGGTGCGGCAAAGGTCGGTGTCTGCTTCATGAACATGTTCGAGAAGGCAGGGTGGACAAAGGAGATTCATTTCGACCTCCTCATCGATGCGACCATCAACCCTGTCACTGTCTGGAAATGAGGGGGAACACCTCCCTTTTTCCCTTAAAGGTCCCTGATAAAAGATTCCACGAATTTTGTCAGGGCGGCGCTGACCGATGCCCTGTCCTGCGCACATACAGGGAATACCAGTGCATTTTTGAACGTATCCTCGAGATCCCGGCGACGGGCGCCGGGAAGGTCACACTTGTTCAGCATCACGGCAAGCGGTATCTTCTGGTCCACGAGCGCGGAGAAGAGGTGCAGCGTAAACTCGTCGGGAGGGACACTTGAATCGACAACGAGGATGGCTGCATCCATTCCGCGGGCGATGATCTGGCGCACGAACTCGAAACGATCCTGACCGGGAGTTCCAAAGAGATATACCTGCAGTGCATGGATGTCGACTCGCCCGTAGTCCAGGGCAACGGTCGTGTCCCCTTCCCCGGTATGTGCCTCGACGTGACGGGAGGCAGGGTCAAGTGTCTGGATCAGTGTTGACTTTCCTGCGTTGTATGCCCCGAAAACAACGACCTTGATCTTTCCGCCAGCCATTACAAGTACTTTGTTCCGGCTTTTTTTACCGTTTCGATATTAATCCGGATTTTTTGGCGAAACTATATCTCCCCAAGTTTCACCTCTTTCACAAACTCCTTGTGGGTACGGGGCAATACTATTCCCCATGACAACTCAGGCCACACAGGGCACTCCCGCTCCTGACCAAAAAGTTGTATTGGAGACGACCCTTGGGAGAATCGAGATCGAGCTCTTCCCGGATATGCCCGTCACCGCAGGGAACTTCGCGTCGCTTGTCCGGAAAGGCTTTTACAACGGGACCATCTTCCACAGGGTCATCGATGGTTTCATGATTCAGGGGGGAGATCCCACCGGGACCGGGCGGGGTGGACCGGGCTACATGATCAGGGACGAATTTGCACCCGGGAGGAAAAACGACCGCGGGACCATTGCCATGGCCAACGCAGGCCCGAACACGGGTGGAAGCCAGTTCTTCATCAACCTGGTGGACAACCACTACCTGGACGGGCGCCACCCGGTCTTCGGAAGGGTCACTGCAGGAATGGACGTCGTGGACCGGATTGCAAAGCAAAAGACCGACCGGAACGACCGTCCGCTCCAGCCGGTCACGATCATCCGGGCAGAAATCGCAGGGGATTAAAGGCTCTTCTCCCTGCTCCGGCCCCTGTGGCGGGAATTGCCCGTCTTTTTCCCACGGGCAACCCGCCCAAAAAAAGGCGACCTGGAACAAAAAACGGCAGGTTCCGCAATTGATCGGAAAACCGTGAAAAAAGTTTTTTTTTAGTTTTTCAGGCCAGGTAGTCTGCAGGTGTCGGGATCTGTTCCTTCAATCCCTTCCTCTTGCGGATGCCGGACACGACTTCCTTGAGCATGTTGGCCGGCACGAGCTCAAACCCTGCAAACTCCGTGCTCCACATCGCCCTCCCCTCGGTCGCAGACCTGATGTCCCCTGCAAAACCGAAGAGCTCGGCGACGGGTGCCTTGCCAACGACGGTCACCGTGTCACCCTCGCTCTGGATATCGTAGACCTGCCCCCGGCGCCCCTGGATCTGGGCAGTGGCGTTGCCCATCTGTTCAGTCGGGACGGTGATCTGGATCTTCTGGACGGGCTCAAGGAGGGTGTCGCCTGCCATCAGCATCGCTGCCTTGACTGCCGCGCGGACTGCCGGGATAACCTGTGCGGGGCCGCGGTGGATGGCATCCTCGTGCAGTTTCACGTCGACGAGGCGGAGCTTGAGGTTCTGGACCTTCTCGTCGGCAAGAGGCCCGCCATCGAGTGCCTCGTGGATACCCTCGATGATCAGCTCCATCGTCTCGTTCAGGTACTGGATACCCTTGGTCATGTCGATGAACATGTTGTTGCCGTAGATGTCCTTGACGTTCTTTGCCTCTTCCTTGTCCATTCCCGCAGCGATGAGGACATCCCGGCGCTCGAGTGCCATCTGGTTCATCGAGACCTTCCCCTCCTTGATCAGGTCGACGATCGCATCGGGGAGCGGCTCCACCTCGATATAGAACCTGTTGTGCCGGTTCGGTGACTTTCCTTCCACGGGTCCTGCCTTCTGCGTCACGGTCTCCCTGTACACGACGATAGGCTCGGACGTGACGATCTCGACACCCTTGTCCCTCTTGATCCGCCCTGTGATGATCTCGAGATGCAGCTCGCCCATCCCGGAGATGAGGTGTTCCCCGGTCTCCTCGTTGATGGTGACCTGGAGTGTCGGGTCTTCCTTTGCAACCTGTCGCAGGACCTCGACCAGTTTCGGGAGGTCCTTCATGTTCTTGGCCTCGACGGCAACTGTCATGACCGGCTCGCTGTAGTGCTTGAGCGACTCAAACGGCGTCATGTCCTGCAGGGTCGTCACGGTCGATCCAACGATTGCATCCTTCAGTCCCGTCACGGCCGCGATGTTGCCGGCTGTAATCTCCTCCACCTCGACCCGTGTCGGTCCCATGAAGATCCCGACCTGCTGGAGCCGGTTGACCTTCTTTGCGGTCCCCATGACGTACATCTCCGTCCCGCGGCGGATTTTTCCGGAAAACAGCCGGCCCGTCGCAACTTCTCCCGCATGGGGATCGAAGGAGATGTCCGTGATCATCAGGGTTGCAGGCCCGTTGGGGTCGCAGTTGAGCATGGCCTTCCCTTCCGGCGTCTCGGGGTCACCGTGCCAGATTACCCGTATCCTGCGTTTCTGTGCCTCGAGCGGGTTCGGCAGGTGCCTGACGACCATGTCGAGAACCACGTCGCAGAGCGGGCTTTTCTTTGCCAGTTCCTTCATGCTCCCGCTCCGGCACTTCTCGTAAACCTCCTTGAACGAGACCCCGCTCTTCTTCATGAAGGGGACAGAGACCGCCCAGTTGTAGAGGGCAGAGCCGAATGCAACGGTGCCCTGCGCCGCATCGAGTTTCCAGCCGGCCTTGTAGGCCTCCTCGTTCATGCCCTTGATCAGCTTGTTGACCTTGTCGATGACACGCCCGAGCCGTATCTGCATCTCCATCTCGTCGACCTTGAGCTCGTTGATGAGCCTGTCGACCTTGTTGATGAAGAGGACCGGGCGGACTCCCTCCTTGAGTGCCTGCCGGAGCACCGTCTCGGTCTGGGGCATGGTGCCCTCGACAGCGTCCACGAGCACGACCGCCCCGTCAACGGCCCGCATTGCCCTGGTCACGTCACCGCCGAAGTCCACGTGTCCCGGGGTGTCGATCATGTTGATCAGGTATTCCTGTCCCTCGTACTCGTGGACCATGGAGACGTTGCTTGCATCGATCGTGATACCCCGGGCCTGCTCCTCCTCGTCGGAGTCCATGAAGAGCTGCTTGCCCGCGAGTTCCTCCGAGATGATCCCGGCCCCTGCGAGCAGGTTGTCAGACAGGGTGGTCTTGCCATGGTCGATGTGGGCAACGATGCCGATGTTCCGGATATGAGCCGGGTTGCTCATCAGTTCGGTCACTTTCTCGATTGATTTTCTGCCTCGGGCCATAAATCACCACAAAAAAGTAAATCGGTTTTTATCTGGCGGATTTTGCGATCCGCTCGCGTTCTTCCTTCTTGTTCACGGAGTAAGCCTTCACGTCCCCTTTCGATGCAGCAATCAGCTCGTCAGCAAGGCACTGGGCAACAGGTTTCCTGCTCTTGTGCGCTGCCTTGTACACTGCCTCGGAGATGAAGAAGAGGGCCGTGTTCACCCGCCGCAGGGGCGCAGTATCAACGGACTTGGGGACGTTGATCCCGCCGTATTTGAGGCGGACTGTCTCTTCACGGGGACCCGTGTTCGCAATGGCCTCCACGAGGACCTGGACCGGGTTCTTCTTGGTCTTCTTGTAGATGATGTCAAAGGCATCCCGCACGATCCGGGTGGCAAGCTGCTTGTTGCCGGTATTCATCTCGGACTGCATCAGCCTGTTGATGAGGCGCTCCACGATGAGCATATTGGCCTTATTGAATTCCTGCCGGGTGAATTTTCCTGTCGTATGAGGGACGATCACGGGGTTGAGGCTGATGTACTTGACGAGGCTCGGGTCGGTCACCTGGACTTCCCCGAGATCCCACCTGTTGAAGAGGAGGCGTGTTGCGGGTTCGGTCTCTGTCATTTTCTACCTCACCTGCGTGGCTTCTCCTTGCGCCCGATGACCATCTCGTGGAGCGAGACGTTGTTGACCTTTGTCACGACGTACCGGACACCCGGGATATCTCCCATCGACCTGCCCAGACGACCGCCGATCCCCTCGATCTCGACCTCGTCGTGCTCGTCGATGAAGTTGATCGCACCGTCGCCGACCGCAAACGCGGTGACCTGCCGCCCGTTCTTGATGAGCTGGACACGCACGCACTTGCGGATAGCAGAGTTCGGCTGCTTTGCCTCAACACCGATCTTTTCGAGCACGATCCCGCGGGCCTGCGGTGCTCCTTCCAGCGGGTCCGACTTGATGTTGACTCCGCCGTGGCTGCGCACAAACTTGGGGTCGCTCCACCGGAACTTCTTTGCGTCCTTGATGAGTTTTCTCGCTGCAAATTTGCCCTTACCCATGAAATACCCTCATTTCTGTTTTTCTCTGAAAGTGGACAGAATTCACCCTGTGTGGTATATATAAACGCGCGGTGGCGATTTATACATTTGCACTTGTCCACGATTGCCTTACTTTGTTGGACACCATTGCTAATAATATTATATCCCGTTCCCTCCAACACTCTCCCAATGATCTTCCGGATTTTCAGGGAAGTGCAGTTCGACGCAAGCCACAGGCTCCTCCATTACCACGGAAAGTGTAACCGGCTCCACGGGCACCGCTGGAAGGTAGAGGTATGGATGGAGGGACAGGCCGACGAAAGAACAGGAATAGTTGTGGATTTCAACACGATAAAGGAAGTCATATGCGGGTTTGACCACCAGGTCATCCTGAACAGCGAAGACCCGATGGCGGATGCAATCAGGACCTTCCACCCGGTCATCACCACGCAGGGAGACCCGACAAGCGAGAACCTTGCGTCACTCTGCGCCGCAATGATCCGCGAGGAGTCCACGAGACAGGGCATTTATGCACGCGTCCTCCGGGTCAGGGTCTGGGAATCACCCGCATGCTATGCCGAAGTGACGTATGATGGTGAATGAGATCTTCCGGAGTATCCAGGGGGAGGGCATCAACCAGGGGAGACCCTGCACCTTCATCAGGTTTGCCGGGTGCAACCTCGACTGTTCATGGTGTGACACGCGGAGGGCACGGTCGGGGGGCAGGGAGATGGACCGGGATGCCATCCTCGGACGGGTTCGCGAACTGGGCGGCAGGTACGTCTGCATCACGGGGGGAGAGCCCCTCATGCAGGGCCCGCCCCTTCTCTCCCTCGTGCAGGACCTTTTCTCTGCCGGCTACGCGATCGATATCGAGACAAACGGCACACTTGATTTCTCCCCGTACCAACCCTATGCAGGGATCTGCATGGATGTCAAGTGCCCGTCGTCAGGAGAGAAGAGTAACCTTGCACTCCTGCCCCTGCTCTCTGGCCGTGATGCCGTCAAGTTCGTTGTCAGTGACCTGAAAGATTGCGAGTATGCCGCAGGAGTCATGCAGACCGTGCCCCACGGCACGCAGGTCTTCTTCTCGCCCGTCGGGGGGACAGACCCCCTTGTGGTGGCCCGTTTCCTCATCCGGGAAGACCTGCCCGCCCGCCTGCAGCTCCAGCTCCACAAGGTCATCGGGGTGAGTTAGGGACATGAAAGCCGTCTGCCTCCTCTCCGGTGGCATGGACTCTTCGACGCTTGCCTATCTTGCCCGGGACAGGGGCTACAGCGTCCTTGCACTCCACCTCAACTACGGGCAGAGGACCGAGGAGAAGGAACGGGCCTCTGCAAGGACCATTGCCCGGCTGCTTGGAGCTGCCGAGTTCCTGGAGATAGACCTGTCGTACTTTTCTGTCTTTGGGTCAAGCAGCCTCACGGATCGCACCATCCCTGTGGCGCCCTACCGTCCGGAGGCAGAAGACATCCCCAACACCTATGTTCCGTTCCGGAACGCAAATCTCCTCTCCATCGCGACGAGTTACGCCGAGTCACGCAATGCGGACGCGATCTTCATCGGTGTCCAGTCGCAGGACTACAGCGGGTATCCCGACTGCAGGCCTGCTTTCATCGAGGCATTCCAGAAGGTGATAGAGACCGGGACACGGAGCGGTTCCCGTATCCGCCTCATGACTCCCTTCATCTCCATGTCCAAGAAGGAGATCCTCTCCCTCGGCCTTTCCCTCGGTGTCCCGTACGAGCATACCTGGTCCTGCTACCAGGAAAAAGAGGTTGCCTGCGGCGTCTGCGGGGCATGCCACTTCCGCCGTGCCGCCTTTGACGCCCTCGGGGTCAAGGACCCCATACCCTACAGGAACGGGACATGACAGAGATATACCGCGGGAAGAGACTGGCGGTCGAGAGAAGGGAATACGTGCTCCCGAACGGAAAGAGGGTCGAAAAAGTCTCTGTACACCCCGGAAATGCCGTCGCGATGCTCCCGTTCTTCGGGGACGGGTCATGCTGCCTCATCCGGCAGTTCCGGTTCGTCGTCGGTACATATATCCTCGAGGCGCCTGCCGGAACCCTTGAACCCGGTGAAGATCCCCTCGAAGCTGCCCGCCGGGAACTGATCGAGGAGACCGGGTTCGATGCAGAGACCTTCATTCCCCGGGGCTGGATCTACACGACACCCGGGTTTTCAGACGAGGTAATCTTCCTCTACGAGGCACGGGGGCTTTTTCCATCGTCCATCCACGAAAAGGACGAGGACGAGGTCATCGAGACCGTCAGGGTCAGAACGGGCGACCTTCCTGCAATGGTCCGGGACGGACGAATCTCTGACGCGAAGACTATCAGCCTCGTCTGCCGGTGCATGGGGCAGGAGAGATGAGATCTTTCGCAGTCCTCTCCTGCCTCTGCCTTGCCGCCCTGCTCATCGCCGGGTGCAGCGAGAACCGGTCCGGTCCCGGAGAGGGTTTTTCCGTTGATGAATCGGGAAATCTCACCCTTCGGTGCCCTTCCTGTACCTTTAACGAGACTCTGATGGAGCGCAGCGGGAACGTATCGTTCTACCACGTGATCTTTGCGTGCAGGCAGGGGGACGTCTATGCCCTGGCTGCTGTTCCTCCCGCGCCGGTGGCAGGGTTTGTGGTTGCACCGGGCGCCGGTGTGAAAAAGGAGGGGTACCTCCCCGTGGCCCGGCAGTACGCAGAAAACGGGTACGCGTTCCTCGTTCTCGACGTGCGGGGTAACGGGGGGGAGACTCCCGGTTACCCCCTCGACCTTGCGCGGGACTTTGAGAAGTTCAGGGCCGGGGCCTGGCCCCAGTACTACCTGTCTGTCTGCGACATGTCGTCTGCCCGCCGGTATCTCCAGGAGCGGTATCCCATTCCTGTGTATGCCATGGGAGAGAGCAACGGGGGAAGGTACGCGGCAATTGCGGCTGAGACCGACCCTGCGTTTGCCGGCTTCATCGGGATCTCGACGTCCGGGTTTTCCGGGTCGGGCAATTCATATACAGGGGATGCACGCAGGTTCCTCCTCTCCGTCGACCCGGTCACCCGGGCCGATCTTCTGTCGTCGCGGACGTCCTGGATCTTCCATGCCCCGGCCGACCCGGTCATCCCCTTCTCCTATAGCGAGGAATTATTCGCGGCCCTCCCGGAACCAAAGGTTTTCTTCCCGTTCAACGGGACGCATGGCTCAAACGCTGCCGTGCACGAGATGATAATGGGTAAATGTGCGCAAATTTATGGCACAGCGGGTTGAAATATAGTGAAGCTTTGGAACCGGGGAAGTGGGTAAGATGACCGAGACCCAGGAGATGGACGAGGGGCGCAGGAAGTACGAGTTCAAGAAAACTCTTGAAAAACTCCAGTCCAAGCAGGGGAGCGGGACAGAGCTCATTTCCCTCTATGTTCCCCCCGACAAGCAGATCCATGACGTGGTCGCCCAACTCCGCGACGAGTTCGGGCAGTGCGCAAACATCAAGAGCAAGCAGACCCGGACAAACGTCCAGAGCGCCATCTCTTCCATCCTCGCCCGGCTCAAGTATTACAAAACACCTCCTCCCAACGGGATGGCCATCTTCTGCGGTACAATCCAGCTGCAGGGGGACCGGACCGACCTCGAGTGCACCATCATCGAGCCCCCCGAGCCGCTCAACCTCTACATGTACCGCTGCAGCTCGGTCTTTGAACTCGAACCGCTCCAGCAGATGCTCGAGGAGAAAAACGTGTACGGGCTTCTCGTGCTGGACCGCCGCGAGGCCTACTGGGGTTTTTTGCGGGGAAACCGCATCGAGCCCGTCGGAGGAGTCACCTCCACGGTTCCGGGGAAACAGAGGAAAGGGGGGCAGTCAAGCGTCCGTTTCCAGCGCCTTCGCGAGATCGCCATCCACGAGTTTTACACGAAGATCGGGGAACGTGCAAGCGCGATCTTCCTCGCCGAAAAGGACTTCTTCGAACGTTTCCGGGGTGTCCTGATCGGAGGCCCGAGCCCGACGAAGGAGGAGTTCGAGGCAGGCCAGTACCTCCACCACGAGATCCAGAAGCGCATCATCGGTCTCTTTGATGTCGCCTACACGAACGAGAGCGGCCTTGCGGAACTGGTGGACGCGGCCCGCGATGCGCTCAAGGGGGTTGAGGTCATCAAGGAGAAGGAGCTGATGAACCGGTTCCTCAAGGAACTCGTCAAAGAGAACGGTCTTGCCGCGTACGGTGAAGAGAGCGTGCGGGAGAACCTTGCAACGGGCTCCGTCGACACCCTCCTCCTCTCGGCATCCCTGCGCAAATCGCGGGTAAAAGTCCGCTGCCAGGCATGCGGCCATGCAGAGGAACGGACTGTCCAGCTCGAGCCCGGCAAAACCATTGCCGACATCCTCTCGGGCCAGACGTGCAGGGCCTGCGGGGGACCGCTCATCGTGGACGAGGAGACAGACATCATCGAGGAGCTGACGAGGCTTGCAGACCAGACCAGCACGCGGGTGCAGATCATCTCTGACGACTTCGAGGAGGGATCGATGCTGTATTCGGCATTCGGCGGTATCGCAGCCATTCTGAGGTACAGGACGGGATACTGATATGATGCTCTCCCGGCTTTATTCCACGATAGAAAGTGCACTGCGGGACGCTTGCGGCCAGGAGAACGTTTCCCTGTCGGACGGCGGCAGCCATGCAGACCTCTCC
>JASEES010000029.1 GCA_030019395.1 Methanolinea sp. | reverse complement strand
GGAGCAACTTCAGGAGTGGTGCCACCGTGAAGCTTGCCCGGGCATCTCACACTGATATCGTTGCAACGGGTGTCAGCCTCATCAACTCCAGTACATTGAGTGGGTCATTCAACCTGAACGGGATGGATGTCGGAGACTGGGACCTCGTGGTCACGAACAACGACGGGCAGTCCGCAACGCATGTGAACGGGTTCACAATCGAGTACCCGAACCCGGTCGTTTCCTCGATACTGCCCAACAAGGGTTCAAATGACGGCCCGCTGCAGATAACAGCCGTGACCGGTAACTACTTCAGGGAGGGTGCGACTGTCACACTCACGAGGACGGGCCTGGCACCGATCGAGGCAACAGACGTGCACGTCATCAATGCCACGACCCTGAACTGCACGGTGAACCTGCAGGGTCGAACCATCGGTCTCTGGAACGTTGTTGTCACGAACGACGATGGGAAGTCGGGGCAACTCGCAAACGGCTTCCAGATACTGCCCCCGCCGCCGGTACCCGATTTCTCGGCAAGCCCGGTCTACGGGACGGTACCCCTGACGGTCCAGTTTACCGATCTTACCACGAACAACCCGACGGCATGGATATGGGACTTCGGTGACGGGAGCCAGAGCGGGATCCTCGACCGGAACCCTGTCCATACCTACAATGCGGTGGGAACATACAATGTCACGCTCACGGTTTTCAACAGCGGTGCACCCGAGGGCAGGACCCTCACCAAGGCGTCATATATAACAGTCGTGAGGACACCGGTTGCTGACTTTACTGCCACCCCGACATCCGGGAACGCCCCCCTGCTCGTCCAGTTCACCGACACGTCCATGGGTAACCCGACAGGGTGGGTCTGGACCTTCGGTGACGGGAGCATGTCCACGCAGCAGAACCCGTACCACCTGTATACCAGCCCCGGCGTCTATTCGGTGACACTGAGCGTGAGAAACTCCGCGGGAAGCAACGCAATCACGAAGGAAGGTCTGATTACGGTAAGAGCACTCCCTGTTGCCGACTTCTCTGCCAACAGGACATCGGGCCCGGCACCGCTGGTCGTAAAGTTCACGGATGGATCGAGTGGCGGTCCGACCTCGTGGAACTGGAACTTCGGTGACGGGACCAGTTCGACCGAACAGAACCCGGTCCATCAATACAACGTCCCCGGTGTCTACACTGTCAGCCTCACAGCTGCAAACGACGTGGGGACTGCCGAAAAGACGAGGACGGGGTACATCACTGTTGGCGAAAGGCTCACGGCAGCTTTCACGTATACAACAAGCAACCCGGAGAACCTTGCTCCCCTGACGGTTGCATTCATGGACGGCTCAGGAGATTCTCCGACCATGTGGGCCTGGAACTTTGGTGACGGCCACCTGACAACCGAGAAGAACCCAATCCATACCTACACAAAGGCCGGGAACTACACCGTAACTCTGACAGTCTCGGACGGGTTTGCGAGCAGCTCTACCTCAAAGACAATCGAGGTGAAACCAAGACTCATTGCAGACTTCAAGGTCGAACCCTCGACGGGATCCGCACCCCTCAAAGTCAAGCTCATCGACCAGACAATCGGGACACCAAATTCATGGAGGTGGGTCATCGTACGTGATGCACTCAACATGACAGTCTTTGACCCCGGTCAGGCGACGGAGACCTATACATTCAATGAACCGGGATCCTATGACGTGATCCTCACGGTATCAGATGCATATGGAAACACAGAGTCTGTCCGGAAGGACAGCGTAGTCGAGGTTCTCCCCTTCCCCTGAAGGGAAGGACAATTTTTTTCATAATTGAAAAGAGACTTCTCTCCTTTTTTTGCCAGACAGGTTGCCTTGCTGAACTTATGGGGATGGTCTCAACCATCCTCCTGAATGGATCAGCCCGGACCGTTAAAAATTAGGAATTATTCAAACCCCCACCTTTTCCTTCAATTCCCTGATCGTATCACGGATCCGGATTGCCTCCTCGAATTCAAGGCGCTCCGCAGCCTGGAACATCCGTGCCTCGAGTTCCACGAGGAGGTTTGGGATCTCGGCTTTCGGGACATGCCGTGTGTCGCGGATGTCGACCTCCTTTTTGGGGACAGGTTTCCGGATGGTCTGCGGGACGATGCCATGCAGGGCGTTGTATTCCTTCTGGAGAGTACGCCGTCTCTCCGTTTCGGCAACCGCAGCCTGGATCGACCCCGTGATGGTATCGGCATACAGGACGACCCGCGAGTTGACGTTCCGGGCAGCCCTTCCGATGATCTGGATGAGGCTGCGTGCGTCCCGGAGGAACCCCTCCTTGTCGGCGTCCAGTATCCCGATGAACCCCACTTCCGGGATGTCGAGGCCCTCCCGCAGGAGGTTGATGCCGACGAGGACGTCGAACGTCCCAAGCCGGAGTTCCCGGATGATCTCCGTCCGCTCGAGGGTATCGATCTCGGAGTGGAGGTACCGCGTCCTGATCCCTTTTTCGGCGAGGTAGTCCGTGAGTTCCTCGGCGAGTCTCTTGGTGAGGGTCGTGAGGAGCACGCGGTCACCGCGTCCAACAGTTGCGTGGATCTCCCTGATCACGTCCTCGACCTGCCCGGCAGTCCCGCGAACGATGACCTCGGGGTCAACGAGTCCCGTCGGGCGGATAATCTGTTCGACGACCTGCTGAGAGCAGGAGAGTTCGTAGTCGCCGGGTGTCGCCGAGACGAAGATCACCTGCCGCATGAACTGCTCGAACTCCCGGAACATGAGGGGCCTGTTGTCGTATGCGCTCGGGAGGCGGAAGCCGTAATCCACGAGGGCCTTCTTGCGCGACCGGTCACCGTGGTACATACCGTGCAGCTGGGGGATCGTCTGGTGGCTCTCGTCGATGAACATGAGGAAGTCGGGAGGGAAATAGTCGAGCAGGCAGTACGGTCTCTCCCCCGGTTTCCGGAAGTCGAAGTGACGCGAGTAGTTCTCGATCCCCTTGCAGGAACCGGTCTCCTCGATCATCTCCAGGTCATACAGTGTCCTTTGCTCGAGGCGGTGGGCCTCCAGCATACCGAGCTCGGGCAGTCTCTCGTCGAGTTCCTTCCGGATGGAAGCAATGGCCCGTTTCTGCACGTCCCCGGGGATGACGTAGTGGCGGGCGGGATAGACGTGGAAGTACCGGTGGCTCTCCCGCGTCTTTCCGGACGCCTTTTCCACCTCGAGGATACGGTCCACCTCGTCGCCGAAGAGCTCGATCCTGATGATGTCGTGGAAGTAACCCGGAATAATGTCAATGGTATCTCCGCGGACCCTGAACCGCCCGGGCATCAGCTCGAGGTCGTTCCTCTCGTAAAGCCCGGAAATAAGCTTCTCGATAATCTCCCTGCGTGAGATCCTGTCCCCGACCCTGACCTCGAAACCAAGATCCCGGAAGTGCTCCGGCCTGCCGAGACCGTAAATGCAGGAGACGGAAGCGACGACGATCGTGTCCCGCCGCGACAGGAGCGACGCGGTTGCAGACAACCGCATCATCTCGATCCGGGGGTTGATCTGCGCATCCTTCTCGATGTACTGGTCTTTCTGGGGGATGTAGGACTCGGGCTGGTAATAGTCGTAGTAGGAGACGAAGTACTCCACCCGGTTGTCCGGGAAAAACTCCCGGAACTCGTTCCAGAGCTGGGCCGCGAGGGTCTTGTTGTGGGCAATGACGAGTGTCGGTCGCTGGACCCGCTCGATAACGTTTGCCATCGTGAACGTCTTGCCCGAACCCGTGACACCAAGGAGCGTCTGGAACCTGTGGCCGGCTTCGATGCCGGACACGAGCTTCCCGATTGCTTCCGGCTGTGAACCGCGGGGAGAAAACGTTGCCTTCAGGGAGAACCGGCTCATGACACCACCTTCCTGGACCGGAGAAGACGGTGGTAGGAGATGGCAAACCGGTGCGCCTCATCCCGGATCTCCTGGAGGAAGAGGGATGCCTTTTCGTTTTTCCTCACCGGGAGGGGATGGGAAGAGCCCGGGACGTAGACCTTCTCCTCCTTCTTGGCAAGGGCAACAAGGGGGATATCCACCCCGATATCCCGCATGCGGGAGTGTGCCGCTCGCAACTGGGTTATCCCGCCGTCGACGATGACAAGGTCAGGGAGTTCCTTTCCTTCCTTTACCTGCCGGCGGTATCTCCTCTCCACGACCTCGCCAATGGCAGCCGGATCGTCGATCCCCTCCACGGTCCTGATGCGGAAACGCCTGTAATTTCTCTTGTCAGGGCGTCCGTCCCGGAACTGGACCATGGAACCAACCACTTCCGTTCCCGAAAGGTGCGAGATATCGAAGCACTCGATGACCCGGGGGACATTTTCGAGCCCCAGTTTCTCCCGGAGTTCCTCGAGTTTCATCTCCTCTCCAAAATGCGCGACCTCGATGTTTGTCCGGACGAGGGAGAGGAGGCGTTTCTTTGCGCCGATACGGGGAACAGTGATTATTACCCTCCTGCCCTTCCGGAGGGAGAGGAACTCTTCCATTTCTTCGCCGGGATGCAGGGGGAGGACGAGTTCACCGGGAGGGAGGATATCGGAATAGTACTGGACAAGGAATTCTTCCAGAAAGTCCCCCTCTCCTTCGAAGATGAACTCCTTCTTGTTGACCAGTACTCCCCTGCTGACGGAGAAGATCATGAGGTAGACGTGCCCTTCGTGCACGATGAAATTGATGATGTCTTCGTCGGTATCCCTCTTCCTCGCGACGTCCTGACGGATGGAGAGGTTCTCGATGGCTGCTATCTGGTCCCGGATCAGGATTGCCCGTTCGAAGTCACACTCCCGTGCCTTCGCCTCCATCTCGGCCCGCAGGGCCCTGATCAGATCGGGGGCATTCCCCTTCAATACTGCAGATGCCTGCCGGACCGCCTGGGCGTACTCCTCTTTTCCGATCATGCCCCGGCAGGGTGCACTGCACGTCCCGAGGGATGCCCGGAGGCACCCCCTTTTGCGGAGCGTGCGGCAGCTCCGGAGCCGGAATGTCTTTTTGACGACCGCAAGGACGTGGTCCCTCTCCGCGGCAGAGGTGAACGGGCCGAAGAATGAGCCCCGGTCTCCCATGCGGCGGGCGATGCAGATCCGCGGGAAATCCTCGTCCGTGAGGTGGATGAAGGCGTACTGCTTTGCGTCCCGGAGGTTGATGTTGAAGCGTGGCTGGTTTGCCTTGATCAGGCTGTTTTCGAGCACGAGTGCCTCGACCTCGTTCTTCGTGACGATGTAGTCGATGTCCGCGATGCACCCGACCATCCGGGCAGTCTTCCGGTCGTGGTCGCGGCCCGAGAAGTAACTTGCAACACGCTTTTTGAGGTTCTTTGCTTTTCCCACGTAGATGACGGAACCCGATTTGTCCCGGAAGATGTAGCAGCCGGGGGCGTCAGGCAGGGACACGGGAGGAGCGGTCATGCGCGTGCCAGCATCTTTTGGAGGAACTTTCCCGTATGGCTCGCGGGGTTCCGGGCGACCTCTTCGGGAGTGCCGGTCGCGACAACGTATCCCCCCTCGTCGCCACCCTCGGGACCGAGATCGATGATGTAGTCGGCAGACTTTATCACGTCGAGATTATGCTCGATGACCACCACGGTGTTTCCCTTGTCCACGAGTTCGTTCAGGACGGCTATCAGCTTTTTCACGTCATGGAAGTGGAGGCCGGTTGTCGGCTCGTCGAGCAGGTAGATTGTCCGCCCCGTACCCCGCTTTGCAAGCTCCCGCGTGAGTTTGATGCGCTGGGCCTCTCCCCCGGAGAGGGTTGTCGAGCTCTGGCCAAGCTTGATGTACCCGAGGCCAACGGCAGCGAGCGTCTCGAGCTTGTGCCGGATGGAGGGGATATTGGCAAAGAGCGCGAGGTTTTCTTCCACTGTCATGTCCAGCACCTCGGCGATCGTCTTTCCCCTGTACCTCACCTCGAGGGTTTCCCGGTTGTACCTCGTTCCCTTGCACTCCTCGCATTCGATATACACGTCGGGCAGGAAGTTCATCTCGATCTTGATCAGCCCGTCTCCCTCGCAGGCCTCGCACCGCCCGCCCTTCAGGTTGAAGGAGAACCTCCCCGGCTTGTAGCCCCTCGCTTTTGCCTCTTTCGTTTCGGCAAACACCCTGCGGATCTCGTCAAAGACCTTCGTGTACGTCGCGGGGTTGCTCCGCGGTGTCTTCCCGATCGGGCTCTGGTCAATGACAATGACCTTGTCAACCGGGGCATCGAAGGCAAGACCGGTGTACTTTCCCGGGCTCGTGCGGGACCGGAAGAGTTCCTTCTGGAGCGCCGGATAAAGAGTGTCATACACGAGGGTTGACTTCCCGGAACCCGAGACACCGGTGACAACCGTGAGGACGCCAAGAGGGATGTGGACATCGATCTCCTTGAGATTGTTCTCCCGGCACCCCGTGATGTGCAGGAATTTATCGCTCTTTCTCCTCTCTTTCGGGACGTCTATCCGGAGGGTTCCGGCAAGGTATTGCCCCGTGAGAGAGCGGGGATTTTCCGCTATCTGTTCCGGTGTACCCTCGGCGACGATATGGCCCCCGTGGACTCCCGCGCCGGGCCCCATATCCACGACCCAGTCTGCGTTCCTGATCGTGTCCTCGTCGTGTTCCACGACGATCAGGGTATTACCCAGGTCCCGGAGCCGGCGGAGCGTGTCGATCAGCTTCTGGTTGTCCCGCTGGTGGAGCCCGATGGAGGGTTCGTCGAGGACGTAGAGGACACCCATCAGGTTCGAACCAATCTGCGTTGCGAGCCTGATTCTCTGGGCTTCTCCCCCCGAGAGGCTGCCTGCGCTCCGGGACAGGGTGAGGTACCCGAGGCCGACCTTCTCGAGGAAATCGAGGCGGGCCATGATCTCCTTGAGGATCTGGCGCGATATCTCCCGTTCCCTGTCGGTCAGGTCAAGGTGCGAGAAGAACCCGATTGCCCTGCTGACCGGCATGTCCGTGATGTCCACGATGGACATTCCCGCGATCCGGACCGAAAGGACCTTTTCCTTCAGGCGTCTGCCCCGGCACCGGGGACATTCCGATACCCGCATGAACTTTTCGAGTTCCCGCTTCCTGTATTCCGACTGGGTCTGGTGGTAGAGGCGCTCGGATTGGGGGATGAGGCCTTCCCATTCCCCTGTGTGGGACCACTGGGCATTTCCGTTCCGCGTGTTCAGGGAGAAGCGGATGCGGTCCGGGGAGCCGTACATGAGGATGTTGTACTGTTCGGGGGAGAGGTCACCTATGGGTGTCAGGACAGAGAAGCCGTAGTGACGGGCGACTGCACCGAGGTACTGGTTCCGGTACCCGTCGAGGTAATTCCGGTAGAGGGCGACCGCCCCCTCCGCGATCGATTTGGATCGGTCGGGGATGATGAGGTCAGGGTCAAACTCCATCTTGATCCCGAGCCCGTTGCACTCCTCGCAGGCCCCGAACGGGCTGTTGAAGGAGAACATCCGGGGCTGGAGTTCCTCGAAGGTCAGGCCGCAGACGGGACAGGCAAGGAGGGACGAGAAGATGCGCTCCTCCCCCTCCTGAGAGAGGGCGATAACGAGTCCCTGGGACTTTTTCAGGGCATTCTCGCAGGCCTCGGTCAGGCGGGAACGGTCCTGTGTATCCAGCCGGTCGACAACGACGTCGATATCGTGCTTCCTGTACCGCTCGAGCGTGATCTCCTCGTCGGTGCGATGGATCTCGCCGTTGATGCGCACCCGGGTGTAGCCCTCCCTGTTCAAGTCCCTGATGAGCTGCTGGTAGGTCCCCTTCTTCTGCCGCACAACAGGAGCGAGGATAGTGACCGTCCCCCCCATATCGGACTGGATCCTGTCCGCGATCCGCTCCGGGGATTGAGCCTCGATACGTGTATTGTGCACCGGGCAGTAGGGAACACCGATCCGGGCGAACAGGAGGCGCAGGTAATCATAGATCTCGGTCACCGTTCCGACCGTGCTGCGCGGGTTTTTGCTCGTGCTCTTCTGCTCGATCGAGATTGCCGGCGAGAGCCCGATGATGGTGTCAACATCGGGCTTGTGCATCAGGCCCAGGAACTGGCGGGCATAGGCAGAGAGTGACTCGACATACCGGCGCTGGCCCTCGGCGTATATGGTGTCAAAGGCAAGAGTCGACTTGCCGGAGCCCGAGAGACCCGTAATCACGATGAACTTGTCGCGCGGCAGTTCCACGGAGATGTTCTTGAGGTTATGCTGTCGCGCGCCCCTGATGATGAGCTTCTTCATCTGGTGTCGAGTCTATCATGTGGATGTTGAACAATATAGGGGTGAGCCTCCGGGTAGCAGGGGAAACACACCGTATCCCCCAAGGGCAGGGAAATGTCGCGGTATCGGGAAAGGAGCGCTCTCCCGGATGGAACCTAATATACCTTATTATGCCCCATGTAAGTTTCATATCTGTGGATCCAAAAACCAGGGATGAAGGGATTTTTCTCTCTGCAGCCCGCAGTGATAAGAATTGAAAAAACCCATTTACGGAAAGGAAGAATGCATCCAATCTACGTGATCGGGCACAGGCAGCCGGACACTGACAGCGTTGCCAGCGTGATGGGGTACGCGGAATTCTGCAACCGCCAGGGGAATGAGACCTGCATTCCGGCCGTCTGCGGCCCTCTCTCTGCAGAGACCCGTTTTGCCCTCTCCGCGCTTGGCCTTGAGCCACCCGTGCTCGTCGAGAGCGTCGAGCCGTGTGTTGCCGACATCCCGGCCCTCTCCCTCCAGCGTGCCCCGGCCGGGATGCCCACGATCGACGTGGCGGCCATGATGGACGAGTACGATGTGCGGAATATCCCCATCGTTGACGATGACGGCCGCCTCCTCGGGCTCGTCTCCGAGCACGGCCTCGCCCGGGCATACGTCACTCCACGGATCGAAAAGCCCCTCACCATCGGGCCGATAACGGTCGAAACCCTCGCCCGCATCCTTGACGCGACAATCTGCCACGAGGGAGCTGCCGTGGTCCACGGAAACGTCTCCATCGTCATCGATGCGCTCCACGTCGCGCTCTCCCGGCTTTCGTCCCGGGATATCGCGGTTGTCGGGGACAACGAGCCCACCCAGCTGGCCCTTGTTTCCGCCGGTATAGCGGTCCTGGTCGTTGCCGAAGGTGCCCCCGTGAGCGGGAGGGTCTGCGAGGCCGCCCGGGAACGCGGGACGACCCTGCTCTCCACGCCGCTCGATGCCTTCTCGGTCGGCAGAATGATGCATCTCTCCCTGCCGGCAGGAAGGTTCGTTGCCACCGATGTCCCGGTTGTCGGACCGGAGGACACAATCGCATATGCAAAGAGGCTCGTGACTGACTCGAAGTACCGTGCAGCATGTGTCGTTGGAAAGGACGGCGTCCTTGTCGGGATGATATCGCGGAACACGTTCCTCGAGGAGGTGCAAAAGCGCGTCATCCTCCTTGATCACAACGAATACTCCCAGGCCGTCGAGGGGATCGAGTCGGCAGAGATTCTCGAAGTCATTGACCACCACCGGCTCGGTGCGATCACGACCTTAAAACCGGTGCGGTTCCAGAACGAGCCGGTCGGCTCCACGTCCACGATCATCGCGCGCAAGTTCATGGAATCCGGGAGCCCGCCGACGCCACCGATTGCCGGCATGCTCCTTGCCGGGATACTCTCCGATACCCTTGTCCTGAAGATGTCGACAACGACTCCCGAGGATGTCTCCGCTGCAGAATACCTCGCCGGCATAGCAGGCATGGATATCCAGGAATTCGGGACGAGACTCATCCAGAACGGCATGGACCTTGACAGGACCCCCCTCGATCAGCTCCTTTCCCGGGACACCAAGCGCTATACCCTGTTTGGAAAAGACGTCATCATTGCCCAGGTGATGACCAGCTCGCGGGAGTATGCTGCAGAGCATGCCGGCGAGATCCGGGCCGAGATCGAGAAACAACGGAAGAGCCGGGGAGCAGATCTTTACCTGGTCCTCTTTTCGGATATCATCGGGAACTGCAGCGATCTGTTTGCGGCCGGTGACACGGCAACATTAAGGGCTCTCGGCTATATGGATCAGCCCATCGTTTTGCCCGGGGTCATGTCCCGGAAGAAGGATTTCCTCCCTGCATTCGGGGGAAAACTCCGGGACCTTTGAAAATCCCCTTTCCGGATACTCATTTAATATTGGATCCCCGATGGAGCGTCCCCCCAAAAGGTCACGGTTTTTTCGTGAAGAATGCAATCAGGCACTTTGCGTATCCCCGCTTGTTATACCTTTTCATCATATAATGCAGGTGAGAATTATTTGAACATACAGCCTCGCGCAGTTACGTATTGGTGAATAAAAAGGAAAATTCTCATCAGGCGGTGCATTTCGGACCCCCAAAAAAGCCGCCGGGGTGAGGGTTATGAGTGACTGGGATTATTCCAGGGGGTGATGAACGCGGGGCAAATCCCCCCTTTTTCTCTTACTGTCCACTCACAACCGAAAAGGGCCAAATATTGAGATAGACGGGATCGAGGCAATTCTGGCCAGACCAATCATTTCCCGGGACCTTTGTGCGATGGAGAGTAAAAAGGTTCAAAGGTCATTCTTCCGTGGATTCCTCATCGGCGACAATCCTGAGTTCCCATTCATCCTCGTCGAACTCGACAGTCCCTGCTCCCTCGCAGACGGGGCACTGGACCTTCTCCGGGATACCGTTGCACGCATCCGGGGTAACGGCATCATCCGAAGAAACATCGTCTTCCGTCGGCATATGGAAGTACTTCTTGATGTCGTGCGACTTGAGTTCCTTGCAGATCCTGAATTGCTCGTTTGGGATTTCACCCGTTCCCTTGCAGAGGCGGCAGCGGAGGAGGATGGTCATGGGTTGTGCTGTAAATATTTCGAGGGAGAAGGTTAACCTTTTCGATACATCCCTTTTGCATGTTAAACTGGTGTGGAAACAGACCGTTTCATACAGCCATTGTTTTATCGGGCGAGTCAGGTTGATTTTGGGAGTAGCTGTTTTCTGTATGGAATAGAGGAGGGGTAATCAAGAGGGGGTCTTTCATACTTGTGCCTGAATAATGCCTGAAAAACCGCTGCGGGGATTACGGACTGTAATGACCTTCATGAAGGTGAATAAAATGGGGAGAGGAAGAAAAACCCTCGCTCTACCTTTCATAATTACCTCTCACCCGCGGACTCCGGACCGATAATGCATGTCCTTGGAAAATACTATAATGGCACCATGCGCTGTCGTCTGTTCAGAATAGGCAATTTCAGAGGCCTTCTCCGGTACATACCCCGGGGGATTATCCGGGAAATCTTCTGTATGCTGAGGAGTAATATTCCTCATCCGGCCTTCTCCCAGCCATGCCCGCACGTACGCCTCGATTGACCCGGTGGTCACCCGGGGATCGTTTGAAAAAGCCGGGTCACCACTCGCGACAGTGTAGTCCATAGATACACCGGGTGCGCCCGGAGAATCGATGAACCGAGTCCTTGCGCTCGTCATGACCGACCCCCGTGAAATGTCCGAGCTGCTGCCCATCTCCACGACCTCGCAGAACGGCGGGATGAACGGGCAGTCATCCGGTAAAAATGTGCAGGAAAGGGAATTCTCCCTCGTGGTGTGTGCCGCTGCAGCATCAATCGCAAGGTCTTCGGAAAATGCAACATCACCGTGCCCATTCGACGGATTAAAAGATATTAGGGTACTCGTATCCACGTTGCCGCTATTCTCCTCGCCGGAATTGATTTTCATGTTCTTTTCCAGTTCCGTTATTCCCTGCCCGGCAAGGAGGGTTGCAGAGTATCCTGCAGTGTATCGCACTTCACCGGGTGGCACAGGCGTGTCGAGGAGATCGGCCAGGGCAGGGTCGGCCGTCCATCCATATACGGGATTGCCCTCCTCGTCAAACCAGACTGAATAGATACCCCCTGCATCGAGGGGCGGGTCATGGAGGGATGTGCCCGATTGCTGCCAGGAAAGCGTGTTTCCATGGTCGACTGTCCCTTCACAGGCAACAGTTGTGATACTCGAGATATGGATCGCATCCGGGGTGGAAGCAACCGGGACTGCAGCAAGGGAAGGGCAGACAGACAGGGCCATGATGAGGAGCATGGCGGGGCAGAGAGTCGATGGTATGAGATGTTCCACGCGATTTTTCCTGAATGTTTTTTTCATAATGAGGGTCATCATCCACCGTCCTTTCAGGTAATGATGATCGCATTGGCCCGTACGCATTCGCCCCCGTCCGGGTTCCGGATAGCAAGTGACCATCTACCCCTCGCGGAGGCAGGAACCGAAACAACTCCTGTGATCTTCGAGGGCGGTATAATGGCTGTTACAGTCACCGGGATAGTGGCAGTGCCCTGGTCCAGCCTGACGGTCGCACCCTTCTGGAAGTTGTTGCCGATAATCGCGACGTTCACGGTCTTTCCGTGCATCATCGATGCAGGACTGAACACCCCGATGATCGGGGGACGGACAGCCGTGACACTGATACAATCCGGGTGGGTGATGGTACTGCTCCCTCCGCCGTTGCGCACGGTCAGGGTCACGGTATAGGTCCCCGGCAAAGTATAGGTATGCAAGGGATTCTTCCCTGAGCCCGAGGTGCCGTCTCCAAAGTCCCAGGTCCATGATGAGGGAACGCCCGTGGACGTGTCGGAAAATTCAACCGCGAGGGGAGCAGTTCCGGATTGCGGCCGGGCCGTGAAATCGGCCACCGGCGGTTGCTGGGTGAGGGTAAACCCACCTGGCAAGACCCCTGATTTTCCATCGGGGTTGGTGACGATAACATCCCGTTGCCCTGCCTCGTGCCCGAATGGGGAAATTGTACAGGTCAGTTGAGAGGGGGAGTGCACCGATACATTTTCCGCGAGGATATCGGGGAGCCCCGCACGTGTCAGTTTCACGGACGGTGGATTCATGGTGTCAAAATTCGTCCCTGACAGGTTCACGACAATAAATGCTGTGCCGTTCTCTCCGGTGTCCGGCTCGATTCCTGTTACCGCCGGTGGTGACAGCGGGGGATAGACAGTAATCAAGTCCTGCCTCGTGGACGTATTATACCCGCCGCTTCCCAATACCTGGAGTGTTACCGAATACGCCCCTTCTTCCCGGTATTCATGGATCGGATCCCGGATTGGTGATGCAGTTTCGAAATGCCAGGCGTCACTTTTCATGGCGGTATCATTAGTCCCTCCCATGAGCACAAGGCCTCCATCCGGGAGGATGACGCCGGCATGGCAATACCTGCCGACGGCGAGGGGGATCTCGTATCTTTCAACAGACCAGGCCCTCGTCTTCCGGGCGATGCGGACCATATCCTTCACCGTCTTTCCGGTGTTCTCCCCACCGGCAACGAGAATGCTTCCGTCCGGCAGTGCAACCGCACTGTGGTAGCCGCGGGGATACAACGAAATGAAGTTTCCGAGGGGAGGGTTGGTCCAGGTCATCCCCTGGTCAGGGGAAAGCCACATTTCCCTTGAGTAACCGGATGATGTCCTGCCCCCGATAACGGCAATGCAGCCATCGGGAAGGACAACGCCGGCCAGGCCGTACCGGGCGCTCCACCCGGCCCTGGACGTCTGCTGTGTCCATGTCCGCCCCTTGTCCGTGGACCTCCAGACATCGTTTTTCGGGCTGGTGCCATCGAACCCACCCATGAGCAGGATGCTCCCGTCCGGGAGGGCAACAGAGGAATGCTTGGCCCGGGCTGCCCAGGGAGCACCGGCAGCCTGCAGTGTCCACGTCACACCTTTGTCCACCGAACGCCACACATCACGTAAATAAGTCCCGTTATACCCGCCCATGAGAACGATACTCCCGTCGGGCAGAACGACAGCGGAATGAAATTCCCGGCCCGGCCAGCCTGAACTTTCGTTTTGTACGGTCCACGTCGTCCCACCGTCTAATGATATCCAGACATCATTTTTATACCCTGGTCCCCCGCCTGTGAGGACAATGCTCCCGTCCGGCATTGCCACCGCGGCATGCCCGTACCTCGTATCCCATGGAGCGTTTCCGGACAGTTCTTTCCACTCCGATCCCGTATAATTCTCGTCGCCGAAGTACCAGGCCCAGCCGGTGGGGTCTCCGGACGAGACGTCAGTAAATGTGACCGTCAGCGGTGCATGTCCGCTGGTTGGTCTTCCGGAGAAAGATGAAACGAGGTGGTCTCCGGATGATATCCCTACCATAAGTACGAGGCAGAGAAACAGGATAATCTGGTTCTGTAAACATGACATCGTGATACAATCTCCTGCAATGATGGGGAAAGACCCCCAGATGCCAGAATGGAGGCAAGGACACATCACATGTCCTTTACAGTGATGGTGCGGATCACTCCCCATCAGGCTGAGTAACCGGTTGTGGAGGATTCACCGATGGAAAGGAATAATGTGCCATTGAATGGTCTAAAAGTCTTCTTTTGGACCAATCTATTCTGCATTTGGCTTATTAGGGTCTTTACAGCGGTTTTATGATTAAAAAAGAATTTTATACTTGTAAAATAAGAAGATTTCTTTTGTGAATTAATATTAATTCGTAAGTATACTATTATTTGTATTAATTAATTCTGATCGCAATCGATTATGGTATCTCAATTTTTACTCTTTCCCTCCTTTCCCGGCAAGGAAGCTGCCTATGAATGGTTAAAAAGACGAATCATTTTTTATTTTTTTAATTCCCATGAATTTTTGATCATTTTGATCGGAAGAAAAAATGATAGTTGATTACATAAACGGGAGAAAAACCCATTCACACTATGGAACTGCCAAATACAGCCATGAAATCAGTAAAAGGTTTCCTCCCGGACTTATCAACCGGATCGAATACCCCCTGCCGGTTTACTCACGGTATATTGATGGATTCATCCGGCGTTATGTCTATCCTCACATTGTGAGATTATTTCAAAAGACCGACCATGTCCACCACATCACCAACCAGGACCTTGCATTTCTCTTAACCAAGATGGAACTGCCAAGGACGGTTATTACCTGCTACGACCTCATTCCGTGGGTATACTATAAGAACCGTTCTGCCTACTGGAGAAGAAACATCGAAGGCCTCTGCAGGGCAGACAGGATAATCACCATCTCGGAATTTTCAAAGGATGAAATTATAAAACACACCGGTATACCTGCTGAGCGGATTGATGTGGTTTATTGCGGGGTGGACAGAGACGTGTTCTATCCCAAAAGAGACAAGAGTCCCTTAAGGGAATGGGGAATTCATGAAAACCAGAAAGTCATTCTCTATGTCGGTTCTGAAGAACCCAGGAAAAATCTCGAAACCCTGGTCGAGGCAATTGCACATGTATGTCAGGAGATACCCGATATCGTCCTCCTGAAGGTAGGTTCGCCCGGGATGGGCGGGGACAGGAAAAAGACTCTCGCATTGGTCAAAACACATCACCTCGAAGACAACGTCATTTTCACAGGCGATGTTTCAGAGTATTTGCTCGCAAAATATTACAATGCAGCAGATATTTTTGTCTTTCCTTCTCTTTATGAAGGTTTTGGACTCCCTATTATTGAAGCAATGGCGTGTGGGTGTCCTGTAATTGCATCAAATACTTCATCGATTCCGGAAGTGGTGGGTGATGCGGGAATTTTCGTCGACCCGCAAGATTCTCAAAAGATAGCAGAATCTGTTATCAAAATTATTCATGATGACAAGGAAAAAAAAGATCTGATAAATAAAGGGTTAATGCAAATAAGGAATTATGATTGGAATGAAGCAGTACAAAAAACTAAAAATATATACAAAATTTTAATTTAAATTCATTGCTTTTTTGCTGCAATCCAAATTGTATCATAGAGATTAATACATGTTAATCTATAA
>JASEES010000028.1 GCA_030019395.1 Methanolinea sp. | reverse complement strand
TCTTCGGTCGTTCCCGGGTTGTACACCTGGAAGGTGGTCTCCCAGGTGCAACCGCGGGAAATGCCCCAGTCCGCGTCCTGCCTGACGAGTATCGCCCTCATGGCCGTCCCGTTCCCTGCGCCGGCATCGCCCCTTTCTCCGTCCGCCTGGGTAAGCACGGAGACGCATCCTGCGCACGAAAGAAAAACAAGAGCTGCAAGACACATGATCAAAGCCGCACGCAATGCATGGCTTTCTTCGGATTTCCTGCGAGGTTTTATCATATCTTTCACCCGTTCGAAGTGGATCCGGCGATAAACTCCTGCCGGTATCACTGCTTACAGTCTTGCCGGCAAGGGTTATAGGGTTTCCATACTGCCGGGGACCCACGATCGCAGCATCTGCCGGCCAAGGAAGGCGTCCGCAAGGACAAGGGCCAGCATCGCTTCCGCGACAGGACCGATCCTCGGGACGATGCAGGCGTCGTGCCGCCCGGTCACCGAGATCGTCGTCTCCCTTCCCGCTGTATCAATCGTCCTCTGCTCCCGGGAGATCGACGGGGTCGGTTTCACCGCGATGCGCACGACGATCTCTGCGCCCGTGCTGATTCCACCGAGGATCCCGCCAGCATGGTTGGAAAGAAAACCGCTCCCGTCCATCTGGTCATTGTGTTCGCTTCCCCGCATCCGTGCAGCAGCAAACCCGTCACCTATCTCCACGCCCTTGACCGCGCCGATGCTCATCATGGCCATGGCAATGAGGGCGTCGAGCTTTCCAAAGACAGGGTCACCAAGCCCGGGTGGACACCCTGTTGCGGTTATCTCGATGATACCCCCGACCGAGTCTCCCGAGCGGGCCGCATCGGCAATCTCCCTCTCCATCTCCTCCGGAAGGGTCGCCCCATGAACCTCGAGAACCCTGCTCCTGATCGATATCCCCCTCCCGGAGAGGATTTTTTCTGCCACCGCTCCCGCTGCGACCCTCGCCACGGTCTCGCGTCCCGAACTCCGCCCGCCACCGCGGAAATCCCGGATTCCGTACTTCACCTGGTACGTGTAATCCGCGTGGCCCGGCCGGAAAACGTCTGCGAGAGCCTCGTAATCGGATGAACGGGCATCGGTGTTCCTGATGAGGAGACAGAGGGGGGTTCCCGTCGTCCTGCCCATGAAAACTCCCGACAGGATCCGGACGCGGTCCTCCTCCTTCCTCCGGGTCGAGAAGGGATGGATGCCGGGTCGTCTCCTCTCAAGGGCCCTGTTGATTTCCTCTTCCGAGATCTCCACGCCGGGAGGGCACCCGTCGATGACCGCTCCCAGTGCCGGGCCATGGCTCTCCCCGAATGTCGTCACGCGGAAGTTCTTCCCGAACGTGTTCACCCCATCATCTCCCGGATCATGTGGAGCGGGGCATCGATCCCCGTGAAATGGCGGAACTGTGCCTGTGCCTGCCGGATAAACATCTCCCTGCCCTGAATGACGCGGCACCCCGCGCTTCTCGCCATCCGCAGGAGGGGGGTCTCCGGCGGTGTGTAGACAAGATCAAAAACGGTCATGCCCGGAAAAAGATGCTCCCTTGTAAGCGGACTCCCCCGATCCGGCTCCATCCCGACCGGTGTTGCATTCACGACCACAGCAGGCCTGATGCGGTCAAAATCCCGGGGTACTCCCGATGAACACCCGAACCGCGCAGCCAGAGCCTCTGCTTTCTCCACGGTCCTGTTGAGGACCGTTACCTCCATGCCGAGCGAAAGAAGGGCATATGCTGCCGCCGCTGCAGCACCCCCTGCCCCGAGAACGACTGCGGTTTTTCCCTTCTCCTTGAAAAGAGCGTCCCGGATACCCATCCAGTCCGTGTTGTAGGCATAACTTCTCCCGCCGCAGAAGAGAACTGTGTTAGCTGCCCCGATCGCGGAGCAGTGTTCATCCGGGTGGTCAACCGCGTCAAGCACCTCCTGCTTGAAAGGTATCGTGACCGAGAGTCCCCGGACGTCGAGGTCCGCGGCAAGGTTCAGGATCCGCGAGAGGGAAGGGTCATGGAACCTGATGTAATGGGCGTTGATTCCAAAGTAGGAGAAGAGCTGGGCATAGAGCTGCGGGCTCCGGCTGTGGAGACTTGGGTATCCCGCGACCCCGTAAAAACGCAGGACGGGGTTGTCCCGGATGGCCCCGATCTTTTCCAGGAGTTCCCGTCCCTCCTGTTCGGGTATGCCCGATTGCGCAATGGCCCGGGCGGCTTTCTCCATCCTCTCCACGGGCACAGTGCCCTCTTCAAGGAGGCGTTTGATATGTATTGCGACTTCGTTTGCACTCCTCGCGCTCGTATCAACGCACATATCGGCAGCACTCAGGTAGGCATCGCGCCGCACCGAAAGGAGGTGCTGGATCTCGGCACGGAGGCCCATCGTTGTCAGGGGCGGCCTTGCGGTGTCCCGGATGCGTTTCTCGATGGTTGCTGCATCTGCCTGGAGGAGAACAACGGTTCTTCCCCTGCGCAGGTGTTCCACGTTCTCGGGCGAGAGGACTGCACCCCCGCCGGTTGCAAAAACACCGGGGCCGGAAGGAAGTGTGGCTATGACCTCCCTTTCCAGCTTCCGGAACCCCTCCTCGCCAACTGCTCCAAATATCTCGTGGACATGCGCGCCTGCCTTCTCCTCGATGAGTGCATCCGTATCGTAAAAAGGCACGCCGAGGAGTCGGGCCAGCAGATGACCGGCTGCTGTCTTTCCCGTTCCACGGAAACCGATTAAAACGACTTTCATACAAGCCCCTGCTTGGAGAGCTGTTCCCAGAATCCCGGGAACGATTTACTGACACATTCCGCGTTTCTAATCTTTAGATTTCCTGTCGCAAGCCCGAGTGTGGCAAAACTCATGGCGGTCCTGTGATCGGATCCCGGGTCAATCTCTCCCCCGTGCAGGGGACGGGGGATGATGGTAATCGAATCGTTTTCCACTCTTACCCCTGCCCCGAGCGTGGAAAGGAGGCGGGCCATTTCGGCAGGGCGATCACTCTCCTTGTACCGGAGGTGCCCGACACCAAGGATCCGGGTTGGCCCCCTTGCTTTCGATGCAACCATGCAGAGCGTCTGGACGGTGTCCGGAAAAGAGGTCATGTCCACCGTGATCCCGTCAATATCCCCGTCAGAGGATACCTCCACCCAATCCTCCCCTGACTTCACGTTGCACCCCATCCGTTCGAGGCAGTCGAGGAACGCGCGGTCACCCTGGCACGAGCGGGGGTTGAGGTTTTTCACGACCACCCTCCCGCCGCAGAGGGGGGCCAGTGCAAAAAAGTACGATGCCGATGAATAGTCCCCCTCGACACGGTACCGTGATGGCCTGTATCCATGACCTGCAGGCACATGGAAACGGCGATACCCCTCGCGTTCCACCATCGCAGAGAATGCCTCCATGACGCTGATAGTCACATCGATGTAGGACTGCGATGCAACGTTTCCCCCGATCGTGACCGTGACGTCTTTTCGGGCGAGGGGAGCGACGAGGAGAATGGACGAGACAAACTGGCTGCTGATCCCCGCATCGATGGTGATCTCTCCACCATCAAGCGACCCGGATACCCTCACGGGAGGGTACCCCTCCCTCCCGAGGAACCCGACTTCCCCGCCAAGTGCCCGGATTGCCGCGGCAAGCGGGCCAACGGGCCTCTCCTTCATCCGCCGGGACCCTGTCAGCGTCACGGGACGCTTGCAGAGGAGCGCAACCGAACAGAGGAGGCGCATGCTCGTTCCGGATTCCCCCGTATCGATGACGAGATCGTCCGGGCAGGAAAGACTTCCCCCCCTGCCCGATACGAGGAGACCGTCCTCCCATTCTCTCATCGGTATGCCCATCGATTCGAGTGCATTTCTGGTCACCCCCGTGTCGTCCGAGACGAGGGGATCCGCGACGTGCGATTCACCGGGTGCAAGTGCTGCTGCAATCAGGGCACGGTGCGTGTAACTTTTCGACGGGGGTGCAACGAAGGTACAGTCCAGTGGCCCCGCCTTCCGGAGCGTTAGGTCCATTCCGGGACCTCCAGCACAGGATACCGGCCAAGGTCCTTGACGCAGGTCATCTCCTTCAATTCCTCCAGTGCCGCCAGCGACCCTTCAACCGAAAACTGGTAATCGATGAAGAAGACGTAACTCCCGATGCCCCTCTTCGACGGGCGGGACTCGATCCGCGTCAGGTTGATCCCCTTTCTTGAAAAAACGCCGAGGATGTCGTGGAGGAGACCCGCCCTGTCCTCGCGCGGGTCCACGATGATGCTGCCCTTGACCGGTCGGGACCCTCCATAGGGCCTGGACGATATGGTGACGAACCGGGTCACGTTCTGGTCGCTGTTCTCGACGCAGGCCTTCTGTACAGGCAGGTCATAGAGGCGGGCTGTCATCTTTGGAACGATTGCAGCCCCCCTGCCGGAACGGACGAGTTCACGTGCGCTCTGGGCATTGCTGGGCGTGTGAACAACGGGAATCCCCAGTTCCTCGATGATGTCGCTGCACTGCTCGTGTGTCTGGGGATGGACGTAGATAACGCGGGCTTCCGCGAGAGGTCCCAGGGATACGAGGTAGTGGTGTACCGGGACACATGTTTCGCCCGTTATCCAGACCTTAAACGTGAGCAATCCGTCCATGGATGCTCCCACACCACCGGCCTCGCTGTTCTCGAGCGGGACAAGCCCATCACCCTCACCCTTTTCGACAGCCTCGAAGATGCGCCGGATGGTGGGGACGAGGGTGACAGCTTCCCCGAATATGCGCCAGCCCAGTTCGTGGCTGAAGGTCCCCTCGGGACCCAGTGCAAAGACCTTCATCTCCTCACCATGGCTGATATCAGCATGTCGGATTCCCCGGCGGCCCTGGCGCAGTAATCCCCAAAATGGCGCGAATTTTCAAGGAAAAAATGCCTGAATTCATCTGCGTCCCCCTTTGTGACGATCCCGTGGAGATCTGCAAACGATTCATTGCAAGCCGACAGGACTGCCGGGACTTCCGGGTTCAGCATGAGGATATCGGCATAGAGGTCCGGGTCCTGCGAGAGTAACCTGCCAACGAGGCACATCTCGATCTGGTAGATCGGGCTCATGAACGCCATCGTGTCTTCCGGCGACATACCCAGCCTGCGCATCGTCCCGGCCATTCCGAGGGTGACGTAATGCGTCAGACCCTGCACGACTGCCATCATCCTGTCATGCTCTTCCGGAGTCGTGATCGTGACGCGGGCTCCCTGCGATCGGAAGATCTCAAGGAGGTTTCCGAGGGTTTCTTCATCGCACCGGGCCGGGGTTGCAATGATTGTCTGCCGGTGGAGGCTTTCTGCCGAAGGCCCGAACATGGGGTGGAGACCGACCACCCTGGCCCTGGACTCGAGCATTGCGCGGACCGGGGCGGCCTTCAGGGAAGTCAGGTCGCAGAACACCTGCTCCTCGGAGAGGAGGGGGGCAACCTGCCGGATGAACCTGACTGTCTCCCGGATGGGAACGGATACCATGACGATATCGCACTGGTTCGCAATGTCCACGTCCCGCGTCTTTGTGCTCCTCCCGGACACCATGACATCGTGGCCGGCCCGGGAAAAGACATTCCCAAAGAACGTCCCCATCTTTCCGGTCCCGCCGATGATTCCCACTTTCACCAGGGATCACTTCTCCACGATGCTTTCCCGGACAGCCATTCCAAAGTGCCTTCCGGCCTCCTTCACGCATCCCATCACGGTATCGCCTGCCGACAGACCTACCACGGAGACCGCCGAACCATCCTTCGCAACGAGGCGTATCGTCTCTGCGTTCTGGAGGATCAGGCTGCAGGGAACGCCGTCAGCCTCCGCCTCGACGAGCAGGAGGGGTCTCTTCTCGATCTTGACGCGCCCGACTGTCACCTCGCGGGCGACACCGTCCCGATCGACCACAAGCACCCTGTCTCCTGCCGAGAGATCCGAGAGATACGATGTTTTTCCCCCCGGCGAGAGGAGGTACGCATGGACCGCCCCTGCATTGACCCGGAACGGCCTTGGGGCCACGTAGGGGTTCTCGAGGGTTTCGGCATGGACGAGGAGGAAGGCGGATGATGTGTTCCCGACAAGGAGGCCTTCGCCCTCGGAGAGGAGGGAACACGTATCCACGCAGACGCGGTCGCCCATGCCTGCAGGTCGGACTGCGGTAATGGTGAACGGGACAAGGGAAACCTCCTCCTGCCCGCGATGCATCAGTGTTCCCGTCTCCTTCACGGCGGCCGGATCATCCGTATCGAGGAGCACCCCCGCAACACCCTTTTCCAGGACCTGGAGGGCGAGGAGAGCCTCCTGTGGCGAAGTGACCCTGGCGATGATCCTGTCCGACCGGGCGACGAGGTTCTCGAGGGGGATCACCTTCCAGTCATCGGCATCGATTACGACGTAACCCTCCCGTGCCTTCTCCACGGCCAGCTCTTCGCTCTCCCTGCCCGTGATCGCTATTTCAAAGACATCCCGTCCCGGCACGAGATCCCCGTCCGGGGCAACGACTCTCACCCTGCCGAGCGCTTTGACGCCTGCCGCGGAATCGGCAACGATTGTCCCGGCCCCCGACTCGAGCGCGGCCGTGGCTATGTTCTTTCTCCAGGGCCTGGCATCGACCCAGAATTCCTTCATTCAATCTCCCTTGAGAGCTTTTTTGGGATCCATCTCCTCGTGCACGACTTTGCAGAGTGCCTCGACGAAGGCACGGGGATTTTCTCTCTGGAAGGCGTTCCGGCCCACGCAGACGCCTGCACCCCCGGCCCGGACGGAATCCCTGATGATCTCCAGCGTCTCGAGGTCCCCGGCCTTCTCTCCCCCGGCGATGAACACCGGTACTGAACAGGCCGAAACGATATCAGCGAACGTTTTCGGGTCCCCCGTGTAGTTTGTCTTGATGAGGTCTGCACCAAGCTCCTCTGCCACCCTCACGCAGTGACCGACACTCTCGGGGGACGTGGGGTTAATCCCCTTTCCCCTCGGGTAGATCATCACGAGGAGAGGCATTCCCCAGCGGTTGCAGTCCTTCACGATCATCCCGGCGGACTCGAGCATCCTCGATTCGTTCGGGGCCCCGAGGTTGATGTGTATGGACACGGCGTCTGCCCCGAGTGCGATTGCCTCCTCGACGGTACAGACAAGCACCTTGTCATTCGGGTCAGGGTTCAGCGAGGTGCTTCCCGAGAGGTGAACGATGAGGCCGATGTCCCTCCCCTTCCTCCGGTGACCCCTCTTGACGATCCCCTTGTGGAGGACGATTGCGTTCGCACCACCCTCGCTCACCTCGGAGATCGTGCGTGTCATGTCCTTCAATCCCTCTATCTGGCCCAGCGTGAACCCGTGGTCCATGGGCACGATGACGGACCGGCCCGTGTTCCGGTCCATGATCCTTTCGATCCTTATCTCCTTTCCAATCATGATCTCTTCTCCTGAAGTACTTTGTATGCCTCTTCGGCAGACCGTCCGTGGTGCACGATGAGCGCGGCAGCAGCGATGAACCTGTCGGGTGTCGGATGCTGGAAAGCGTTTCTCCCGATGGAAATGCCTGCTGCACCTCCTTCCATGGCCCCCTCGATCATCTCGAGCGTGGCAAGGTCACTCGTTTTGCTTCCCCCGGCAACGACGACGGGGACAGGGCAGCCCCTCGTGACTTCCCTGAAACTGTCAGGGTCCCCGGTGTAAACGGTCTTGACAATGTCGGCCCCGAGCTCGGCTGCAACCCGTGCAGCAAGGCTCACGTGGCTGACCTGATGTTCGTTCTCGATCTTCCGGCCCCTCGGGTACATCATCGCGAGGAGCGGCATTCCCCATTCCATGCACTCGACTGCAGTGCGGCCGAGATCGGCAAGCATGCGGGCCTCGGAGTCAGCCCCGATATTAATATGGATCGAGACGGCGTCCGCACCCATCCTGAGTGCGTTCGTCACGGTGTTGACGAGGACCTTTTCGTTCGGGTCGGGGCCAATCGACGTGCTCGCCGACAGGTGGAGAATGAGGCCGATGTCCCTGCCACTCCTCCGGTGCCCGTGCAGGGACAACCCGACGTGTCCGAGGACTGCGTTTGCTCCCCCCTCTGCGACGAGGTCAACTGCCCGCCCGAGGTCTATCAGGCCCTCTATCGGCCCGCTGGTGACCCCGTGATCCATGGGAACGATGATCGTCTTGCCGGTGTTCCGGTCCATGATCCGTTCCAGACGAATTTCTTTTCCTCTCATCATGATCTCCTGCCCATGCAGCACATCTTTTGTGAAAAAACGGCCGATGGGCTAGTTAAAAGGCCAATAATAACCAAAAAACGTGCAACCCCGCATCAGGGCCGTGGCTCCCGAAAAGGGGTGCGCGAGAACAGATCTTTTGATACTGATGCAAGAGGCGTCGCTAGCAGAGATAAAAACACTCACCGGCGAAAAAACACTCACCTTGCATTGGAGAAAAAAGTTGTCCGTTTCTGTATATAAAACTGATGAGCCCGGGGTTCACTTTTTGACCTTCTTGAGAGAGATAACATCGCCGAGGGTCGGGACGACCTTCCCCGCCTGCCTGGCGCTCTCCTCTGCGGATGAAGAGTCTATGAGGCGTATGTTCAGTGCCTTTTCAAGCTTCTTCCTGACGTCGTCTTCCGGGATGAGGTCTCCTTTCTCGATCTTCTTGATCAGGAGCTCCTTCTCCTTGAGATGCATTGCGAGATCCTTCTGGGACCAGCCCCTCTCCATCCTTGCAGTGCGAATCCTCTCTCCGTAGTCCTCGACGATCTCTCCCTCGATGAAGTCAAAGACATCCCTCTTCCTTTTTTCAGGCTGTACCACCGGCGCGCGAAGGGCAGTACCGGTCCGCTGGACTGGTTTTTGAATCTTGGGAACCTCTGTACCATACCGGGCACACTGGGCACAGACCTCGAGCACGGCCCCTTCCACCCTGACCGTTTTCGATTGCCCCTGGATCTTTGCGCCGCACATTTCGCACTGCATACTCGTCGCAAACATCTTTATAGACATTTTTCCCTATATACTTAATCGAGGCAGAAAAATGGTGGAAAGTGCCCGCCAATCCCAGGAACCCCAGAACCCCGAGGAGCTCTACCGCTATCTCCTCGACAGGGTCACTCACATGGAGACCCGCAACCTGGAACTGCGGGAACAGATCCGCCAGATTGAGTCGGACAAGCGCTACATCGAGACCCAGAAGATACGGTACGAACGCGAGGTCAGGAAACTCAAGAGCGAGATCGAACAGTTGCGGAGTCCCCCGCTTATCATCGGGACAATCACGGACGTGCTCGACAACGGGAGGGTGGTTGTCAGGAGCAGCGCAGGCCCGAGGTTCATGGTCAGGAGCTCGATGTGCATCGACCCCGAGAAGCTCAAGCCGGGCGTCCGGTGCACGCTTAACCAGCAGTCCCTTGCCGTTATCGATATCCTTCCGGAGAGCTACGACGCCCAGGTCTACGGCATGGAGGTCGTGGAGAGTCCTGATGAGACGTATGCAGATATCGGCGGTCTCGACGCGCAGATAAACGAGATACGGGAGGCAGTGGAGCTCCCCCTCAGGAGACCCGAGCTCTTCGAGCGCGTCGGTATAGAGCCGCCCAAGGGTGTTCTCCTCCACGGGCCGCCGGGGACGGGCAAGACTCTGCTTGCCCGTGCCGTCGCCCACGAGACCAATGCACATTTCCTGCGCGTCGTAGGTTCGGAACTCGTCCAGAAATACATCGGCGAGGGCGCACGGCTGGTCAGGGAACTCTTTGACCTGGCAAAGAAGAAGGCACCGACCATCATCTTCATCGACGAGATCGATGCCGTCGGGGCCTCCCGCACCGAGTCGACGACCTCTGGCGACCGCGAGGTCCAGCGCACCCTGATGCAGCTCCTTGCCGGGATGGACGGGTTCGAACGGCGGGGGGACGTCAAGATCATCGGTGCAACGAACAGGATAGATATCCTCGACCGGGCCCTCCTCCGCCCGGGCAGGTTCGACCGGATTATCGAGATCCCGCTCCCCGATATCCTGGGCAGGGTAGCCATCCTGAAGGTCCACACGCGCAAGATGAACCTCGATGAGAACGTGGATCTCGAGGAGATAGCAAGGCTGACAGAAGGCAAGAACGGGGCCGACCTGAAAGCGATCTGCATGGAGGCAGGCATGTTCGCCATCAGGCGGGAGAGGGAGGCAGTCTCGAAAGAGGATTTCCTGGACGCGATCGAGAAGATTGGCCAGGATTTCGAGCGCCATGTGATCAGGACAGGCTATGGCGCCATGTTTGCCTGAAAAGTATCCCTTTTTCCATCTTTGAAAACTCTTTTTTGCGACTTCTCATGGGGAGGAGTGGCAATCGTCGCTTTAGAAACCCATATGAACCGTCTCACCCCAGCCGTCCCCTACCAATACCTTAATATATTTTTCTCTACCCCATGAAGGGTAGGTGATTCTATGAGCATGTTAAAAGAATTCATGGACTTCCTGTATGAATACAAGGTCATCGGGCTCGCAATAGCCTTTATCATGGGCCTTGCTGCCAACCAGCTCGTCAAGTCCCTGGTCGACAACATCATCATGCCGGTCATCACGTTTTTCATCCCGGGCGGGGACTGGCAGACTGCGAAACTTGCAATCGGGCCGATCATCATCAGCTGGGGACAGTTCCTCTCCGACCTGATCTATTTCATCATTGTCGCATTCGTCATCTTCCTGATTGCAAAAAAGGTCCTTCGCGAGGACAAGGTCACGAAGAAGTGACGGGAAAATCCTCCCTGTCACTCCCCCTTTTCGCGAGGTACTGGTCCCTCGTGCACCAGACTTCGATCCTCATCTCTCCTTCGCCCGAGTTTTCAGGTGCCTTTTTCCCACTGTCTGCGCGGGCATGCAGGGGTTCATCGCTCACCAGTCTCCCTTCCCGGAACGAGTAAATGCGCCTGTATTTCCACCTTTTCTGGAGGACCGGTTCCCTGCCGTAATAGATCATCCGGGCGATGTCGGCGGTGCAGAAAGTGCCGGGAGCGATCTCGAAGATCACGTCGTGCATGTACCGGCGGACGTACCATCGCAGGTCCGATACGAGGGAGAGGGCGCTCCCGAGTGATGCCGGGGTGACCTCGATGCCGGCAGGTGTCCTTGCCGGCTGGTAGAAGCGCAGTGCCTCCCTGCTCGTCTCTGACGAGAGGAGAGCGGAGTAGAGGTCAACTCCTTCCCTGGGGACAAAGACCACCCGCATACGTAACCTGCCAGATATGTATCACGCTGCCGTGAATAGGTTATGCTCCTCCAATGGCTCCGGAGCAGCTGCCGGGTTGACTGGAAAAAAGATGGAGAAAAGGATCAGATATACATGCGGAGGTCCGGCGACTGTTCGTTTCGAACTTTCCTGACAGACTGCAGGAAATCTTCCTGGGAGACTGCAGCAGCCTCTCTCCGCACGGCATTCATCCCGGCTTCGCGGCATATCGCCTGGAGTTCTGCCCCCGTCGCTCCCTTCGTCATGCCCACGATGGCAGAAAGGTCCACATCCTTTCCAAGGGCCATGCGCTGGGTATGGATCTTTAAGATCTCCAGCCTCCCCTCGTCGTCCGGCAGCGGGATGGCAATGACGCGGTCGAACCTTCCCGGGCGGAGGAGGGCGGGATCGAGCATATCGACCCTGTTCGTGGCTGCCATGATGCGCACGTCACCCCTCGTGTCAAAACCATCCATCTCGGCAAGGAGCTGCATCAGGGTTCTCTGGACCTCGGCACTCCCTGACGTCCCGTCGTTTGTCCGGGTGCTCCCCACAGCATCGATCTCGTCGATGAAGACAATGGATGGAGACTTTTCCCTCGCGAGAGCGAAGAGCTCGCGGACGAGCTGGGCGCCCTCCCCGATGTACTTGTGGACCAGCTCGCTCCCCGACATGCGGATGAACGTTGCCTTTGCCTGGTGTGCCACGGCTTTTGCTATCAGTGTCTTTCCAGTCCCGGGAGGCCCGTAGAGGAGGATCCCCTTCGGGGGTTCGACACCCACCCGTTCGTATATCTCTGGTTTCGTGAGGGGATACTCAACGGCCTCCCGCACTTCCTCGATCTCCTTTGAAAGACCACCAATCTGGCTGAACGTTACTTTCGGTGACTCTTCGAGTTCCATCACGCGGACCCGGGAATCAAATATCGACCCGACGATCTTCACGATGGAGAGTGCGTTATTGACGGCAACCTTTGTCCCCGGCTTGAGCTGGCGGAAGAGTTCATCATTGACGTGGGTGAGGTATTCCTGGTTGTTCCCCTGCTGGCGGAGGTAGACTTCTCCCTTTCCCAGGAGGTCGACGACGACGGCAACGAAGAGCGGCATGCGCTTGAGCTGGTTGTTCTCGCGTTTGAGTTGCGCATTCTCCCGGAGGAGCTCGTCGTTTCTCACCTTCAGGTCAAGGACCTGGGATTCGAGATCCTGAATCTTCAGCTGTATTTTTATTTCGGTATCGGTTCCGGCGTTCTTGATGACGCTTTCTTCCATGCTACACTTATATCTGAACTTCCCTACATTTATGTGGTGTGATTGTGATCATCCGGGGACGCGGGATATCGGGGGGTTGCGGGACGGGGCAGGCCCTCGTTAGTCCTGCTGCCATCTCTTTTCTGTCTGGCGTCAACCCCGAGACCGGGACGATCGTCGAGAAGGGGCATCCGCTCGAGGGACAGTCCATTGCCGGGAGAGTTCTCGTGTTTCCCCACGGGAAAGGCTCGACGGTCGGGTCCTACGTCATTTACGCCCTTTCCCGGAATGGGAAGGCGCCGGCAGCGATGGTCAATGAAGAGGCCGAACCCATCATCGCCGTCGGGGCTATCATCGGGCGGGTTCCGCTCGTCGACAGGCTGGAGGGTGGTCTCTCCCGGCTCCGGGACGGAGACCTGCTCAGGGTCAACGGGGACATGGGCACGGTTGAAATACTGGAGAACGGCGAAGATCCCCGGAGGAGAGAGAAATAAGAAGGGATAGTCTCAAGAGTCTCCCGTTCCCATTCTCCTCCATGAGACCCGGAATGATCATACTGCTCATCCTTGCCGTTTCTGCCATCGCATTCGCAGGGTGCACGGAAACCCCGTCTATGTCATCCCAGAATGGTGGCCCGGTGGGCATTGGCGGAAGTTCATTTGCCACCGGACCAACAGTCACCCTGCCGCCCGAACAGAATGTCGAGATACAGGTCAACGAGAAAGACCCCATCTACGCAACCATAACGGTTGTTTTTGCAGGAGGAAAGGGCCAGATCGCAGTGAGGGACATTCTGGTCCGCGTGACCACCTCCGATGGAAAGGTGACCGAACAGCACCTCCCGCCACAAAAGGGATCTGAAGTGGTATTCAAGGGAACAAAGGGAGACGACCGGCTGGAGGTCACCGTCACCCTCACCACGGGCGCAACCTATAAGATCATCGACCGGATCATCCCGTACCGGACGAGGGGCTAAAAAAGAGAGGTATGACCCCGGGGGTGACCGGACACGGGAAACCCCATCCCGCCTTTCATTGCCCACCCATCCTTTTTCCCCGGAAATGGACGTCTGCTGGAGGTACATACCTGCGGCCCGGAACTCCTACGCAGCACTCTATGCCGCATGCGAAAAGGAAGGGTTCGTCCTGCGCCCCGTGGATACGCCGCAGGGGGATGTGACCTGTTACAGTCTGAATTCCCTGAACGCTCACCAATATATCCCCGAAATGAAACGTGCCCCCTGCATTACAATCGCGGGGGGACCCCATGCAACGGCGTGCTACGCGGAGATCGCATCCATTGCCGATTACGTGGTCGTGGGAGAGGGGGAATACACGCTCCCCGCGCTCCTCGCATCGATAGAAAACGGCTCTCCCCTGCCACGCGGTGTTGCAACACGGGAAAGTTATTCCTGCGCGGATACGTGTGTCCGTCTCGATGCATTTCCCGCTTTTTCCCGGATGAAGGGCTACATCGAGATCTCGCGGGGCTGTCCCCATGCCTGCACCTATTGCCAGACACCAAGGATATTCGGGCCTGCCATGCGCCACAGGAGCATCGATGCGATCGTCGGGGCAGCCCGGAAATTCCGCGATGCCCGGTTCGTGACACCCAATGCACTGGCATATGGCTCTGACGGGATCCACCCCCGCCTCGATAAGGTCAGGTCCCTCCTGTCCGCGCTCCGGTATCCCGGCCAGAAAATCTGGTTCGGAACGTTCCCAAGCGAAGTCCGGCCGGAATGGATCACGGAAGAGGCGCTTGACCTTGTTACCACGTACTGCAGCAACAGGCGGTTGCACTTCGGAGCCCAGTCGGGAAGCAACCGCGTCCTCTCAATGCTGCAGAGGGGCCACACGGTCGAAGATGCAGAAAGGGCCATCGATCTCATCGTGGATGCAGGGTTGACACCCGTTGTCGATTTCATTGTCGGGCTGCCCTGCGAAACGGAAGAGGACCAGGAGATGACTGCAGCGTTCATCCGGTGGACGGCATCTCGCGGACAGGTCCACGTCCACAGGTTCATTCCTCTCCCCGGCACCCCCCTTGCCGGTCTCCCTCCGCGCCCCCTCATACCCGGGCTGGAAAGCCTGCTTGGGAACCTTGCACTGAAGGGGAAGCTGACAGGTACATGGCGTGACCGGACGAAAAGTTTTTTTTAAAAACCCCTTCGAATGAATATTCACATGAGAGATGTTCTTCTGCTGGCCGATCTCCACGGTGAATTCGGAAAGATCGGGTCATTCCTGGATCTCGCACCGGATGCCATCATCATAGCCGGCGACATCACCAACATGGGCCCTGCGGATGCTGTCGAATCCCTCTTTGACCGGATAGACGTTCCCGCATTTGCGGTCCCTGGCAACTGTGACCCGAGGGAGACCGTGGACGCACTGGAGCGATCCGACTGCGTCTGTCTCCACGGATCGTCCCTTAGCCTGGCCAACATCACCCTTGTCGGAATCGGCGGGTCGAACCCGACACCATTCTCCACGCCCTTCGAGATGACAGACAAGCAGATCGATGACATCCTCTCGCCGCTTGTCGCCAGAATGGAGAGACGTACCCATAACGTCCTGATATCGCATGCACCTCCCCTGGGCATCCTCGACCTTGCCGGAGGAAACCACGTGGGATCCGCGAGTGTCCGCAAGCACATGGCGTCATTTGACCTCGTCTGCTGCGCTCACATCCATGAACAGAGGGGCGTTGCCGAGGAATCGGGCATCAGGGTCGTCAACCCGGGCATGGCAGCCCTCGGGCAGTGTGCCATGCTCCACTTCGGGGACGAACCAAGGTCAATCAGGATTGAACTGACCCAGGTATAACGAAAAGATACTTATTACCCCTTTTTCCTGCTTTTTTCCAGGAGTTCGAGGTAGGAGTCCTGGATGGGTTTTCCTGTTACACCAAGCGAGGCTGCAAGATCGATGAGGTACGACGCTGGTACCCCCGCATGGGAATCCAGTTCTATCTCGACGAATTCACCAAGACCTTCCACGGAATCGAGTGTTACGGTCGCGTCCCCGACGTGGTAATACTCTCTCCGTTTCCTCACCTCCGCAACGGGCCTGAATCCCAGCGCGACGAGGATCTTTTCCATGGTTTCGCCCGATTCAATCCCGCAGATGATCTCTTCCCTTGCCTTGAGCGGGTGCCCGGTTTTCCGCGAACCCTTGTAGGTGAGGGTGTAGTGCCCTCCAGCCTCCCGCAAACGGAGGGCCTCGTCAGTCTTTGCGAAGTCCCGCGCGGGCGAGTTGAGGTAAAGGTCACGTTCCGTGACGGCACATTCAAAGACCGCCCGCATGGTGTGCAGTCTCTCCCTCACTGCACCGAGATCATCCACACGTGCTTTCAACTCGACCTCGAGCATGGTACAGGTCTCACATGATAATGGGGGTTTTGGGATGAAATGAGGTTTTGGAAATGATCGCAGGAGGAGTGTCCCGGAAAACGAGGGTTCTCCCACCTGCCCTGCTCGATTAAGTATATCTTGCCCGCTTTGTAAATGTATTAAGAATCCCAACCCCGGCGGGGTCCTTTCCCCAGTATCACGAAGCCGGGGAGCATACCGGGGATACCAGGTGTTACCAATGGCAATCCAGAAGGGAGATTTTATCAGGCTCAGCTATACCGGCAGAGTGGACGGGACTGTTTTTGATACGACTGACGAGGAAGTCGCAAAGGAGGCGGGGATATATAACCCCGAGGCAATCTATGGGCCTGTGACAGTGAGGGTCGGCAGCCAGCACGTCATCATCGGGCTCGACGAGGCCCTCGAGGGCAGAGAGGTCGGGGAGGAAGGAGAACTCGAGATCCCACCCGACAAGGCATTCGGCCCGCATGACCCGTCGCGTGTCGAAGCATACAACAAGAATGCATTCAGGGAAAAACCCAAGAAGGGCATGACATTGAAGGTCCCTGAAAAGGGCGAGGGGAAGGTCGTTGATGTCATCGGGAACAGGGTATTAATCGATTTCAACCACCCGCTTGCCGGAAAGACGCTCTCCTACCGGTTCCGCGTGGACGAATGCGTCACGGAACCCGTCGAGCAGGTCAGGGGCTTAATCAGGTTGTATGCAGGCAGGGACATGGACGTCTCCCTGGATTCCGGAGTGCTCACCATCCACCTGCCGCCGGGGATCACCTACGACCGCAGGTG
>JASEES010000001.1 GCA_030019395.1 Methanolinea sp. | reverse complement strand
ATAAAAAGATCGATTTACAGAGGCTCTCTGAATGGTGAGTTGGTAAGGGGGCTAAAGAGATATGCGGGAGTGGCATGGGGAGGGTGAAAGTGGAACGGGAGGATGGAGAATTCAGACCTTTACCGGGCGGTTGTCAAGAATTTTGATGCTGTCGTGCCCGGGCTTTATCAATAATCCATACCGGTTGAGGATATCGAGAGCCTCTTCAAAGTCCCCTTCGTTCTTGAACGACGTGATCTGCGAGCGGACTTCCTGCAGGGGGATTGGGATCTCCAGTCCGAAGGAGTCAACGAGATCGAGGTAGAGCTTCCGTGACCTATCATCGAGGCGGTAAAGCCGTGAGACCTCGTACTGCGTGCTCACCACCTTCTTTGCCCGATAATACATATCCGACCAGAGATCGACCGCCCCAGTCACATCCTTCTTCGACAATTTCAGGTGCGCATGATACCTGGCAAACGACCGGCTCAGCCGGGGCACAAGGGAACCGAAGTCCTGCTTGTAGGGGACCCAGCCTGACCCCTTGAACTCCTCGATAACGGTATGGAACGTATCGGTCACATACGACTCCAGGGACTGTGGCATCTCGGGTTTCAAGATGAGTGAATCGAGGATAAATGCCGTCACCATGGGGTTGAGGCTCTGCATGTCCAGAGCATAGCTTTTCGAAGGCCGGACTTCAACTTCATCCAACACCACGGGGATATGCATGGGAATCTTTTCAGGGTTTAGATACGCGAGATTGATCTCATCGGCCCTGGTATTTTCTACCCTTTTTTCCGTCTCTGATATGGTGTAGTAAAACGGTGAGGTGCCCTTCCTGAATTCCTGCGGGATGACACTCAGGCTCTTTTTAAAACCAAGCCATGGCTTCCTTTTCCCGAGGATAGCGGCAAATACACCCCCCTTCTCTTCGATGAGCGGGGGCGATGAGACCGCATAGAGGGCGGAGCAGAGAGCGATCCCATCCACAACTTCCTCTTCTCCAAGGTAGGGTTTTGTAAAGTAATGATGAATCTCCTCCGGGCTGATGATTCCCTTTCTTGTATAGAGCATATTGGGATCGACCGGAGACCATGAGTCGACATATTTTATCACGAGGGTGTAATACCCGGCACGGTCTTTCATGACATCCTGTTTGACCGCCGAGACAGATGCATGGACCAGGGCACCGTTTTCAGGCGGCGGACAATGGGCGATGTACACCTCCCGTTTGGGTGTTTGCAAGAACGGAGAAGGATCAAGATAGAAAATGGCCCCAGAGGAATGTATCGGCCGGACAAAACCGGTGTCCTCACGAGAGAAGATCAGCTCCTTCTCTATTACGGAAAGACTGTGCCCATAAAATCGGTTCTTCAGTGTCATGGTAGCCCCCGGATGATGTGATCACTGAGCACGCATACACTGGTACGACTTATCATAATAGGTAATCGGTTGGACTCTGTGAAAGTGAAAATATAAAAAAGATCGGAAAGTTACAGTTTGATCCGCGACTCTGCCGGATAGCCCCAGCTTTCCAGTTCTTCAATCGCCTTTTCGATCTGCTCCGGAGTTAAACCGTAGGTGGCTTCGATCTCACGGAAGGAAGGAGCCGCGTCCGGATCATCAAGGAAATATTGCAGGACAGTCTTTGTATCTGCATGCACTTTCTCATATAATTCGTCGATGCTCTCATCATCGAACAAATTGTATCTCCACCCTAACGGAGAGAGTTCTCCCGCGGTTCTATCAACGGCAATGAAGAGCTCTTTCTCAGCGAGCGATGCAAAGGCATCCATCACCTCGGAATTCTCAAGACCGGTCCTGTCTGCGACCGTTGTAGAGAGGGGAGGGAATTCCTCCCTCTGAAGAAATTTGAGAACAATTCGTTCTTTCAAATTCAAATTGAGACTCATAATGTATTCACGATTCCTAGGACTATTTCTCTAACGAACATATTTGACCTTTCGTGCATGCTGTGAAAATGGAATATTAGGATTGGAGGGGTGCATTGACTGACTGTTTTACCAACCGGTCGACGTACTCTTTCAAAGCCTTAGGATTGTTCAGAATGTAGTTCTGGATCTTCTCTTCTTCATCCGCTGCATCTTCAGTGAATGAATGCCCGCAGACGATGCAATAGTTGGCCACTGGCGAATTGATAGTCTGGCAATGAGCACACTGGCGGGGTTCCAAGCGAGAATCTTTTCCTCTGGTAGTGTCAGGAGCTATCCCATATACCTGAAGGAGCTCGGTGTCGATGCCCGAGCCGGATAAACGAGCATACATCTGGAACATCTTCGAGTTCATCGACCCCCACATCATCTGCTTAATCACGCTCTCAGACACCCCTTCCTGGATCAGGTGAGTGATTCTGCTGTGCCTGAAGAGAGGGGTTGTGATGCATTTGGTGACCCTGGCCCATCCTCCAATCGTTCCAGCTATTCACAGATCATGGCGTGGTTAAGGGGCTTTCCATTCCGGTTCAGGAAAACCCGGGCATCTACTTCTGCAACATTGGGATAATCATGTCTTCACTGTGCCAGGTATTCCTTTCCCATGATGATACGAACATACCGGGGAATACCGGTTTTGAAGTTGACGTTGACAATTACTCCATACCGGTCAAACTTGACATCTCCCCATCGCATGGTCCCGATTATACCGACCCGAAATCCTCCTTCATAGAGCATGGTGATGAGGGCCTTGTCGATGCTCCGGATGCAGGCCTTGATAATAGACCGGACCTCATCAGGAGTCAGGAGAGCAGATGCCGTTTTCGTTATAGATTTTTCCGGGGAGTCTGCTTTTTTCTCAATTTTTTCTCTTGGATGAACGAATATTCGTTCTCAATGAGCCAGAGCCAGAACTGCTTCAGGATGGCCACATAATCACTGATTATGTTCTTTTAACGGCCGCCACCGGAGCTTCAAATCGCTTTTCAGGACCGGCACTCCCGCATAAAGATCGGCGATTGTATTTTTCGGGAAAATTCTCCAACAAAACGACACCACCTAGGAAGGTTGAAGACTGGTTTTTTTGCCCGTCCCACACTGATTCCGACACAGGAACATCTTTCACAATGATCTAACGGATGAGCTGGGCATCACGTATAATAACGGTTTCATTTAAAAAAGGGCGGAATCGATGACTCGAAATGGGTATTCATGCTTGATAGAATGAAAGACTTGGTTGATGGATGTGGTTGGTTCTATGAGAAAAGGGAAAAAGGAGCTGATAAATTAGCAGAAAAAACGTCAATTTGCATAAATGCGAGGGATGGGATTTGAACCCAAGAACTCCTTCGAGACCAGCCCCTCAAGCTGGCGCCTTTGACCTGGCTCGGCAACCCTCGCGCGTGCCATAATACATGGATGCGTTTTCAAAATAAGGTTATCCATCACCTGCTTGGCGGGATGGCACCTGCACCCGGCTCCCCGCATGGGACCGGAGAAAAACGCCCACCAGCATGCCCGGAAGGACATCGATGAATGGAAACACTCAGTGGTGTATATTTATTCTCACGCGCGAATACTCAATCATTATGTGGTCGGAGATCATCCGGGAATTTTCTGATTCCCCCTCCCAGGCAAAAGTCGTTACTTTTCTCCTTGAAAACGGGTTCTCGGTGAACGAACGGGGCCGGATAAACTGCAACGGACTCGAGATACCGTCCACGCAGGTGGCAAAGGCAATCCACACGGACAGGCGGGTCGTTGATGCGACAGCGCAGCGTATCCTCTCCCTCCCCCTCCACCGGACAGTTTTTTCCCACATGCGGGTGACTCCCGACCTCTCCCGTGTGGCTGACCACCTCGGTCTCTCGGTGATGACGATCTATCCGCGGGATGCAACGGAAAAGGGGATCGTCAGCGAAGCCGTGCGTGTCATATCGGAAGCCGGGCTCTCCATCAGGCAGATATACGTCACGGACCCTCTCCTCTCCGAGGACCCGAAACTCGTGATCATCATCGAGGGTGATTTCCCGCCCCGGGTCATCGAGGGTGTCCGGCACCTTCCCCAGGTCAGGAAGATCGTCCTGTGATTATTGGGAACAGTGGAATCACACCCGGTTAATCCGAGCGGGTAAGCGACGTTTCAGGAGTGGGTCCCCAGGGACATGACTCCCCGTCATGCACAGTCCCGGAAAAGCTCCATCTCCAGCCACAGGCGGAAGATCCGCCTTTTCACCTTCCGGGGGAGGTTGCAGGCCCTCATCATCCTTTCTCCGATCCCGATGACATGCGCATCGGCAACGAGGTTGTCCGCATTGGCAACCACCTTCTCCTCGGGTGTCCGGGGGATGCAGTCGACGGGCAGGAGGCGGAGGAGCGTGCATTCGTCTGCTGTCAGCCCTGCCCCGGTATGACACTCGACGATCCGCACAATCCCGTCCGGGAGGCCCTGTTCCCGGCAGTACGCTGCACCCTTCTGAGCGTGGGTGAGGTCGTGCGTGAAACCCCTGCCGATATCATGGAGCATTGCACCTGCAAGAAGAATCTCCCGGTCCATGATACCGGGTACAAAGAAACCGAGGGCAAGGTCACAGACTGTATCGCAATGCCGGATAACTCTCCGGCTGCACCCGGCCCTCTCCAGGAGTTCCCGCCACTCGTCACGCCGGTCAGGCATTGCACAGTGATTCTTTGATGGCCTGGATCCTCTTTTTCAGGGCCCGGAGGAGGATTTCGTTGTCGAAGTGTTCGAGGGGATTGTCGCAGGAGGGACACTTGAATTCCGAGTCCATTGCCATGTCAAACGTAAATATATCGCCACAGGACTTGCAGATATAGAAATCGTTCTCTTCCTCGAACCGTGCACGGGCCTCGAGTTTTTCGAGGACCTGTGCCATGTCTTCTGCGATCACCTCGTAAATCCTGTCCATCCGCAGCTGCCAGAGGTACGTGAGCCACCCGGTCTCGTTGTTCTTGATCCGGCGGTACTCCGCGAGCCGTTTCTCGTAAAGCGTGTAAAGTGTATGCCTGACGGAATTGAGGTTAATCCCGGTCTTTTCTGCAAGTTCCTCATCGGAGTACTCCCCGTCTCCCGGAAAGCTCTCGATGAGGGAGATCCCCTCCTCCCCGACCAGCCGGTCCAGGTACGTGTGGATCGCCGGAATAGCGAGTATATCTTCCATAGGACCTTCACCGAATGTATTGTCTTACTCTCCTGATATGTCTATCCAGGTGGTGCATGGCACTCTCCGGTGTGGGTCCCCACCCGTACACGCTGACCACCGCCTGGCCCTCCTCGAAAAACGTGCCCGGCCACGGTATATCGGAGACGGCAGGGGAGAGTCCGGAGAGATCCCCGCTTATTGTGCAGTCCCTTTCGGCAAAGAGGATGCGACGGATGCAAAAACAGGACGGGTTTGGTACCTTGTCCGGAAGCTCTCCCCGGCAGGCCCGGACATGGGCTGAAAAGAGGTTAAGGCCAAGAGATCTCTCCACGGTATCGAGAGTTGCCTGGAACCGGGGGTTTACCTCGATCGCGTGGATATCCTCCCCGATGACAAAGTCGACACCGAGGGACCCGCAACACCCGGATGATGCTGCGACCTTTTCCGCATACGCGATCATCCGTGGCGCGAGGGGATGTTCGAGGGGTGTTTGCGACCCGCAGAACCCAAATGCCGACACTCCTTCATCCCGGAGGATCTGCCTGTTTGCAGCGAGTGCACGGGCGTTTCCCTTCCCGTCCGCAAGGCACGAAACGGACGCCGGTATGCCGCTGACGATTTCCTGCGATATCGATTCCATCCCTTCGAACTCTTCGTGCCACAGGGATTCTTCCTCACGGGAACACACGACCCTGTTCCTCCACCCTCCCGAACCGGACCGCGGCTTGATCATGGCAGGATACTGGCCATCGGGGAGCAAGCGGGGGACAGGAACCCCGAGTGATTCGAAGAACTCCTGCGTGGACACCTTGTCGAGGAACCTTGCCGCCACCTCCGGGGATGTTCCAAGAACGGGCAACCCGTGTGCAAGGGTTTCTGCGCCCGATGTGGGAACTGCCCAGTCGATCCGGTACTTGCTGCACATTTCCTGGACGGCCGAGGGCAGATCAGCCAGCTCATCGAAGCGTATCCTGTCCCGGGTATACCAGGAAAGGTCCTGGTCACAGAAATGGTCGACTGCATACACGGTGTACCCGGCCTCGTGCGCGGACTGAGCCACGTGGCGCGTGGAAAAACCCATCACGAGGATGGAAGGGTTCATATCTCCTCGCACCGTTTCCCCCTCGGCGAGGGAACAACCCTGATCCGTGCCCCGGGAAACTCCCACGCGAGTTCCCTTCCCTCGAACAGGCGATCGAGAAAGACAGCGAGCCCTGCAACTTCCGAGTGCGGCTGGTTCGTCACCGCGATGTTGTAATCGGCAAGAAGGTAGATCTCCCCGGGTACCTTCTCGGCACCGACGACGACGAGTATCCGGTCATTCTCCCGGATATCCGCCACCCGTTCCTGGACAGGCTCGCCGTACATCGTCAGGTGGACAACGACCCCGCCGGACGCCTTCCATTCCCGGATGCACTTCTTCCACGGGACGCCGTCCTCGACGAAGAAATCGCCGCCCCAGCGGGAGACAACGTCCCGAATCCCTGCAACAATTCCTGCATCCCGTCCCGCGAGGTACATCCCCCGGGCGCCGAGGGCGCGGGCTGTCAGGCCGACGTGCGTTGTCACTCTCTGGTCCCTTTCGGGGCGGTGCCCGAGGCGGAGCACGCGGACATCCTTCATTCGTCCGGCTCCCGGTCATTTTTCAGCTTGATGACGCCTCCCTCGATGACAAACGGGATATCCCTGCAGTAACGTGCCTGGCAGCGGATGAGCATCTCCTGGACGGAGAGAACCCGAAAACTACCTCCATCCCCCTGTTCGATGAGGAATGCCCTCTCGAGCCGTTGGAGCGATGCCTGGATCTCGGACGGTGAACGCCCGAGGTGAGCAGCAAGGAACCCGGCATCGCGCGCAGGGTCTGCCACGATGAGGTGGTAAACCTCCCAGTCCAGATCTTCTTCCCTCATGGCCTGCTGGTGCATAAGGTACCGCATCCGAAATGATAATTCTCGTGGTACCCCTACCGCGTCCCCTGCACGTTCACGGTTCCCCTTTTCCCTCTGCACTGCCTGTATGCACAGGGAAAAACCCGATCCCACGGTCTTGCATGTCTCCAGCGGTCGCACTACCTATATGCATCCGGAGAGTCCACCTCCCAGTCATGCAGCAGGAGGACGAGGGGAAGCTGTCCCAGGGTGAACTTGCAGACATCGCGGATGATATCCTCGAGAGGGTCGGGGAAGATGTCGATGCCCTTGCAGGGGAACTCGACATGCTTGACCCGGCCGTCCGCCGCCAGCTCCTTGTCTCCGATTTCCTGAATGCATTCCAGGTGTATTACTACTTTTACAGGAAGGCCCCGGGTGAACTCGAACTGGAGAGGCTTCTCCTCCAGCCCGCATCTGCGCTTGCCCATGGTGTTCTTCTCACCGAGCTGGACCTTTTCGTGGTCATGTTCCGGGTGGAAGAAGGCCGGCCGATCATCAGTGTCGGTGACGGGGAGAGAATCCTTGCCAACTTCCGGGAGAAGGACGCCTACGATAAAGCTCTCCGGTTCATCGACGAATCCGCATGAATGCACATGACAATGTCAGGGAGGACAATGGCGTGTTTTTCGCGGGAGACCATGGCAAGGCATTCCTCTCCGCCTGCGGCAGTATGAACGATGGCTCCTTCCATCCCGGAGAACATTTTGAGGATACCGGTTATTCCCGGGTTATCGTCCACGACAAGAATCTTTTGTGCCATCGTTCTTTTCCTACCAGGGACCACCTGTGACGAGGTCCCGGTCGACGCGTGCCCTGACGATGGGGGGAAGCGTCCCTTCCTTGTGTATCCAGTTCCCCTCGATCACGAGGACTCCCTCTATGCGATCCCAGGGGACACGCCCGAGCATGTGCTGGTCTTCTCGCGAGACAGAATTGCAGAGCGCCGTTGCCCATGCATCGGCAAGGCACGGGTCAGGGGAGATGACGCAGACGGCGTCCGCAGACCCGAAGGATATCGACGGTCCCACCGTTGCAGAAGACGTGCATATCCCGAGGATACGGTCCTGCGGGGGAACCCGGAAGGCAATGGTGTCGCTGTAGGGGGATGTCCCGGCATGGATACCGACTGTGAGGGTCCGGTCCGAGACGAGCGCGATATCCCCGCCGTTGTCGATGACTGCGAGGCGTGCTCCTCCCCGGATCATCTCCTCGACACCTGCACGGGCTATCGCACCGGCCACTGCTGCCATGGGACCGACACCTGCCGATACACCGGCATCCGCCATCCTGTCCACGATGGCAATCCCGGTATGGAGAGGGTATGGTTCCAGGGTTGCCACGAAAAAAGGGTCACCTGCGATATACCGTTCCAGGTCCTGCCGGGCACTCATCAGCCCCCGCCGCGCGGCCTCCACGTCCTCGTCCCGTTCTGCAAGGATCGTGGCGATTGTCTCCCTGAAGGCAAACCGGTGACGAATCACAACAGTCTGGTATTGTCCCTGCAGGGGAAAAAACCTCGAGTGTACCCCGGTGTATTCCGAACAGGTTATTCACACCCGCAATCAAGACCTCTGGGAGAGAGATGGTGTCATGGATGCATGCGGGCCATCGCCGGTCCCGCACCGGGGTCCGCCGGCTCCCGGCCTATATCGTCGTCCTCTGCGTCGAGTGGCCCGGACTGGAGAGGTTGCAGGATCTGGTCGCACAGGAGGTGGGACTGGCCCGTGACCAGCGTTTCTTCCCTCATGTCACCCTCTGCGGCCCACTTCTGCTCCACCCCGGCACGGATATCGTGGCAGTTCTCGACCGGGCTGTTGCGTCCCTTTCCATGACCCGGGTCGTCCACCCGGTGGATCTCCATCTCTTCAGGGGAAAACGGGGACTTGCAGTCTCGCTCCTCCTGCAGGAGGATGCGACACTCACCGCGTTTGCCCGCGCTGTGAGCGATGCCCTTGCCCCGTTTTCCAAAAAAAGCAATCCCATCGATATACCCCCGTCGAAGCGGATCCTTCACATCTCGGTCGCGGTCAACCTCCCCCGGCAAAAGGGAGAACTCGTCTTCTCGAAACTTGCAGACCCCGGCGGGAAACCGGGCAGGGAGAAAGAATTGCTCTTCCGGGAGACGCCTCCCCGGATCACGCGCATGGCTCTCATCCGCAGGGGTGCCCTGTGGAAGGCGTACGACCTCTTCCAGAAAAAGTGGATTGGCCGGAACGGACTGTTCGAAGCAGAAAAACGCGGGAGAAGGTAAATTATCTCCTCTCCGTCATTCCGGGCGGCTCTCAGGCCGGTCCTTTCCGCGACAGGGCACGGTGAGGGCAGATCTCGATGCACCTTCCGCAGAGGACACATTTTCTGGCGTCCATCTGCAGCCTGAAATCGCTGTCGAAGGAGAAGACCTCCTGGGGACAGATGCTGATGCACGCACCGCAGTCCACGCACTCGGTCTCGTCGAGGATGATCTCCTCCTCGAGGATGCGGACTGATGCACCGAGATCGGTGAGCCTGTCCTTCACGATGCGACACGACTCGTCGGGAATGTCGATGAGGGCCTCGCCCTCGCTCGAATCGATCAGGGCGCGCTCGACGTTGACAAGGACACCGGTGTCCCTGACGACCTGCGCGATGATGGGTTTTCTGCCCTCCTTCCGGGAGAAAGTGACAAGGAGCTTCACTTGAGCCACCTCCCCCCGAAGAGCTTGCCAAGGTCCATTGCCGTGAGTATCCCGACGACGTGCATCTCCCTGTCAACGACGGGGAGGGCACTGATATTGTACTTTTCGAGCTTGCGGATCGCGATATCGACAGACTCCTCCGGAGTCGTGGTTATCACTTTCCGTTTCATGATGTCCCTGACAAAGTTCCCTTTCCCCGGGTTGACCACGGCTTTCGAGATGTCATACGTCGTCACGATACCGACGAGGACCCCGTTTCCGTTGACGACCGGGAGATGGTTGGTCTCTCCCTTCAGGAGCTTTGCTGCCGCGTCCCTGATGGGTTCGTCTTCCCCGATCGTCGCGACACGCCTCTCCATGATCTGGAGAACGCGCGGGCCCTGGACCGTCTCCTTCATCGGTTCTGCCTTCCGCCCGGGATCGAGCGGTCTCGTGGGGAGTGCGAGTGTCATCCTGCCGGACTCTACCCATCCCTTCAGCTCCGCTGCGACCATCCTCGCCCGGCGGAAACTCGACAGGGACGACGTGCGGATCTCTTCTCCGCCGATCTCCACCCGCCCGCTCCGGAGCATGGCATAGGAGACACGCCCGAGGGACGGTCGGGAACGCGAGGGGACGCTGTAATCGATAATATCGACCCATATGTCCTCGTCGCGCACGGCTGTGCTCCGCACGGTCTCAATATCCAGGACGGGGATAGGAATTCCGAGCCCCACGTAGAGCGTGACCCCGTACCCTGTCATCGTGGCTGCCCGGAGGTACTCGGTTTTCATCTTTTTGAGGTCCCCGGTTACCATGAGGGTTCCAAACCCGGTCGCCGGGGAGGCCTGCGTCCCCTCGCCAACGACCATCCCCTCTGCACCGCCGAGAAAACAGGGAACTCCCTGCCCGATGACGCGCAAGTGCGGGTCGTTTGCGAGCGGGTTGAGTACACCCGCCCCCGAGTAGGTGATATTTCCAAGGGACGGGAGGAGCATGCCCATGTACGTGTGCAGGACACGGTCACCCGAGTTGCCGGCAGCATTGTATCTCTGGTACCCGTTCCTCGGGTTGACCATGATGGCCTGGTTACAGTTCTCGAGCAGGATCTCGGTCGTGATGGTGCGCCGGGGGTAACAGTCGGTTCCCCTCGATATGGCCCGCAGTTCCACCGACCTTCCGGCAGCGAGATCCTCGAGGACATGGGCTCCCCCGTAGTTCTCCTCCCTCGTCGTGGACTTCTCGGTCGCTCCCAGGTACGCATCGACGGCTGCGATACCTGCATATGCCTCCACGTCGTTGAGCCAGACCTTCTCCATCCGGATCGGGGGGTCGGCATGGCCGAAGTTGAAAAAACATCCCGAGGAACACATTGCCCCGAAAGTCCCTGTCGTGACCACGTCTACCTCTGCAAGGGCTCCCTCTTCGCCGAGTTCCGCGACGATCTGCGGCATCTCCTCGGCAGTGACCACCCGTGCATTACCCTCCTTAATCCGTTCGTTTATCTCCTGGATGGTCTTGCGCATGGCATGATGTTTTAAAATGAATATTTATAGATGTTTCGTATTACTCATAGTAATAAACCTTTGATTATCCCCCGTGCACACACCATAGTGATGGATATTTCGCAGTTCCTCGCCCTCATGGAGGACATTGCACCTCCCGGCCTTGCCGAGGAGTGGGATCTGGGACGGATAGGACTCGTTGTCGAGGGTGACAGGGACATAGAAAGGATCTCCTGTGCACTCGATGCGACCCCCGCTGTCCTCCGGGAAGCGGTTGGTTCCGGCTCGGATATGCTTGTCGTGCATCATACGCCCCTCTGGACACCCGTGACATCCGTGGCAGGGGCCCTCGCATCACTCCTCCGGCCTGTCCTTTCGTCAGGGATGCACATCTACGTCATCCATTCCAATTTAGACCACGCACCCGGCGGGATCAACGATGCACTCGCAAAACTTCTCCGGATGGAGAACGTCCAACCCCTTTCCCTTGGTGTCGTCGGCGACTGCCCCCTCTCCCCTGGGGACATTGCAGGGATTCTGGACTGCCCTGTTGTCACGTGGGGCAACCCGGACCTTCCGGGGAGACTTGCCCTTGCAGGGGGATCCGCATTCTCCCCGGATCTCATCTCGGAGGCTGCCCGCAAAGGTGCACGTGCATTCCTGTCTGCCGATCTGAAACATTCCGTTGCTCGGGAATCTCCCCTCCCGCTGCTCGAAGCAACCCACTATGCCCTCGAGTCCCCGGGCATGAGGGCGCTTGCGGAGCGGATGGGGTGGACATACATCGACGATCCGCCGGTTGTCAGGACATGGAACCCGACGAGTTCTGGGAACGACTAAAAGAGGAGCGCTGCCTGACCCCCCGGCTCCGGGAGGAACTCCTCCGGATATACGGTGAGCGGGGAAAAAAGGCACTCGAAGCCATCGATTCCGGCCGGGTGATGCAGTACAGGGACTTCGTCGTTGTTGCCGGGAAGTCGGACCAGTACATCGTGGAGGACGATTTCTGCACGTGCCACGATCACCTCTACCGCCGGGGACTCTGCTGGCACCTCCTCGCGGTCCGCCTGGCAGCAACTGCCGGCGGGTTCCGGCAGGTTGCGGAATGGTACCAGGAGAGGTGGATACAAAAGCGTGGGTAAAGCCAACAATTTTTATCGTTTCAAGCCGAATTAAATCAGAACACGTGGTTTTATGCTCGAAGAGGAGTACCAGCTCGAATATTTCAAGACCCAGGGGCTCACCCGCAAAATATGCTCCAGGTGTGGTGCAGCGTTCTGGACACGGGACCCTGATACCCTGACGTGTGGCGATGCCCCGTGCGAGACATACAGGTTCATCGGGGCACCGGTTTTCAGGTGCCACACCGTCGACGAGATGCGGGAGGCGTTCCTCTCCTTCTTCGAGCAGAACGGTCACACCCGGATTGCGAGGTACCCTGTTGCAGCACGGTGGAGGGACGATATTTATCTCACCATAGCCTCCATCGCCGATTTCCAGCCGTGGGTAACGAGCGGTATCGTGCCACCACCCGCCAACCCGCTGACCATCTCCCAGCCCTGCATCAGGCTCAACGACCTCGACTCGGTCGGCAGGTCGGGGCGCCACCTCACCCTCTTCGAGATGATGGCGCACCATGCGTTCAACCGCGAGGGCGAGGAGATATACTGGAAGGAAAGGACAGTCGAGCTTTGCGAAAAGTTCCTCTCGTCGATCGGCGCGGATCTCTCGCGCGTGACCTACAAGGAGCACCCCTGGATAGGCGGCGGGAACGCAGGGCCGAGCCTCGAAGTCCTGATAGGGGGACTTGAGGTCGCCACGCTCGTGTTCATGAACCTCGGGCGGACAAAGACCGGCAAGCCCGGTATCGATCTCGGCGGGGAGACGTACTACCCCATGTCCAATTACATCGTGGACACGGGTTACGGACTGGAGAGGTTCGTCTGGGCATCGAGGGGTTCCCCGACCATATACGATGCAGTCTTCCCGGAGATGGTCAGCAGGGTGATGGAAGCAGCCGGCCTTGCACACGCCCTCGAGGACAAGGAGTACACCAAGATCCTCTCCCTGAATGCGCGGTTTGCCGGGGTGATGGATATATCCGGGACAAACCTCTGGCAGCTGCGCAAGAAGGTTGCAACCGCAATCGACGTGCCCATCGAGCGGCTCGACCGGATGATTGCCCCGGTGGAGAAGGTATACGCCATCGTGGACCATACCCGGTGCCTCGCGTACATGCTCGGGGACTGCATCGTCCCCTCGAATGTGCGGGAGGGCTACCTCGTCCGGCTCGTCCTGCGCCGCACGCTCCGGATGATGAAGGAACTCGGGATAAAGGAGTCCCTTGCTGACCTGATCGAGGAGCAGATGAAAATTGTCGGAACGGGTGCATTCGAGCAGGACATCTGCATCGTCCGCGAGATCGTCGAGCGCGAGGTGGAAAAGAGCAATGCCACGCTCGAGAGGGGAACAAAGATCGTCCAGAGGATTGCCCGGACGTATAAATCGAGGCGTGAACGTGTCCCCCTCCGGGAGGTGATCACGCTCTACGACTCCCATGGTATCCCGCCCGAGATCATCAGGGAGGTTGCAACCGCGGAAGGAGCCGTTGTCGAACTCCCGGACAACTTCTACTCGCTCATCGCCGAGATGCACTCGGAGTCCGAGCCGGAAGAGGAGGAGGATCCCTTTGCCCGGTACAGCGAGAGGATTTCGATGCTTCCTGCAACGAGGAGGCTCTACTACGAGCAGCCTTCCGACATGGAGTTCGATGCCATGGTCATCGACTTCTTCGACGGTTACGCGGTCATGGACCAGACCCTCTTCTACCCCGAGGGGGGTGGGCAGCCCTCCGATACGGGGATGCTGATCTCTGCAGAGAACATGGTCAAGGTCGACGATGTCCGGAAGGTAGGAGACGTCATCCTCCACCACGTGACCGGCGGGGTCCTTCGCCGGGGAGACCACGTGAAGGGTATCATCGACGAGGAACGCCGGTGGTCCCTGATGCGCCACCACACGGCAACCCACATCCTCCTGCATGCCTCAAAGGAGGTTCTCGGGGCCCACATCCACCAGGCCGGTGCACAGAAGGGGCCGGAGAGCTCGCGCCTCGATATCAGGCACTACAAGCACATCACGCCGGATGAACTGCGCAAGATAGAGATCGCTGCAAACCGGATGGTCATGGCAGACCTCCCCATCGATGTCAAGTACCTCGACAGGACGAAGGCAGAGCAGATGTACGGGTTCTCCCTCTACCAGGGCGGCGTCCCCCCCGGAAAGGAGATCCGCGTCGTGCGGGTGGCAGGAGATGTCGAGGCCTGTGCAGGAACACACTGCCGCAGCACGGGGGATGTCGGGTTCATCAAGGTCATCAGGGTGGAACACATCCAGGACGGGATCGAGCGTCTCGAGTTCGCCGCCGGCCTTGCAGCAGTCGAGTACGTGCACCGTATCGAGAAGATCCTCTCCGGGTCAGCAGAAATCCTCTCCGTCCAGAACGAGTACCTGCCTGCAACCGTGAACAGGTTCTTCTCCGAGTGGAAGGCCCAGAAGAAGGAGATAGAGCGGCTTCGCCAGCGTATCGCTGAACTCGAGAAGAAATCCCTTGCTGCCGAGGTCGTGGGCAATACCCCTGTCCTTGTCAGGCGGATCGACCTTTCAGGCAAGGAACTTGCCACGATCGGTCAAGAAATTGCGGCCCGCGGCGGCGTTGCACTCCTTGCCAGCGGTTCAGACCAGGCTACCGTCCTGCTCATGTCAGGGTCAGACAGGGTCAATGCCGGTGAGCTCATAAAGGATGTGTGTGCGGTCCTCGGAGGGAAAGGCGGAGGATCCCCCGCAATGGCGAGGGGTGGCGGCCCCGCTGTCGAGAAGATCGAGGAAGCACTCGCCATCGGAAAGCAGAAGATTATCGCATCACTCGGAACGTAAGCGGGGAGGAGGAAAATATGGAGAGCAGCAGCGAGGATACGGGTTCCGGTCAGCCGGATCCCAACGCACCCGATGGCGAGGTGGTCATACTCGTCCCCGGTGACGAGCGTTCCCAGAAGATTGCAAAGGCTATCTCGAGCCAGGCAGCAGGCGATATTCTCCATGCCCTCGAGAGGGGACCCAGAACGGCAGGGGACCTTGCCTCTGCCCTTGCCATGCCGATGGGGACCGTGAAATACCACATCGAAAACCTCCTCGAAGCAGGGTTAATCGAAGTCAGGGACACAAAGTACAGCGTGAAAGGCCGGCAGGTCAAGGTGTACGGGCTGCGCAACCAGCTCCTGATCATGGCCCCGAGGGTCCGGAACATCCGATCCATCCTCCTGCGGTATGCGGCCCTTTTCAGTGTCGTTGCCCTCTCCTCGCTTGCAGCGTACGCGGTTATCGCCGCGTCGCGCCTCACGACAGCAGGATTCGGCGAGGGGGACAGGGCAAACTTCCAGGCAGAGAAAACAGTCGGCATTCTCGCAGCCCCGACCCCGGCACCGACACCTGAACCCTATCCCTTCTCACAGGCACTCCCTGCCGATATTGCACTCGCGTTCTTTTTCGGGGGTGTGCTCGTCCTCATCATCCTCCTGCTCTACGAGGTCTCCGTCTGGCGCAGGATGAAGTGACCGGGTTTCCCCTGCCTGTCACTTCTTCCTGTGCACGCAAAAAACAAGCGCAATGATGATCAGACCGGCAATTGCTCCCGCAACAGGGAAGGGAGAGACTGCAGTGGCTGTCGGAGACGGAGATTCCGTGGTCGTCCCATGGGTTATCTCCGTGGATGGAACTGCTGTCGCGCCCGGTTCACTGACCGTGAACCTCACGGTTGTGATGTAGCCCTTCACGTCGGAGAAGTCCACGTAATAGTTCCCCTTCTCGCTGACGGGAATCGTCCTGCTGAAGAAACCATCGTCCTTTCCAAGAACTGTCGTTGTCCTGATGTCCTCCGGCGGGATGACTGCGCCCTGCGGCCCGGTAACCTTCATCGTCAGGGTGACAACCCCGCCCCGCGGGACGTATCCCTCGATCCGGAGCGCTTCGCCGATCACCTGGTCTTTTGCCGAAGTGATCACGATCTCCCCCGACCTGTCCGTTATTGTAAGCATCCGCGTCGTGACCGAGCCTGAACTCAGTTTCGAGCCCGGGTCGGAGCGGAACCTGACCTCGACCTTGTATTCGCCGGGAGAAAGCCCCATCGTCGGGAAGGTGATTTCGAATGACTTTGAATCGCTCACAACGACTGTCTTTTCAAAGACAGGTTCCGGCATCGTCGTCTGGATCCGGTACAATACCAGGTCAAACTCGTAACCGACCGGGAAGGTCGTGTTCCCCGTGACCTCGATCGGGACACCGGCCCGGACTTCCTTTGGTGCCTGGATCGTGAGTTCGTACGCCAGCACACCCTGGACAAGGCAGAGGATGCAGAGCAGGGAAAAAACCGCACTTTTCATGGGATCGTCTGGGCGGGCTGACGATAATTAGTTTCTGCCCCGGATGGCATGCACCGGGCCGGAGGAATTCCGGCAAGGAACAGCGGCCGGCATGCTCTTTCCGTCAGGGGATCCCGGCAGATACTATATAATATGCGAGCGCATCTTCTTCACGTATGGAGTCCATCACTCTGAAAGTTCAGGAAAGGGCCTTTCCAAGCAGGGGGAGGGCCAGGATCAACGAGGTGCATTTAAAGACCCTCGGGATCAGCGAAGGCGACAGTGTCGAGGTCTCTGCAGGATCGGATAAGAAACCCGTTGTCGTCACTGTCTTTGCAGACAAGCTGGTCGAAGAGGGGTACATCAGGTTAAGCCCGGAAGATATCGCACAGGCAGGTGCCATGTCTGGCGCTGTGGTGACGGTGACACGGGTTCCCCCCGTTTCCGAACGTGTCAAAAAGACAGCAGACAAGGCAAAAGAGAGCGTCGCAAAGGATGTAAAGAAGGCAAAGGAAGTCATCTCGAAAAAATCGTCGGAAGCAAAAGAATCGATGGAAAAAGGTGTCGAATCTGCGAAAAAAAGCCTCCATGAAAAAGACCTCTAATCCCGGGAGACCAGATCAATGACAGACATGTGGGTGATTTTCGAAGGGATCCTCCCCTATCTCCTCGTTTTCATCGGCCTGATCATCGTGTATTTCATTATCAGGGAGTTCCGCCTGATGTACTCGAGGACACGGCTCGCGCAGCTCGAACTCGAACGGGAGAAGATCAACCTCCTCAAGGCAGACCTGGAACAGCGGGGACGACCGTTCTACCGGGTATCTCCCCAGGATCTCGAGGAGTTAAAAAGGCTCGACGAGGAGAACGTGGAACTGGAGACCGATATATTTGCACGGCACACTGCCGTTGAAAAGAGGTTGAAGCGGCTCGAGAGCAGGGTCGCTCTCACAAAGCTCGACCGGATGATAGAAAAGATAAAACGCGAAGAGGAAAGGCTGGGGTGAGACAGGTGACCGAATACGAGACTCCGGGCAGGACGACAGAGAAGTATCCCCTGCTGGAATCGATAAAGGAAATACCGGCAGTCATCGATGAGCATCTCCCGACGATGGACAAGGGGCTCGACGAATATTTCAACCGGCATTTCCCGGCGATCATCAGCGAGTGGGGGCTCGTGACCTCCATTCACCTGAAAAACCTGGAACGGAGGCTTGACCGTGTGCACAGGCAGATCGATGTCCTCGAGAAGAACCAAAAAGCACTCGAAAAGAGGGCTGCCGCCCTCGATAAAGAGCTGAGGGGGCTCGAGGGACGATGAGGCGCCCGGACTACCTTGGTTCCTACGTGGACCGTCGCATGAAGTACCTGATCGAGGAATGGGATCTCGCAACCCGGCGGGATCTCGGGGACCTCGTATCCCGCCTCTCCTCCCTCGAGGAGGAGTCCCGGCTGTGTGCAGGGTTCGAGGCGACTGCGTCGGCAAAGCTTACCGAACTTGAAAAGAGGCTCGAGTATATCAGGGGGAGGCGGAAATGACGATCATCGAAGGGCTCCTCGTCCTCATTCTCATCGCTGTCATAGCATTTACCCTCTATTATTACTTCAGGGGGTCTACCGGCAGGCTGGATATCTCCCGCCCGCTGGAGAGCCGGATCGACGAGTACCTCGACCGGAAGTTCGACATGCTCATCGAGGAATGGTCGCTCATCCGCCGTTCCCAGGCCGAGCAGTTCAGGGATGAAAAGATGCCGCTCCTTGCAAAAGACGAGGAGAGGATGGCAGCGCTCAAGGCTTTCGAAAAGGATTTCGGCGAAGAATTGACAAGGCTGGAGGAGAGGATTGAGGCTCTGGAAAAGCAGGTCCCCAGGTAGCCGTCCGGAAAAAAAGAAGGAAGAGGACTTCATCTCCCGGATCAGGAAGGATATCCAGAGGGTGAGGAGACAGGGGGATTCCCCCACGCGCGACCCTGCCAGTTTCTCCCGCTACTCCTGCGACCTGTGCAACGACACCTTCCCCAAAAAAGACCTAAGGCAATGTGCCCTCTGCGGGAGGTGGGCCTGCGCGTCCTGCTGGACGGAAAAGTACTATGCATGCAAGGCATGCAACGGGATCATTACCCTCCACCTCACAACGGACAAGCCGGGTGAGTGAATAACCTCTTTTTACCCCCTTCGCTATTCCAGGCGGGACATCAGCGTGCATTTGTCCGGCCACCACCAGTTCCGGATTGGCCGATAAAAAAGAAGGAATGTGCCTTTTCAATGAATTGATTGAAAAAAACAGCCTGAGTAGCGTTTATTTTCATGGATGAGGGCGGAGTAATCTTTTTTCCGGCGATGCGGGGGGGTGTGCACCCCCCTCCCGATTGTCTCTCGCAACACGCTCACATTGGTAAAGAGACCTTTTTTCCCTGGAGTTCCGGTGAAAATAACGGTTCCTGCATTTCTCCGGATGGCTCCTTTCCCCCGGGAACCATGTGCCGGAGATGGTTCAGAAGAAGACGTGGTGGATATTCTCGGCAACGAGTGTCACCGTGAGGACGAGCCCGGAAGCGATCACGAAACCTGCCGTCGTGAAGATGACAGTGGGGATCTTTTGCCATCCCAGGATCCAGGCGATCACGGGAGTGCCGTAGAGCCCGATCCCGGGTATCCACGCGATGAAGATGCAGGAGATGGCGCCGTACGAGCGGATCGACGGGTGTTTCTCCATGCTCTCCCCGACTTTCCTGATCCACCGTGCAACACGTTCCGATGTCAGGGAGAGTGCGTCGCAGACCTCGAGGATGCACGTCACCACACCGACTGCAAAGGATGCCATCAGGACGATGATGACCGGGTCAGCCAGCCCGAGGGGATGGCCGAGGGGTGGGGCTGCGCCCTGCAGGATGAATGCGGATGCGATGAGGGGGAGGATCCTGCTCTCCGGTATCCCGAGGACGGCACCGATGAGGAGAGGGACCACCAGTACGAAGGTGAAAAGGAAGAGAATCGCCCGCGAGAGCTCCACCAGCACACGCACGTGGGACCGGAGCCAGGGAAACATGGTGACAGGTTGGCCGGTATCTCTGATATGGTTTGCCCATGCAACGGGAAATCCCCGGCGGAAAAAACACCCGGGGATCGCACGGTGCATGTCAAGGAAGGGCAGGAAAACAGAAAACCGGTGAGGGATTCCGACAGAAAATAACCGTGCAGGTTCTTATTGCCCGTTTTTGTCACAGGAGCCCGAGGAAATTTTTCAGGAGGCAGAGGCCGCGTGAACCACTCTTCTCGGGGTGAAACTGGACTCCGAAGACATACCGTTCGTCCCATATCGAAGACGCAAACGGGAGGATGTATTCTGTCTGGGCAAGGGTATACCGATCTTTCGTATCGGCATAGTAGGAATGGACAAAATACATGTAATCGCCGGGCCGTATCCCCTCGAAAAGAGGATTATCCTGCCGCACCGAGGAGAGCGAGTTCCACCCCATGTGGGGTACCTTGAATCCGCTGACCCGCGGGAACCGGCGCACGGTCCCGGGAACGAGCGAGAGCCCCCTGTGCAGTCCCTGCTCCTCGCTCCATTCGAGCATCATCTGCATCCCCAGGCATATCCCGAGCAGCGGGACCGACCGTGATGCTTCGAGGATGACGGTCCGGAGTTCTCCAAGCTGCTCCATGCCGTCGCGGAACGCCCCGACTCCCGGCAGGACGATCCCGTCGGCAGAAGCAACGTCTGCCGGGTCCGTGGTGATGACCGGTCTTCCCCCGGCTTTTTCGAGGCCCCTTGAGACCGACCGCAAGTTTCCAAGGCCGTAATCAACAATTGTAATCTTCTTCACCGGAACCACCCCGGACCCGCCACCCTGCGTCCTCCACCCAGGAGTCGGGGAGACTGTTGGCTTTCTGCCACTCCTTCAGCCTCGCATCCCACGTCTCCCAGAGGGCCGGGTAGCGGGAGATGACGTGGCGGATGACGGCAAGGTCGCTCGAAGGACACATGAAACACCCAATCCTGTCGACACCCTGCTCGTAAAGCCTGTTATAGGGCGCTTTCTCCCGGAAGAGGTACAGCCAGACATGCAGGGCCGTCCAGTTGTGGATGGGTGCCGCCGAGACCTGGGCCGGGATGTGCGGGTTCCTCCACACGCGGTGGCTTGCCATCCTCCGGGACGATTCAAACTTCCGCTGCCCGATAAAGGAGAGGCATTCGCCCCACGTGTTCCTGATGACCCTGTCCACAGGTGTCAGTTTTGCCGCCCGGCAACACCACCGGAAGTCGCGTGCAGGCGGCCCCCTGGTCGAAAAGGCTTCCCAGAACGCCTCGCTGCCCTGGGCCACGGTCACGGGGAGGCCATAGCGTGCTGCCACTTCCCGGACGTTGTCGTATGTCTCGGGAAATTCAAGCCCCGTGTCTGCAAAGAGGAGGGGGACTTTTCCGAGGGCTTTCGTAACGAGGATCAGTGTCACGAGGCTGTCCTTTCCACCCGAATAGGAGACGTTTTGGGAGAAACCCTCGTGGCCCTGCCCCACGTTCCGTATGAAACCGATTGCCTCCTCCTCGTGTTCGGAGAGAGGCCCGGCGTTCGCTGCCACGGCATCATCCCATGTTGCCTTCCCGGGCACGCAGGCGGATGCAAATGTCCGCCGGGTCCTGACGACGAGTCCCCGTTCCATCGATCCTGCAGCATCCGCGTCCACCCGTGCCCGTCCGACGGCAATGCACTCTCCCTCTTCGTCGAGTACAAAGACTTCGTCGCCCTTCCTGACCGAGGGCTCGATGGCAACGAGGCCCGGGGCAAGCAGGCTTGCCGAACGGTCCCTGATCGCCGCTGCTGCCCCGGCGTCAGCGACCACCCACTTCCTGGGCGGGGCGGACAGTCCGAAAGCTTCCTTCCGCGGGATCGCTTCCCATCGCCCTTCCTCCGGGATGTAGCGTATCGCGCCGACCACCCCGCCCCCCACGATCACCTCTTCCATGCGGTCCGTGTCGGGGACCTTGTTGAGGAGGGCGAGGTGCCCGTCCGGGATGAGGGGAGACCCAAAGTGATCGGAATAGACCTTGTTCACAAGGTCAACGTCGGCAGGGAATGCAGGTCGCGGATCACCGGGTGGCGTGAGCATGACCCTCCGTGTCACTCCACCGCACCGCGAACACCCGCGGGAGAGGACGGGTGTGTGGCACGTGTCGCACCACCAGAGCATTCCCCGGAACGAGAGGGGCGACGGCATCGCTCCTTAGACGTGTGCCGATCTTTCCATAAATATCCACGGGTACGTGCGTCCCCTTCCGGGACATTTCCGGGAAAAGACCCGGTACAGTGACATGCCGGAATGGACGTCCCCTTCTGCCGGCAAAAGCAGAATAATGACACCATTTGCCGGAAGAGCGGATTCTTTCCGGTATCTTCATTATCAATCATGATGTATTGTTCCCGCGAAAGAATGTCGGGTGGCCCCCGGTGGAACACGGGGACAAACAGGCTCCCGGCATCCAAGACTCCTCCGTGATTCCCATGACGATCAAGGCACACACAGGACCAAAACAGCATCGGTGCGGAGGGCCCGGATGATAGCCTACCTTGTCACCTTCATCATGGCCTTCCTCCTCTACCTCGTCTTTTCAGCCGGGAGCGGGACGCTCTGGCTGTGGTCGCCCTCTGAACTTCTGGCAGGATTCCTCCTCTCCCTTCTCACGGCAGCAGTCGCAGGAAAGGTTCTCTGCCGGGGAAAGGACTACCGGATGGCAAACCCTGTCCGCCTGCTCATCCTGCCTGTCTACATTCTCGGGCCTTTTTTTATCGAGGTGACACGGGCCAACCTCGACGTGGCATACAGGGTCATCACGGGAAAGATCCGGCCGGGCATTATCAGGGTGCCGTCCGGCATGAAGACGGACTTCGGTGCCTTTCTCCTGGCCAATTCCATCACCCTCACCCCCGGGACGATAACGGTTGACATCAGCGAGGAGACAAACGACCTCTTCGTCCATAACATCAACGTGCCCGCGGGCTGGGAGACACGCGACACGGTGGAAGCGCGGGAGTTGTTCGGGCTTGCAAACATCCCGGCATGGATCCGGAGGATTGCAGAATGACTGCTCCGTTCGATATTGCTGTCTTCATCCTCCTCGTGCTCGTCTGCCTCGCCCTCGTCCGGCTCGTCCTCGGGCCGACCATCGCCGACCGTGCCGTTGCCGTCGATACCGTCAATACCCTCGTTGTCGCTGCCCTCATCGTTCTCGGCGTGGTCTACCAGCAGATCATCTTCATCGATGTCGCAATCGTGTATGCACTCCTCTCCTTCGTGAGCACGCTCTACGTTGCAAAGTACATCGGGGGTGAACTGTGATCGCCGACGTCCTGGTCGTTGCATGCCTCGTCATCGGCACTGCCTTCAACTGCCTCGGGATCATCGGTCTCCTGCGGTTCCCCGATGTTTACACGAGGATGCATGCAACGACAAAGATGACGACGTTCGGGTCCGTCTTCACGGCTCTTTCCGTCATCATTTATGGTGCCGCCCAGTTCATCGGAACGGGCGACGGGCAGTATGTCACTTTGGCCGTGCACACCCTCCTTGCAGCACTCGCGCTTGCGGTCACGAACGCAATCGGGTCCCATGCCATCGCGCGCGGTGCGCACCGGTCAGGGATCAAGCCGGCACAGGCTGTGGTCGACCGCCTCGGGGAGGTGCCCCCATGATCGAGTTCCTCATCCAGGTTGCGGTCATCGGCGGGCTGATCGCTTCTGCCATCCTGGTCTATTCCTTCCGGGACCTGCTTGCCGCTGCACTTGCCGGGGGATTCTTCTCGTTCCTCGTCTCCCTCGAGTTCTATATCCTGCAGGCTCCCGACGTCGCGATCTCGCAGGCAGCGATCGGTGCCGGACTGACGACGGCAATCTTCATCATCGCGATCCGGTCCACGACCCGGTTCGAGGAGGAGACGCCATGAAAAAGGTCCTCGTTGCCGCCATATTCCTCGTCTGGGCAGCAGGTCTGTGTGCCATACCCCTCTTCCTCTCGTTCGGGAACCCTGCTGCAACAGACATGGACACCTATTTCATCAGGACCGGGCAGGCAGCTGCCGCCGCAAACAACATCGTCACATCCGTCGTGTTCGACTTCAGGGGGTTCGATACCCTCGGGGAGTCCGTGGTGCTCTTTACAGCCGTGACAGGCGTCGCACTCATGTTCCGGGCAAGGAAGGAGGGTGAGGACCATGAGGATGAGTAAGATCGTGCGGACCGGCGCATGTATCCTCTACCCGCTCATCATCGTCTTCGGGCTCTACGTGGTCGTTCACGGCCACCTGACACCGGGCGGGGGTTTCCAGGGCGGGGCAGTCATCGCGACTGCCGCAGCCCTCGTCCTCGTCGCGTTCTCGCACGCGGATATCGCCGGTATGGTCAGGAAAATTGTCTTCTCGGCGCAGGAATCGCTCGGCCTCCTCCTGTTCATCGGTGCCGGGATACTGGGCCTCCTTGCAGGAGCACCGTTCTTTGCCAACATCCTTGCCAACAGCGGTCTCCTCTTCGGGCTGGCGGTCCCCCCGGGATCAAACCCCGGCGACCTGAACACCGCGGGTGTCATCCCGATCATGAACATCGCAGTCGGGGTGGAGGTCTGGGGTGGTCTTGCGATTATCCTCATGTACCTGTTCTCCGCGACCGGGGGTGAGGGGGCGTGACCCCGGTGCTTTACAATCTCCCGTTCGTGGCCGTTGTCGTGCTCACCATCATCGGTCTTGCCACGATCGTCCTCAAACGAAACCTCATCAAGATATTCCTCGGCATCACGATCCTCGAATCTGCAGTCAACCTCTTCCTCGTCTCGCTCGGGTACCGGGAGGGCGGCATTGCGCCTATCTACACCAACGCACCGGACAGGCTGATGGTGCTCCCGACGCCCCAGGCCCTGACGCTGACATCGATCGTTATCGGGGTTGCCACAACTGCCCTCCTCCTCTCGTTTGCCATCGTCATCTGGAAAAAATACGGGAGCATCGAGATCGGGTTCCTCCGGAGGCTGAAAGAATGATCCCCCCGTTTGTCATCGAAAACTCGCCTGCCCTGATGGTCATCGTGCCGTTCGTCGCAGCGTTCATCGCGCCGTTTTCGGGCAGGGTTGCACCCGCCCTCCGGGCACTGGTCGTCGGGGGAGCAATGGCCATCACGTCCGCGATCACGCTCCTCCTCGCGTCCGACGTGTACGCACACGGCACGCGGCTCTACGTGTTCGGGGCACAGGCGGCAACGCTGGCAGTGCCCCCGGACTCGGGCGGCATCCCCGTCCGGATCATGTTCACCGTGGACCCGATGAGCGCCCTCATGCTCGTGATCACCGCCATTTCGGCGTTTGCAGTCGTCCTCTACTCGCTGACGAGCGAGAGGCACCACTCGGGCCTCGGCAGTTACTACACGCTCTTCCTCCTGATGGTTACCGGGATCCTCGGGATGGTCTCGACAGGCGACATCTTCAACTTCTTCGTCTTCCTCGAGATCCTTTCCATTGCGTCCGCGGGCCTGATTGCATTCCGCATCGACGGGGGTGTCGCCGTGGAAGCGGCCATCAAGTACTTCGTCCTGAGCACCATCGGTGCACTCGCCATCCTCTTTGCAATCGGCATCTACTACGGGGAGTACAACGCCCTGAACATGGCCCTCATCGCCCAGAGGATGCAGTTTACACTCCTCGACCAGCTCGCCCTCGTCCTGATCATCGCTGCCCTCGCCATGAAGTGCGGGGCTGTCCCCATGCACTTCTGGACTCCCGATGCCTATTCGATGGCGCCATCGTCGATCACGGCCCTCCTTGTCGTTGCAAGCCAGGCAAGCCTTTACGGGCTGTTCCGGACGGTGTTTTCCCTCTATAACATCGCCCTGAACGCCGCCTGCGTCGGCTGGCTGATCATCATCCTCGGTGTCCTCTCGATGGTTGTGGGAGTGACGATGGCGATCCCCCAGAAGAACGTGAAACGCCTGATGGCCTACCACGCCATCTCGCAGACGGGGTACATGCTCCTCGGCGTGGGAGTCGGGCTTGCTGTGCTCGGCAACCAGCCACTCCTGGATGCCTTCGGGTACATGGCCATGGAGGGGGGAATCTTCCACATCATCAACCATGCCATGTACAAGGGGCTGCTCTTCCTGACGGCCGGAGCGATTTTCTTCCGGATCGGGACCTATGACCTGAACAAAATGGGAGGGCTTGGGCATTCCATGAAGTGGACCATGATCTTTTTCATCATTGGTGCGCTCGCGATTGCCGGGATACCCCCCTTTAACGGGTTTGCCTCGAAACTCATGATATACGAGTCAGTGTTTGCTTTCAATCCCGTCCTTTCCGTGATTGCCATGGTGGTGAGTATCCTGACCCTTGCCTCGTTCGTCAAGGTGTTCCACTCGATCTTCATGGGTCCCGTCCTGCCCGAGTATAAGGATGTCAGGGAAGTGCCCCGCCCGATGCTCGCCGGGATGGGTATCCTCGCCCTCGTGGTCATCCTGTTCGGCATCTTCCCCTCCCTCGTGGTGGAGACCCTCGTTGCGCCTGCAGCACACGCGCTTGCGGACCAGGGGATGTATATCGCTGCCGTTATCGGCGGGGGAGTGTGAGACGATGGACATGCTCTTTACCCTCGATACCGGTGCCGGCTTCTGGAACCCTGTCCTCTGGATCCTCGGGGCCGCTGTCGCCGGCGTCATCGCCCTCATCCTCTATTCCCTCGGTGAAAAGGGCTACAGGAAAGGGACCGCACAGGAAGACCCCTTCATATCGGGGAACCCGGAACCGGAGAAGGGACTCGTCCACGTCCGCTCCGGAAACCTCTACTGGGGGTTCCTCGATGCGATGAACGGGTATTACCGGCGGCTCGTCCCCCTGCACACCGGGGATCTCCATGACTACGTCCTCTGGTACATGGGAATGACGGCCCTGTTCCTCGTCGTGGTGGTGGTCTTCCGATGAAACTGAATGCACTGTTCAACCGGTCGCTGTGGGTCTACCACTTCAACTCCGGGTCCTGCAACGGGTGCGAGATCGAGATCGTGGCCACCCTGACACCCCGGTACGATCCCGAGCGGTTCGGGATCAGGCTCGTCGGCAGCCCGCGGCATGCAGACGTCATGCTCGTGACCGGGCCTGTCGTCCACAGGATGAAAGACAGGCTCCTCCGGGTCTACCAGCAGATTCCCGACCCGAAAATCGTGATGTGCATCGGGGCGTGCGGGATCTCCGGCGGTGTCTTCTACGAATCGTACAACCTGGACGGTCCCGTGGACGAGGTGATCCCTGTCGATGTCTACGTCCCGGGCTGCCCGCCGCGGCCCGAAGCAATCATCCACGGCGTCGTGAAAGCACTTGAAAAACTGGAACGGCTCCAGGGGGTGGAGGCATGAAGGAAGGAACCCTTACCCCGGAAGAGGTCATGGCTCACCTGACCTCGCGCCTTTCAGGAGGCATCAGGGACACGTCCATCAGGAAGTGGGAGCAGGGCAGAAAGAAGGTGCCGCACTATACCCTCTGGGTCGATCTCGAACGCGACTTCCTCAAACCTGCAATCAGGGCACTGATGGAGATCCAGTTCCCCCACCTCTCCGTGATCGCGGGGGCTGACCTCGGCGATGCAATCCGCCTCCTCTACATCTTCTCCGTCCAGTACGGAAGCCCGAAGAGCGAGTACATGGTCACGTTCGCGATCGCGCTGCCGAAATCCGACCTGACGGTCCCGACCATCTCGGACCTCATACCGGGTGCCGTCTTTTCGGAGAGGGAGAAGCAGGAGTTCTTCGGCATACGGGTGACGGGTATCCCTGACAGCAGGCGCCTCTTCCTGCCCGAAGATTTCCCCGAAGGTGTCTTCCCATGGCGCAAGGACGAAACGGGCGTGCCGGAGGGAATGGTCAGGGAACTCTGGGAATCGAAGCGGCCCAAAGACCGGCCTGCCCCGCCGGTAAAAGAGAAGGGACCCGGTACGGTGGGCGGTGAGACCCCTCCCGCGTCTGCACCGGCCGGGGGATCGGCAAAGGAGGGAGAGAGATGAGTGGCGAGTCGAAGAAAGCACCGTACCGGGTACCCATAGGCCCGAACCACCCTGCTCTCAAGGAACCCGTGATGTTCACCTTCGAGCTGGAGGGAGAGGTCGTCAGGGACGTCGATTTCGCCCCCGGACAGGCACACCGGGGGATCGAGTGGATGGGGATGCGCCGGAACCCGGTCCAGATCGTCCACCTCACGGACAGGATATGCGGGATATGCGGGGTCGTCCACTCGCTCTCCTTCTCCCTGGCCGTCGAACAGATCGCCGGCATCGAGGTCCCGGAGAGAGCGGACTACATCCGGACGATCGTGCACGAGTTCGAGCGCATCCAGTCGCACCTCCTCTGGGCGGGTGTTGCAGCCCACGAACTCGGGTTTGACTCTCTCCTCCACCTTACATGGAGGGTTCGGGAGGAGGCGATGGACGTCATCGAGAACCTGACAGGAAACCGCGTCAACTACGGTATCGTGCAGGTCGGGGGAGTCAGGAGGGATATCGTGCCGGAACAGCACGCAATCATCGAGAAGTGCCTTGCCACCTACGAGGGGCTGCTCGACACCCTCCTCTCCTTTTTCCTGGACGACAGGACCATCCGGATGCGGTGCCGCGACGTCGGTGTCCTCTCCCGCAAAGATGCACTCGAGCTGTGCACTGTCGGCCCGACGGCACGGGCATCCGGGGTCAACGTTGACCTCCGCCAGGACTACCCGTACGCTGCATACGGAGACCTCGACGTCAAAGCCGTGCTGCCCGACCGGTACCTGGGCGAGACCCACGGCGATGTGTACGACAGGATCGTCGTGCGGCTGCTCGAGGTCGGCCAGTCCTGCCAGATCATCCGGCAGTGCCTCTCGGAGATGCCGGCAGGGCCGATCACGGCCGAGGAGAAGCTGGTCAAGCTCCTTGCGACGTGTAAAAAGGCGACGGGAGAGGGTATCGGGAGGGTCGAGGCGCCCCGGGGCGAGTGCCTCCACTACGTCAGGATGGAGGGGAAGGACTCGCCCGCCTCGTGGAAGGTCAAGGCATCGTCCTACTCGAACCTGATGTCCTGGATACCCATGCTCCGCGGATCGCAGATTGCCGATATTCCCATTATCGTGGCCTCCATTGACCCGTGCCTCTCCTGCACCGACAGGGTTGCCATCGTCCGGGACAGCCGGAGGTCCATCCTTTCCAAGGATGACCTCCACCGTCTCTCCGTGGAGAAGACGAGGAGGTTGCAGGGATGACCCCGGCAGAGATCGCCCTCCTAGCCGCATGGTGTGCCGCCCTCTCCCTCTTTGCACTCGCAGGGGGTCTCCTCCTCTCGGGAATCGACAGGAAGCTTGCGGCACACATGCAGGCCCGGATCGGGCCTCCCATCAGGCAGCCTTTCATCGACACGGTCAAGCTCCTCCAGAAGGATACCGTGGTCCCGGCCAATGCCATCCCCTGGCTCTTTAACGCTGCACCCGTCGTTGCACTCGTCTCGAGTGTACTCGTCCTCTTCTACATACCGGTCGGAAGCACGATGCCCGTGCTCGGGGCTTACGGTGACCTCGTCCTCGTGATGTACCTCCTGACGGTTCCTGCCCTCGCACTCGTTGCGGGTGGGTTTGCATCCGGATCACCGTATGCGACCGTCGGGGCACAGCGCGAGATGGTGACCATGATCGCGTACGAGTTCCCGCTGGCAATCGTTGTCATCGGCGTTGCTTGGAGGCTCGGCGCAGCAGGTATCTCCCACCCGTTTGCACTCCAGTCCATTGCTGCAAACCCGGTATGGTCTGTCACAGGACCGCTCGGGCTCGCCGGGGTTTTCATCCTCCTCGTCGTGCTTGCTGCCATTACTCCCGCCGAGCTCTCCCGCATCCCGTTCGACACGCAGGAGGCCGAGACCGAGCTTGCAGGCGGCCTGCTGGTCGAGTATTCCGGCAGGAACCTCGCGATGTTCTCCCTGGCCCAGGCTGCAAAGACACTCGTCCTTGCCGCGATCATCGTGGCTGTCTTCTTCCCCTGGACACTCTCCTCGTTCCTCGCGATGCCTCCTGTCGTTGCCCTGGCTGCCGACCTCCTCTTCTTCCTCCTCAAGGCAGTCCTCGTCCTCTTCTTTGCCGTCACCCTCGTCCGGGTCGCGATGGCGCGGTTCCGGATCAACGAGCTCGTCTCGTTCTACTGGGTCTACCTCTCTGTCATCGGGCTTGCCGGACTCCTCCTCCTGATGGCCGACGTTATTGCAGGACCCCTCGCGGGGGTGGGGATATGAGGGCGCTGCCGCTCGTCCCCGAACTCGTGCGCCAGCTCTTCCGGAGACCTGCCACCAACCGGTTCCCTGCCAAGTACCTCCCGCCATCCATCCGGGCCTTCCTCCGGGACGTGCAGGCCGGCCGGGCAGCCGTAAACCCTCCGGTCCCCACACCGCCACGGTTCCGGGGAAAGATTGCGTATGACAGGGACTCCTGCATCGGGTGCACGCTCTGCGTGAAGGTCTGTCCGGCCCATGCGATCGAATTCATCCCGGATATAAAGAAGATCAGGGTCTGGGTCGACCAGTGCATCTTCTGTTCCCAGTGCACGAGCATCTGCCCGAAGAGCTGCCTCTCCATGACGGATGCATTCCTCCTCGCCGGCGAGGACAGGTATGCCGAAGACCTGATCGTGGAGTAGGAAAAAGCCACTTTTTTTGACTGAGAATCACTTCGCCTTTTTCAAGCCGTATGCCTGACCAAACGGCAGCCATGGGAGGTTTCTGTAAAAAATTTCTGCGGTTTTTTCATTCTGAATCTTTCAGCCCGGATGAAATCCGTCTGTTTTTTCAAAAAAAAAGAGGCAGAAGAAGTCATTGGCACACCGGGGGTTGCACCGGGAAAATTCCGGTCCCTCTAAAGCGATCCCTGTACCCCCGTTACCGGAACACCGGGATCCTGTCCGGTTCTCCCCGTTCCAGGTACCCGATGAGCCTGTCAGCCCCTTCCCGGACGGGAGGGGAGAGCCCCTCCCCTGTCTCCACAACGAGGGGCTGGATTCCGATAATGACTATCCGTCCGGCCGAATGTGCAAGGTAATCCACGATGACGTCGAGCGGAAGCTGGTGCGTCCCGAAGGAGACGTCCCGCAGACGCTCTTTTGGAACCACGCAGAACTCCCCGGGCGACCTCCCCATCTCTGCCGCGTCGACGATGACGAGGAGGCCGGGGTGCTCTCTCCTGACGATCCCCGTGAAATTTTCCGGAACGGTCCCGCAGTCAAGCGACATCCAGCCCTGCCGGCGGAAGCCCGCCGCGACGTAGTTTCCCACCCCGTCGTCCCGGCGAAGGGGATTTCCGACACCAAGGAGGATATTGACCATTGCGTCTCTTCCCCGGACCAAATCCTTGGTCTCACAAGCCCATGGTCGCAAAAAAGGCAAGGATGACGAGGATCATGATGGCGACTGCACAGGCAACCGGCATGGGAGAGACCCCGAGGAGCTGGGGAATGGTCTCTGCCGGAAACTTCCCGCGGTTCAGGACAGATCGTTCGAGGACCGGGTAGAGCCGGGCAAAGATACCTGCACCGATCACGATCCCTGCCATGCCGACTGCTGCATCGAGTGCTCCCGATCCGAGTGCCCCGGCGGCCGTCCCGGGACAGTACCCGAGGACCGCAAAACCGACACCGAAGATGAGACCGCCGATGACAGTCGAGCCAACCGAGCCTGCCCGGACGTGGAGACGGACCAGCCCCGCAGCCTTCATGGCATGGACCCCGACCATCCCGACGAGGATGGCAGAGAGCATCACCTTGACAACGGTGAAGTCGGTGAGCAGGAGCTGCCCGATGATCACGTCGTACAGCGTCACTCCTCCCTTCTGGAGGAGAAAACCGAATACAGTGCCGAAAACGAGCCCGAGGAGCGCCTGCAGAGACTTGTTCTGCCTTATCCCTTCGAATGGCATGGCGTTTCCACCTCACAGGAACCGAAAACCAAAGAGGAGTCCTGCCGCAAGGATTCCCCCGGCAAAGAAGCAGATCACCGCGACCCAGCTCGCAAGCGAGAGCTGGAGCGTACCGGAGATACCGTGGCCCGACGTGCACCCGCCGGCCCAGCGGGCACCGATACCCATGATGATTCCGCCTGCGAGTGCAACAGCGAAACGGAAGAGGGTGTCAGCCCCGAAAGTTTCCGCAAACAGCGGGGGGACGGCAGAAAGGGCAAACGTCCCCGCGGTATACGCCGAGATGAACCCGCCTGCAATCACCCCGATGATGATGGTCCACTGCCAGTCCGCTTCCGGGGTCACCTGGCGGTAGTACGGCATCGATGCAACATTCTTCCGGGATAATGCCTTCTCTATCATGCCTGCCGTCTTTGCGTATGCAGTAGACACTCCGAGCGGCCGGTCGGAGAAGAGAAATGTCATCCAGATCAGGATGCCAATCCCTGCACCGACGACATAGGGCGACCAGGTCGCAGATAATAACCAGTCGGACATCGGGATTCCCTGATCACTAGGAGGAGCATTCCACCCTGATAAGCCCTCCCATCAGGATACGAAACCTGCCTTCTGGTACGCCGAAAATCCCCCGGCGAGGTTGGACACCGTTTTGAATCCCTTCATCTTCAGGATACTCGCCGCGATGCTCGCCCGCTGACCCCCCCTGCACATGACGATGGTATGCATCCCGGGGTCAAGCTCGACATACCGGGAACGGAGATCGTGCCACGGGATATGGACTGAACCTTTCACGGAAGCGGCAGTCCGCTCCTCCCGCGACCTGACGTCGACAAGGACCGCATCACCTTTTTCGAGGAGTGCATGCGCATCGGCCGGTGCAATGACCGGGACCCGGTCGACGGGGAGACCGGCAGCACTCCAGGGGAGCATCCCGCCATCGAGGTACCCTGCTATACTGTCGAATCCCACGCGCCTTAACTGGAGTGCGGCTTCCATGGCCTGTTCCCTGTTCTCGGCGACGAGACAGATATCCTGCCCGGGGGGAAGGATCCATCCTGCCTGGGTGGCGAAGTTCCCGGAAAGGTCGATGTGCCACGATCCCGGGATGTGGAGACCGGAAAACGCGGGATAGCTCCGCACGTCCAGGAGCACGGCCCCGCCTCCGCGGGCACGCTGGCTGAACGGCTCCGGGCCAAGCGGGAGAGGTTCAGGGAGATTGCGCATCAGGGCAGGTCCTTTCCGGTTTATCTCCGAGCAGCGGGAAAAATGGTCGGGGGCAGCAGGCATGCCGGACGTGAGCGCCCGGACAAACTCCTCCCGATCCCTGATCCGGAGCGCGTAGTTGTATTTCCTTTCGTATCCAATCGTGCTCGTCCTCTTTGCAGCCATCGCCCTGCCACAGAGCGAGCCCATGCCGTGCGCGGGATACAGCTCGCACTCGTCCGGGAGCGTGAGTATCTTGGCCTGCAGGTTCCCGAAGAGTGCTGTGGCAAGTTCCTCTGCCCGGCCGGGAAAGAGATCGGGGCGGCCGACGTCGCCGACAAAGAGTGTGTCACCCGAGAAGAGCGCGACCGGCGTTTTTCCCCGGGACAAGTCGGTTGCCACGTAGCAGACATGCTCCGGGGTATGTCCTGCAGTTTCGATGACCCGGAACGTCATATCCTCGATCTGTATCTCGTCGCCTTCGACGACTCCTTCATGGGGAAAAGAGCAGTGTCCTGCCCGGGGTGCGTATATTCCGGCGCCGGTTTCATTGGCCAGGTCGAGGTGGCCCGATACGAAATCTGCATGGAGGTGTGTCTCGAGGATGTGGGTGATGGAAAGACCCATGCTGCGTGCAAAAGTGATGTACCTCGCGGTATCGCGGCTCGGGTCAATGACCGCACATGCTCTGTTCCCGGCAACGATGTAGGAACTGTGGGCTATTCCGGGGACGAAGAACTGCCGGATTATCATACCGGGTTATAGAACAAGGAGATACATGAGGGTAACGGCAATGGCAATGAACATGACCGACATGATGCTTCCTGCCCTGATATAGTCCCACGGGCGGTATCCCCCCGGCCCCATCAGGAGTGCATTGACCTGGTGCGTGGGGAGTATGAAGCTGTTCTGGGCACAGACTGCCACGAGGAGGGCAAGGGCCCTTGGATCAACACCCATGTCCTGCCCCGTGACCATCACGAGAGGGACGAGGAGGATCGTTGCAGCAACGTTCGAGATGACGAGGGAGAGGCAGGTTGCAATCGCTGCGACGACGAGCATGACCACGAGCGGGTGTGTGCCGGAAAGCACTCCCGCAAGCGATCCTGCGAGGAGGGCGGCTGCCCCGGTCTTCTCAACGGCTATTCCCAGGGGGATCAGTCCCCCGATGAGGACGATGGTCTTCCAGTCGATCGCCCTGTACACGTCAGCAGGACCGAGTACCCGGGAAAGGACCATGGCCAACGCACCCGTGAGAAGTGCAAGGGAGAGGGGGACTCCGGTCAGCGTGAGTGCAAGGGAAGAAGCGAAGATCAGCACGGCGAGGAAGCCCTTCCGGTAATGCACGGGGTCTCCCTCCGGCTGGGAAATCAGCTGCAGGTCGGTGTGCCGTGCAAGAACCCTGAGGTTCTCCCAGGATCCGAACGCAACGATGATGTCGCCTGCAGCAAGGGGCATGTCAGAGAAGTCAGCCCGGGTTTCGGTCTCCCCCCTCACGTGGACGATGGGTTCGATGGCAAAAGTCTTGCGGAACATGATCTCCCGCGGTGTCTTTCCGATGATGGATGCACGTGGCCTGACAACGAGTTCCGCAAACCCGTATCCCCCTCCGGTGAGAATTTCAGCGAAACTGCCCGTTTCCCCGGCAGGGATACATCCCGTTTTTCTGGCAAACTGCTCGAAACCTTCCTTTGGGCCGAGGATTGCGAGTTCCTGGCCGGGCTCGAACCGGAACCAGCGGGAGGGCGCTACCTGGATGTCGTCTCCATCCCGGATTGCAAGGAGAAAAAGACCGTGCGGGTTCCCCGAAAAGACCTCCTCACGGGTCTTTCCGGACAGGGGGGAGGATTCACTGATCCGGCAGGTCAGGATGGGCTGGTTTATATTCCAGATCTCCGGGACGGATGGCCGGGGGACTTCTCCCCCTGTACCGGGGATGACCCGGTGTCCTGCAAGGGAGAAGAGTGCGACTCCCGCCAGGAGAAGGACAATCCCGATGGGAGTGACCGCAAAGAGGGAGAAGGGTTCTGCCCCTCCCTGGCGGAGCAGGTCATTGAGGACTATTAAGGGTCCTGACCCAATCATCGTCACTGTTCCCCCGAGGATCGCTGCAAACCCAATCGGCATCATCAGACGGGAAACGGGAATGCCCGTCCGCCTCGCGATCCTGCCTGCTGCCGGGAGGAAGATTGCTGCTGCACCGACGTTATGGATGACTGATGACAGGAGGCCGACTGTCAGGGAAGTCGCGGCAACAACCCGCTGCTCGGCTGCCCCGGCATAACGGACGATGAAGGCGGCGAGACGTGATGTGACACCCGCACGCTCGAGGCCGGTTCCCAGGACCATGACGGCTGCCATGGCAACGACGGCATTTGAGGAAAAACCGGAAATTGCCTCCTGCGGCGTGACAAGGCCGGACCACGCAACCGCAAGGCACGCGAGGATTGCAACGAGGTCCACCCGTATCAGGTCGCTTGCGAACAGGACGAGCGTCCCGACAACGATGGCCGACACGAGGAGGATCTGGGTGTCCATCTGCCTTCACAGGCAGGTGTGGGCAAAGGCTGCCAAAAAGGTTCCCCCAGCGTCACGGAAAAGAGGGCGGGAATTGAAACCGGGATATCCGGAACAAGATTCCAGCAATCATTGCACCGTGTCCCTCCACCTGCGGGCCTTGCAGGGGTCGTCCGTTGCAAAACCGTCGACCCCCATCCCGCGGGCCCGGTCCCATTCGGCAGTCGAACCGAGTGTCCATGGTATCACGCGCATGCCCCGTGCGTGGACCTCTTCAACGGCTTCCCGGGTGAGGGTATCGAACTTCGGCAGGTATACCCGGAACGGAGGATCTTCACTCTTCCGTGGAGTCGGGGGCACGGGCTGGGTGTGGATGAGCCCGAGGGGGATATCGGGCATGACGTCATGGACCATCGCAAGGGATGCGCGGTGGAACGAGACCACGAGGAGGGGTTCCCCCGCCACCCGGTCGAGGACCTCGCACACTTCAAGTTCACTCCCGGGCTCCTTTATCTCTACGCAGAGGCCTGTTTTTCCCCCGATGAGCAGGCATACCTCTTCGAGTGTCGGGACGGGCTCGCCTTTCCCTGCATCGAGGAGCCTGAGATCGGCAGCCGAAAACTCTGCGACGCGCCCGTTCCCGTTGGTCGTCCTGTCGACGGTCGGGTCATGCATGAGGACAGGGACATGGTCCCGGGAGAGCCGCACGTCCACCTCCACGTAATCGGCACATTCCATCCCGATGCGGATGGCCGCCAGGGTATTTTCGGGTGCTGCGGCAGCCGCACCCCTGTGACCGATAATCTCCATTGAATAGCGTGTTCTGGTTTCACGGAGAGATAAAATGCGATGATCGGGGGGTGCAGGCCGGCGATCATACCGGAGATACATGGGCACATTTTTTGGTTTTCGGGGAAGAGAGCTCATGCAACGCATTACCGGGTCACGTGTTTTCCATGGACGTTCCACTGAAGACCTCCCTGTTCGAGATATGTCCGGCAAAGGGGGTCCCACTCTCCGAAAGGCTCATCAGAATCGCCATTCCCTTCGTGATTGGGGGGTTCTATATCCTCCTCTGCTTTCTCTTCCTGCCCTCCGACAGCGCCCTTTTGCTCGGCGGCCTGATGCTTGGGTACCTCGTTCCCCCGGCAGGAAAGGAAAGCATCGTCCCGCTGGGAATTGCCCTTGGCTTTCCCTGGTGGCTGATAGCTTTCTCGATCGGCTTAATGGACGTGCTCGCAGGGATATTCATGGCCTTAAACTGCGACGTCGCGGTGAAGATCCCCCTCCTCGGCCGCTGGATCCGGCGGTTCCTCGAAAAGGGCAATGACTTTGTGCGCAAACGTCCCTGGCTCGAGAAGTTCTACTTCTCCGGCGTCGTCCTCTTCGTGATGTTTCCCCTCCAGGGAAGCGGCGGTATCGGTGGTTCGCTCGTGGGCTGGATGATCGGGCTGTCCCCCGGCCGCACGCTCCTTGCCATTACCATCGGGGCATTCCTCGGGTGCACGCTGATTGCCATCGGTTCCCAGGCAATCAGGGACCTCCTCCTCTCGAACCCCGCGGCAGGAATTCTCGCCCTCGTCGCAGTCATTGCAACCCTCGTTATCTCCTATTCCTTCTACAGGTGGAAGAACAGGTGAGTGACGGATCTTTTTTATCATTCATTTCCCATGTCCATGCTGGAGGGATGATCCCATGAGCCTCGTCATTGCATTCTGTGGCAGAGATCGCTCCTTCATGGCCGGCGACAGGAGGGAGATAGTCTTTCGGGGAGATGACCTGCGCACGAGGACACTGGAAGACGAACTCTATTCCGGACGGATACGGAGCAGGGATGCTCTCCACGAGAGGGCCCGGGAACTCGGAATCGATCTCTGGATCCATGACGACAGGTGCAAGGCCTGGGAGGAGGACGGGATTCTCATCGGACAGGTGAGCGAGAGGGACGGGCTTTCCACGCGTTCGCGGAGGCTGTGTGTCTCCTGCGGGAACTACGTTATCACGGAGGTGCAGGAAAGCATCAAAAGGGAGGTCACACGGGGATGCGCAAGCCGCTTCATTGTCCTCGGCAACAAAACGACGCAGGAAATAGCACACCGCTGCATTCGCTCTCACTGGAGTGATACCGGGGGGACTCCTGCCGATGCCCTGCGAATCATCATCCTTGCCATGGAAGAGGCTGCATCCCTGACCCCCTCGGTCTCCGGAACCTATACCCTCGTCCAGACAACAGCAAAGACAGTACTGCCTCCCTAGGGGAAAACGCAGAGGTTTCTTGTTTTTCCCATCCTCTTTTTGTCTTTTGCGATTCCGGGTGGGCAATGTGACACGGAGGGGAGAGGGGTCCGCCTACCCTGAAGGTGAGGTTTATCTCCGACCGCGGGAAAAACTGGACGGGAAAAAACCTGGTTGCATAAAAAATGAACCCGAAAGTCAGGTTAATCATCGAAGAGACTTTTCCGAAACTCATCGAGAGGCATATCCGGACACGCCCGGCAGTTGAGGCAACCCAAAAGAGCCTGGACTCGTACCGCAAAATGGGGTACGCTGCAGTCAGGAATCTTTCTCCCGAAGAACGAGACCTCAACGAGAAAGCCCTCGATACCGCGTATGCTGCCTCCATGCAACAGTTACATGATTTCCATGCCCGCGAAAAGTCGCACTCCGGGACCATGGAAGGGACAGAGAAAGAAACGATTTGAACCACGGATTTTCCCCGTGATGACCATATTCTCCCCTGTCTGGTCATTTCATCCTTCCTACGTTTTTCACAGGGAAAAAGCAAAAATCCTATAAACTTTTTCATCCCAGCTCTTTCTATGTCATGCTATATCATAGCATGGTGATTCTCCATGAGAACCGATTGCATTATTTACACGATACTTGGTTTGCTCCTGATCGCGCTGCTCCTCGGGGCCGGCTGTACGCAGACGCCGTCCGCAACAGGGCCCTCCGAGATAAAAATCGGAGTTGTCGCCTCCATGACGGGGCCTGCAAGCACAACCGGAAAGGACATCTGGCAGTCTGCAGAACTTGCTGCCAACGAGATCAATGCCAAAGGAGGCGTTCCCGTCAGGGAATTAGGGCGTTCCCTGCCTGTCCGGCTGATCCAGGGGGACGACGAATCAACCCGTGAAGGGGGCATGAAGGCAGTGACAAAGCTCATCACGCAGGACGAGGTCAACGTCCTCGTGGGAGGTTACTCGAGTGCGGTCGTTTCTGCACACCAGTCGATCGTTGCCGACAACAAGGTCCCGTACATCATCTCGGGTGCGTCCAGCAGTGCGGTCTCCCGGAGGACGGACCTCGATACGAGTTACATGTTCTTCCACAGGCCAAACACGGATGACTCTGCCGAGGCGAGCATCCAGTTCCTGACAGATGTCTTCCGGCCGGCAATCAACGAAAAATTCGGGTTTTCCAACGACCGGAAACTCCGCGTCGCCGTCATCTACCAGGACAGCCCGTTTGGAAAGGGCCAGCTCGATGCCGTGAAGGCACTGATTCCGGCAAAGAACCTCCCGATCGAGATCGTGGCAGAAGAACCTTTCAAGATGGGTGAATCCGACTTCAGGACGGTTCTCACCTCGGTCAGGGCAAAGAACCCCGACGTCATCTACGCGGTCACGTTCCTCAACGAACTCGTTCCCATGACCCAGCAGGCCCGGAGGGACGTTGGTCTCAATACGGTGATCATGGCGATCGAGAACAACGATGACCCCGATTACTACAGCGGGGTCGGTGTCTACGGTGACGGCATGATCATGGAGAGCAGGTTCTCCCCCTACGCCGTCCCCGCAGGATCGACGGAGGCAGCAACCCGGAAATTCCTCTCTGACTTCGACAAGAAGTACGGCGGATTTGCGGGCATGATGGGTGCGGCAACGTACGAATCGGTCTATGTTGCTGCCGCGGCCATAGAACAGGCAGGCAGCCTCGACCGCGCAAAGATCAGGGACGCCCTTGCCACCATCCGGGTGCCCCAGATGATGGAGATCATGAAGAATGGGACGATTTCCTTCTCCCCGGAGTTCCGGGAGAGCAAGTTTGAGCTGTACGTCGTGCAGCTTGCCATGGACCAGAAGTCGGGAGAACCCCGGCCGGTGATCGTCTGGCCGGAAAGCCTCAAGGCAGGGGAGTTTTCCATTCCGGACTGGTATACCCCCGGATCTCCCTGAATCTTTATTTTGGGACAGGGAGAGGTAATACAGGATGGATGGCGGCATCGCAGTACTTGGCCAGGTCGCATTCTGGGGGCTCTACTCGGGGTGCATCTACATCCTGCTCGCCACAGGACTCAACCTGATCTTCGGGGTGATGAAGGTCGTCAACTTCGCCCACGGCGAGTTCCTGATGCTCGGGACGTACATCACGTTCTTCTTCTTCGTGATAAGCGGCTTCAACCCCTACCTCCTCCTCTTCCTGTCAATCCCCATCCTGATAGGGGCCGGGATCATCGTGGAACGCCTCTGCTTCCGGCCCATCCTCGGGACGGGAAAACTGAACGAGATATTCATCAGCCTCGGGCTGATCTACATATTCCAGAACGGCGTCGCAATGGTCTTTACCGACGAGTGGCGTTCGATGAAAAGTCCCTTTGCAGACCTGACCATAGGGATCGGGCCCATCCAGCTGCCCCTCGACTACATCATCATCGTGGTGATCACCGCGATCATCCTCGTTGGCCTCTCCGTCTTTCTCGACAGGACCACGACGGGAAAGGCGATCCGGGCGTCCAGCCAGAACAGGAAAGGCGCGATGCTGATGGGAATAAACGTGGAGCGGATGGACATGCTCACCTTCGGGATCGGTGCGGGACTCGCCGGGGCAGCCGGGACCCTCTGGGCCGTGAGCGGCCAGGTCTTCAATCCCTACATGGGATCGGTGCCGGCCATCAAGGGGTTTGCAATCATCATCCTCGGCGGCCTCGGGAGTATCCCGGGGGCGATCATCGGCGGCCTTGCCATCGGGATGGTTGAAAACTTCACTGCATTTTTCCTCGGGGGGTCGTGGAAGGACGCGATCTCGTTCATCCTCCTGATCGTCGTCCTCCTCGTCAGGCCGACGGGGCTCTTTGGGGAGGCCGGGGAATGAACCTTGCGCAGGTGCGAACACCAAAGAACCTGCTTGCGGCAGCCATCCTGATCCTTGCACTCGCCTTGCCGTTCCTCGTCGGCCAGAACCTGTACCTCCTGACCGTCCTCGTGCTGATGCTCATCTTCATCATCTATTCGTCCGCCTGGAACTTCCTCACCTTCTCCGGACAGGGATCGCTCGGGCATGCGGCATTCCTCGGGCTCGGCGGGTACGCGGCCTCGCTTGCGACCGTCCGCCTCGGTCTCCCCCCGCTGCTCACGCTCGTGCTGGGGGGCTTGTTCTCTGCCTTCATCGGCATCCTGATCGGGATCACGTGCGTGCGCCTGCGCGAGTGGTTCCTCGCGATGGTGACGTTCGGTTTCGCCGTGATCATCCAGACCCTCGTCGTGAGCCAGCTCGCACCCGTAACAGGGGGATGGGATGGCTTTGCAGTCCAAAAGATCGTCCCCACCACGATCCCGGGTTACCTCGTCCTCGAGTACTACGTTGTTTTCCTCATTGCCGTCCTTGTCCTGGTCCTGTTTTACCTGCTCCTTCGTTCCCGCATCGGCCTAGCTCTTGCGGCAATCCGCGAGAACGAGACCGAGGCACGGGCTGCCGGCATCAACCCGGTCCCGTTCAAGCTGTTCGCGTTCGGCCTTTCCGCGTTCGTGAGCGGTATCGCAGGCGGGCTCGAGATCTTCCATTTCGGGTACATCACTCCCGAGATCTTCGGGATCGACCTCTCGTTCTGGCCGATCATCTACTCGATTACAGGGGGCCTTGGGACACTGGCGGGTCCGGTCATCGGGACGATTGTCGTCACCCTTCTCTGGGACGGGCTCAACGTGCTCGGTCTCACGTATGGGCGGTTCATCATCATCGGCGTGCTCCTGGTTCTCATCATCATCTTCCTGCCCCGGGGACTCGTATCCCTCCCGGAGGAAATTGGAAAAAAGTGGGGGAGAAAAGGGAAGTAAGGCAGCAGGGGAAAAGAGGCAGGAGATCCCTTTTTATAACCCGAGGTATGCCTCGCGGATCTGCTCGTCGTGCAGGATCTCTGACGAGCGTCCTGAACGGGTTATCCTTCCTGCCTCGATCACGTAGGCCCGGTGGGAAATCTCAAGAGCCCTTCTCACGTTCTGTTCGACGAGAAGGATGGTGATGCCTTCACTGTTGAGCCGTTCCACTGCTTCGAGGACTGTGTGGACAAGCTTGGGGGAGAGGCCAAGGGACGGTTCATCAAGAACGATCATCCGCGGGTTGGCCATCAGGCACCGCGCAATCGCAAGCATCTGCTGTTCTCCCCCCGATAGCGTGCCGGCGTCCTGGTCCTGGCGTTCGGCAAGGTGGGGGAAGAGCTCGAAAACCCGGTCAGGATCGCCTTTCCTGCCGGTCGCAAATGCCCCGAGTTCCAGGTTTTCCCGGACGGTCATGCGGGGAAAGAGCTCCCTCTTTTCGGGGACGAGGGAGAGACCGCGCCTCACGATCTCGAACGGTGCCATGCCGCTTATATTCTCGCCCTCGAATTCTATCCGCCCTCCGATTGCGGGGACGAGGCCAAAAAGCGCTGATACGAGCGTCGTCTTTCCTGCACCGTTCGACCCGATCAGGGTGACGACTTCGCCCCTGTCGACGTGCAGGGACACGTCCCACAACACCTGGAGGTAGGAGTAAGAGACGTTGAGGTCTTCTATGTGAAGCATGGGGGGCACGGTCCTTCCCTTTTAGAAATGGTAGCGCTCCCCGAGATATGAATCTATGACTTTTTCGTTTGTAACGATCTCAGCGGGCTCTCCCTCTGCGATCTTCTCTCCATGGTCAAGGACCACTATCCGGTCGGAAACCCCCATGATGATCCGCATGACGTGCTCGATCATCAGGATGGTCATTCCCTCGTCACGGAGTTTCCTAATCAGGGAAACAGCTTCTTTCCCTTCGCTCGGGGTGAGGCCGGTTGTCAGCTCGTCGAGGAGGAGGACCTTCGGATGGGACGCAAGGGCCCGTGCCAGCTGGGTGCGGCGGAGCTCGAACGTGTTGAGGTTCGTGATCGGGCTGTCAATCTTGTCTTCGGGAAAACCAACCATACGCAGGCACTCCTCTGCCTCCCGGGATGCTTCCCTGACAGTAGGGCGGCGGCCATTCCCGTACAGGGCACCGATCATCACGCCCTGGCGGGCAGTGAGTGCAGGGAATGATCGGGGATGCTGGAACGTCTTGGATATCCCCTTCTTGCAGACAGCGTCGAGGGAGAGGCGGGTGATATCCTCACCGCAGAAGACAATTCCCCCGGCGTCCGGCCGGTAGATACCCGAGATCAGGTTCAGGAGTGTTGTCTTGCCGGCACCGTTGGGGCCTACCAGTCCCAGGATCTCACCCTCGTTGAGAGTGAGGCTGACCTGGTTGACTGCAACGAGACCCCCGAACGACTTGGTCACACCTCTGACTGTCAGCATTCCATGCACCCTGCTAACAAATAGCATGATATATGTTAGCATACAGCATATTAAACATATCCTTCGGGGGAGACAGAAATGGTCAGACCAGTATATATTGGTGCAGTTCTCCTGCTCGTCCTCGCACTTATGGCAGGATGCACCGAGCAGAAGGCACAGACACAGGAGACACTCAAGATCGGTGTCGTGGCCTCGATGACCGGGGCCGCGAGCACGACGGGAAAGGACATCTGGCAGTCTGCAGTCATTGCCGCAGAAGAGATCAACGCACGGGGCGGTGTTTACATAAAAGACATCAATGCCAGGGTCCCGATCACACTCATCCAGGGTGATGATGAATCGTCAAGGGAGGGCGGCCAGAAGGCAGTATCCCGCCTGATTACCCAGGATGGCGTGGATATCCTCGTCGGTGGCTTCTCGAGCGCCGTCGTATCGGCCCACCAGGCAACCGTCTCCGAGTACAAGGTCCCCTACATCATCACCGGTGCCTCGACACCGACGATCACACAGCGGACCGATATCGATACGGGCACGATGTTCCACTACTGCCCGACAACTGACGATTACGGGGAACAGACGACGCTCTTTGCGTACGAAGTCATCAGGAAAGCCGTCAATGAAAAGTTCGGATACCCCGATTCCCGGCCTCTGCGCATGGCACTCATCATCCAGGACAGCCCGTACGGGAAGGGTGTCCAGAAGGCCGTGAAGGAGACAATCGAAAAGAAGAACCTCCCCATCGTGATCGTGGCAGAGGAGACGTACAAGATGGGAGAGACTGACTTCCGGACCCAGCTCACGTCAATCAAGGCAGCGCAACCCGATGTGGTCTATCCCGCCGCATTCCTCAACGAGCAGATCCCGATGGTGACCCAGGCACGCAGGGATGTGGGGCTCGATACCATCTTCCTTGCGGTCGAATGCAACGATGACCCTGACTATTATGCCGGCCTTGGAAAGTACGGGGAATACTCCGTCATCGAGACCCGGTTCAGTCCCTATGCAGTCCCGAAAGGGCCTGTTGCCGATGACATGGTTGCGTTCCGGGAAAACTTCCACAAGCGCTGGGGTTCGTATCCCGGAATGATGGGCGCCTCGACGTACGAGGGTATCTATATCGCCGCACATGCCGTCGAGAAAGCAGGGACCCGGGATAAGGCAGCCGTGACACGGGCGCTTGCCACCCTCGAGATGCCCCAGATGGTCGAAGCCATGAAAGACGGCGTAATTAAGTTTTCACGAGATTACAGGGAGGCAAAATTCGATCTCTTCATGGAGCAGCTGGTATGGAACGAGACTGCAGGCGAATTAAGGCCGCGGATCGTCTGGCCGGACCACATGAAGGAGGCTGACTTCGTGCTTCCCGACTGGTACGTACCGGGGCCGGCAGCTGCCCCCTGATTCCCGCGGGCATTCCAAAGTTCCGGGCCTCATGGAGAGGGCGGAGGATTTCCGCCTTCCGTTTTCCTGTATTTATTCCGGGGAACGAGGATCTCGAAGCGTGCACCTTTGCCGTATTCCCCGGTCTCCCGGATTTCCATGCCGTACACGGAGAGGATGCCACGGGCGAGAAACAGGCCGATGCCGAGGTTCCTGCCGACTCCCTGCTCGAAGATCAGCTCTTTCTGGTCAGGGGGAATCCCGATACCGTTATCCTCGTAAACGAGGATCCCCTTGTCCCCTGATTCGTAAAATGAAAGGGTAATCCTGTCAACTCTCTCACCATGCGATACCGAGTTATCGATCAGCGTGGAAAAGATCTTTGCCAGAAGGCGATCGGAATAGATGAAAAGATTATCGAAGAGTACCTCGGCCTTCACACCGAAAAGTCCCATTCCCATCGCCACCTCCAGGAATAGTTTTCTCACGTCGATCCATCCCACAGAGGACGGTGAAGCCTCAAGTTCGTACTCCCTCATGAAGGCCAGCTGGTGCTCAATTGTCTTTGCTGCAGATTTGATCTTTTTAAGGTATTCAATGCCAGCAGAGTCCTGTGGGATACTCTCGGAGAGGAGATCGGCAAATCCCCGCACTATTGTGACCTGGTTGAGGACGTCGTGTCGCGTGATGCGGGAAAGGAGTGTCAGTTTTGCATTCGCAAGGCGGGCATCGTCCTTTGCGGCAGTCTCTGCCGCAACGTGTTCATCAAGTGCATCCAGCATCCTGTCGATGCTCGTGGAGAGTGAGGAGATTTCGTCGTCGCCTGAAAGTGCAGTCCTCCCCTTGAAATCCTTCTGTTCCGTAATCTCTCTCACAGTTTTTTCAAGCAGGGATACCCGCGAGAGGACTTTCCTGTCCAGGAAACGGATTGCTGTTATTCCGATGGCCCCTCCTGCGAGTACCACGATGACGAAGAAAAGGATGAAGCTGTTTCTGCCTATCTGGAACACAGTCCTTTCGATGGTGACGCTGGTAATAAAAGCAGGGGAGCCGGAAATATCGTTGATGGTCGACTCCGCGACGAGGTAATCACCGTCAGCCGGGGGTCGTATGGTAATCGGGATTACCTCGTGGAAAACCGGGGACAGGGCAAAGCCCGGTTCATCAGCGGGCCCGGCTTCCCTGAAAGTGAGGTTTGCCATGGCCAGGGATGCATAATGCGTGGTCTCGTCCCCATCGAGATAGCGCCCGATGAGGAGGTAGCCTGCTGCCGGTCCGGTCCGGTCGTTGGGGAGGATCGGCCCGATACTTGCGAGGAGCGGTCCGCGGGAAGTGCTGATGACCCCGCTGAGGGGTGGAACATCATCTCCGGAGTTGTTTGAGTCAGGTTCCGGAATGGCGGGGATATGCGATAAATCATCAGGGATGGAAAGTGCGACCTGCCTTGAATAGTCAAACCCCTTTCCGTAAACGAGTGTTCCATTGGTGTCGTAGAAGAGCATCAGGTCGAGACGGAGGGAAAGAAATGTTTCATTGACCAGGTTTTCCGCCGGATAACCCTCATTCTCCCCTTTTGCAAAATAATACGTATCATCCCATTTTCCCCAGTCTTCGCAGGTACCTCCGAGTGTTCCAAGATCGTATTCGATAATCCGGATAACTTTCAGAACCGCATTCTCTGCTTCCCTTTTTTCAATATCTTTTACTGCAGGATAGAGTGCCAGCTGCGTTGCCACTGCAACAATCAGCAGGGAAATGACGATTACTATGATGAAAGTGAGAGTGACACTTGAACGGATTTTCATCCTGCAATTACCTCGGAGATCGAAAAACCCGGCTATTTTCGGATTGTTTAAATGTCCATCTTTTCCCTGATTATAATTGTGTTTTGGGAACCAGTTCCCATCTTCACCATTCAGGCCTTACCAGGCAAGAAACGATCTGATAAGCAGGACACCGAGTCCCAGCAGGACAAGTCCCATGATGATGCGGACGGCCCTCCGGTGTTCCTGCCTCCAGCGGTCAACTCTCTCCAGGGGGAGGCCAAACACGACGGCACAGAGGATCAGAACGAGGGGCAGTACGAAGAAGACGTTGTAGACGAGGAGCAGGGGGATTCCTTCTGCCATCGTCATTTTATCGGATATCAGGGAAAGGATTGCCAGGTAGATGCCCCCCGTGCAGGGCAGCTCGAACATGCCCACCAGTACGCCGAGGATAATGGATGCCGGGACTGATGCCTTCTGGATATAATCCCCGATTATGCCTTTTTTCGAACCGGGGATGGCAAGGGTGGGCTTTTCCCGGTCAAAAACACCTTCAAAGAGGCTTATTGCTCCCAGGATGAATGCGATTCCTGCTGCAATAATTCCAATCGCCCGCGATATCTCCGCGAGCTGGATGAGATAGAATATGCCGAGGCCGGAGAGGAAATAAAAGACAAAAACGGTCCCGATGAAGCAGGCTCCAACGGTAACCATCTTTTTCCTCGACCCTGCAACAGAAAGGGTGAAGAGGAGGATGATCAGCACAGAGAATGCGCAGGGATTTATCCCGTCTGCAAGACCTGCCACGATGACCAGCGGGATGGTCATTTCCTGTGCTGATATATTTTCAAGCGAAGGGAATCCGGGGGTGGTCCCTGGGGCAGGACCGTGGCTCTGTTCTTTTACCACTTCCCCGAGTGACCCGGTTATCTCGTCGTAACCGGTAAGTACCCTGTCCCCCACGAAGATGGAGGGAACAGGGATCGGTCCTGTATTGTACGCATCTTTATAGACCGAAAAGAGCTTCCAGTAATCGAAATTCTCCTTAATGTTCAGCAGGTGTGTTTCGAGTTCCGGGTGTTCACTGACATACTGCTGGACGAAGGGGAGAGTCCTCATGCAGTCGCCGCAGTTCGTGTTGTAGAACATCACGATAACAGGACCCTTGTCCGTGAACCGGTGGTCGGGACTCACCGGGAGTGCAGGCTGCTCTTCTCCGGCGGAGGGAGACGGAAACCCCTGGTCTGTTTCTTCCCGGGCTGTTACTGGAAAGATACATGCAAGGATCAGGAGAGTTGCAAAAAGGAGAATGAAAAACCGGGTTTCTCTTCTTTTTTCATTGCCTGCCATTCAATCACTTTTCTCCCGGGCCCACCGGGGCTGCCGGACTTATACAAATTATATTGAAATAGTTGGTCTGATGAGATATAGCATTTTCCCACCTGTTGGACCCGTCCGGCAAGCTGTCACGGACCCCCTGTTAAGAACGAACCCCCTTTTTAGAGAAAACGAGGAGAAAAAACCCTTCCTCATTCCTCCGTAACAGAGATGATCCGGACGGGACAGAGAGCGGCTGCCTCCCCGACGCAGCCTTTCAGGCTGTCGGGAACCTCTCCTTCGGATATACTCCCGCCTGCGCGGTACTTTTCCCGTATCTGGCTGAAGCTGTCGTCACCATTCTCTTCGAACACCTCCGGGCAGGTCTCCCAGCAGGTACTGCACGCCGTGCAGTCTTCCCTTTTGATACTGACATGAACCATAACTATCACTCTGAACAGGTGATGGCCAACCCGGGGGATGGATCGCAATGAATCCTTCCTTATTCTACCCTCCTCCTGCAGGGGGAAAGAGGGCAACGAGATCGCCCTCCCGGAGGGGTGAATCCAGCCCGGAGATGAAGTGGATGTTCCTCCCGTTCAGGAGGATGTTCACGAAGTCTTTCAGTTCTCCCTGTTCGTTGAACAGCTCCGCGGCAAGGGGCGGGGCCTGTTTCACGAGGAGCCCGAGGAGGTCCCGGACCAAAGCCCCTTCTTTAATCTCTACCTCTGTTTCCCGAGGCAGGAACTGCCGGAGGATGGCAAAAGACTTCACCCGGACCTTCATGGGACAACACCTCTCCCGTTGCACCGGGTGCAGGAAGGATCCCTGCTGACGGGTATGACTTCCGCTTCGCCCATGAGCCCGTCCCAAAGCAGCATCCGTCCTGCGATCGGTTTTCCAAGCCCCGTCACCAGCTTGATCGCCTCTGCAACCTGGATGCTCCCGACCGTCCCGACTGTGACGCCGAGGATGGGAATATTCCCGGAAGGTGGCGGATGGGGGACGATGCAATGCAGGCAGGGAGTCTTCCCCGGGATGACAGACGAGACCTGCCCATAGAAACCGTTGACCGCTCCGTGGACGAGGGGGATGCCCTCCCCGAACGCGGCATCGTCGAGGATGTAACGGGCATCGTAATTGTCCATTCCGTCTATGATCACATCGATTCCCTTCGCAAGATTGCCGATACTCCCGCGTGTGATCGTCTCCCGGACCGGTTCGACCGAGATTAAGGGGTTGTTCTCCCGGAGCCGCCGGGCGGCGACGTCCACCTTGAAGAGCCCATGGTCCCTTGCTGCGTACAGGACCTGACGGTTGAGGTTGTGGCGCTCCACGACGTCATTGTCCACGATCCGGATCTTCCCGAACCCTGCACAGGCGCACATCTGGGCACAGACCGATCCAAGACCCCCGGCACCGGCAATGAGCACTGCTGCATCTCTCAGCCTCTCCTGGCCCCCTTCTCCAAGCAGGGGGATCTGGCGGAGGTAGCGCTCCCGTTCAACAAGGGACAGCATGTTCTTTACCTTTTCACCCGGGCCATGGTCTTTTACGTCGGGGCAGAGGTTTGCGCAGTCCTGGCCGCTACAAACAGGGTTTTCAGGGTAGATGGTGCCCGGTTTTTCCGTTCCCGGTCAAACCAGTACACTCCATTTTCGCCGGTGAAGGAACAGGAGCCGCAACTTATCCCGTTGTTCCCTTCGACTACCGGATGCCGGACAATCTCTTCCTTTGGTCCATCGTGCCAGGGACTATGCACCTGTCCGGGAGTTGCGACCATCCACGTACCTCACGCAAGACCCAGTTCTTCCAGTTTCTGTCTGGTCGGGACGCCGTTTTTGTCCCAGCCCCGGAGTTCGTAGTACTCGTCAAGAAGGGGCTGGCGCTGCCACACCCTTCCCTTGGGGGCACCCTCGCGGAGCGGTTCGTTCAGGAGGCGTGGGGGAAGTGTGTCGTCGTCCTTGGTATACCCCGCCTTCAGGTTATGGAGCCTCTGGAGGTTCCAGATCCTCTCCCCGATGTGGAGCAGTCCCTTGCCTGTCAGGGACATCCCCGTTGCTGCGGAGATCAGGTCTGCATAGTCATCGGCGTCGAGGGCAAACGAGGAGAAGAGGCACATACCCGATGCATCGATTGCCGCCGTGAGGTCCTGGAAGGTCTTTGTCCACTGCGCCTTGCCCTCGCTCGTGTAGGGATCGAGTTTGACAGGAGCACCGAGCACTTCAGGCGAGACCATGTAACCGTAGACATGGTCTGCACCCCGGACCGATGTCGCGTATTCAAGGCCGTGACCCTGGAGCCCGCGCGGGTCGTATGCCGGGATGTCCTGCTTTTTCACGCTCATCGAGAGCTCGGGGTGACCGTGCTTTTCGGCAAACCTGTAGGACCCGTCGGAGAGTTCAGCACCGAACCCCTCCCGGTATGCCATCTGGCGGATAAGATCGAGGATCCCCTCCGCAGAGCCAAATTGCGGGCCGTCCCTGATGTATCCCTTCTCCTTCATCTCCATTGCACATGCAATCGCGGTCGGAGTGCCGATTGCATCAAGCCCCAGCTTGTTGCAGAGCCACGTGGCTTTTGTGGCAAACGCGAGGTCATTTATACCCAGGTCGGCAGTGAATGCCCAGAGAGGTTCGTACTCCGGTCCCTCGTGGATCTCTCCATCGACCTCTGTCACCCTGCTGCACCGGACGATGCAGGCATAGCATCCCTTGTTCTTCTTTAAGTACTTCTCGGCGAGAGCCTCTCCAGAAACCTTCTCGGCGTCCGCGAAGTGTGCCGACTGGAAGTTGCGCGTCGGGAGGATTCCGGCTTCGTTGATGATATTGACGAGGACGGCCGTCCCGTACTTTGTCAGTGCCTGGCAGATGCCGTTTTTCTCGAGTTTCTCCCTGACGCGTTCCTTGACTGTGTTGAGGCGCTCCTCGTCGGCTATCCCGATGGAAAGGTCGCCGGCTGCAACGATGGCCTTGACGTTCTTTGATCCCATGACGGCCCCGCCACCGGACCGGCCGGCAGCCCTGTCCATGTCGTTGATCACGCAGGCAAGGAGGCTCTTTCTCTCTCCCGCGGGACCGATGCAGGCAACCTTTGCCTTCGTGTCCCCGAGATCCGAGAGGATCATTTCGGTCGCCTCGTGGGTCGTCTTGCCCCAGTACGGGGATGCGTCCCGGATCTCGGCCTTTCCTTCGTTTAAGTAGATGTAAGAGGGCTTTTCTGCCTTCCCGTTCAGGATGACCGCGTCAAACCCTGCCCTCTTGAGCTTCCACCCGAAGACTCCCCCGGAGTTCGAGGACATCAGGGTGCCGTTCAGGGGAGATTTCGCGCTTATCTCGTACCGCGATCCCAGCGGGATCCCTGTTCCCGTCGTGGGACCCGACGCGAGCACGAATACATTTTTCTCCCCCAGCGGGTCGTCGCGGGGGTTGACCCGGTCAGTCACGACACGGGCGCCAAATCCCCTCCCGCCAAGATACCGCTTCTTCCAGTCAGAGGGCGTCGCGGTAATTGTCACTTTTTTCCTGGTCAGATCGATATCGGCTATCTTTCCTGCATAGGCGTCCATGGTACCACCAAGCCACCTGTAGGACTATCGTCCTAATAAAATTATTCAAAAAAATATGAAATGCAACTGGCACAGGAAAACATGTCATCCAGTTTTAGAATCCTCCAAAAAAAGGGTCACTCGTTCATCCACGCCAAAAAAGAGGTGACAAAACCATTCATATGCCGGCAGGGTCCCGTGCATCCCACCGGGCCCCTGCTGCCCTGAAAAGGAGGTATGCGGGAAACAGGAGAAAGACTGAGAGGAAGGCGTACAGGGAGCTGGCAAAGGAGACCGCAGCAAAGAGGACGAGTGCCACCCCGTCAAGGACCAGGTACGTGAGGAGGACACGCACGTCATACACAAGGACACTCGGGGAAAGACCACACAGGAACGCCATCACGGCGGCGGCATAGATGGAAATCGAGAGGCACAGGACGATGGCCGGGGCAATCATCTCCGGACCGGCAGAAATGCCTGCCACCGTCCCGATGAATACCGCGGGGAGAACCTGCAGGAACAAAAACGTTGTCATCTTGCCGGCAATCAGGGTGCTTACAGCAACGGGGAGGCATGAGTAGGGCCCGAACGAATCGAATTCCGTCACCCACGTGTAGATGGTCGAGGCAATGATTCCCGCGGTAAGGCTGAAGATGACGACCAACCCGTTAGGGGGAAAGGAACTCCGGAGAAGCGAGAGGAAGAACCAGATCACGACGAGAGGGAGTACGAAAGAGAAGAGGGCCTGGCCGATGCCGATGCCGCTCCGGGAGAGATCGAGGAAATCCTTCGCGACAATGGGGGATTCGGGAAGGAACGACAGCACCCGTGCAAGGCGCCCGAGCCTGCGCCTGTACGTCCGCGATAAACCCGTGCCTTCCGGCGAAAAGAGGACGACCGAAGCGAGGAACATCGTGACAACCGCAATGGTCGTCCCAAGAAACATCATCCACGAGAAGGCCGAGTAGAGGAGATACGGGGGGAAGAGCAGGGTCGGGTTTGTGCCCGACCAGATCGTGTACACCCCGCCTGCAATACCCAGAAAGATCACGATGAGGAGACAGGCTGCCTTTGACCTGACATAGAGGGACGAGAGGAGGAAAACCACGCAGAGCCCGAGGAGAAATGAAAGGGAAAGGGTCAGGAGGAGGAGTGCCCGTGTGAGGGGAACCCCAAAAAAAGGCGATGCGGCGATGTACCCGCCCCCGAAGGGAAGAACCCAGAGGAAGAAATAGTATACGATGTCCTTTACGACGAAGTTTGTAAAGATGAACCGCTCTGAAAGGGGCAGGCTCCGGCTTGAATACACGAGGAGACTTGCCTGGCCAAACCTCCTGTTCATCATCTCGTTCCCGAGGAGCCCGAAGCCACCGACCATGAACCCGAGGAGAAGGAAGGAGGCATGGGCAAGAAACGCAAGGTCACCTGCAGGGAACGCGACAGAGAGCAGGGGGAGCAGGAACGAGCCCATGAACACGATTCCAAAGATCATTACCGGGAAGAGCGCAAAGGAAATGCTTCCGAACATCGTGGAGTGCATCCTCCACTCCTCTTTCATGAGGCAGGAAAAGAGGTCAGGCATGGCCACCCTTCCGGACGAGCGAGAGGAAGAACCCGGGGAGATGCCCGCCATCCGCGGTCACATCTGCAACTGATCCCGCGTGGAGGAGTTTTCCCTTGTGGAGGATTGCAAACCCGGAACAGATCTCTTCAGCGACTTCGAGGATGTGCGTCGAGACAAAGATCGTGTTACCCTTCCTGACGTAGTCGGAGAGGAATTCCTTGACCACGTCCTGCATGACGGGATCGAGGTTGATGAGCGGCTCGTCGATCAGGGCGAGGACAGGTTCATGGATGAATGCCTGGGCAAACATGAGTTTCTGGCGGGTACCCCTCGAGAGATCCTTGCACAGTACATCCTTTTTATCACCGAACTCGAGGAGCTCGAACCATTTTTCTGCCCGTTCCCCGATGTCGGGGATCTTCCTGACAGCCCCGACAAACTCCAGGTATTCCATCGCCGTCAGGAAACTGGGCGGAGATTCCTGTTCGGGAATGATACCGACTTTTTCCCTCACCCTGATGCCTTCCTTCTCCGCATCAAGACCAAGCACCGTGGCAAAACCCCCGGTCGGCCGGATCTGGCCGGTCAGCACCTTTATCATGGTCGTCTTGCCGGACCCGTTCGGACCGAGGAGGCCAAAAAGCGTCCCCTTTTCCACCGAGAGGGAGACGGAGTCAAGGGCCGTGACGTCCCCGTAGACCTTTGAAAGCCCTTTTGTCTCGATTACTGCAGCCATTATCCCGTGCTCCTTTTGAAATAACCCAGAAAATCATTTCAGGGAGATACTTTCCTCTACTCCCTATTGTATCTGGTTTCCCCATATAGGATTACTCTCCTGCAGGGTACGATGGGTGGGTTCTTGTCCTTTCTTGTCATATACCAGACCGGATGAAAAAAACCCATGTAATACTGGCAGTGATCCTTGCTATCGCGATATTCATCCTTCTTGGCATGTGTCTTTTGTTCTGTGACCAGATTCAGGAGGGCGAAAGGGTCACACCAGATCCGGGTGCGACACGGGACATCACGGGTAACGGGACTCCGGCAGCAACACCGGCAGGCGATCGGTTGGCGGAGATGACGCTTGTTCAAACCAGAGAGACAATCCCGGTAACCGTCACTCCGACTCCCGGCCCCCGCCCCGTTGCATTCACCCTGGACTCCGGTGCCCCCTCGGTTTGCGGTCTTACCTGCCGGGAGACGACAGCAACAATAGCAAACACGGGTGACGAGACGGCTCATTCTGTCTGTGTCGTCCTGGAAGTCTTCAACGATGCAGGAGAGAGGATATTCATCAACGGGGCACCATCCATCGAGAGGTGCATCGGTGACCTTCCGGGTGGGTCTTTGCGAATGGAAACGATTCAGATCAACGCTGACTGCGGTTTTCTTGCAACCAGGTGCATCGGTCACACACTGATCCTGAAAACACGGGTGAGATCGCTCGAGAAGTCAGAGGAGTTTCCTGATATCTTCATGCAGGTATCCTGAGACAAAAAGCCCCAATCCCCTTTTCAAGAGCGGCATGCATAAAGCCTTCCGTTTTCCCTCGTTCAGATGAAATGAAATTTTGAAAATTTTTATTGTTGCATACGCAACTTTTATGCCGGAACCCTGCTCACATCTACTGCTATTGATTCCCGATGCATCCTGATCTTCCCCTGGGAGCCTTTTTCTCCCTTATTCACCGGAACCACTCCATCGCCCTGAACAGGCACCTTGTGCCAAGGGGCCTTGCCGCCGGGCAGTTCCCCATCCTGATGTACCTGTCCCGGAAAGAGGGCGTGATGCAGGAGACCCTTGCGCGGTTCTTCTACCTCGACAAGGCAACGGTTGCCCGTGCCGTCCGGCGGCTGGAACGGAGCGGTTTCATCTCCCGGAAAAAAATACCCGGGAAAAGACGTGCCTGGGGGCTGTTCCTGACGGACAAGGGGAGGGAGACAATCGCCGAGATCCTCGGCATCGAGGCAGAATGGGAGGGGGAACTCCTTTCTGTCCTTGCAAGGGAGGAACGTGACATGGTCCGGGACCTTCTGGGGGTCCTTGCGCGACAGAGCATGCACCTGATAGGAGAGAGTTGCGGGGATGACTGATACATCGGATAAAAGCGGGGTAACACCTGATCGTGCCTTCGACGAACAGCTCACGAAGGGAGTCAGCATCCTCCGCGGGGACCCGGAAGTTGCCGTCAGGAAACTTGCCGGACCGATGATCGTTGCCATGCTCCTGATTGCGATATACAACCTTGCAGACGCAATCTGGGTCTCCGGTATCAGTTCCGATGCCCTTGCCGGTGTCGGTTTTGTCACTCCGCTTTTCATGATCCTGATGGCTCTCTCCAACGGGTTAGGTGCCGGGGCAACCTCCGTTGTCGCCCGATGCATCGGGGCGCGTGACAAAGAAGGGGCGGATACTGCAGCAAGCCACGCCATCCTCACCGCTTTCATCGTTTCCGCGTTCCTGATGATCGTATTTGTCCTCTTCCTCCGCCCCATCGTGGTACTGCTCGGTGCAGGGCCGGTGACCGATATCGCAGTGGAGTACGGGCAGATAGTCTTCCTGGGGACGGTATTTTTCCTCGTCGTCCAGATGGCCTATGCCGTTCTCCGGGCTGAAGGGGACACAAAGAGAACGATGTATGCAATGGCCGTCTCGTCGGTTCTCAACATCATCCTCGACCCGATCCTCATCTACGGGGCAGGACTCGGGGTAGCCGGTGCAGCGATTGCAACCGTCATCTCGATAGCCTCGGTTCTCGTCGTGCTTGCATACTGGTTCCTTGTCAAAAAGGATACCTTTGTGAGCCTGAAAATCAGGGGTTTCCCGCCTGACATGCGGATTGTCCGGTCCATCCTCGGTGTGGGAATCCCGGCCAGCCTCGAGTATCTCCTCCTCTCGGTCATGTCCCTTTCGATTAACCTCATCCTCGTCACGATCGCCGGCACCGATGCTGTTGCTGTCTATACCTCTGGCTGGAGAATCGTAATGTTTGCAATCGTCCCCCTGGTAGGGATTGCAACATCGGTCATTGCCGTTTCAGGAGCAGCATACGGGGCGAGGGAGTATGAGAAGATCCGGATCGTGCACCGGTACTCGATACGCATCGGGGTTGTCATCGGTCTCGTGACCGGTATCCTCACCTACCTGCTCTCCCCCCAGATCACGGCACTCTTCACGTATTCACCCGGGAGCGCTCACCTCTCCCCGGCCTTCATCCTCTTCTTCCAGACCATGTGCTTCTTTTACCCCTTCATACCCCTGGGAATGTTCTCCTCCTCTGTCTTCCAGGGAACAGGGCATGGCTTTACGTCCCTCGTCATCAGCCTTCTCCGGGCCCTTGCCTTCGATATCGTCTTTGCATTCATCCTTGGCATGGTGCTCGGGCTTGGCGAGTTTGGTGTCTATTCCGGGATCGTCGTGGGGAATATTATCGGCGGTTTCATCGGGTACCTCTGGGCAGGGGTCTTCCTCGACAGGCTGGTGCGGATCGGGTAGAATACGTGGGATTCATATCCATTATTCCCCTTTTGTGTAGGGAGGATCAGAATCCAATTGCCTCTTTTTTCCAACCTCATCACCAAATCGCCTTTGAAGTATCATCCCGGGGCAGTGAGATACCATCAAAGGTGGAGGGAGCCTGAAAACCAGTAGCCCTTCCTCAATCTCCCTCGCAAATTCAGACCAAACGGTTCATCCCTGCCAGAATCACGTGACCAAAGCATTCTCCCTGACCTTCCCCCGTGAGAGAGAGAAGTAGATTCCGACCGTGCAGAGGATGGCAAACAGGGTAAACGCGATGCGTATGCTTGCCAGGAGGGGGGTATGCACGTCCGGGGTAATCTGGACACGCCCGATGATCAGCGAGAAAATGACCATGGTTATACCAAGGGAAAGCATCATGCCGACCTGGCGGGCTGTCGCAACAGTGGCGGAGGCGACACCCAGGAACTCCCTGCCGACGGAACTCATGATGGCATTGGTGTTTGGCGAGGAGAAGAGGGCAAAACCGAGGCCGAGGATGACGAGAGCTGCAACGAGGAAGAAGAGGGGCGTCTCCTCCGTAAGGAAGGCAAGCATCGCAAGCCCGAGTGCGGTTGCACCCATCCCGGCCGATGCAATAACTCCGGGTTCGACGCGGTCAGAGAGCCGGCCGGCTGCCGGAGAGAAGATCGCCTGCACGACCGGCTGGGCTGCGAGGATAAAACCCGCAGTCTGGGGATCGAACCCCCTGTTGAACTGGAGATAGAGGGCGAGGAGGAAACTGATCGCAAACGTGGCACAGTAATTGATCATGGTCGCGATGCTCGAGAAAGAAAAAACACGGTTTTTCAGGAAGATGTCGATCTCGATGACCGGGCTATCCGTGCGAAGTTCCCAGAAAATAAGAGCTGCGAAAAGGGGCATGCTGAAAAGGACGAGAGCCCATCCTTCTGTCCCGGGAAGCAGGGAGAGCCCGTACATGAGGCAGAGGAGCATGAGACCGTAGAGGACCGAACCCGCGAGATCGAATTTTTCCTGGCACGTCCCGGTCCATTCATGGCCGTTCCTGACGAGCAGCATGATAATGATGACTGCCAGGGGGACCGCAGCGAGAAAAATGCTCCGCCACCCGAGGTTCAGGGTCAGTACACCCCCAAGCACCGGCCCGAGGGAAAGCCCGATGTAGGAGGCTGCAACGCTGAGCCCGAGCACCATTCCCCTCTTTCCCGGGGGATAGACCGCCGTGAGTGCCGCAACTGCAGTCGAAAAGACCATGGCATTTCCGATCCCCTGGATCACCCGAAGGCCGATGAGCATCGGAGTTGAGACGGAAAACGCACAGAAGACGGTCGCCACGGTGAAAATAACAATTCCCGGAAAGAAGACCCGCCGCATGCCATGGATATCAGCCAGCCGTCCCACAGGGATGAGAAAGATCGCTGATGCGAGGATGTAGGATGTCGGTATCCAGCCGAGGAGGACGGCATCTGCTCCAAACTCTGACCCGATCGCAGGAATGGCAATATTGACCGAGGAGATCATGAACGGCGTGAGAAACGAGGTGAGTATGGCAATCAGGAGGACTGCCTGCCGGTCGGCACGGTTTTCCCCCTGACCTGTGTGACGACGTAGGGGAGGTTTCCCGACCAGCTGCCACATGGTGATCAGTCAGTATTCACAACGTCGTTGTTAGAAGACGAAAAATCTTACCAAGACGATTTCGAGGGGCACAGCGCCGGTTCTCCGTGGCAAATTACACAATGCAGGTTTCAATGGAGAGTATCCGGGCCCAACATCGGAGGGCTGGGATCTCTTTGATGTGGTTTCATGGCAATCAAATTATCAATCAAAATGGGAGGCATCAGTCTGTGCATGGATGGTCATTTACGGTGTTTTGCACCATGGCAGTGCTCGTCGCGCTAATACTGGGTATGGTCTCCGTACCAGCAGATGCCGGATGGGTGACGAAAACAATTTCTGATAATTCAACGAACGCCCTCGGTGGAAAAATTTCCGGAGACTTTGTCCTCTTCACCGGAAGGGTGGAAGGACCCGACGATTCCCAAAACCGAATCTACCTCTATCGCATTTCCACCGGTGAGAAAAAGACCGTCGGGTTGCCATCGGTAAACATGACGATCACGGGACCGGAGATATCGGGGGAGTATGCAACATGGTTTGAAACCCCCCGGGTCGATTTCGGACCTGGCACGACAGGAATCGCACAGAACCGGGTATTCCTCTGTTCGATTCGCAACGGATCTGCCGGGATCATCGATGACACAGGTAACGCCTGGTGGCCAAGGATTGACAGGGGGAAGATCATCTGGCAAAATGACGTGAGTGAAGGATTGGACACTCGTATCGTCCTCTATGATATTGACACCGGGGAGAGAAAAGAGGTGTGCACGCTTCCCATCGTCAACCCTGCCGCTGTCCTCTTCAATGGTGACAGGATTGCATACCTTGGCAGGAATGGTCTTTTCCTGTATTCTCTTACTGACAACATAAATACGGAAGTGTTCCGCAACAACGCGGGAAATGTGTCCAATACCGGTGTCAGTGATTATGCGATGAAGGGAGATTACCTGGTTTATACGACACGGCGTATCACCTTCGAAGGCCAGGATAAGGGATCTCTCAAAGAACTCTTTCTTTACGTGATTTCCACAGGTAAAACGGAGCGCATCGATCCCGTGAGTGGAACCCTTTTAGGTTCATCGCAGCCGCCGGCAGGAACCGAAAGGAGTCCTGACATTTCCTCGCCGTTTACCGATGGAAAACGGATTGGATGGGTTTACACGGAGAATTCGCCCCGATCGAGCATCGTCCTCTGTGACCCGCAGACCGGCGCTGTGGAAAAAATATCCCTGGACGGCATTGCGTGTGATGTATCTATCGACGGGGACCGCATGATCTGGGTCGAGTCGCACTTTCCCTCGTTCCATGGAGATCTCGTCCTCGCACAGGAGATTCCAGATTCCGGTGAAGACATGCGTGCAGCCGCACCGGGATTCTCCTCATGCATTGGCATCCTTGCCCTGATGGGTGCATTGATGCTCCTTTGCAGGAAAAAATGAGCGAGGTGCATCCCATCACGATGCTCTGTTCACTTGTCAGGCGGCCGACGTTAATTTCCTGTAGACCTGGTAAAACCCTACCGCGGTCAGCATCTGGAAGGCAAAACCCACTGCCACCGGCAACATCGCGAGTCCCCCGAAGCTGACCGTTGCAATCCCAATGGCTATGGGGAGGTTCTTCATGCCGGCTGAGTAGGTGAGGGCGATGTTCTGGGCATGGGGAAAGAGCCGCTCGCTTATGAAGTAGGCCACGATGAACAAGACGGGAAATATGAGGATAGTTGATGCGATGAGCGGGATGATGGCGGAAAGATTCTTTACGATGACCGGGATGCTTGTGTTAATGGCCATGAACATGAGCAGGACTGCCATCGTCGCAGAGATGGCAGACATGACGGGGAGTATATGCTGAACGGTTAGTTCTTTCTCCCGGACAGCCTGCGGCCTCTGGGCGTCACCCCTGCCTTTCAGTATACAGGATCGCCATTCAAGGATCTCCCGCAGGGATATGCCGATGAGGAGGGGGAGGAGGACGGTGAGGAATACTTGAACGAACATGGCAGCCGTATCAATGACCACGAACCTCCCGGCAAACAGGAGCATGATAACCGGTATGAGGAACGGTGCAAGCACCATCGTCACGGCATTAATGACCGTCGCGAGCGGAAGGTCACCTTTCAGAAGCCCTGTCCAGACCATGGCCATCCCGGCACAGGGAACTGCTCCGATAAGAACAAGGCCCACGGCAAAATCGGGGTATCCCTGGAGCAGCAGGAGTGCAAGGAGCCAGCACAGGAACGGTGCAAAGAGGAAATTCAGTACCAGGCCGAGCGAGAGACAGCGTGCACACCATTCCTTGAGAGAGGCGCTGAGACTCTCGTATGTGATGGAAAAGCCCATCGCTCCAATCATGATCACGATGAGAATCACACTGTACTGCTGGAGAAACCGGCCCGGTGCCGATGAGACCAGGCCGACTGCGATCGCGAGGAGAAGAGTTGAGATGATGACGATGGCAAAGTGTTCACGCATAAACACTGCGTACCGTAAAAGGACACCGTTGGCTCTCATCACATCACCCGGGTCTTCTCCCGCCACTCGTCATTATGATTGCTCTCCTCGTGGTCACAAATCACATCGATGCACAAGAGCCCTCGTCCCCGCCCTTATGCTGCTTCATGAACAATCCAAAGGCATGCTTGCTCCCAGTATGGCAGCGAGCTGGTGGATGGCAGGTAGATGGTCAACAGTCTCGCGCGTTACGGTCGTTGCAACCCCTGTGTCGAGGCCGGCGCTGACACAGGCCCTGATACCCGTGACCGTCCGGTCGAAAGCGCCGGGAATTCCCCTGAAGAGGTCATGGTGGGCAGCATCCGCACCGTCAAGGGAGATCTCGATGTAGTCAAGACCATCGGACGCAAGGTCCTGTGCCAAAGCATCACGGATCAGGGTGCCGTTGCTGGCAAGCGAGACGAAAAAGCCCTTTTCTTTCGCGTATCGGATCAGCTCCCGGATATCGGGGCGCATGAGAGGTTCACCGCCCGAGAATGCGATTGCGACCACTCCTGCCCGTGCGAGCTGGTCGATGACCCCTTTGGCTTCCCCTGTGTCGAGCTCATCAGGAAGTGCCTGACAGGCGTCCTGGTAACAATGGATACAGCGGAGGTTGCACCGGTGTGTCACGTCCCAGACCACGAGGAATGGCGCGTTTATCCGCTGCGGGCGGGTGATCCCATGGCGGGCAATACTCCGGATGACTGTGGTGAGGCCCCGCCTAAGGTATGGGTCAAGGAGGCCTTCCTTCATCAGATCCTCACGCACTCCGAAGGCCTTCCCGCTCCTCCGGAGGGTAATACCGACAAGCCAGGATGCCAGCCGGCAGAAGATGCAGGGTGCAGATCCACCATGGGTGAACCGGAACAGGGCCACTTCGAGCCGGTTCCCGCACCGTGAGCAATCTGAAGACAGCCACTGGAGGAGGAACCGGGTGACCGGGTTCCCAAGCCACCTCTCGATGGTTGCCATCGTCGCCGACATCTTCTCGTCGCCAGGTCCGGCAACATCGCTTTCCCGAGAAGATGCGCTATGGTTGGGTAATCCGGGGGGAAAAACACCATCCTCCGTGCTATCTCACCACCAGCACGTGCGCCTTTGCCCTGTGCACGATTGCTTCCGCCACACCTCCGAGGAGAGAACTTACCGTGCCGGTCCGACCTTTCGCTCCCATCACGATCATGGTGGGATGGAACGTTTCCTCGACTGCCAGGATTTCATCGATGGCATTCCCGGTCACTAGCTCGGTCACGACCTGCGGAACAGCCATGTTCTCAAACCTGGCCTTCAGGTCAGCGAGCCTTTTCGCGTCTTTTTGGTTGAATTCCGAGATTTGATCCTGCGATGCAGTCCAGAGCCGCCGTGTGTCCTGGACGTGCATGATGACCAGTCGGTCGGGTTTTGCTCCGGCCATCCACTCGATAAACGGGATGCAACGCTCCGCCTCGGCCGAAAAATCGGTGAGGTAGAGGACCCGGCGAAAGATTCCTGTGTTCAGCGTGCAGGTATCCCGATCCCCTTCCTTCATGATCGAGACCCGGAGAACAAGAAGGGGGACCCGTGCATGGTGGAGCACGTTCTCGGTCTGGCTCCCGAGGAACATGCGGGGGATCAGTGACCTGCCATGCGAGCCCATCACGATGAGGGACGGATGGAGAGCTTCTGATCGCTCCAGGATCTCGATCCAGGGAATTCCCGTGACGACTTCTGCCTTCACGTCCCGAACACCGCAGGCTTCGATCCTGTTTTTCCAGTCGTTCATCACCTGCCGGTCGTGTGCATATAATCCCGGATCACCCGCTGTCTCGCGGATGTTCATCACATACAGCAGCTCCACCCGCTTCACGCCGAGGCGGGCGATCTCCTCCACGGCAGGGACCATCACCTCTCCCGCGCCGTGGATCTCAAGTGGTACAAGCATTGAATCCATTTTCATACCGGTTCACCCTTAAACAGCCCCTGGGTCCGCAGGCAGATCTTCACGAGCATGAGCATCACCGGCACCTCGATGAGCACACCCACGACCGTTGCGAGCGCTGCCCCCGAAGCGAGCCCGAAGAGGATGGTTGCCGTGGCAATTGCGACCTCGAAGTGGTTCGATGCCCCGATCATCGCAGCCGGGGCGGCATCACGGTAGGGAAGCTTCAGCCAGCGGGCGAGGGCAAAGTACCCGATGGTGAAAATGAGCATGGTCTGGATGAAGAGAGGGATCGCAATCCACAGTATCGTGAACGGGTTCTCAACGATAACGTTGCCCTTGAAAGTGAAGAGGAGTACGAGTGTACCGAGGAGGGCAACGATGGAGACGGGAGTGAGGAGGTGGAGGAACTTCGTCTCGAACCATGCCATTCCCTTGTGCCGGATGATCCACTTCCTCGTGTAGTACCCTGCGAGGAGGGGAAGCCCGACGTAAATGGCAACCGACAGGAGGATGGTCTCCCAGGGAATCGGCATTGCGTTCACCCCGAGGAGGAAACCACCGAGCGGTGCGTAGAGCACGAGCATGGTGAGCGAATTGATGGCGACCATGATCAGGGTGAGACCGTCGTTTCCCCGTGCCAGGTAACTCCACATCAGGACCATGGCAGTGCAGGGTGCGATGCCGAGCAGGATGCATCCCGAGACGTAACTCCTCCAGAGTTCAACCGTGCTCCCGTTTGCGAGAACATCGGTACCGGGGATGAAAGAGACGAATACGTAACCAAGGAAGAACGTGGCGATGAGGTACATCGTGAACGGCTTTATCGCCCAGTTGATGAACAAAGTGAGGGCAACGGGTTTTGGGGTGCGGGCGGCCTTGAGTACCTCGGCAAAGTCGATCTTCACCATGATGGGGTACATCATGAAGAAGAGGGCTATTGCAATCGGTATCGACACCTGGTAGACTGAAAACGAATCGAGGGCCACGGCGACGCCGGGTGCAACCGCGCCGAGGCCGATCCCGGCAAGGATGCAGAGGGCCACCCAGACCGTGAGGTATTTTTCAAACGTGCTCAGGCGGCGCTCGGTCATGATGCCTCCGGGGTAAGGGGGTTTTTGCGGGTCAGTGGATATCGGGCTCCTTTACCGGAAAGGACTTGTCCCAAAGGGTACTGGGCTGTGGATGAGTATTCGCATGAGTGCACAGAGCACAGGTCGGCATCCGGACATTCGCGGGGGCTGCTCGTCCCAAACCTGTTGCCGGAACAATTTTCCGTTTTCCTGGTGCGCATGACCATGCTCCTCTTTTTTCAACACGTTCCGCCGCATCCGCACCCACAGCCGGTGCCCGGACCTGCGCCTTTTTTTGACCCTGTCCTTGTATCCTTACCCTTACCCTCTCCTGCCCAGCATGCCGAGACGACCTTCTCGATGTCGTCAGCAGTATATGACCTCGAGGGTCCCTTGGTGATCCCCAGTCCTGTCATGACAAGGTGCTGACTGATGGGAACTCCCTGGGCTTCTGCGATCTTTCGTGCACACTCCATCGGGCATCCGTCGAGGACCACGACCTCGTCGACATTCCTTGCACTGGTCACCAGCCCCTCGGACCCGATCGCAAGCAATGATGCGCAGGCGATACTCCCGTATCCTTCCTCGGTCAGCTGGATCGCTGCGAGGTTCGTGATCTGGCCGGTATTTGCCTGTCCCGCACAGGGAAAGATGATCCGCTTCTTTTCATTCTGTCCACATGTACATGAAGGAATTTCTGCCATTTCAGGCACCTCCGGTAAGGATCCGTTTGATCTCGGCGACGTCTGCGACGCGGCCGGAGACTTTCAGTTCACCGTCGACTATCAGCGCCGGGGTGAGCATGACCCCCCTGTCCATGATCGCGGTGATGTCTTCCACTTTCTGGATATCCGCGCTGACGCCCAGCTCCGCGACAGCCTGTTCAACATTCTTTGTCAGCCTTCTGCATTTCATGCATCCGGTCCCAAGGATCTCGATTTTCATGGTTTCACCTTCTCCTCATACTTCCTGTAGATTGCTTCACGATACTTCTCTTCTGCTGACGGGGGAACGTAATTGTAGACCTTGACGCGCCTGATGAGTTCATTGATGATTGCATCCCTTGTCGGCAGGTGGAGCTCCTGCACCTCGTCGATGATGTCATCGAGCATTGCGAGCCCGACGGTGATTCCCCCGACGTCCACCTGCCGGATACGCCGGAGGGCCTCTGCCGCACAGCACGGTTTTTCCTTTTCCACCATGGTCGTCTTCACCTTACCCGAGGAACAGCCCGTATATATATCCCGCGACGGCCGAGATGATGATCACGAGGACTGCGTAGGTAACTGTCTTTTTCGGCCCCATGATGCGGGAGAGCACGAGGAGCGAGGGGAGGCTGACACTCGGGCCCGAGAGCAGGAGGGAGAGTGCCGGCCCGCCGGCCATCACCCCGCTCGTGTAGCCAAACGTCGTCCCGATTACCGGGACCTCGAGGAGGGTCGGCATGTAGAGGATCGTCCCCACGATGGCTGCAAGGAGCGTGGAGAGGATCGAGTTGTTCCCGAAGAACGGGCGGAACGACTCGGGCGGAAGGAAGAAGGCGAGCATGCCGAGAGCAAAGGTTCCCACGAGGAGGATGGGGAAGATCTTCTTCGTCAAGTCCCACGTCTCGTATCCCCACTCCGTGACCTCGTCCCTCTCGAAGAAGTAGATCAGCAGGTAGGCGATCACGAGGGTCATGGCATAGATGAGGGGGAACTTGATCATCCAGTCAACCTGTGCAGTGGCCGTGACGAGGATACCGACGAGCAGGACGAAGAAGAGGGGGACAACCCATCCGGGTCGCTCCGGTTTCTCTCCGGCGGGGACTGACGGGGCAAGCTTCATCCGCTCCCTGGTCTCCGTATCGTAGGATCGGAAAAGGGTCGCCATGATGAGGCCGATGATAACTGACATCACGATGGCAAAGACAGCCCTTGCAATCCCGAGGTCGAAACCAAGTACTTTTGCCGTATAGACAATCGCAAGGATGTTGATGGCCGGCCCCGCGTAGAGGAACGTGGTTGCAGGCCCTATCCCGCTCCCCCGCTTGAAGAGCCCGGCGAACATCGGGAGAATGGTACAGGAGCAGACGGCAAGCACCGTCCCCGAGACCGATGCCAGCCCGTAGGCAATCGATTTCGGTGAATCAGGGCTGAAATACTTCAGGATTGCCTCTTTCTTGATGAAGGTGGCAATTGCGCCGGCGATGAAGAACGCAGGCACGAGGCATGTGACGACGTGCTCCTGCAGGTACCCGGCGAGTGTCTCCCAGCCCAGCAGGAGCGATCCGATGAGAGCGTCAATCATTGCAATCCCTCGCATGACTTACGGAGTCCTCTTCCCCGACGGAGGGGCTCCCACGTCCATGGAACGGGGACAACCATCGCCCCTCTTTTTTGGGTATACAATACGAAACTATCCATTTCAAATACGTTTGAAATATTATCATTTACCCTATATGAAGATGGCGGAAATGACAGGGGAATCGCTCTCCTGCAAAAAGGTCATATGCGGGAGATGGTATCCAATAATCACATGATAAAGAAATTTCCGATTTTCCGGGCAATGCAGACAGGGGAATAAATCCCGGAACGGGTTTTTATTGTGAGACGAGGATACATGGAGTCTTTCCGGTTCCTGAATCCCCCTCTTTACCCTGCCACATTCTTTTTTCCCTCTCGATGATTGAGGAACAGGCCGACTCCGACCGGTATCAGGAACGTCAGGCTATAATAGATGAGGACATCGATGCCGTAATAGGTGGCATGGAAGAGCACGACGATGAAGAGGTAGTCAAATACAATGGCAATAGCTGTCCAGGCCAGTCCTACCCCGATATAATAGGAAAGCGGGAGTTTTCGTTTGCGGAACCACCACCACGTGATGGCAATCGCAACAGGAGTGAATACAGGGGTGATGATCCACCCCATGAGGGGGGCATAGGGTGTAAAAAAGAGCAGTATTGAGGCGATATACCCGATTATCCAGAGAAATACGCCAAGCCCGACCGTATCTTTTACCCACTGGCCCATAGGAAAGTCTTTCCGGGCCCGTTGTGATATACGTTCCGGATCGGGGAAAAGCGGGGATTTCTCCCCTTCATTCCTTCCGGAATCCTCCGCACGAGGGGCACCACCACCCGACCGGGACCATCCGGAGTTTTCCATCGGGTCCCCGCGGCCTGACATATGCCCTCATCATGGCGACACGGGCATTTGCTTCCCTGCAGGCTGGACACATGACCTTCCGGCACATGATGCAGGACTTGCCTGCCCATGGTATAAAGAATGCACGCCGGAGGGTCGGTAGCATTCACCAGGGAGACGAAGAAAAGAGGAGAACCGGACAGCCTGCCCGAATCCTGATTCGGGGCCCGGCTGCTTCTTTTCTCACATGGTTTCCCGCCCGGTGCTGTCCCTGTACCTGTTATCAGGCAGCTGCACTGCTCTCCCCTGTAATGAAGTCGTAAAAGAACGCTGCTATCACTGCACCTGCGATGGGACCGATGATGTAGATGGGAAGATACACCCAGAGGTCCGGTCCCCCCATGAGGGAATCGATAAGGTAGGGACCGAAAGTGCGGGCCGTGTTCAGTGATGAGCCGGTGATATTGCCGATGGTTGTGATCACTCCTCCCACCGTCAGCCCGATGACCAGTCCCGCAAATCCGGGTGGTGCCCTCTTGTCGACCGCAATTCCCATGATGACCACCATAAGAACGAAGGTCCCGATGGCTTCGGCGAGAATCGCCTGCCCGTACCCGATCCCGGGGAACGGAGCCGTTGCCCCGAGTCCCCCGATTGTTACCGCATCCATTCCCGCGCTGGCGGCAAAGAGCAGGCTTCCAAGAGCAGCGCCAATAAGCTGTGCGACAATGTAGGCCCCGGCCTCGCCGGCAGGAAACCTCTTCGTGGCCCACAACGCGATGGTTACCGCCGGGTTGATATGGGCACCAGAAACCCGTCCCATCGAGTAGATGACCGCTGCGATGACAATGGCAAAGGCCATCCCGATGGCAAACCAGTCACCGAGGCCTCCCAGTGCACCTATCCCGATATTGAACGGCGTCCCCGTGTCTGTCCCGCGGGCGATCATGAGGGTGATTGCAGCGGCACCTGCCCCGAAGTAAACGAGGAGCGCGGTGCCGGCAAGTTCAGCGATACAGCGTTTTCCAAGGTCACCCATCCATCTCACTTCCCCTTGAGTGCATGGTAGCATTCAGGACAGAGGATACGCGGAATCTTCGCCTTCACCTTCTTTGCGGGGAAGGGATAGCCCCCTTCCCACATCTCCAGTTCCTCGCGCATGGCATGCTCTCTGCAGAGCCCCATGCCGCAGACGATGCAGACCGCCACGGCATCCGAGGACCGTCCTTCCTGTGCACAGACGTAACACTTCATCTCTCTTCACCACCCTTCCACCGGGTTCAGACCGCTTCCTTCCACTGGCAGTAACAGTGCCGGAAGTCCATGAGAGCGGCAGATGCACAGTCCTTGCAGATCCTTGCAGGGGCTGCAGCGACTTCCTTGTGCAGGGCGATGATGTTGGTCATCAGTGTGGCCGTCACGGGCTCGCTCGTCAGGAGGCAGGGATAGTCGGCAAGGCGCAGCATCGCCGACGCACGCACGGTGATGGCACAGGCGGGGTATACATACCTCTGCGGGTTCATGAGAACCTCGTTCTCGTGAATGGGAGAGAGGTCGATCTCGAAACTTCCCACTTTCGGTTTCAGCATGCCCGGCCTTCCGTTCTGGGCCCTCCGGGCCTTGTCAATGTACTTCCAGCCCCGGTAGATCATGTCCATGAAGTCGCAGTTGTGCAACTCGGCGGCTGCCCCGCGCCGGGGATACAGCTGGACGTAGTTGTGCCACCTCTTCGTGAGGAGGTCAACGACCATGATGGCGTTGAACCCGTCCAGTTCGAGGAGGTACTCGGCAGCGCAGGCCGATGCCCCGGTTGCAACCGACAGGACATCGTATTCGTTTTTAAACTTCGGGATCGCTGCATTCAGGTTTTTGTCCATCACCTCGGTGGCAGCATCGATCGTGGCCATGATCACGTCGTCCTTGCACATGTTGAAGGTGGACTGGGCTATGTGGTGGGCTATGTCTCCCACACAGTAGGCAGGGATGGTAACGATGTTGCCGTAGTGGATCCCGTCGTCGATCGCTGCCCTGACCGGCGCTTCCATCTTCTTCCGGTACCCGGACATGTACTTCCGGCAGTCAAACGAGCTCATCCCGGCATCGTCCATCAGGCGCGCCTGCGTCTCGACGGGATGGTCGTACACCGACTGGAGCATTTTTATCTCTGCTTTGACCGCGTCGGCAAGGGTGGCACCCTTCTCGATCTCATGGGCAAATACCTCGCCTATCCCGTAGGACGTGTTCATCCCCCAGGACTTGGAGGCAAGGATAGCCTGCTTGTGGGCTGCGGGTATGTCGGTCTTCTGCAGTATCTGGTTGACGACATTGCTCGTACTGCCCGGTATGAGAGCAAAGTCGACAACGCAGGTCGGCCCGTAAAAGCCTGCGTACCGGCGGGCAGATTCCTTTCCTATGAGGGCCTCGGCCTTTCCAATCGCCCTGACGAAGGCATCAGCACTCTTCCTGAACGCCGGATCCTGGTCGTAGAGGATTTCCATCACCACGGGCGTCTGGTAATGCTCGACGAATGGATCATCTTCGGGCCGGACAGTCCGTGTCAGTTTCTCGAGGACGTCAAAATGGGCTTTGACCGATTCCACGTGAAGGGAGAAAACTGCTTTTGACTGTTCCCCGATAGGTTTCATCAGCTTTACCGCATCGAGGTATGCCTTTGCATCGTCGATGACAAAGGACTGTCCTCTCTTCTTTCTGACCGTTTCAACGTCGGCCCGCTGGGCCGCCATGGCCTCGTGGACCATCTTTTTGTATAATTCAGACATTTTTTCATTCCCCCTTCTGGTGGTCTCCCCGGGTCCTGCCCGGGAAGTCCAGCATGGTTCCATTCACTCATCCCCGTATATTAAATTTGTTCAAAAAAAATTGAATTGAAAAAAAACTCATGAGTATTAGAGGGGCACCGGCATCCAGTCAGGAATCAGGTGGTTGGACGACCCGCAGAAGAACCCCGTAACATTTTGCCCGGGCTGCAATTACTCTGCCTTGTCCGGCCGGAAAAACAGCCTGCAATGACAGTTCCCTTCGTCCCGGACCTCATCCTTATGGAAAATGCAGGGACAGATGATGTCCTGGTCTTTTTCGGGGTTTCCGCTTCGTAACCTGCACGGGCAGTAGGGATGTCCGAACTTCCTGCAGTTCCTGGTAAGGCCACGGATAACGATATCGAGGGCACGCTTGTCGGGATTCAGGATCCAGCCGTGGCGCGATGCATAGGCCCGGGTCCAGCTGCGTATTTTCTCCTCGGTTACTTCTGCCTCTTCCGAGGGGTCACAGGGAACGCGGTCCTCTCTCTTTTCCGTCTTTCAAGCACCTCGGTCAATTTTTGGGGGGGGTCGACAGGGGCTCTGCCGGTTGAACAATAGTAAAAGACGCATTCCCCCTTATAGTATCTCCGGTATTTCCCAATCGCTTTTCTTTGGCATCGGGGAAGCTGGGACTGTGCATGAGCCTCCCGCGCCGGAGGCCTGTAACCTCAATTTTCTTTCAGAGCCTCCGGGGCATTGTTTTCCTGTGGAAGTACATCGTCGCTATCGACAAAACCACCGCAAACAGGGCCAGCAACCCGATGTCCAGGGTGACGGGGAAGTAATGGGCACCCGAGAAACAATACCGGGCAAGGTCGCAGAAGTAGGTGAGAGGAGAGATGGCTGCAAGCGGGAGTCCCCACCGCGGCATCTCCGCGAGCGGGACAAAAATCCCGGATATGAAGACGAGCGGGAACTTGAGCAGTGACGAGAGCATCATGATGTTTGAGGGGACGTTCGTGGGCGGGACAGCAAGGAGAGTCCCGAGTGCAGAAAAACAGCAGGCACCAAGGAAAAGGGCGATGAAGAGGATATCCACGTGGAGAACCGGCAGGCCGACTCCTACACCGATCAGGACGGTAATGAGCGTAATCCCGATGCCAAAGAGTGCTGATGCAATCATGTCCCCAAGAACGATTGCCTCGATGGAGATGGGACACGCTGCGAGCCTCTCGAGGGTCTTTGCCGACCCCTCCCACGGGAATATGGCCGGAGAAACCGCTGTTGCGGAAAAGAAGAGTGTCATCCCGACGAGTCCCGGGATGAGAAATGCCAGCGGGAGATCCCTGCCTCCCATGTAAAAGGCGAGGAAGAGGAAGACAGGCATGAACACCCCGAATATGAGGACAGGTCCCTTGAGGTAATAGATCCGGATATCCTTCTTTGCAACGGCCCAGGCCCGCCGGGCCTGTTCCGGGAGACTCTCCGGGTTCATGATCCGCCCTCCTGTGTCAGGCGGAGAAATGCATCGTCAAGGGTGGGTGCAAGTGTGTTCAGGGTTACGATTTGAAGGTTGTTTGACGCGGCGAATGCGACAAGGGATCGTATCGCGGTATCCCTGCTGAGAACATCGAGCCGGTACTTGTCACCAATCCGGTTCACCGCGATAACACCACTCACTTCCCCGAGGGCTTCCCCCGGTACCCCGCGATCGAAGCTCACCTCGATCCTGTGCACGCGGTCAATTGCCATTTTCAGCTTCTCAGGCGCATCGATGGCAACAATTTTTCCATGCCGGATAATGGCAACGCGGTGACAGAGCCTGTTGGCCTCCTCCATGTTGTGTGTTGTCAGGAATATGGTCATTCCCTCCCTGTTTTTATCCCGGAGCAGGGAGAGTATCATCTGGGTGCTCTGGACATCGAGACCCCCGGTCGGTTCGTCCAGGAACAGGACTTTGGGGTCATGGACGAGTGCCATGGCGAGGATCAACCGCTGCTTCATGCCCTTCGAATAAGCCTGGACTTTCTGTTCCTTGTTGCCGAGGAGACCCACCGTTACCAGCAGATCGGATGCCCTCTTTTCCGCAAGTCTCCGGGGGAGTCCATACAGTTCCCCCATCAGCATCATGTTCTGCCAGGCCGAGAGATCGGTGTAGGCGTTCGAGGTCTCCGGGACGACGCCAAAACCCTGCTTGGCGAGCACCGGTTTCTTCCGGATATCGTGGCCAAGGACCGTTGCAGTCCCCGAATCCGGGGGAATGACACCGGTGAGCATCCGTGTCGTCGTTGTCTTGCCTGCACCGTTTGGACCGAGGAACCCGAATATCTCTCCTTCACCGACAGCAAAAGAGACCCCGTCAACTGCCCTGTTCCGTCCGAAAGTCTTGACAAGGTCCTGTGCACTGATGATGTCTGTCACTTTCCTTCACCCTGCATTACCCATAGCCTGAACCCGTGGATGACCCGTCGTTCGGGGGAGGTGATCCCCTGAAGTGTCCCCGGAGAGCGTTCTTTTCAACATCGGGAAGAAAATCGAATATCCTCCGGAAGGTTCATTGCTCTCTTCCTTTACTTTTGAGAGATGCAATCCTCCTGTCAAGAGCCTCGATCCTGGCGAGGTATACACCCTTGAGCTCCTCACAGATCTTCACCTCATCCCATACATCAGAGGCGCCGGGGTGGCAGCACCCCCGCTTTGCATGGTGAATATCGTGGCAGCACGGTTCACACATCGGAAAAGTCCTCCTTTTTTCCAACCGAAACTATCCTTTTAATAGTATTAAAAATAGTAAGTTTATAGGAAAATACTATGTGCACGGATACCGGCACAATATGCATCTGCGGCCTTGGGGGAATCTTTTCCACCATATCCAAGAAATGGGCTCTTCTCATCATTAACAGGCTGGGAATGCGGGGACGGCTCCGTTTCGGTGACCTCATGGACGAACTCGCCGGTATCAGTCCAAAGACCCTTTCTGACACCTTGAAGGAACTCCAGGAAGAGAACCTCGTGGGACGCGAATCGTTCGCCGAGGTCCCGCCCCGCGTGGAGTACTTCCTGACGGAAGAAGGCAAAGGGCTTCGCGAGGCAATTATACCCCTCCTCGAATGGGCATCCCGGCGGGACAGCGAGAAGGTCAGCTCCTGTACCGTACCGTGCCGGAAAAGCCCCTGTTTTGCGAAAAAAGGAAAAGGAAAACGTGGAACAGGTACCGCTTCCGAATAGGACGGTTTGAGTCAGGCGGGGTATGTGCACCGGAGAATCTCGTATTTTTCCGGGAAGAGGGCAAAACCAGAGTGCGCCGACCGGGACTCGAACCCGGGTTTAGGCGTTGGCAACGCCTAGTGATAACCACTACACTATCGGCGCAATTGCTCTCTACACTACGCGGTATAGCCTATTAAGGCTATCGCGTTGGATGAACCCGCGGAAAAGCACATCGGAGGTGTCCCCAAGCCGACTCCGGTTACCGTGATCCCGGGTGAACAGAGAGAGAAAGGGAGACCACAAAAGGGTCTCTCGCGGTCTTTTTTCGCTGGATTCAGTCTAATTGAACGTGCCCGGATCTGGTACATCCATCAGGGATATGGCTCCTTCGATCCCAACACCTTAATGAAAAGCCCGCTCCACACCTATACTGATGATCCCTCTCCTCGTGGACTTTTCGAAAAAGAAGGTCGCAATATTCGGAGGCGGTGATGTTGGTGCACGGAAGGCGGCTTTTTTTGCACAGGAGGGCTCCGTTGTTGTCTATTCACGGTCTTTTTCCCCTGCTCTCACTGACCTTCCCGTCACCCGGATCACGATCGATCTCGGGGGCATCCCGGACGAAAAACTCCTGTCGCTCCTCGAGGGTTTCTTCTGCGCCGTTGCGGCAACTCCCGATCCCGGGCTCAATAACAGGATCGGGGAGGCATGCAGGAGAAAGGGCATCCTCTTCAATAACGCGGAAGGGGAGAGGGGAGACTTCCTCATACCGTCGGTCGTCAGGGGAGAGCATTTCATCCTTGCAGTCAGCACAGAAGGAGCGAGTCCGGCCATCCCGCGGTTCATCAGGGAACACCTCGAGGAGACGTTCCCGTACCTCGACAGGATGGTGAGTGTCCAGGAGCGACTCCGGGCATACCTCCGGGAGTGCCAGCCGGACCCGCAGGTACGCAGGGAAATCCTCTGGAACGTCCTGAAAGACAGGGATGTCTGGGCTGCCCTCCGGAAGGGAGAGACGTATACATGGTCCCTGATTGCAGGGAGGTACCTTGCATGAGTGCAGCGGAGGAGACGTCCCTGCAGGTTCCCGTTGCAATTGCCGGCGTCAGCCACCACACGGCCACGGCGGACGTTCTCGAAAGGATGCGGTTTCCCGACGAAAAAGCGTTCCTGGAAGAGGCCAGGGAGAGGTTCAGGGGTATTGTCCTCCTCCAGACCTGCAACCGCGTCGAGGTTCTCGTCCATGGCGACCCGGAAAGCCTCTCCTCATTCCTTGAAAATGCGGGATGGAAGGAATATACCCTGTTAGCGGGCACCGATGCACTCCGCCACCTCCTGGAACTTGCCTGCGGGATCGACTCGATGATCGTCGGAGAAGACCAGATCCTGGGACAGATGAAATCTGCCCTCATGCGGGCGATGGAAGCCGGATGCACAAGTCCTATCCTTGAACTCTGCATCAACAAGGCAGTGCACGCCGGGATCGAGGCACGGAGGAGAACCCAGATCAACAGGGGAGCAGTATCCGTCGGCTCTGCAGCAGTCAGGCTTGCCGAGGAAAGGCTGGGGACACTGGAGGGAAAACACATTCTCGTCATCGGTTCCGGTGAGATGGGGGGCCTGGTCGCCCGTGCACTGGCTGTAAAGAACCTCACTGCAATCTACGTTGCCAACCGGACATATTCGAGGGCAAAGACCCTCGCCGAAAAGATAGGCGGCAGGGCGATCAGGTTCGAGGATCTCCCCCGTTACATGATCCTCTCGGACGTGGTCATCTCGTGCACTTCGGCGCCCCACCCCGTTATCCATTGTGACCAGCTCGAGCGGGTCATGGCCGCACGGTGCTGGCCCCACGAGACCAGGCCCCGCCCCCTTATCGTCATCGATATCGCCCAGCCAAGGGACGTGGAAGAGGGCGCCGGGGATATCCGGGGCGTATCACTCTTTTCCATCGACGATCTCCGCGAGGTCAACGAAAGGACAATGGATTCACGGAGGGCGGAGGCTGCCAGGGTAAGGGAGTTCATCGACGGTGAACTGGTCCGGTTCGTCCGGCTCCTCAACAGCCATGCCGCCGACGACGTGCTCGGCACACTCCACATGTGGGCCGAGGCTATAAGGGTGAGGGAAAGGGACCGGGCAATCGCCCGCCTGGGCAATCCCGATGAACGCACGTGCGGGATCGTTGACGATCTCTCGCGTGTCCTTGCCCGAAAACTCCTCTCGGACGTGACCATGTCCGTCAGGCTGTGTGCTGAGGAGGGCGACCTTGAGCGGGCAGAGGCCCTCGTTGCTGCTATCGTCAGAGGTGAAAAACCATGTTCCCGAAAAGAAGAATGAGAAGACTGCGTGCACCGGTCATCAGGCCGCTTCTCGCGGAGACTGCACTCTCGAAGAACGACTTCGTTGCACCTGTTTTCATTGACGAGACTGCACAAAAACAAAAGTCCATTGAATCGATGCCGGGGCAGGTCCGGTATCCCCTGGCCGAAGCAGGAACGGTTGCCCGTGACCTGTGGGATGCCGGAATCCGGGCCCTCCTCCTCTTTGGAATCCCGCGGAAAAAGGATGAGCAGGCCTCGTGTGCCTTCGATCCCAACGGTATCGTCCAGAAAGCGGTCAGGGCAGTGAAGGGGGAAGTCCCGGAAATGGTCGTCATCACCGACGTGTGCGCCTGCGAATACACGGATCACGGCCATTGCGGTATCGTGGGAGTCACCCGCCATGGTCCCGATCTCCTCAATGATCCTTCCCTTGACCTCATGGACAGGATCGCACTCTCGCATGCACAGAGCGGGGCAGACATCGTTGCTCCCTCGTGCATGCTGGACGGGGTGGTACAGTCGATCCGGGCAGCGCTCGACCGCGAGGGTCACAGCGATGTTGCGATCATGTCCTATTCCACCAAGTTCTCAAGTGCCCTTTACGGCCCGTTCCGGGACGCAGCAGACAGCGGTTTTCGTTTCGGAGACAGGTCAACGTACCAGGTACCTCCCGGGAACTCCCGCGAGGCTGTCCTCGAATCGATGCTCGACTTCGACGAAGGTGCTGACATCCTGATGGTCAAGCCGGCCGGTTTTTACCTCGACATTCTTGCCGAGGTCAGGACGCTCGGGATTCCCGTCGCGGCATTCCAGGTCAGCGGGGAATATGCCATGATCAAGGCTGCCGCTGCACGGGGGTGGCTCGACGAGAAGCAGGTTGCACTGGAGACCCTGACCTGCATCAAGCGTGCCGGCGCAGACCTCATCATCACGTATTTTGCACGGGACGTGGCAGGGTGGCTCGATGAAGAGCAGTGACTATTTCGCACGTGCACGCACCCTGATCCCGGGGGGCGTGAGCAGCCCGGTCCGGGCGATTGCCCCGTACCCTTTCTACACGCGGCGGGCTTCGGGATCGAGGCTTTTTACAGTCGATGACCACGAACTCATTGACTGCTGCATGGGATACGGCCCTCTCCTCCTGGGCCATGCACATCCGCAAATCGAAGCGGCCATAAGAAGGCAGGTCGGGGACGGGTGGCTGTACGGGACACCCACTCCCCTCGAGGTCAGATTTGCAGAAATGCTCTGCCGCGACCATCCCGGCATGGACATGGTCAGGTTCGTCTCGAGCGGATCGGAAGCCACGATGGCTGCAATCCGGCTCGCACGCGGGTTTTCGGGGAAAAAGGATATCGTCAAGGTCGAGGGGGGGTTCCACGGTGCACACGATTCTGTCCTCGTGAAGGCCGGGTCAGGCGCAACGACGCTTGGCATCCCCGATTCGGCAGGTGTTCTGCCCGATGTCGCCTCCCATACGCTCCAGGTTCCCTACAACGATCCCGATGCGCTGGAAGACCTGCTCTCCCGCCACAAAGACGTTGCAGCGTTCATCATCGAACCGGTGATGGGAAACATCGGTCCCATCCTCCCGCAGGACGGGTACCTGCGGGATGTGAGGGAGATCACGCGGGCTAACGACGTGCTCCTGATCTTCGACGAGGTCATCTGCGGCTACAGGGTTGGTATCGGGGGGGCACAGAAGCGCTGGGGCGTTGTCCCGGACATTACCACGCTCGGCAAGATCATCGGAGGGGGTCTTCCCATCGGTGCCTTCGGGGGCAGGAGGGAGATCATGGCGATGGTTGCACCGGCTGGCCCGGTCTACAATGCAGGGACGTTCTCCGGAAATCCCCTCTCCCTTGCTGCAGGGATCGCGACAGTGGAATGGATTCACGATCACCCTGCACTTTACCGCGACCTCGGGGAGAAGACGCGGGCAATAGGTGAGGCTGTCTCCGATACGGCCCGGGGGTCCTTTGTCTGCCTGGGTTCGATGTTCAAGTTCTTCTTCAGGAATGCCGAACCGCGCAACTACAGGGAAGCAAAGGAATGCGATACGGGGGCGTTTAAGCAGTTCTGGGAGAAGATGCTTGCATCCGGGATATTCCTGCCGCCCTCCCAGTTCGAGACCAACTTCCTCTCCGTGGCACACACGGACGGGGACGTGGAGACTATCAGCACGGCATACAGGCAATGTCTCTCCTGATTGGCACCCGCGGAAGCGCCCTTGCACTCGCCCAGGCGGACAGGGTGATTGCTCTCCTGGAAAAGAACGGAATAGAGGCAGAGAAGGTGATCATCTCGACCCTTGGAGATACCGTGACCGGTGTGCCCCTCCACGAGATTGGCGGACAGGGTGTCTTTGTCCGGGCACTCGATGATGCACTCCTGCAGGGCGGAATCGATGCTGCCGTGCACAGCGCAAAGGACATCCCGGCAAGGAGGCCGCAAGGCCTGGTCACGTGTGCCGTCCTGGAGCGCGACTCTCCTGCCGATTTCCTGGTCCATACCATCCCCTTCCCGAAGATTCGCGTCGTCGGGACTTCCAGCACCCGGCGAAGGGCACAGCTTCTTAAGCATTACCCGTACCTCGAGATCGTTCCCCTGAGGGGAAACGTCGACACCCGCCTGCGCAAGCTGAAGGAGGGGCAGTTCGATGCCATCGTCCTTGCCGAGGCAGGCCTCCAGCGGCTGGGACTCACCCTTCCCGGCACCCGTCTCCCGCCCGAGACGTTTGTCCCGTCGCCCAACCAGGGGACGATCGCTGTGGTGAGCAGGGAGGGGGAGACGGCCGAAATGCTCGCCGATGCCCTCGACCACCCACAGACACGGCGTGACATTGGTTTCGAGAGGGTTGCCATGGAGGAGATAGGGGGCGGATGTTTCACCCCCCTCGGGATATACTGCGACAGGGGGCACATGCATGCAGAGGTCCTGTCCCTTGCGGGGGACAGGTCGGTCAGGAGGGACTGCATGTGTGCAGACGAGCGGTCAGTCCTTGACCTTGCCAGGGAACTGAAGGCAAAAGCCGCGCCTCTCATCGGGGAAGCATATGCGAAACTGGGGTTGAAGGAATGAAGGGGAAGGTTTATCTCGTTGGTTCAGGTCCGGGCGGAAAGGCGTTGCTCACGCTCCGGGCGCAACAGGTGCTGGAGGAGGCGGATGTCATCCTCTATGACCAGCTCCCGGGCCCGGAGATCCTTGCCGGTCTCCCGGAACGTGCAGAAAAGATTGACTGTGGCAAGTTCGGGGGTCAGCACACCCTCGAGCAGGACGAGATCGAGGAGATCATGGTCGCACGTGCACTCGAAGGAAAGAAGGTCGTCCGCCTCAAGGGAGGTGACCCTTTCCTGTTCGGGAGGGGCGGGGAGGAACTCGGGGTCCTTCGGGAACGGGGGATTCCTGTCGAACTCGTCCCCGGCATCACCAGTGCAATAGCAGTCCCTGGTGCCGTGGGTATCCCCGTGACCCACAGGAAATATGCATCGTCAGTGACGATCCTGACCGGTCACGAGGACCCGGAAAAGGACGGATCCGCCATTGACTGGGAGAACCTTGCAGGGAACAGGGGCACCCTCGTCATCCTCATGGGGGTCAGGAATCTTCCCGCGATCGCGGAAAACCTCGTCTCGCACGGGAAGGACCCGGGCACACCGGTTGCCATCATCGAAAGGGGGATGAGACCCGACCAGAGGGTTACCACCGGAACCCTTGCAACCATTGCAGGGATTGCACGGGAACGCCAGGTGAGGCCCCCGGCAGTCATCGTCATCGGAGACGTCGTCAGGCTTTACAGGGAGGGCGAACCCGGCCTTGTCCCGTTATGACTGCAAAACCCGTTCCGGGATGGAGGGGAACCGGACAAAAATATCCGTGAACGGAGGATACGCCTTTCCCTGACAGGAAACCGGATACCCTTTCCAGTCAACACCCCTGCAGGAAAAGGCTCTTCTCTCTCCCATTGACCTTTTTTTCATTGCTATTTCGAAAATACAAGAGTTAATAGTTTTCGAGGAGCAACTGGTAGGTGATTGCTGATGGGTCTTTCCGGCGGACCGACGAAGGACGAGGTGATGGCTGTGGCACTCGCCAAGCTCGACCTGCAGCCAGGCGACCGTTTCATGGATATCGGCTGCGGGACCGGGAAGATCGCGATACACGCAGCCCGGCAGGTCGCGAACGTGTACGCAATTGACACAAGGAGGGAGGCGATCGAGTTCGCGAGGGGAGAGGCGGAACGTGCAGGTGTGAGGAACATCGAGTTCCTGGAAGGAAACGCAGCAGACCTCATACCCGGACTCCCCCGGGCTGACGCAGCTTTCCTCGGTGGTTCGAGGGACATGGACCGTATCCTTCCCCTCCTTGCCGGGTTGAAAGTCCGTTCCATCGTTGTCAACGCGGTGAAGATCGATACCGTCGCTGCTGCCATCCCGCTGATGCACGAACTCGGGATATTCCGGGAAGCCGTTCTCGTCCAGGTCTCGCACGCAAACCCCATCGGAACCGGCTACATGTGGAAGCCGGCTAACCCGGTGGCCATCATCGTCGGGGGGACTCCGCCATGCTGATTGGCCTTGGACTCGGGCCGGGGGACCCCGAGCTCCTGACCCTCCGGGCAGTCCGTCTCCTTCGCGAGGCAGATGCCGTGTTTGTCCCGGGCAGGCTCGCCCACGCACTCGTTTCACCCTACAGGGATGCCGAGATACTTGACTTCCCGATGACGGAAGACCCTGCACAGATTCGACTCTGCATGGAACGGAACGTGGAAAAGATTGCCCCGGTTGCATCCTCCGGGTCTGCCGTTCTCGCTCTCATCGGCGATCCGAACTTCTTTTCCACTTTCACGCGGCTCTGCCAGGTCATGGAGGAAAAGTACCCTTCGATAGTGTGCCGGACAGAACCGGGAATCAGCGCCATAACGGCATTCGCAGCGGTGGCCGGCGTATCGCTCTCGGGGGGGTTCTGTGTCTCTGATGGAACGGAACAACGGTACAGGGTCCTCCTTAAGGTCCGGAGACCGAGGGAAGCTGCGTCTGCCCTCGGCAGGGAAGGGTTCAGGCGGTTCGTCCTCGTCGAGAAGATGTACCTCCCTGATATGCACGTGTATCGTGACGGGGACCTCCCCGAGACATGTGATTACCTGAGTGTCCTCTACGCGGAGCGGTGAGATGGCACGGGTTTACTTCGTCGGTGCCGGTCCGGGAGACCCCGGCCTTATCACGGTCAGGGGACGCGACCTCCTGTCGAGGGCTGATGTCCTCGTCTATACCGGTTCACTCGTCAATCCCCGGCTCGTGGAAGACTGCCCCGCTCACCTGAAAGTGGACAGCCACGGAATGCGGCTCGAGGATATCGGGCAACTCCTCGTCAGACATGCAAGGGCGGGTTCAACAGTTGTGCGACTCCATTCGGGCGACCCTTCCCTCTATGGGGCAATCGTGGAGCAGATGCAGCTCCTGTCAGAGGCGGGAGTTGATTTCGAGGTCATTCCCGGAGTCTCCTCGCTCTTTGCGGCAGCAGCTGCCCTGAAAACCCAGCTCACCCTTGGCGGGGTCGCCGAGAGCCTTATCGTCACCCGTCCTGCAGGCTCCACCCTCGAACATGACGAGATAGCGGAACTCTCGGAGCACAGAGCCACGATGGTCTTTTTCCTCGGGACAGCGCACCTCGAAGAGATAACCTCGAGGGTCCGGTGTCCCCCCGATACACCGGCAGCGGTCGTCTACCATGCAAGCTGGGAGGACCAGCGTATCGTCCGGGGAACTGTCGCAGACATCGCGGAGAAAGCGCGGGAGGCCGGGATAGAAAGGACGGCCCTGCTCATCATCGGCGGCGTCCTCGAACCTGCCTCCTCCGGCCACAGGAGGTCGCACCTGTATTCATGAAAGGATCTGTCATCGCACTGGAACGGTTCCTCTCCCCTGCCCGGAGGATTGCAGAATACCTCGACGGTAACCTCGTTGTCTTTTCCCGCGAAGCGTTTGCATCTGCTTTCCGGGATTCGCCGTGGATCGTTGCGGTCATGGCAACCGGTATCGCGACAAGGGCCGTCGCGCCGCTCCTCCGTGACAAGTGGCACGACCCGGCTGTCGTTGTCGTGGATCCTGACCTCTCGTTTGCAATCCCCCTCATCGGAGGCCACCACGGGGCCAATGACCTCGCGAGGAGACTGGCCGGACTGGGCGCTGTCCCGGTGATCACAACGGCAACGGACAGGTCAGGGAAGGAGTCTGTCGAGGCTGCAGCCACCCGCGCAGGCTGCAGCATCCTCAACCGTGAATCCACCCTCCCTGTGAATGCAGCAATCCTCGACGGTGAAGTCCCGATCTACACGGTATCCGGGCCTTCCATGGTCATCGCAGGACCCCGTGTCGCCATTCTCTTCCGGAAAGGCGAGTACTCCGTCGGGATCGGGTGCCGGAGAGGGACCGGGGCGGAATCCGTCCGGGAAGCCCTCGAAAAAGCCTTCGAAATGGCCGGTATTGAAAAAGAAGACGTGGCCATCTACGCATCGACGGTAAAAAAGGCACATGAGCAGGGGATCATAGGGGGTGTAAGGGCGCTGGGCGGGACGATCGTTTTCCTCGAGGATTCTGTCCTCGCGGCGTATCCGCCGGCGTCCCCCTCGCGGGCAGGGTCCGTCGGGCTTGCCGGTGTTGCGGAACCTGCTGCCCTCGCAGTATCTGAAAAAAAGGAACTTATCATGAAGAAGACAGTTTTCGGAGGTGTAACCGTTGCCATTGCCCGGTGAAGAACGGGGCGTCCTCTACGTGGTCGGGTGCGGCCCCGGTCCCCTCGACCAGATGACCGGGAGGGCCGTTGCAGCCCTGAAGGAGGCAGAGTACGTCCTTGGCAACGAGTCCTACCTTGCCCCCCTCGCCCCGCTCCTCGAGGGCAAGAAGGTCATCAGGAGCTCGATGGGAAAGGAGGTCGAACGGGCAAAACTCGCCGTGGAACTCGCCGAAAAGTGCATCGTTGCAATGGTGAGCGGTGGAGATCCCGGCGTCTACGGGATGGCAGGAATCGTCCTCGAAGTTGCACAACGGTCAGTTCCTCCCGTGAAAGTCGTTGTCATCCCCGGGGTGACGGCGGCAACCGCCGCGGCCTCCCTCCTTGGATCACCGCTCTCCGGAGACTTTGCAGTCGTGAGCCTCTCCGACCTCCTCACGCCCCTCGGGATCATCGAGGAGAGGCTCCGATGTGCCTTCGCAATGGGCGTCCCTGTGGTCCTTTACAACCCCCGGAGCCACGGGAGACCGCACAACTTTGCACGGGCGATCGAAATAGCCCTCCGGTTCAGGGATCCTGCAACACCTGTCGGGATTGTCAAAAATGCGTACCGGGAAGGAGAGGAGATCATCGTTACCACACTTGCCGGCGTGACAGATTACGAAGAGGCAATCGACATGCACAGCACCGTTATCGTCGGGGGAGTCGAGACAAGGATGGGAAAAGTGGGAGAAAATGACAAGACAATCATCACCCCGCGGGGATACCAGAAAAAATACGTATACTGACCTTGGTGCAATTCCCGGAGAGGCACTCAGGATTTCGGAGAAGAGCAGGAAGATTGCCCGAAGGGAGATCGGGAACGAGACACCGGAGGACCGCATCCGCCAGAGGTGCTCGATTGCAGTCGGGGACCTGGCCATGGCAGGACTCCTCCGGTTTGCACACGACCCCGTCGCCGCCGGGCTTTCCGCCCTCGGCAGGAGTGCCCCCCTCATCGCCGATATCCGCATGGTTCAGGTAGGCATCCAGAAAAGGGGGCACGGGAGCAGGGTCATCTGCGCCCTTGACCATGCCGGGAAAGCGCATGCAGAGGGGATAACCCGGACAAGGGCAGGGATACTGGCGCTCCGGGACGAGATCGATGGCGCCATCGTTGTCATCGGCAATGCACCTTCCGCTCTCCTCTCCCTCTGCGACCTGATCGAGGAAGGGTGCCGCCCTGCCCTCGTCGTCGGCACCCCGGTCGGGTTCGTCAATGCCGCCGAGTCAAAAGAGAGGCTTCGTTCCCTCCCGGTCCCCTCCATCACAAACGTCGGGACACGGGGGGGCACACCGGTTGCAGTCGCTGCAATCAATGAGATCATCACGATGTTTGCGGAGAACCATCCGGACCGGTGACATGCAGAAGAGTAAACCCCTCGTCGACCCTGTGACAGGATTTTCGTACCCAAAAGCATGGGTAGCTGCATGCAGGGACCGGGAACAGCTCGCCCTTGCAGCCTCGGGACTGGGGATGCTGACCGCATCGGGAAAGGTGCTCAGGAGAGGTTTTACCACGGGAACAACCGCTGCTGCTGCCTGCAAAGCAGCCGTTCTTTCGCTGAAATACCCCGTCGACAGCGTTTCGGTCCGTTTACCCTGCGGGATTTCCCTCAACGTGCCCGTGCAGGGTTCCGGGGGACGGGCCGGGGCCTCCAAGTTTGCAGGGGACTATCCCGGGGATGCAACTGCAGGGCTCCTCTTTGTTGCAGAGGCGGAGATCCGGGACGGGGGTGTCACCCTCGAAACAGGCGAAGGAATAGGCCGTTTCTCCCGTGATACGCCGAGGGGACGCAGCGGGGAGCCGGCAATCAGTCCTCCTGCACTCCAGGAGATCATGGAGGCAATCACCGAAGGCATGGAGATGACAGGGATTCCGGGGGTTGCCATCACGCTCACCGTCCCGGGGGGAAAAGATGTCGCCACGAAAACACTGAACCCGCGTCTTGGCATTCTCGGCGGGATTTCTGTCCTTGGGACGACGGGACTCGTCGAACCCTGGGACGATCACATGGCAGGATCTGTTAAGGAAAGGGTGGCGGCAGCAGGGCGCGTGGTGATCACGACGGGCCGCCTCGGTTTACGCTACTCCCGCCTCCATTTTCCCGATCACGAGATAGTCCTCGCCGGATCGCGGATAGGGGAGGCACTCGGGGCGGCCAGGGGCGAGATCATCCTCTCCGGACTGCCGGGCCTTGTACTGAAGTTCCTGTTCCCGGGAATACTCGAAGGGACAGGCTGCCTCACTGTTGAAGAGCTTGCGCAGACACCCGTTTTTCCCGAAAAAATGGAAGAGGCTTTTGCCATTGCACGCACGAAGTACCCATTCCTGCGCGTCGTTATCCTCTCGCGTAACGGCGAGATCGTGGGGGACAGCGGATGAAGATTGTAGGTGTTGGCTGCGGGCCGGGTATGCTGACTGCACAGGCCATCAGGGAGCTATCGGAAGCCCGGCTGGTATACGGGTCAGGAAGGGCCATCGACCTTGCCCGCGAGTTTATCCGGCCGGATGCCGTCGTGCACGAGATCGAAGACTACCGCTCTTTAAGGGATCTTCCTTCGGGTGCAGTCGTCCTTTCCACCGGCGACCCGATGCTCGCGGGGCTCGGGTACCTGCCGGGAGAGGTCATCCCCGGAATCTCGTCCCTCCAGCTCGCACTTGCCCGCCTCCACATCCCGATGCAGGATGTCTCGGTCGTGGTCGCACATGGCCGCAACCATGGACGTGCCCTCGCTGACCTGCATTCCGAGGTGGAGAGGGGAAAGACCGTATTCCTGATTGCCGACCCGGGTTTTGACGTCGGTTTTTGTGCCGCAACCCTCCTCGACATCCCGGGAGAGGTTGCAATCATCCTCTGCGAGGACCTTGGTTACCCCGGCGAACGTATCGAGTCCGGGACGCGGACCAACCCCCCTTCTCCCCGGTCGGACCTCTTTTCCCTCATCATCAGGCCCGAAGGAAAGAACAGGGGATAAAATCCGGTATTCAGTCTCCGATCGGGAAAAAGAGAATAAATACAAACAGACAATAACACTTTACAAGGAGAAGAAAGAATGGAAAAAAGTGCCAAGAAACAGATCAGCCTCCTCTGTTTTGGAGCGGGTTTTATCCTCCTGCTCATCCAGGACCTGAAAGGTTTTTCCACGATCAACCTTGGATTCTCATGGCCGTGGGCAATCATGTTCTACACCGGCCTGCTCCTGATCCTCATCGGGTATTACCTGAGGGGTTAGGGTTCGATCCGGATTGCCCGGCAACAGGGTACCCTCAGGGAAGTCTGAACCTCCCGCCCTCCTTTATGATCAGCCCTTCTGCTGCCATCCGGTCACAGATTGCACGAACCCTGTCACCTTCGGCCTCCACTTCTGCAGGAAGGTCCGACTGGTCCACGCAGCCCGAACGGAGGAGGACAGAGATGATTCGTCCCCTGATCTCACGGTCTGACCCCCGGAAAGGGGCCTGCCTGTGGTAATGGGCGCTCCTCTGGTTGGGATCCGGGACAACGGAGCGCAGGCGGGCTCCAAAGTCCATCAGGGCATAGTACCAGTCCCTTGGGTTTTCCCGGTCCAGAGTGGCACGGACAAGGGGGAGGATCCTGCTGTCAGGGATTCGGTCCCCGGAGGGGAAGAACCAGTGAAGAAAGAGCCTGCGGATATTCGTCTCTATAAAGACCGATGGCATGTTGTAGGCAAATGCCCTGATTGACGCCGCAGTTGCCTTACCTATGCCGGGAAGCGAGAGGAGATCTTTTTCCTCCGCGGGAAGCATGCCCCCGTGCTCGCTGGTGACGATCCTTGCCGTTTTATGCAGGTTCAGTGCTCTCCGGTTGTAACCAAGACCCTTCCATGCACGCAGGACATCTGCCAGGGGAGCCTCTGCAAGGGGTGAAAAACCGGGAAATGACGAGGTAAAGGGGGGGTAGTGTACCATGACCCGTTCGACTCCCGTCTGCTGGAGCATGACCTCCGAGACGAGGATGCAGTACGGATCAGTCGTTTCCCGCCACGGAAACCTGCGCCGGTGTTTCCTGTAATGGCTGTATACTGCTTCCCGGAACCGTGCAATCTCTTCCGGAGAAAGAGCGCAGGCCTCATTCCCGTCCGGGTATTCCATACTTTTCGATCAGGGCCTCCACCTGTTGCACGTAACCATCGATCCGGAACTTCCTCGCGAGACCTGCTGCATTCATGTACCGGACTTTACCAAAAACGGGTCTTTCCGGCCATGGGCGGTCGTGTTTTCCAAAGCACCAGGCAATTCCTGCGTATGAACTGGGATCCCTCCCGTCCAGTTCGTAGCGGTTATTGAGAACAAGTGCGAGAGAAAATGCCTCCTCCGGTGACCGGGTCCATTCGAGGATCTTCTTTGCCCAGTACATGCGCATGTAGCCGTGCATCTTGCCGGTAATGACAAGCTCGTTCTGGCACGCGTTCCAGTAGGGTTCGTGCGTTGCGGCCCTCTCGAGCTCCCGGGCAGTATAGGTATATTCCCGCAGGTCGCGGGCGTGATGCGCGAGGGTCTCAAGTGCCCAGGAGGGAAGCCCCTGGAACGAATCATACCGGGGGTTGTAATGCACGAAATTGATGGCAAGTTCCCTTCGGACAATGAGCTGGTCCAGGAACTCGCCGGTACCCTGTCCTTGTGTCTCCAAGACTCTGGACGCACACTCTAAGGGGGATATGTTCCCGAAATGGAGATAGGGAGAGAGATGGGAGAGCACGTCCCAAGATGGGTCGTTCCTGCGGGATGGGTAGATCGGAAGTTTATCCTTGATGAATATCTCCAGTCTCCTCCGGGCTTCGTCCTCGCCACCCCGGAAAAGGGGCGATGGACCGACGGTACTGTCTATTCCGGAATGAATGAGTGTTTTTACATCCCGGTACGGGATACCATCGATATCGGGAGGCTTCCTCACGGAAACTGCATCCGCGGGCAGGTCGAGGAAAAAGGGAACGAGTCCTCCAATTTTTCTCCGGAAGGTCCCTGCAGACCATTCCTCCTTTTGAGACGCTCTTTCCACCGGGACGATGGCATTGTCCTCGACCACGGTAAAAGGACACCCGGTTTCCCGGGCAAGAGCCTCGCGGCACCTCCTGTGGTAAGAGAGGTACCCCCTGTCAGTGACGACAAGTGCCGCATCTCTCGCGAGATCGGATATCTCTTTCACAGGGTCCCCCCTCCGGAGGACGAGGGGGATTTTCCGCCGGGAAAGCCGCTTACCTGCCGAGAGTATTCCCTCTGCCAGGAACGTAAAATGCCGGAGGTTCGCCTCGGGGTACGAAGGGTCGATGCAAAAACAGGTCACAACCGGCAGGTCCCGTGTGCGGGCAATCGCGAGGGCGTACGCGAGTGCCATGTTCCCCCCGGACCGCACCGACGACTGCATCCAGTAAAGGACGTACTTTCCCTTCCCTGCAGGCAGTGCGCGGATCTCCCGGATGCGTGACCTGTCAATCACGGGTTATACCGCCATGCACCACCGGGAACGATTATCTCAAAGACAACCCCTTCACCCGGCACTCCGCACTCCCTGATGGAAATGCCTGTAATCGCGAGGATCTCCCTCGTCAGGAAAAGCCCGTAACCGGTATGGTCCCCATATCCCTTCTCGAATATTTTCTCTTTGTCAGCCTCCGCGATGCCCTTCCCGTTGTCCCGGAACCGGACAACGAGGTCGTTTCCGCTTTTTGAACACTCAACCGATATCGATGTGACATTCCCGCCATGGCGCAGAGAGTTGTCAAAGAGGTTTGCAAAGACGTGCTCAAGCATCTGGTCTGCATAGACGGCTATCCCGCTGCACGAGATACTGACCGGAACGTCCCCTGGTGCATGCCGGGAAATAACGGCGCCGAGGTTCTGCCAGAGCGGTTCTTTTATCCCGAGATCCTGGTAAACCCTGGCAAACTGGATGTGACGGGCAATATTCCCGATTGCGGAGAGGGCGTTTCTTATCAGGTCGTCGATCGATGTGTCCCGGTTCATTTCCTGTAATAGTTCGAGATAGCCCTGGACCGCCGTTACCTTGTTCGCAATGTCATGGATTGTTACGCCATAAAGCAGGTTGAGGTTCTTGTTGAGGCGCCGCACAGCTGCCTCTGCATTCCTGACATCCGTGATATCCAGAACTGATGCAATGCTCTTCTTCGTTCCCGGAATTATCACAATGGTAAGGAACACGAACCTCACCTCTCCGTTCCGGTTCTTCACCCTGAACTCGTAATGAGTGGGCGCCCCTGAAGGGTCAACCCTCCTCTTCCTGTGCTGGTCGAGCATCCACCCGCGGTCCTCTTCAACCACGAATTCGGTCCAGCTCTTTTTCCCCTCGACCTCTTCCCTCGGATACCCTGTCAGTTTCTCGAACTGGGTATTAACCCGGCTGATGGTTGTATCTTCCTCGATAACAACGGTGGCTGTTCCTGTATTTTCGAAGAGCGCCCGGTAAAAAGTCTCAGATTCGCGGAGAGCAGCTATAATACGCTTATTTTCCGTGATATCACGGAATATTCCCTCGACTCCTGCACGCTTTCCCTGCTCGTCGTAGAAGTAATGGCTGTTACTTGACACGATGACCGGGGTCCCATCCTTCCTTTTCAGCGTGACCTCGTAGTCAAAGACTTCTCCTGCGTCTTCAAGGGCAGCAAGGAATTTTTCTCTCTCTTTGGGATCGAGATAGAAATCCCGTGCAAGATCCTTCCCGATACACTCATCCACGGAGGAGTAACCAAGCAGCCTTGCGAAACTGGGGCTTGCCATCGTGAGAATCCCGTCCATGTCTGCCCGGTAAAAGACGTCCTGGATGTTGTCGACCACGCTCCGGTAAAGGGCTTCGCTCCTGCGAAGCGCGTTCTCTGCTGCTTTTCTCTCGGTCAGGTTCCGGAGGATCGCCTGGACTGCTGTGACCCTGCCCTCCAAAACGAGAGGTGAAACACGGACCTCGTAGGGAATCCTCTTTCCGCTCTTCTGGATGCCTTCGATCTCGAATATGGGTATCGTTCGTCCTTCCCTGATGCCTTCCAGGTAACCGGCAACGAGGGCATGGTACTCCGGAGCTATGAGACCGGTAGAGAATATGTCCTTTCCTGTGACTTCTTCCGGGTCCCTTTGGCTCTCTTCCATGAATTTCCTGTTGAAATCAAGAATCCTTCCCTCCGTGTCAATAAGGATGATGCTATCAGCTGCCTCGTGAAAGAGTGTCTCGTATTTCTTTTCACTCTCCCTGAGCAACTCCTCGCGTTGTTTTAATTCGGAAAGGGATGCCCGTATCCTTTCTTCCGCACCCGACACCTGCCGGAGGGCCTCGGTAAGCCTGCGCTCGGACCACTTGTAATCCGTGATATCGCGTATTGACTCGATAGCTCCCACTATCTTCCCATTCTCATCATAGAGGGGACTCGCCTTCCCGAAAAGGATCCTCCGCTCTCCCCGTGGATGAGGTAAATCTGTCTCGGCAATGAGGACATCCCTGTCCCGGGTGATGAGGGAATAATGGTTGGGTATCGTCTCATCCTGCGAAAGGATGTAGTCGATCAGGATGGGACGGCGGTCACCGTAAAAGGGAATCGAGTATTCCCTGTCTCCTTTCCCTATCATCTCATCCGCACTGACACCGGTCATCTCCTCTATTGCACGGTTCCATGCAATGACCCGCCCTTCCCGGTCGATGGCAAAAACGGCATCCGGCAGGAAATCGATGATGTCAGCAAGCCTCTTCCTCGACTCCCGCAGTTCTTCCTCTGCCCTCCTTTTTGCCACTGCCTGGTGGATCTGGTGGATAAGCTCGGCAAACTGTGACTTTGGGTCCCCGCCTTTCTGGAGGTAATAGTCAGCACCATAATTGATTGCCTGGATGACAATCTCCTCGCGTCCTTTACCCGTAAAGACGATGAACGGAATGTTACTTCCCCCTGATCGGATTTCCCGGAGAAGGGCAATCCCGTCCATTCCGGGCATCTGGTAATCAGACACAATTGCATCGTATTTACCGGAAAGAAGCATTTCCAATGCCTTTTGTGCAGATGGTGCAGTGTCAACGCGGATGTCAGGAGAATACCTCTCAAGAAAAGTCTTTCCAAGGTGCAGGAGGGGTTCCTCGTCATCCACGTATAGGACAGAAATCATCTGCAAAGCCCCCGAAACGATCATAACCACGCTGATCTATATCAAGGTTGAGATTGCAATCCCCACGGGATACCCCTGTCCACTGCGAAAAGAAGAGAGTGGTTGGTTCTTCATGCCCCGGGAAGCGGGAAGGAAAGTGCCAAAAAAGGCACTTCCCCCTTCCGCTTCAGATCCTGAATGAAAACGGGGAAAACAGGTTCCCGGTCCGGGAAAATGAAAATTTCGTACCCGTGTCCTTTGGCACAAATGTCATTTCCGTTGTCCAGGTCCGGGCACCCGGGTTCACAACCGACTCCTGGAATGTCCATTCCTGGATCTTCGGGAACCCATCTGTATACGTGATCTTTTTCACGGACACTGTTTCGTTGATCACGACATTGCCGGATATACTGGTACTGCTGGATATCAGAGATCCACCAAGGAACTCTGCGGCAACGGGTGATGCAAGGACGAGTCCGCACAGTATCACGCAGACTGCTGCAATTGAAGGTGTATGGTGTAGGTCTGGCATGATTTCCTCCGTGTGGCGTGGCGGCTCACTACGGACCATGTTCACACTATTGTCGGTCCCCCTCACCTATATCCTTTCTCCCTCGTAACTCAACTCCTCAGGAACAGCCCGTCGAGATCTCTTTTCCGGAAAATCACCATCGTGGGTCTGCCGTGGGGACAGCTGAACGGGTGGGAGGTCTGGCGCAGCTCGTTGAGGAGGGTTCTGCACTGTTCCCGCGAGAGGGGTGTTCCGGCCTTGATCGCACCCCGGCATGCAACGACCTTCCGGATGGCATCTGCCCGGGAAGGTCCATGCTTCTCGTTTCCGGCGAGGATAGCCGAGAGGAGCTCCCTGACGGCACCGGGGTCCACCTGTCTGCCGAGGACAACAGGTATGGCACGGACAGCATAGGATCCTCCCCCGAACTCTTCGATCGTGAACCCGGCCTCGCACAGGACAGGGACGATGTCCGGCAGGATCGATTGTTCACGGGGAGAGAGATCGAGGATAACCGGGACGAGGAGTTCCTGGGACTGGGACTGTATCGCGTCCCCCGCAGTGAGCTGGTCAAAGAGTATCCGCTCGTGAGCTGCATGCTGGTCAACGAGGATCAGGTCTTCCCCACCCCGGAAGGAGGCAAGGATATAGGTGTCGTCCAGCTGGCCGAGAACATCCATTTCAGGCAGGAACCCTTCCCGGCTCCGCTCCTCCGTATCTTCCTCTACTCCCAGCTCGGACTGTTTTTCCATCCTTACCTGCCCCGCGAAGGCAGGAACTCCCGGTTCAGAGACAGTCCCCGGCGACAAGGACACAGAATCATAGGCAGTCCCGTGAGAAGGCGCAATGAGCGTACTCTGCCGGGCTATCCGTGACGCATCCTCCACTTCAGGGATGAGGACCTCGGATTCGAGGGCAGCCTTCACTGCAAGGGAAATCTCCCTCCTGACATCCTGCTCCCGGGCAATGCGTACCTCCCTCTTCGTCGGATGGACGTTGACATCCACGAGCTCCGGGTCAAGCATTATGTCGAGGACTGCCATGGGAAACCGGTCCGCCGGCAGGAGGGTGCCATATCCTTCCCGCACCGCAAGGGCGAGCGGACGGGACTGGACAGGGCGGCCATTGACAGATACAAAGATCTGGTAGGGATTCTGCCGAAAAAAGGCTGGTCGCGAAACCACACCTTCCACGCGGACGGAGCGGCCGGAAAAGTGAACCGGAATAAGTGACTTTTCGCAGTCAGTCCCGAAGAGGTGGAGTACAGCGTCCCTGACAGTGCCCCCTGGCGACGAGATAAGCGTTCTTTTGTTATGGAGAACCCTGAAAAAGATACCGGGATGAGAGAGGATGATGCGTTCCATCGTACCGGTGATGTAGGCCATCTCTGCAGCGAGGGACCGCATGAACTTTTTGCGGACCGGTGTGTTGAAGAACAAATCCCGGACTTCCACGGTCGTCCCCGGCGGGCATCCGCATTCCTCCCGCAGAACGGGTGCTCCTCCCTCGTACAGTATCCGGATTCCGGCAAGGGCCTCCTTTCCTGCCCTCGATATCAGTGTAAGGCGGGAGACGGCAGCAATGCTCGCGAGTGCCTCTCCCCTGAACCCCAGCGAACTGACCTCCATGAGATCGTCAAGAGATGCGATCTTGCTTGTTGCATGGCGGACGCAGGCGAGCTCCGCATCGCGCGGTGTCATCCCGCACCCGTCATCGGTCACCCTGATCCCGGCAATCTTGCCCCCCTTTGAGGTGATTTCGACTTCGATCCTCCGGGCACCGGCATCGATCGCGTTTTCCACGAGCTCCTTGACGACAGACGCCGGTCGTTCAATGACCTCCCCGGCAGATATCCGGGATATCGTCTCTTTGTCGAGAAGCCGGATCTTTCCGCCTGTTCCCTGCTCCTCCATATCTCCTACCTCCCACCCGGCCCGCGGGCCTTCTTCTGGAGCTCATAAAGCGTTGAGAGAGCTGAAAGGGGCGTCATGTCATCGAGGTTGAGGTTTTTCAGGGTTTCGAGAACCGGATGGGACTGGACTTCCGGCGCAATATCCAAAAGGAGCATCTGGGTATACCTTTTTGGTTTACCCTCCCTTCCGGACCCTCCTCCCCGCGTCTCCTCCTCAAGGAGCGCACGTGCTCTCTCGGTGACCTGGCGTGGCACTCCTGCAAGCGATGCAACGTGAATGCCATAACTCCGGTCCGTTGCACCCGGGATCAGTTTCCTTAAGAAAACAACTTCTTTTCCCGTCTCCCTGACAGCAAAATGGAAGTTCTTCACCCGCGGCAGCTCGCCCTCCATCGAGACGATCTCGTGGAAATGGGTCGCAAAGAGCGTGCGGGGTCCGTGAGATCTGCCCCCGTGGAGATATTCGAGGACGGCACGGGCGATGCAGAGCCCGTCGAGCGTGCTCGTCCCCCTCCCGATCTCGTCGAGGATGACGAGGCTCTTTCCGGTGACGTTGTTGAGGATGTTGGCAAGTTCAAGCATCTCCACCATGAACGTGCTCTGCCCGCTCGCAAGGTCATCGAATGCACCGACGCGGGAAAAGACCCTGTCCACGATTCCCACCCGGGCATACTCCGCCGGGACAAAACTCCCTGCCTGTGCCATGATCACGATCAGGGCTGCCGCCCTCATGTACGTGGACTTCCCTGCCATGTTTGCGCCGGTAATGATCAGGATCTGGTCCCTCTCCCCTGACATCTCGAGGTCGTTGGGCACGAACTTCCCCTGCATCCCTTCTTCCACCACGGGATGGCGCCCTCCCCGGATAAGGAGGTGCGTCGAGTTGTCGACCACCGGCCTGCAGTAGTTGTTGGAAACGGCAACGTTGGCGAGTGAACAGACCACGTCGAGAATGGCAAGGCCGCGTGCCATGGACTGGAGGCCGGGGACCGCTGCCTGGAGTTGCCTGACAAGGTCCTGGTAGACCTCCTGTTCGAGAGTCAGGCGCCGTTCATCGGCAGAGGATATGAGTGCCTCCTTCTCGGCAAGTTCCGGGATCGTGAAACGTTCCCCGGAAGATGTCGTCTGCTTCCTCTGGTAATGGGGAGGCACGAGGTGGAGGTTTGGCCTGGTAACCTCGATGTAATACCCAAACACCGAGTTATACCCGATTTTCAGGGAGCGGATCCCTGTTTTCTCCCTTTCACGCTGTTGCAAATCTGCAATCCAGTCCCTGCCCGATGATGAGAGATCGCGGAGCGAGTCCAGTTCGGGACAGAAACCAGGGCGGATGACACCTCCATTCCTCACGCTCGCGGGCGGGTCATCGACGATTGCCCGCCCGATCAAATCTTTTACCCAGCCAAGGTCAGGAATCATCCCACAGGCACCGGCAATGAGTTCAGGGGCCCCTTCACCTGTCCCGGTACCGAGGATTCCCATGATGCGGGGGACAACTTCGAGTGCGTCCGCAGCACTTTTGAGGTCCCGGGGGCAGACGTTTCCAAAGGCGATCCTGCCGGAGATTCTCCCGAGGTCCCCGCAGCGTTTGAGAACCTGCGCAAGCTCCATTCTTACTGCTGCCTTCCTCACCATGAACTCCACGGCATCCAGTCGTGCATTGATTGCCTCGCAGGAGAGCAGGGGTGCACACAGCCACTCTCTCATCAGCCGGCTGCCCATCGGTGTGGCCGTCCTGTCGAGCACGGATATGAGTGTCCCTTCCTTTCCCGTGCCCCTGATCCCGCGGAGAATCTCGAGGTTCCTCTGCGTGACGGCATCGAGGAGACAGAAATCCCGGACATGCCGGACGGTAAGTGTTGTCACCTGGCGGAGATCCTGCTTCTGCGTCTCCCTGGCATACATGAGGGCAGCAGCGGCTGCAACGACCGCACCGTCCATCCCTGCAAGACCAAAACCCTCGAGGCTCGAGACTCCCAGGTGGTTGCAGAGGAATACCCGTGCGCTTTCAGGGTCGTACCATGAAGCCGGTACTCGAGAAACGGTCAGTGGTTTGCCGGAGAGATGTTCGAGGAGTTCGGGCTGGAGGTTCTCCGGGACGATGCACTCCCGCGGAGCGTACCGGGCAATTTCGTCAGAGACAGCAGCAATCTCGTTTTCAACCGGGAGGGACATGCAGAAGAACTCGCCCGTGGTGATATCGAGGAATGCCATTCCGCCGGGCCTCTTCTTTTCCTTCGGCGCGATGGCCGCGAGATAATTGGCTGCAGGGGATTCGAGGAGTGTCTCGTCCATCACCATCCCCGGTGTGATGACGCGAACCACCTCTCTCCTCACGATGCCCTTCGCTTCGCGGGGATCCTCGACCTGGTCAGCAACCGCAACCCGGTAGCCCTTTGCGATGAGCCGCGCGATGTATCCCTCGACTGCATGGCAGGGGACTCCCGCAAGGGGAACCGGGTTTTTTTCCTTATCCCGCGACCGGGACGTAAGAACGATATCGAGCTCGCGGGACAGTGTCCGGGCATCGTCGCCAAAAGTCTCGTAAAAGTCACCGATATGGAAGAGGAGGATCGTATCAGGGTACCGCGCCTTCAGTTCCTGGTACTGGGCCATCGCCGGTGTCAGCCGTGTGCCGGATGCCTGACCGGGAGTCTGATCATCCCTGCTCATTACCCATATCTCTCCACGGGCCGGAATGTTATGTGTAACGATCCCTGTACCCCGGGAACAGGATGGGTGTCCTCCACCATCCCTTTTAACACACTGGCCCTCCCATCTCACCCTGTGCAGGTGTGACGGAATACATGGCAGAAGAGGGACGAAAAGCCGGGCCGGGTGACCCGGGACAAAACAGGCTCATAAAGGAGGTCTCTCCCTACCTCAGGCAGCATGCCTTCGATCCGGTTGACTGGTATCCCTGGGGTGACGAGGCATTTGTCCGCGCAAGGGAAGAGGATAAACCCATTTTTCTCTCTATCGGGTACGCCACGTGTCACTGGTGCCACGTGATGCGGGAGGAATCTTTCTCGGATCCCGAGGTTGGAAGATTCCTGAACGAAAACTTCGTCTGTATCAAGCTCGACCGCGAGGAGAGGCCTGACCTCGACCAGTACTACATGGACGCATGTATCGCATTCACGGGAAGAGGGGGCTGGCCGCTCTCCATCTTTCTCACGCCAGGAGGAGTCCCCTTCTTTGCCACCAGTTATATCCCGAGGACCCGGACAGGGGGAAATTACGGTATCCTCGAGGTACTTGCCGCGATCGCTGCATACTGGAAAGAACACCGCGATGATGCACTTTCCCTCGCCCGCGACATTTCGGAAAATATCGTGCGGGCAAGGGATCATGCATACTCGGGACCGCTCCCTGCCGGCACAGCAGGCATGGTCTATGACCACCTTGTCTCAATCCATGACAGCAAAAACGGGGGATTCGGTCCTCCTCCCCGGTTCCCGCTGTTCCATCTTCACCTATTCCTCCTCCGCTACGGGATTATCCATCGCACGACCGCCCCCATCGATCTCTCCTGCCACACACTTCTTTCCATGGCCCGCGGCGGGGTATATGATCAGCTGGGCGGGGGTTTTCACCGGTATGCGACAGACGAACGCTGGCTCGTGCCCCATTTCGAGAAGATGCTCTATGACCAGGCACTCGCAGCTCTTGCGTACTCCGAAGCGTATACCCTTACCGGAAACGCCGTACTCGGGAATGTTGCACGCGGGTGCATGGAGTATATCTGCAGGGACCTGCAGGCCCCTGACGGCGGCTTTTATGCCGGTGAAGATGCAGACAGCGGGGGCGGGGAAGGATTGTTCTACACGTGGACCCGGGATGAGATCGAATCTGTCCTGTCCCCTGAAGAGAACAGGATCGCATCTTCTGTCTTTTCGCTGAATTGCATAGACCCGCCCGGGTCTGCCGGCAGCACGAGTGCCCGTGAAGCAGGAGTACTTTCACGAGCACGGCAGCCTGCAGACGCTGCCCGGCTTCTTGGTATGGCTCCCGGCGACGTGGAGAGAGTCCTCGAAACCATGAAAGAAAAATTACTCTCCGCGAGAAATACAAGGCCGCATCCTCCCCGCGATACCCTGGTCCTGGCCGACTGGAACGGACTTGCGATATCGGCCCTCTCCGTTGCCTCCCGGGCCATTGGAGATCCGGCGTTCCTCGCCGCTGCCCGGCGCGCGGCAGGATTCGTTCTCGGGCAGATGCGCTCGCCGGACGGAGGCATTTACCACAGGTGGATGGCGGGAGATGCCGCAATCCAGGGAATGTCGGCAGACTATGCATCGGTCATCATGGGTCTCCTCGATCTCTTCCTGGCCACCCGTGAACCAACCTTTCTTTCGGCCGCAATCGAGCTTGAGGATTACCATTTCCAAAACTTCTGGGATAAGGATAAAGGGGGATACTACTGGACGCGTGATGACCAGAAAGACGTTCCTGTGCGCCAGAAAGAGTTCCTCGACGGTTCCATACCCTCCTCGAATTCGCTCTCCTTCTCTAACCTTGTCCGTCTTCACATCCTGACCGGAGAAACTTCTTACATGGAGCGGGCCGGGCAGGTAGCCGGGTACTACCCTCCTCTGGTCAGGCAGTATCCCTCCTCCTGCACGATGTTTTTTGCGGGGCATCTGGTCACAGAGGGCCGGGCCGGGACAGTCGTTGTTACGGGAGATGAAACTGACCCTCTCTACGTCCGGATGCTCGGGATTCTTGACAGGAATTACACGCCGTTCATTCTCCCCGTGGCACTCGGCAGAAAGCCGGATGCCGGGGAAATCTGCCGGTTGCTGCCCTGGTGTGCCTTACTTGCAGGGGAAAACAGGGGTCCGCGGGCACATGCCTGCCTCGGACAGTCGTGCCAGAATCCGATAACAGATGCAGGCAGCCTCGAATCTCTCCTGAAAGGTTATCTGCCCGGAAAGCAGTGAAGAAAAAAAAGATGGGGGAATGTTTTTCAGAGGTTCTTCAGCGCGACCATGTCCTTGACACCTGTCAGTTTCCAGACAAGGGAACGCTCCTCCTTTGCTATTGCTTCAGGCGGGTCCTGGGGAGAGTGCCCGAGGGCAGCAAGGATATTATTGGAAAGGCGGCGTTCCTTGATGAGATCCACGAACTGCTTGCGGATGACCTTCTTGTCGATCGAATCCGTGACCTCTTCCAGGTATCCCTGCATGCTCACGAATGTGTAGCTCGAAAGGTCTTTCGTATACTTTTCCACCTCGACTGCAACGTAGGGACTTTTCCTGAAATATTCCAGTTTCTTTCCGTATTTGGTGGAAAGGAAGTAGAGGAATCTGCCATCGAATACGTAGAGGAAAGGGGCTATGTAGGGGTATTTTTCACCCTGGAACGCGATGCGGCAGATATAACCCTTTTCGATGAGGGTATCGTATTCCTTCTTCTCCATGCGGGGTATCTTCACTATCTCCATACCTCACCGCATTCAGGATTGATACATCTCTTTATTAAACGTTGTGAATTTTACGGGAGACTGCGATGCCACTTCAGGTACTTTTTTTCTCCACGGGATACCCGGCAGCCTTCCATCCCGAAAAACCACCGATAACGTTGACGACATGGTCGAACCCGGCTGCAAGGAGCAGGCTTGCGGCAAGGCTCCCCTTGAACCCTGCATCGCAGTAGACAACGACCTTCTGGTTCCTCGGGATCTCGGCCAGGCGTGGAAGGACTTCGCCGACGTAAATGTGCCGGGAACCCATGATAAAGCCCATCGCTTCCCTGTTTTTCCGGTCCCTCACGTCGAGCAGGATGAATCGTTCCTTTTCAAGGGCATCCCGGAGCATGGCAGCCGACCATGTCTCCAGCCTCCGGATTTCCCTTCCCGAGCGTGCCCATGCAGCAAAACCCCCGGCCAGGTATCCCCCGATGGCGTCATAGCCAAGCCTGGCAAGGCGCCTTAGTGCGGAATCCAGCCCGTCCGGGCAGTCATCCACGATGACGACCGGGTGATCGTACGAAAGGACCCATCCGGCAAAGGCCGGGATACCGTCACGCCAAAGCGAGATGCTCCCCGGGATATGCCCCCCACCGAATGCCTCCGGTGATCTCGTATCAAGAATCTGGGCACCCGCCTTCTTCTTCTCCGCCAGTGTCTGCGGGTCGAGGGGAACGGGACGCGGGAGGTGGGAAAGGACAGGGGGGCCTGACCTGTTTAACTTCTCCATCATTGAGAAGTAAGGGGGCCTGTAATGGTGCTCGGCCTTCTTCCCTGCAATAAATGTCTCCCGGTCCAGCAGGAAACAGGGGTTGTGGGTCCGCTCATAGCCGATGGTCGTAAATTCCAGGTCGGCAATATCCCCACCGCAGACAGACCCGGCGCCATGTGCCGGAAGGATAACGACCCCGTCTCCAAGCGGCAGGATCTTCTCATGGATTGCGTCGTAGAGCGTCCCTGCTGCCCATTCTGCCTTTTTTGGCCCAAAGAGGTCCGTCCTTCCCACGTCGCCGGCAAAGAGGGCATCTCCGGTAAAGACCATCAGGGGGTCGCCCGGGATGGAGAGATCCCGCAGGACGAGGGAAATGCTCTCGGCCGTATGGCCCGGTGTGGCAAGAACTGCAAGTTCCAGCCTCCCGATGCGAAACCTGTCACCCTCCGAAACAGGTCGTCCGAAGGAAAAGTCGAGTGCCGCACCATGGTAAATGGCGGCACCCGTCCTTTCTGCAAGCTCGCAAGACCCGGAGACATAGTCTTCGTTCCTGTGCGTCTCGAATATATGGGTTATCCGGGACGCCGTGGATGAGGCAAGGTCGAGGTATATCTCGCAGTCCCTTCGCGGGTCAATGACGGCGGCCTGCCCACCGTCTGCAACGAAGTACGAGTAATGGGAGAGCCCTTCAGATCGGATCTTGTGGAGTAACATTATGCGTTCAACCCCTCGCAAGAGGGTGATGTGTCGCAGGAGATATTGACCGTTTGCACAGGGGAATCCGGGGAAGATCTCCCAAACAATACTTCCATAAGGAGCAAAGAGAGATTGTGTAGTGGGATGAGTGCAACGACATACGGGAACCGGGTCAGGGCTGTAATCCTTGACATGGACAATACCCTCTTTGACCTCGTTGAAGCCAAGTATGCCGCCTGCATGGCAATCACGCGGGAGGCCGGGTGCGGAAAAGCAGAAGATCTCTTCTCCTACTTCCTCCGCAAAGAGAAGGGGTTTGAGGATCCCCAAAACGTACGCGATTTCCTCGAAGACCACGGAATGACTGATCCCGACCTCATCTCCCGCTGCACCCGCATGTACCGCGAGGTGAAACTTGCCCGGATCCACCCCTACCCCGGCGTGCAAAAAACCCTCGGTGCACTCCGGGAGCAGGGGTATCCCCTTGCACTCGTTACGGATGCACACAGGCCGGAAGCCGTATCACGGCTCGAAAAAACGGATCTCATCGGGCTGTTCGACCATATCGTGACACACGAGGCAACATGGCAGAAAAAGCCAAGCCCGGTCCCCTTCCAGTACGCCCTGAAACTGCTCGGAGTGCCACCCCGCGAGGTCATTGCAGTGGGAGACAGCCCGCGGAGGGATATTGCCCCCTGCAGGCAGATGGGGATGATAACGGTATATGCACGCTACGGGGACCGGTTTTCGCGGAGAGGCGACAGTGGCGGGGCTCATTTCGCGATAGACTCCCTCGGACAGGTCCTCCCGATCATTGACAGCATCAGGATACAGGAGATGGAGCAGGGATATCCATGTGCGGCAGATTCACGCTTGCCCTGACAGTCGGGCTCGGAGAGCGCTTCGGCGTGGACGATACGGGTCTCTCTCTTTCACCACGGTTCAACATCGCACCCTCCCAGCAGGTCCCGATCATTTATGCGACCCACACCGGGGAAAGGGTCATCAGGATGATGACCTGGGGACTGGTCCCCTCGTGGACAAGGGACCTGACTGGTGCCCGTCCCATCATCAATGCACGTGCCGATACGCTGTCGGAACGCCCGTCCTTCCACGGTCCCCTCGCACGCCACCGGTGCCTCGTTCCTGCCACCGGTTTCTACGAGTGGCAGAAGTCCGGAACGCAGAAAGTCCCTGTCTACATCAGGAGGAAGGACCAGGCTCTCTTTGCATTTGCCGGACTCTTCGACATCCTGAAGGGAAGGGACCCGCCACTGTGGACCTTCACAATCATTACGACGGAGCCGAACGCCCTCGTGGCACGGTTCCACGACAGGATGCCCGCAATCCTGCAGCCACGGGACGAGGCCCGCTGGATTGCCCCCGGACCCATCGGCGAGGGAGAGAGAAAGGCAATCCTTTCACCCTGCCCTGATGATATCCTCGAGGCTTACCCTGTCTCAAAAGCAGTCAACGATCCCCAGCAGGACGGTCCCCACCTCATCCAGCGTTCCGGTGACAGGACCCTTGATTTATAAAGAACACGTGGTTCTCCCAGAGACGTAAAACATATTAGATCCCTTGATATGCCCGTTCATGAGCATCGGGTGAACTTATTTCCCGGGCAGAACTTTCCCTAGTCCTTGCGGAGGGCGGTCCTGACTGCATCCCTGACCCTTGTTTCGAGCCCGGGGATAACGCGGATATCCCGTGTCTCGTCCATTCCGTCAAGGAGCACGGGTTTTTCCGCACTGATTCCAACGAGCGAGAAAAACGCACCAACAACGCGGGACACGCATGTAAAATTTTCCTTTCCCTTCCGCCCCGCAACCGACAACAGAAGCCCCCTCGTCCCGCGGGACGGTCGTCGTCCGAGAGTTCTTGACGCGTGGAGGGCCTGGAACCGGTCGAGGAGTGCCTTTGTCCCCGCCGGGACAGTGTTCGTATAGACCGGAGTACAGACAACGAGCAGGCGACACTTTTCCACGGCCGGGATGATGGAGTTCATGTCATCCTCGTAGACGCACGTGCCCGTGTTGTAGCACTGGTAGCATCCGATGCAGGGGTGAATGTCCAGATCGTGCGGAAAGACAACACACACGGGTTTTCCAAGCTGCTGTGCCTCGTCTGCGGTCCACGAGGCGAGGATGGAACAATTTCCACCCGGTCGGGGACTGCCCTGGATGACAACAACACCGGGAGTTTCCGGTGGGGACTGGTACGGGATCGGTTCCCGCAGGGAATTATTTTCCAGGAAACCCTCGATGTCACCGGCAAGGTCCCTCTCCCAGCTGGAAAATACCCTTTCTGCGGCCTCTCTTGCGCCATAGGTCATGGTGGGGGCGTATTCAAAGGAATTCGTGCGGAAGACGGCGACCAGCCCCTCTTTTTCCCATAGTTCAACAGAATAGCGAACCATCCCGGGGTAGATATCCCCGAGATCTTCCTCCTGCATACGGAGAGAAAACGTCCTCCCACCCACGGTCATTTCTTTTTCCCGCCCCGGGGCCCTTTTGATGTTCACAGCAGTGACGTTTGGGTCCGTCTTCGATATCTTCGTTTCGCAGGGCCGCGATACCTTTTTGGTCAGGACCGGGAATAGTGTTTTTTCCGGGGAATCAGATGAATCCGAGACTGGACGGGGAGATCGCAACACTCACCCGCCTTGCAGGGGAGAAGGGTGCCCTTGCCCGGCCCATCCAATCCAGGGATATCGTTGTCGCCGAGTGGGTGAGGTTCAAGTGCCGGTTCGGGTGCAAGGGGTATGGAAAGCACATGAGCTGCCCTCCCTACGCACCGGCACCAGCGGAAACACGGAAGATGATTGCAGAATATTCGACCGGGCTCCTCCTCCGGTTCGACGGCATTCCGGGACACCCGGATATCTCTCCCGACAAGATTCCAAAAGACTTTCACCCTTTCTTCCGCGACCTTATCCTCTGGGTCAATGGCACCGTTCATTTCCTTGAAAAAACTGCCTTTTACCACGACTTTCCAAAGGCATTCGGCTTTGGAGCATATCCCTGCATCTACTGCGAGCACCAGCACTGCGTGGCAGAAGAGCAGCCCGGCACCGTGGATGAGAGTATCCGCCGCATGTGCCGGCACATGGATCTCGTCCGGCCAAGCATGGAGGCAGCAGGCATCGATGTTTTTTCAACTGCAAGGAACGCGGGCTGGGAACTCCATGTCGTTCCCTGCCGGAACCTCGAATACGGGATGATCGAGCACGGGAACATCATCTCTATCGGGCTTGTCATGCTCGAGTGAGAGCATCTGCAAAGGTGTCAGCACCTGGAATCGCCCAGAAACGATGACCCTGTCCGGATACCGGATACAAAAAGTAATATCCGGTCTTCATTTTCCTTTCCGGAAAAACCCATGCGGGTCTCTCCAGTTTATATGAATCCCTCCCCGGCCGCGGGGGAAGATCCCTTCCTTTACGGTCTTGACCTCTTCGACCGTGTAGAAAGAGGCAGGGTGGTAACGATTGATGCATGACAGGACCCGTGGAAGGTCCTGCCTGCGGCACACCGAGAGGAGGACGGTAACCGGGCCGGTCGCGCCCGTGGCATCCATCGTCGTGACCCCGACGTTCATCTTCCGCAATGCCCCGGCGAGCTGGCCCGCATCCTTCTGGGTGATGATACGGATGACCACGTTGCCCAGGGACAGCCTCTCCTCGACTGCCATGCCCACGTAGGTTCCGGCAGCAAATCCCCCTCCATATGCGATGTACGAGGCAAGGTTCCCCACGTTCTGCATCACCTGGCCGATGGCAAGGAGCCATATGATCACTTCGAAGAACCCGACGAAGGGGGCGACCCTTTTAAAACCTCTGGATATGAAGATGACCCGGAGCGTCCCAAGGCTCACATCGCATATCCGCGCCATGAAGATGAGGGAGGGGAGCACCACCCATGCAAAGAGGTCACCGGAGACCGCAAATTCCCACATGAAGCAGACCATTCATGAGGTCTCCTCCGGATGCATTAATAGTCTCGTTGCCCGTGGACGAGAGGAAAAGGCGTTCTCATCCGGAAAGAGCGCCGAAAAGAGAGCATAGCTGCCCGGAAGAAAAGGGGGTCTGACCATGACCTTCTTTTTTTGGGCCTGCACCGCGTGTCAGGCCCACCCCCTCAGCCTCATCGCACCGGCAACCCGTCCGACTGCAAGGGTATAGGCCGCTTTCCGGAGAGAGACGTTGTTGTTCTCCGCAAGGTCACTGACCGTTTTGAAAGAACCAACCATTTTTCCCTCGAGTTTCCGGGCAACCTTGTTTCTGTCCCAGTGATCCATCGTGAAATTCTGGATCATCTCGAAATGGGAGACGATCACGCCTCCTGCATTCACGAGAATATCGGGGAGCACCGTGATACCCGATCCAAAAAGGATCTCATCGGCCTCGTGGCTGGTGGGACCGTTTGCGAATTCGGCGACGACCGCCGCTCTCACCTGGTCTGCATTCCGGGAGGTTATTGTATTTTCAAGTGCCGCAGGGATGAGGACATCGACGGGCAGCGTGAGAATCTCTTCGCCCGGGATGTTGGTTGCGCCCGGAAACCTGATCACACTCCCTGTTTTTTTCTTGTGTTCCACAAGATCCCGGACTGCCAGACCGTCGGGGTTGTAGATTGCTCCCCTGCTGTCGCTGACTGCCACCACCCGCGCCCCGAACAATTCCTGCCCGAGGAGGGCTGCATGGGCCCCGACATTGCCAAATCCCTGGACAGCAACTGTGATGCCTGAAAAGTCCCTTTCCCGCCTGTGCATTGCTTCCCGGATGGCATACCAGCCTCCCAGGGCCGTGGCTTCCCCTCTTCCCTCCGACCCTCCCAGGAGTACAGGTTTCCCGGTGAATGATCCAAAAATTGTCTTTCCCGCTATCCGGGAATATTCATCCATCATCCATGCCATGACCCTTGCATCAGTGTAGACATCGGGGGCAGGTATGTCACGGTCAGGACCGATATACGGAAACATCTCCTGGACGTAAGACCTGCTCAGCCGCTCCAGTTCCCGTTCTGACAGGGCTTTCGGGTTACAGATGACCCCGCCCTTTGCGCCTCCCAGGGGAAGATCGTGAAGTGCACACTTCCATGTCATGATTGCCGCAAGGCCCCTGATGGTATCTATCGTCTCATCCGGGTGGTAACGTATTCCCCCCTTCATCGGTCCGAGGGCATCGTTGTACTGCACACGGAAAGACTGGAAAACCTGGATCTTACCCGTATCCATCCGTACCGGGATTGCCACCGATACCTCCCGCCGCGGAGTCTTGAGAAGTGCCTCGATATTCTCATCGAGGGCGAGGTCTGCAGAACAGGAGCAGAGGTTCTTTTTGACTGATTCAAAGAGGTTTGATTCAACCATGAGATTCATCCATCCATACGGCTTTGCTTGCCATTCCCTTTCCAACCTGTACAAGAGAGGGAAAAAGTACACTTTCGATCCCTTTTCCCCCGCGATGGAGGATTCTTCGGGATATTCCCATGCAGACCCTCATTTCCGTTCCCCGAGGATCCTTGCGATGGTCTCTTCAGTGGTCCCCTCCTTTTTCCGGGGAACCCCCAGTCGTTCCTCGAGCGTAGGGCGTATCACCCTGAAAAACGTCCCGATTGCAATCGGGGAATCGCTGTTATAGTCCCATTCCCGGGCTTTCCTGCACGCAGCATCAAAGTCAGCCGCGTCATGTCCCTCCAGGCTGTACACGGCCCTGTCATACACGTCCGTCTGGTTGAAATACGATGCACAGACCTGCAACACGTCAATGAAGGAAAAGCCCCTGTGCATGATTCCCTCTCTGATGACCCCTTCGAGTTCCTTCCTCTTCCTCGTGCACCCCCGTGCAACGAAGGTTGCCCCCGACGCAAGCATGATTTCGAGGGGGTTGAAAGGTTCCTCCTTCGTCCCTCCGGGCGTCGAACGCCCCCGGAACCCGCTCGGCGACGTGGGAGTATACTGCCCGGTCGTAAGACCGTAGACCCTGTTGTTGTGGACTATCACGGTGATGTCGCTGTTCCGCTTGGCTGCAAAGACCAGGTGGTCGAGCCCCTCGGCATAGGCATCACCGTCACCCGCACAGCATATGACCTGGAGATCAGGGTCGGCCATCTTGATTGCCGTCGCAACAGGGACAGTCCGGCCGTGGATCGAGTAAAAACTGTTGATATTGAGGTAATCGGCCATCTTTGCATGGCACCCTATTCCCGTCACGAGGACAATGGAGTCAGGGTCAAGTCCGCCTTCTATGGCCGACCGGATGGCATCGCGCAGGGCAAACTGGATGACAAAATTCCCGCATCCCGGGCACCACGTGTTCTGTGCATCCGTGATGAAGTCCCTTGCGCTCATGACACCACCTCCATGAGACGCGCCCTGAGTTCCTCGACAGCAAAGGGCCGCCCGTCGTATTTACGGACGGATGCATCGGCCCTGACTCCGAACCGGTTCAGGAGCATCTCAAGCTGGCCGTACGCGTTCTCTTCCACCACGACCATCTCATGCGTTCCCCGTGTGGCCCGGAGGAACTTTTCCGCAGGGAACGGCGAAAGAACGACTGGCTGGATAACCCTGAACCCGAGTTCCGGCCCCACCTCGCTGCAGGCACCGGCAGTGGATCCCCAGCAGACAAGAGTCTTATCCGAGCTCGTGTCACCTGACTGCGCGATCACCGGCAGGTCAAGGAGTCCGTTCTCGAGGGCCTTGCCCTTCCTTATCCTCTTTTCTGTCATAAGGGACGCCATTTCCGCTGCCTCTGTCGTGATTCCGGCCTCGTCGTGGGTATAGCTGTTCACTTTGATGACGGTTCCGGGACTTCCGGGGAAGAGAAGGGGGCTCACCCCGTCATCTGTCAGGAGGTACCGCCTGTAGGAAGGCCCCGGGGTTCCTGCCGGGGCGTCGTCGATACGGGGGACGGATGCTGCAGGGGAGGAGAAACTGTAGTATCCCTCGCAGAGCGTCTTGTCGCAGAGAATGAGTGCAGGCACCTGGTACCTCCACGCAAGGCGGAGGGCAAGGGAGCTCCAGGTGAAGGCCTGTTTTGGATCTCCCGGGGCCACGACCAGGCGCGGAAACTCTCCCTGCCCGGCATGGAGAGCAAAGTGGAGGTCGGACTGGCCCGTGTACGTTGGCATGCCGGTACTTGGTCCGGCACGCTGACCGAGAACAATCACGACCGGCACCTCGTTTGCGCCTGCAAGGGAGAGACCTTCTGTCATCAGGCAGAACCCGCCCCCCGAAGTCCCGACGGCTGTCTTTTTCCCTGCATAACCGAGCCCGAGTGCCATCAGCATCACTGCAATCTCGTTCTCCGGATGGAAAACGAGAAGCCCGGCCCGGTCTGCGATATCCGCCAGGAAGTGGAGGAGGTTCGAAGTCGGGGTCATCGGGTAGGCAACGTAGGCATCAAGACCACCGTGAAGGAGTCCAAGACCAATCGCCTCGTTTCCCGACAGGATGGGGAGTGCCGGGGAATCCCCCGCAGGGATTACCGAATGGTCACTGGCCATTTCGTAACCCCTCCGGGCAACTTTCAGGTTCAGTTCGAGACCCTTCCTGAGGTGCCGGGAGAACACCTCTTCGAGGACTGCCCACGGGATGCCTGCGGCGCGGGTAAAAGCACCGATGATGCACGAGTTACCCATGACGGCTGGTGCCCCCTCCTCCTTCAGGATACCGGGGATGGGGATGCATATGCCGGTGGCTTTTACACGGGAACTGTCACATATCACGGTTGTCCTGTCCCGGACAAGGTCCCTGTGGAGGTCGAGTGTGTCCTGGTTGAGTGCCAGGATGAAATCAACCTCCCGGCGGCAGGCTCCTTTCATTTCCGGGGATGCCCGGATGATGGCAAAATTGTGCCCCCCCTTGATCAGGGAAGGGTAATCAAAATACATGTAGATCCTGTATCCTATACGGGAGAGTAGGTGGGCAATAATGAGGCCTGCACTGTTTATCCCGTCTCCTGCTCTTCCCCCTATGAGCACTGACATCTCCGTCATGGCATATCACTGGATGGTATGATTCTCCCGTGGGGGGGTGATATACCTTCTTGGGGGGATATTGCAGGGTGCCGGGCAGGGGAAGGGAAAACTCCTGGAAACCCTCCCCGCCTATTTTTTCAAAAGGGACCTTAACCTTGCGGCTTCTTCCGGGTTCTCCGTTCTCAAAAGGAATGTCCCGTAACAGGGTTTTGTATAGGGAAAGGTGATCGAATCTCCATCGAGTCCAAGAAGAATGGGAGGAACTCCAATCACGGGTTTTTCAAAGAGTGCAAAACCGGGATCAACCGTTACGAGTTCCCTGCAGTTTTTCCGGATATATTCCCTGCATTCGGAAAACGTGGCATTCCGGAGGATGATTTCGTACTTCAGAGATTCGATACAAGCCACGGGAGCACCTCGTCGATCTTCTTTTTCATGGGCATCGGGTTATGGACCGCCTTTGCCATGATCTTCTCGGCGGGAAAGTCGACCCTGTCCGCGATAGCCTGAAAATTTTCCCCGTAAATGATCATGATAACCTTCTTTCCCGAGATGGACTGGACCGTCGCAGCATACGTTACTCCCGCGTCGTTGTGCGCAAAGACGATATAGTAGTCATGTTTTCTCCTTCCGGCTGCCATGTCGGCGATAAACGTATCGAGATCGACCATTTCGCCTGCATAGTGGTGAAGGGGATCTGAGACGTCAATCAGCATTCTTGCCGCAGGGTTTCCGGCTACGATCGGCCGGACACCAAGCCTTCGCAGGCCGTGCATGAGATACAGCGCCACGGCGGTCTGGACAGGGACCTGCGGGCAGCCGAGAACCAGAACGGCTTCTTTTTCCTCCTTCTGTCCTGTGATAAATACCACTTCCCTCTCCTGATGACTGGTGGGACCGGGCTTCTTATCTGTTTTCCTGCCGGGGCATGTCTCCTGCACGGGATGGTGGTGACAGGACCATCCCGGACAGTTCACGGATGCGCCCGGGGTGCGAATATACCGTGAACCTGCCTTTCCGCGAGAAACAGACCAGTGTGATCCCGGCCTCCCAGGCGGCTTCGATCCCCTGTTTCGTTGACGCTGCCCTCGATATAACGATCGGGATACCCGCATGGGCAGCCTTCGTAACCATGTCCCGCGGCTGCCTCCCCGTGCATCCGATGACGCACTGCGACCTGTCCAGCCTGTTGAGGACAGCGTGGCCGATGACCTTGTCAACGGTATTGTGCCTTCCGACATCACTGGAACGTGCCACTACCCGGCCCCCGAAGGAGAGCACGGAACAGTGGACTGCACCTGTCTGGTGCCACACCTCCGTCTCGATCTCCTCCGTGATGGCATACACATCCCGTGTGGTCAGGGTGAGCGGCGAGACGACCTTTTCAAAGGGGCGAGAGAGACCGATCGCGCCGGTCGATATCACCTCTCTGCCACCACCGTCAGCAACAGATGCCAAAACATCTATCTCGTCCCCTTTTACGATCACGTCCCCGACATCCCGTGCAAGTCCCTGGGAAACAACGAACCCGGCACCGAGTTCTCTGAGTTGGTCCCTGCTCGCCACGATGCGGGCATAGAACTCCCCGTTGATGCAAAGGGAAAAGCGATCTTCCTGGATGACCGGATCGTCTATCTCGATTATCCTGCCTTCCCTGACCTGTATTCCCTTAACGGTGGTCACGGTCATGGCGCAGTCTCCTCCCTCACCCATGCGAGGTAGGGCGGATAACCCCCTTCAACGGGAAGGACAATCATTTCCGGAAGTTCGTATGGATGAATGGCCCTTATCTCCTCCAGGGCGTCGCGGACATGGGAAAGGGTTGTCTTGATGACGAGGAGGACTTCCTGGTCGCAGCAGAACTCTCCCTTCCACCTGTAACAGGACGTTACATCCGATGTATTGACACATGCGGCAAGCCGCTTTTCGACAAGGTGTCGCGCGATCTCGGGGCCCTTGTCCCTGCCTGCTGTCGTCAGTATAACCCTGACGGGATCTGCTTCCTCCAGACTCATGAAAGACACTTCCGTCCGACCGGGCAGATAAATACCCGTGTAATGCCGTGGGTGGGCCGGTCACTTATAGGTTCTTTACCCGGTCTTTACCCTTCCGGGTAACGGCTGGTGAGGGATCATCAGAAACCGCTATAAAAATGGAATTTTCCATCCGTGCGGCAAGCCCGCAGGGGGATCCCCTCCCGCTCATGTAATCCTTAATGAGCGGTCAGGGCCAATATTTTCCCGCATGTACGCGGAACGCATGGGAAAACTCCCTCCCTACCTTTTCGCCCGTATCGATGAACTCAAAGCGAAAAAGATACGGGAAGGGTGTGATGTGATTGATATGGGAGTAGGTGACCCTGACCTTGCAACGCCCCCCCACGTGGTCGAGGAACTCTGCCGGGCGGCAAGGGACCCTGCAAATCACCATTACCCGTCGTACGCGGGGATGCCCGGCTTCCGGCAGGCAGTCGCCCGTTGGTACGGTGATCGTTTCGGTGTTACCCTCGATCCGGCAACAGAGGTCCTTGCACTGATGGGATCAAAGGATGGCATTGCCCACATCCCGGAAGCCTTCGTGGATCCCGGCAGTTACGTCCTTGTTCCAAGCCCGGGGTATCCCGTCTACCGGACCTCCACGCTCTTTGCAGAGGGGCGGGTTTACGAGATGCCGCTCCGCGCAGAAAATGGCTTCATACCGGATCTCGATGCCATTCCTGATGATATTGCGGATGCTGCGAGGATCATGTTCCTCAACTATCCCAACAACCCCACCGCGGCAGTCACACTCCCCGGGTTCTTCGAGAGGGCTGTCGAATTTGCAAGGGAACACGATATCATCATCGTCCATGACAATGCCTACTCCGAGATCTCCTACGATGGTTACCGTGCTCCCTCCTTCCTCGCGACGGAAGGGGCAATGGACGTGGCGATCGAGATGCATTCCCTCTCAAAGACTTTCAACATGACCGGCTGGCGGATAGGGATGGCGGTCGGAAACAGGGAAATCCTTGCGGGTCTGGGGCGGGTCAAGACAAACGTTGACTCCGGGGTCTTTGACGCGGTGCAGAGGGCAGCCATCGCGGCACTCTCGGGCCCCCCGGACTGTGTTGCACAGGCGTGCAGCATCTACAGGGAACGCAGGGACACCCTCGTCAAGGGACTGCGGGCGCTTGGGTTTCGCGTGGAACCACCCAAAGCGACTTTCTATGTCTGGATGCCCGTCGATGACTGCATGGCATTTGCAACGCGGATGCTCGACGAGGCAGGGATCGTCGTCACACCCGGTATAGGGTTTGGATCAGGCGGGGACGGGTACGTCAGGTTTGCCCTCACGCGATCCACGGAGCGTATCCGCGAAGCACTGGAGAGGATGGAGGATATGGGATTATGAACCTGCCACCCCACCTCACGATCAGGGAAGGGCAGCTCGCAATTGGCGGGATTGACTGTGCGACACTTGCCACCCGCTACGGGACACCCCTTTACGTGACAGACCAGGACCGTATCGTCTCCCTTTTTCGATCCTTCCGGGATGAACTATCATCCCGTTACCCAAAGGTAAAAGTCCTGTATGCGGCCAAGGCCAACGGGAATCTCGCTATTCTGCGGGCACTCGCCCGCGAGGGTGCCGGTGCGGATGTCTTTTCCCCGGGCGAACTCCGGCTCGCCCTCTCGGCAGGCATGGCACCCGGTGATCTGCTCTTCAACGGGAGTTCAAAGAGCACCGACGACCTCTCGCTCGCAGTCGAATCGGGTGTTACCGTCTCCGTTGACTCCTTCGACGAACTCCGCCAGCTTGACCGGATATCGCAAAAGAAAGGGAAGGAAACAAAAATCGCGTTTCGTGTCAACCCGGCCATCGACGTCCCGACGCACAGGAAGATTGCAACAGGGCTTGCGACGAGCAAGTTCGGCATCCCCCACGACAGGATTCGCGATGCCTACCGGGAGGCCCTCGCCTGCAGGGGTGTAAAGCCCGTTGGTATCCACTGCCACATCGGCTCTCAAATCCTTGCAACGGAACCTTTTGCGCAGACTGCACGGGTGATGGCAGAGATCGTGCGCGACCTTGTCAGGATGGGGGTCACCCTTGAGTTCATTGACCTGGGAGGGGGGCTGGGAATCCCCTACCACCATTACGAGGAAGAGCGGGCCCCGACACCTGCTGACTATGCATCTGCCATCATACCCCCGATACGGGACGTTTCCGCCGAACTGGGTATTAACCCCGCGCTCTGGGTCGAACCGGGGCGGTATCTCGTTGCAGATTCGACCATACTCCTGGTACGGGTCAACTCTGTCAAGAAAGCACACAAAAACTTTGTCAACGTCGATGCAGGTTTCAATCTCCTCATCAGGCCGGCCATGTACGATTCCTACCACGAGGTCGTTGTCAATGGCAGGGCAGGCATGCTACCGTCCGAAACGTATACCATCACGGGCCCCATCTGTGAAAGCGGGGATATCCTTGCTTCGGACCGCAGGCTTCCTCCCATCGGGGCCGGTGACCTGCTTGCCATCCTGGACACCGGGGCATACGGGTTCTGCATGTCGTCCCAGTACAACTGCCGCCCCCGGTGTGCCGAAGTCCTCATACACGGGGGCGAGGCGGCGCTGATGCGGAGGGCAGAGACAATTGAAGACCTGACTGCAACGATGCAGATCCCGCCGTGGCAGAAGGAATGAGGTGAAAGGGATTTCGTGCAGTTCCACTATGCGCTCGTGGATGACCTGCTCTCCCGGGAAGAATTCGAGCGGAAGGTAGAGGAGAAGATGGAGGCCTGCGGTGACCTCGTCGACGAGGTGACCGCTGCCATGATGGTCGTCCAGGACCTCGGCCGACACCACGTCAAGATTGCGCGGCTGGGGGGAAAGCAGAGCCTTTTTTCCTTCTTCGGGAAGGTCATCGCCAAGAATCCCGTCCGGGAATTTGAACGACCGGAAGGCGAGAAAGGGCTTGTCGCAAGCCTCATCCTCGGGGACGAGACCGGCCAGGTACGGGCAATCCTGTGGGACGAGAAGGCAGCCGCAAGCCACGACATCGGGATCGGAGACGTCCTCGAGGTCATCGGGAGGCATGCAGGCAGGAACCCGGGCGAGATAACCGTAATGGCAATGAGACCCGCCCCCGTCGAGATTTCGGGACCGTCAGAGGTTGCACCATACCTCGCCCCGCCCCGGAGAAAGGACATCACCATCTGCATCCTCGCCATCGGCGAAGCCCGGAAGGTCGCCCGGAAAGACGGGAGCGAGGCAGAGATGGTAGAGATGGTGGTCAGTGACGGAAAAAGTATTTCCCGCATGGTCTGCTGGGTGCCCGAACTCATGGGTGACATGGTGGAGGGTGCCTCCTTCAGGATCCGGGGGGCTCTCGAAAAATACCGGAAGAACGGACCTGAATACAGCATCGACGAGAAGAGCACCGTTGAACCGGTGGACGGGGAGATGGCTGCTGCTCCTGACCCCCTCGGCAGTATTGCGGGAAAAGAGACCTGCTCCGTGACCGGGACTGTCATCTCGTGCCCGCCCGCCCGGTCTTTTGTGACCCGGGACGGCAGGACTTCATCTGTCCGCACAATTACCATCACGGACGGGACTGCCGATGCACGGGTTGTCCTGTGGGGAGACAATGCCAAAATACCCCTTCTCCCCGGAGAACAGGTGGGCCTTTACCTCTGTTCCGTCCGGCAGGCAAAGACGGGAGAGTGGGAGATCCATGCCGGCAGGGGAAGCCTGATCAGGGTGCCCATCCCTTCACCCGTTGCAGAAGAGGAGATATGCGGAGATGTCATTGTCACGGGTGGTTCCACCTACCTCGATACCGGATCCGACTGCTTCATCGTTGCCGGCAGGGATCTTCCCCATGGCCACGCGGTAAAGGCACAGGTCCTCCGCATGGGAAAAAGGATCAGCATTCTTTCCTGGGAGGAGCATGTCCCGGACAGGGAAGGACTGCTGAAGAGATGCGAGAGGTTCACCGGCCCCGTACCAGAGACGGATACTTTCACCCCGCACGGCTATGAAGATATATGCAGGTGAGTGAGATCCTCTCTCCATAAAAGGTGAACGACCGATGAGTTCCGGATCCCTTGAAATTGAAGACCTCCCCGGTGTGGGACCAAGTACCGCCGAGAAACTGCGTGAAGCAGGATTCCTCACAGTGGAGAGCATCGCCACGGCATCGCCCCAGGAACTTGCCGAGACTGCCGAGATAGGTGAATCCACGGCAAAAAAGATGATCAAGGCAGCCAGGGAAATGGTTGACCTCGGCGGTTTCCGGACGGGAAAGGATGTCTTCGAACAGAGGAAAGAGGTAAGGAAACTGAAAATGCGCGTGCCCGAGCTCGACGCACTTCTCGGCGGCGGGCTCGAGACCCAGGCAATAACCGAGCTGTACGGTGAGTTCGGTTCCGGGAAAAGCCAGGTGGCGCACCAGGCCGCAGTCAACGTCCAGCTCCCCGAGGAGGAAGGAGGTCTCATGGGGTCTGCGATCTTCATCGACACCGAAAACACCTTCCGCCCGGAGCGTATCGAGCAGATGGTACTCGGTCTTGGTATCGACGCCGATCCCGAAGAGTTCCTGGAAAACATCCACGTCGCCCGGGCACACACTTCCGATCACCAGATGCTCATGATGGACAGCGCCCGTGAGAAGGCACAGGAACTCAAAGATTCTGAAAGACCGGTCAGGCTGATCATCATCGACTCGCTCACGGCCCATTTCAGGGCCGAGTATGCAGGACGCGGTACCCTTGCAGCACGACAGCAGAAACTCAACCGTCACCTCCATGATCTCTTCAGGATCGTCGACGAGCACAACGCGGTAGGACTTGTAACAAACCAGGTCCTCTCGAACCCCGCGGTCTTCTTTGGCGACCCGACGAAACCCATCGGCGGTAACATCGTGGGTCACACGGCCACGTTCCGGATATACCTGCGCAAGAGCAAGGGAGGGAAACGTATTGCCCGCCTCGTCGACAGTCCCAACCTCCCCGAGGGCGAGGCTGCGTTCATGGTCGAAGAATCGGGTCTCAAAGAGGCCTGACCTCTTTTTTTAAGCCATCCTTGCACATTCCAAAGGGAGAAAAACCAGACCTGCCCGGATGCCAATTCATTGTCCGTGCACGTACCACGTCTTCCTCCCCGGGCGGAAGGCATAATGATCCAGGAGGAGAACCTTCTTCCAGGTGACGAATCCATGTCCAGTCCGCGTCGGTTAAGGGGGCTTATCACCGATATCGACGGGACAATCACCGATGCCCGGCGCCGTGTTCACACCGGGGCAATCGAGTCAATGCGCAATCTCGTTGATGCAGGGGTCTGCGTCGTGCTCGCGAGCGGGAATACTGCGTGTTTCATGGACGCATTCTCCAAGATGTCCGGGACAGGAGGCATCTACATCGGTGAAAACGGGGGGATAATCAGGCCCGGGTGGAACCACGATCTTTCCGTGCTGGCCGATGGAACGGCACCCCGGATCGCGCTCTGGGAACTGGTCTCCGCCTGCAGGAAGAGGGGTATCGGGATCGAACACTACAGTCTCCCCTACAGGTTCGTCGATGTTGCGTTTGCCCGGACGCTCCCTGTCTCCCTCGTGGAGGAGATCCTCCGCGACCATCCCGTCGTTGTCCTTGACACGGGTTTTGCCATCCATATCCACCCGCCGGGCGTGAGTAAGGGTGCTGCATTCACAAAACTGGCGGGATTGCTGGGCATGGAGACCCGTGATTTCCTCGCCATCGGCGATGGAAAGAACGATATCGACATGCTCGAGAGGGCAGGAACAGGAATCGCCGTTGCGAATGCCCACCCAAAATTAAAGGACCATGCCGATGAAGTGACGGAAAAGGAGTACGGGGATGGTTTTGTGGAGGCCCTGGACCGGTATTTTTCTCATTTCCTCGACAGGTAGCGGTCGACAACGATGTAATCCTTGATGTCCTTGACAGCCTCGAAAGGTATGTAGAGGCGGTCACCCTCGGTCCGGTACCCGGTCGTGTCAAAGGACGCATCAGGGTAGATGACAAGGTCGACCACCTGACCTGTTTCGAAGTCCACAACAAGGTTCTTCAGCGTGCCAATGACTTTTCCCTCGTTGGTCACGATCTTTTTCTTGGAAAGGCTCCGGGCCAGAACTCTCGACATAAAAGAGGGTGTGGCCCTATTCATATATAAAGCTGTTTAAAAACCCCGGATTGTGACAGCGGGTCATCCTGCGAGGGAAAAACGAGACCGTTACCAACCGGGTTTGAGATCCTGAATCCCATTACAGAGAGGGGAAGACCTTGATGATGTCAGACTGGGTCAGTATCCCGACGGGTTTTTGCCCTTCCATCACGATCAGGCGGCCGATGTCCCTCTCCTTGAAGCTCCGGATGACCTCGAAGAGCTGGACCGTGGACGGTGCTTTCACCACATCGGTCGTCATGACGCTGGAAACGGGCGTTGTCATGGGTATCCCGTCCTCGATTGCACGGGCGACATCGCTCATGGTCACAATCCCGTAGAGGGTGTCCCCCTCGATCACGGGGGCTCCGCGGATGCGGTGGGCATTGAAAAGGTGGAGCGCATCGCCCAGTGCATCTGTTCTCTTCAGGGAGATCAGCGGGCTGCTCATGTAATACCTGATGGGTTTCTTGGGCAGGGAGATCATCTCGTAGATGGATACGAGGAGCGTCTGGGAGACCTCGTCTCTGCCATAAACCTCGCCCCTTATCAGGAGCTTGTTCACGGGTGTCGGGCCAATCGTTATCTGGTCCCCGATCTCAAAAGCCTTGACGGAGCCCCGTATGGTTGCATTTGCCCGGCAGATATCGGGGTGACAGAGCGTGGTGAATGCAATCTCCACGACCTTGACCCCCGGCACATCCTCGCCGTTGCGGGATATCCGAACGTCGTATTCTTTCTCGGAAATGTCAAGGTTCAGTGCCCTGTATGCCTGTGCGGTAGGATTATACCCACCTCTCGGACCAGGTATCCCGTCGACCAGTCCGATCGCTTTGAGGGCCTGCATCTGGTTGCGGACAGTCCCCGGGTTCCTGCGAATCACTTCCGCGATCTCCTCCCCCTTAACGGGATGAGAATGCTTGTGATAGAGCGAAATAAGTGTGATTAAAATGTCTTTTTGGATCAGGGACAAATCCATAATGGTTTATCATCTGCATGGGCATATATAGATTAGGTAGAGCCAAAGTGGAATTCGAGAGCATTCCCACGGTGCCCACCGCCGACGAGATACTCGACAGGAGCTTCCGGCGGGCTGCATCCAGAATGAAGCTCAAGAAGAACAAGGACAGGGCAAACGAGGAGTTTGTCCGGGCAGTCTCCCAGGCCATCCACGACCGCCTCGTCAGGGTCATGCAGTCATTTCCTGACTTCGATTCCGTCCCTGCATTTTACAGGGATATCGTCGATATCATGTGGGGTATCGGGAAGGTCAGGAAAGCCCTTGGTTCCGTTGGATGGGCAGCCCGGTGGGCACGGACCCACGGTCCGGGCCTTGCGTACCAGACGAGAAAATCTGAGTTTCCGGCACGAATCCGGAAGAGGGCGGTGGCAAGGCTTGCATCGGTGGTCCACCAGGTTGAAGATGACCTTGTCTTCCTCAACGAAGTGAGGAACATCCTGCGGACACTTCCCCATGTGAGCGACGAGTTCACTGTCGTCGTGGCAGGGTACCCGAACGTGGGGAAATCATCATTCATCCGTCTCGTCTCCTCGGCAACACCGGAAGTCGCAGCATACCCCTTCACGACCAAGGGCATCATCGTCGGGCACCGCGTTATCGACCGGGAACGTGTCCAGTTCATCGATACTCCCGGGGTCCTCGATCGCCCCGCGGAAGAGCGGAGCGCGATCGAACGGCAGGCCCTGACAGCGATGGTCAACCTCGCCTCCGTCATCCTCGTCATCCTCGATGCCAGCGAGCAATGCGGGTATCCACTCGAGGACCAGTTCAGGCTCCTCCACGAGATAGAGGAGATGGTCTCCGTTCCGGTTGTCCCCGTTGTCAACAAGGCAGATATCGCGTATTTCGACGGGTATATCAACATGTCGACAGAGACCGGCGAGGGTGTTACGGAGGTACTTGAACACCTCCTTGCATTCCGGAAAAGGTCACACGAGGAGGGACACGAGGTACCCGAGTAGGAATCCTGCAAGTGCGCCGCCGTTGATCGGCGGGAGACCTGCCTGCGGTCGACCCCTTTTTACGAAGACGAGGAGCAGGCACAGCCCGGCGACCGAACCTGCCATCGCACCAAGGGCCGGGATGGTGACCGGCCCTATCCGTGCCGCCGTCGCGAGGAACACGTTTGCCGAGACGACGAGAATGGAAGGCATGATCATGTCACCCATCCCGATGATGAACGCCCCCCTCTCCCCTTCACCAATGGGCCCGATCCCTTCCTTTCGATAGCTATAACCCTTTTTCCTGGGAATAACGAAAAGAATCGGGCTTTTTGTCTCCAGGACTCCTTCGGCAAGGGAGATCATGTGCTTCGTCTTGTAAACCGAGACGGCATCGTAGACCGCGAGGATGACGAGGAGGATGGCAACCGGGATGATCTCGAGAGATATCCCGAATATGGATGCTGCACCCGAAGCTATCAGGATACCGAGGCAATCGATGACATACCACTCGGGATACAGGTAGAGAACTCCTGTTGCAATCCCTGATATAAGGAGACTCCCCCCGAGAACGAAGAGGGCATCGCGGGACAGGAGTGCGAGGACTGCCCCGAAAATGTAGACAAAGGTGAAGAATATGGAAATTCCGATTATTCCGCCGATTATCCTCCGGAACCCGAACCTGATGAGGAACAGGAGAAATCCCGTGAAGACAAGGAGTATGAAGATGAAGATGAATGGGTTTGCAACCGAGGACGGATCTTCGAATGCCGCGAGTCCTGCCTCCTGGAGGGGAAGCGAGAGGAGGAGTGCACCTGTTTCAATGATGACCAGCATCACGGGCATCACGGCGAGGGGGAGAACATCTTTCATGGTCATTGCCGGTCTCCGGAAATCCGGGTTAGTTTTAAGCATGGTCGTTTTCCATCTAACACTATGGACACGCAGGAATACGTCGTCGATGCTCTCCTCCTTGTCGTCCTCGTGATCTCCACCCTGATCCTTGTATTCAGTCTGAACTTTGACCTTATCAAATCGCTTGCTGCAGCCCTGATGATGATATCGCTGGGTGGCCTGATCTTCCTCGTGCACTGGAAGGTCAGGCGGATCGAGAAAGCCCTCACCCAGAGGGAGAGAATGATCCGGATGAACATGGAAGAGATTGCCACCATGATGTCACAGAAATACGAGAACCACGTCTCGCACATCGATGCAATTATCGAAGAAATCACGAAGAGAGTATACAGATAGGTTCTGATCGGGTTCGATTCGGGAGAGATACATGGGCGTTGCACTGCGGGACATCCTGGCTGATTACAAGGACCCTGTTACGTGGCAGGATCTTCCCGGAATAGCGGCTGTTGATGCCCACAACGCACTTTACCAGTTTTTAAGCATCATCAGACAGCCTGACGGGACGCCCCTCATGGATCAGCGGGGCCGGGTGACGTCGCACCTCTCGGGAATATTATTCCGGACGGCAAACATGCTCGAAAAGGGCATACGGACCGTCTGGATCTACGACGGAACCCCCCCGTCATTCAAGCAGGACACGGTTGCAGAGAGAAGGGCTGTCCGGGAGAAAGCCGGGGAAAAGTGGAAGGAGGCACTCCTGCGGGGTGATACAGAGGAGGCCTACAGGCAGGCACGTTCCTCATCGAGGATCGACGAGGAGATCATCGCGACATCGCGCCAGCTCATCACCCTGCTCGGGCTCCCGTGGATCCAGGCCCCGAGCGAAGGGGAGGCCCAGGCGGCATACATGGTCATGCGGGGTGACGCCCGTTATGTCGTCTCCCAGGACTACGACACGCTCCTCTTCGGGGCACCCGTCCTCGTGCGGAACCTCACGGTGAGCGGAAAGAGGAAGGTCCGCGGACGGACCCTTGCGATAATGCCGGAGAGAATAGTCCTTTCCAGTGTCCTTACCGGCCTTGAGATCTCCCGGGAAGACCTGATCCGGGTCGGGCTCCTCGTGGGGACAGATTTCAACCCGGGGATCCGGGGGGTTGGCGCAAAGACAGCCCTCCGGATGGTCAGGAACGGCGAGTTCGAGCAGGTCATGAGGGAGAGGCAGCCAGGTGTCGATTGGGAAGAGATCTTCCATTTCTTCGCGAAGCCGCCCGTGACGGAAGAATACTCCCTGCATTGGAGACCTCCCGACAGGGAGGGAATACTCAGGATGCTCTGCGACGGCTTCGACTTCTCGCCGGAACGTGTTGAAAATGCTCTGGGCGGGGTGAAAACCGCCTCCGGGCAGAAAACACTCGATTCATGGTTCTGACCCGGTACGGTCCCGCTGTGGTGACTTCCGGCACAGCTCTTCAGGGCATCTTGCGCCAGACGTAGAGGAACCGTTGCAGTGCAGTGACATGCCCCATCACGCCGAACCCGAGCAGGAGCCACCCAAGGATGGAGAGTGAGAATACCTTTCCGGGGAAAACGAGCGTGAGAAGTCCGGCACAGATTATCAGCACCAGGCGGTCTGCCCTCCCCAGCACCCCGCCGTAGAACCTCCCCATTCCGACAGCCTGCGACTGTGTCCCCAGGTAAGAGGACATGAGAACCCCCGTGAGCGCGAGGACTCCCACTTCCCACCCTGCTGCACCCCCGGCAAAGATACCGGTGATGATGAGGATATCGGCATACCTGTCGGTGACATGGTCGAGAAAATCCCCGCGGATGCTCTCCTTCTTCTCTGCCCGTGCAAGTGCTCCGTCGAGACCATCGAAGAGGGCATTGAGGGCCACAAAAAGTGTCCCGAGGAGGACATGACCAAACCAGTAGAAGGTTCCGGCACACGCTGAAGTGAAAAGGGCAAGGACGGTAAGTGTATTGGGCGAGACCCCTGCCTTCCTCGAGACGGTGATAAACGGGCCCATGATACGGGACATGTGGGGACGGAGAAACTCGAGTGTCATACCTCTTCTCCCAGGTATTCTGACCAGTCAATGTATCCCGAGCATGGCGGGATCTCCCCCCTCACGAACCCTTCGATCCTATCTGCACAGGTTACGGGGTCCATGTGAGTTGTATCGATCTCGAGGACTTTTTCGGCAGGATGACTGCCGAGTGTCTCGACGAGGATGACATCGAGGGCCTCTGCCTCGCAGTTCTCGCGAATCTTGGCATCTTTGTAGCCCCTCCTGCGCAGACGTTCCTTCAAGACCGGCGGTTCGCACCGCAGGACGACGACGAGATCACACGGGAGGAGATGGGAAAGGTGACCCACAACGAACCCGTCGACATGCGGGAAGTCCGCGGCCCACCGCTCCTCGTCGATGACGAGTGTATCGCGGGCCTCGTCACGTTCAATGACATATCCTGTGACGGTATCTGCTATCTCCGTGACCCTGTGACCACGGGCAGAGAGAACCTTTCCCACTGAAGACTTCCCTGTCCCCGGTGTCCCTGATATTCCCGTCATCATAGGCAGTTGATCTCTTCGAGGAAGCGTTTCATCTCCCATTCCTCCCCAATGCTTACCCGGATGTAGTGGTCACCAAGCCCGGGAAAACTCTCGCAGGACCGCACGATGACACCCCGTCCGGCAAGCCGGGCAGCAACATCGCAGCCCTTATGGGGCGCAACATCGACAAGAACGAAGTTTGCACCGGACGGGTGCACAGGGAACCTGCACTCCCGGCACACGAAATCACGAAGCCGCGTCACCCGTTCCCTTGCCCTCGTCACATGGTCAGCATCTTCCAGTGCACCGATTGCAGCAGAAGCAGAGACCGAGTTGAGGGAGAAAGGCGTCATTGCCCGCGTGTAGCAGGGAACCATCCATTCCGGAACAAATGCATACCCCACCCTGAGACCTGCAAGGGAGAAAGCCTTTGACATCGTCCGCCCGATGACGAGGTTACCGTATTTTTTCATGAGGGGACGGTACTCCTCGTTGCAGAACTCCACGTAGGCGTTATCGAGGAAGAGGATCCCTGACAGCCCTTCCAGTATCTCGGCGACGTCGGACGCAGGGGTCACGGTCCCGGTGGGGTTATTCGGAGAACAGAGGAACGAGACTTTTGCATCGGCTGCCTCCCGGACAAAACGCACGGGATCGACTGAAAAATCATTCTCCCTGGGTACACTGATGACATCTGCTCCCTGGCCCATTGCCGCAAGGCCATAGAATGAAAATGTCGGCGTGGATATCGCGACCCTGTCTCCTGCACACACGAATGTCCGAAGGACGGTCTCGATGACACCATCCATTCCCACGCCTGTGACGAAATGGTAAGGGCCGTGGTACTTCTGCAACGCGCTGACGAGCCCCGTCACCTGGTCACCGGGATAGCGGTTTGCATCGCAGAGAGCAGCCTTTCCCATCTCGATGGCACGCGGTGAAGGGGGATCGGGGTTTTCGTTACTCGCGAGCCGGGCAACCCGGGTGACACCAGGTTTTCCCGTGACATCCCCGGGACGGGCAGCATACACGTACCCGCCGCTGCGGTAGCAGTCCCGGACCAGTGAATCGTAGCAAAAACCCTGCTTTCCTGTCATTTTGGCCCTTCACCTCTGTCCTTCCAGTATAAGCTCTTCCAGCTTAAAAGCGCAGTGCAGGATATGCAGGTCTTTCCGGTTTTCCCCTCTTTCCTGTCCCCTTGACTACCCTGTATATCTGTCGTAGCCTGTATCCCGATACCCCGAAACTGATTAATAGTGTGCCATGACGGGAACGACTTTATATTACCATTCAGAAGAACTATCCCTTGTCAGGAGTTGAAAAAAATGGACCAGAACCGTCTCTACACACTTCCTGCACTGCCCTACGATTACCGCGATCTTGCACCGAGTATCTCGGAAGAGCAGTTGCGTATCCACCACACGAAGCACCACCAGGGTTACGTCAACGGTGCAAATGCTGTGTTCGAGAAACTGGAGAAGGCACGGAAAGAAGGCAGTGATCCTGACCAGAAGGCAGTGGCAAAGGAACTCTCGTTCCATATCGGGGGTTTCCTCCTCCATGTCCTCTACTGGGAGAACCTTGCACCGGCAGGAAAGGGCGGGGGAGGCAGTCCCGGCGGCGACCTTGCAAAGCAGATAGATAAGGACTTCGGATCCTTCGAGAGGTTCAAAAAAGAGTTCATAGCAGCCACAAACAGCGTGGAAGGTTCGGGATGGGGAGCGCTCTCTTACTGTAAAAAGACGGGGAGGCTCCTTGTCATGCAGATCGAAAAACACAACGTGAACGTTTTTCCCGGGTTCCCCCTCCTGCTGGTGGTGGATGCATGGGAACACGCATATTACATTGATTACAAGAATGACCGGGCAAAATACCTGGAAAACATCTGGAATATCATAAACTGGAAGACAGTCGGTTCCCGGTTCGAAAGCGCCAAAAAAGCCTGAAAAAAGGGGGATACATTTCAATCCTCCCCCTTCCCATTTCCCCAGCCGCTTTTCACCATCCCGGCAGGGGACTTTTGGTGGGGTTCATCACAGGGTTGCAGGGAGCTTATTCTTCGCGGTGAGTACCTCGGTGAGGATCCTGCAGGCCGTCTGTATCTCCTCCGGTGTGATGACGAGGGGCGGGACGAGACGGAGGTTTCCATCGGCTGCACAGTTCACGAGTAAGCCCCTCTCCGCACAGGCTTTCTGGACATCCCCGCATTTGTCACCGACTGAAATGCCGATCATCAGTCCCCTCACCCGCGGGTTGAAGCGGGATAGACTGGTCCTGAAGAGCTCTGCCTTTGCCGGGATTGAGGGCATGACCTCCTCGATGACCCTGATCGTTGCCAGCGCCGCGGCGCAGGCCAGAGGACCGCCTGCAAATGTGCTCCCGTGCTCTCCCCGGTGGAACTCGAGCCCCTCACGGGCGAGCAGCGCGCCCATGGGAAAACCGCTCGCTATCCCCTTGGCGAGTGTCACAATGTCAGGACGGACATCCGTATGCTGGATTGCAAGCCATTTCCCCGTTCGTCCCATCCCGGTCTGGACTTCGTCCACGATCATCAGGGCACCATGCCTGTCGCAGAGGTCACGGATCCCTTCGAGGAAGCCATCCGGCGGCGTGATAACACCTGCCTCCCCCTGGATGGGCTCCACGAACACGCCGGCGATATCGTTGCCCATTGCCGGGCGGAGTGCATCGAGGTCACCATACTCGACGAAGGTGCACCGGGGTTCGAGGGGTAGAAAAGGCTCGCGGATGGGAGGCTTGTGTGTTACAGCAAGAGACCCCATCGTCCTGCCATGAAAACCATGTGTGAAGGCAATGAACTTCTTTCTCCCTGTCGCGAGCCGGGCCAGTTTTATCGCACCTTCGTTTGCTTCTGCTCCCGAGTTCGAGAAGAAGGCCTTTGCCATCCCCGTCAGGAGGACGAGCTTCTCGGCCAGTTCCGCCTGCCCGGGTACATAGTACAGGTTCGAGCAGTGAATGAGCTTTTTTGCCTGTTCACAGATCGCTCCTGTCACCCCGGGGTGACAGTGACCTGTACTGCAAACTGCTATTCCTGCCACGCAATCGATGTATTCTCTGCCCGAGGAGTCCCAGACCCGGGAACCCTGTCCCCTGACGATCATGATCTCCCTGCCAAACGCCGGCATGTAATACCGGGCGTCGAGTTCCCGAAAGTTTCCTTGATTCTCCATTTTATCAGGGTCTTTTTCCTTCACTTGTTCTCGATACCGGATTAAATTCTTTTTCTACTCGTACTCGATGGTGGCCGGGGGCTTGGGAGTGATATCGTACACGACCCTCGCGACATCGGGTATCTCAGAGGTGATGCGCAGTGCCACCCGCTCGAGCACCTCCCACGGGAGCCTGAGAGGGTCGGCGGTCATACCGTCCCGCGAGTTGACCGCTCTTACGGCAACGATCCACCCATGAACCCTGTTATCGCCCTTTACACCCGTTCCGAGACCAAGGAGAGCGGCAAAGCACTGCCAGGGCTTGAACTGGTCAACGATTTCGCTCTCGACGATCCAGTTTGCCTCCCGGACCACCTCTATCCTCTCCCTCGTTACCTCGCCGATGACCCTGACTGCAAGACCGGGACCCGGGAAAGGCATGCGGTGCTGGATCTCCGGCGGGAGACCAAGGGCGCGGGCAATCTCCCTGACCTCGTCCTTGTACAGGTCCCGGAGGGGTTCGATAACCTTTTCAAACGCGATCTCGAGGGGCATGCCCCCGACGTTGTGATGGCTCTTTATCCCACCCTCGCTCTCGATCCTGTCGGGGTAGATAGTCCCCTGGAGGAGCGCACGGGCACCGGTTCTCCGCGCTTCCCGCTCGAAGATGCGAATGAACCGTTCGCCGATTACCTTGCGTTTCTCCTCGGGGTCCACCACTCCTTTGAGGGCTGCAAAGAACTCGTCGGCCGCAGGGACGATATGGAGCCGCAGGTTCCCGAATACCTGCGCTATGCGTTCTGTCTCTCCCTTCCTCATCAGCCCCGTGTCGACGTATATCGGTTCGAGGCGATCCCCGATTGCACGGGCTGCAAGGGCGGCACAGACGGAGCTGTCAACCCCGCCTGAAAGGGCCATGACCACCCTGCGGTCTTCTGCCTCTTTTCTGATCTCCTCCACTGCCTGGTCGATGAACTTCAGGGGATCGATCACTTTTTCACCTCACCAACTGCCGGTTTTCCGTTTTTCGCTGAACATGCACGAACAAAGCCCAGGAAGGGGGGCGATGGCCGGGTTGGTCTTGACCTGAACTCGGGATGGAACTGGGTCGCAAGGAAGAAGGGGTGGTCAGGTAACTCCAGAACCTCCATGCGATTCCCGCTATACCCGGAAAAGACGAGACCTGACTTTTCGAGATCCGGAATGTACCGGGGGTTGACCTCGTACCGGTGCCGGTGTCTCTCCGTTATCTCCCGTTTCCCATAGATTTTTTCTGCGAGAGTGCCGCTTTTCAGCGTTATGGGTGCATCACCCAGGCGCATCGTCCCTCCAAGCCCCGTCACCTCCTGCTGCTCGGGCAGTATCGCTATCACGTGCCTGCCCTCGCCGATCTCTGCGCTCGTCGCATCTTCCCACCCGACCACGTTGCGGGCATATTCAACAACCGCCATCTGGAATCCGAGGCACAGGCCCAGGAACGGAGTCCTGTTCATCCTTGCCCATGATATTGCTCCTATCTTCCCTTCGATTCCCCGTTTTCCAAACCCACCGGGCACGAGAATCCCATCGAAGTCAGAGAGCTGCCTCGGCTCGTACCTCTCCGCGTCAAGCCACGTGATGACGACCTCGGTCGAAAGGGATCGTCCCGCGTGTTTCAATGCCTCCTTGATGCTCAGGTAGACATCCTCGATGCCATACTTGCTCACTATCGCAACGCTCACCCTGCGGGTATATTCCCTGCTCACGATGCGGTACCATTCCGTGTCCGCAGTTCTCTTTTCGAGGCCGAGGTGGTCTGTGAGGGCATCGGCAAGTCCCTCCTTCTCGAGCTCCATCGGGACCTGGTAGATGTCCGGGACGGTCGCCGCGCTTATCACGCACCTGATGGGGAGGTCACAGAATGCCGAAATCTTCCTCTTCGTGTGGGTCCCGATGGGGCGCTCGCTCCTGCCCACGATGATGTCAGCATGGAGCCCGAGCTCGCGCAGGGCCTTGACCGAGTGCTGCGTCGGTTTGGTCTTCAGATCACCCATCGTGTCCTCCGGGATGAGAGTCACGTGAATGATGACTGTGTCCCGGGGTGGCAGCTCGCCCCTCATCTGCCTGACCGCCTCGAGGAACGGCATGCTCTCGATATCGCCAACCGTTCCCCCGATTTCCACGAGGCATATCTCTGCCGGAGGCTCCCCGGGGATCTGCCTCGTCGCGGCTGTCCTGATGCAGGACTTTATCTCGTCCGTGATATGGGGGATGATCTGGACAGTCTCTCCCAGGAAGTCGCCACGCCGCTCCTTTTCGATGACACTCCGGTACACCTTCCCCGTGGTGATGTTGTGGGCAGCGGTAAGATCGATGTCGAGAAAGCGCTCGTAGTTACCCAGGTCGAGATCGACTTCGCTCCCGTCCGAAAGGACGAATACCTCCCCGTGCTGGCCGGGATTCATCGTCCCTGCGTCAATGTTCAGGTACGGATCGATCTTGACCGCTGTGACCGCATACCCCCTGTTCTTAAGAATCCGTCCGACAGATGCGGCAGTGATCCCCTTTCCAAGACCACTCATGACCCCCCCCGTGATAAATATAAATTTCATCGGTCCCGTCTCCCGGCCTGTTCCTGCGGGTTCTCCCTCGAGGGACGAAGAATCATGCCGGTTTCCTTCGTTCCCGCCGCTCTGCATTTCGCTGGTCCGGTTTGAACCCCCTTCCTTCAGGGAGTCCCCCGCCTGTCAGTATAGTATCACTTCACGGGAAGAAAAAGTAGTATGCGCTCTCCAATCCCAACGGAGAGAAGAAGCCCTCTGCAAAAGCCACAAGGGGAGGAATTATCACGGGAACAGGGTTCAGCGTCTGGAGCGTGCCCTGACGGTGCCAAGGCACCAGCCCGCGTTTCCTTCCCGGCATCTTTTCATTTCCCCTTTTTGGTTTCTCACCTGTTCATTGCACGCGTGCCCGGTTCACGATGAATGTGGCGATGCTGCGCGAGAGGACGGGACCTTCCGGGCTCTCACTCCTGACCTCTCCCTCGGCAAAAATGACCCTGCTGCCTTTCCTGACCACCCTGCCCAGACCAAAGAGGACCCCCTCCCGTGTGCCACCAAGGAACGTTGTCGTCTCTGTGATGGTGGCAATCGTATCGCCGGGAGAGAGCAGAGGGTATACTGCAAGGACCATTGCTTCATCCGCAAGCGCGCAATAAATGCCGCCCTGGAGCCAGCCCTCACCGTTCATCATGTCAGGCCGGACCGGCATGCGGAGCACGGCCCTTCCCGTTCCGGCTTCTTGCACGTCTATACCCATGAGAACGAAGAACGGGTTTGCATTTCTCCCTTCCCTTCTCACCTTTTCAAGGTAGCTCATGCTCCAGATTATCTGCACCTCCTGCCCAAGATACTTGGTGATCCCGTGCACGGACTCCCGCCATAATTATTCAGTTCCGGCACCAACCTCTCCTGCATGGATAGGGAAGAGAAGGAGATGCTTGCAGACCTGATCTGGCTGCAGGCCGTGATTGCAACAGAGCTCATCCAGATAACGGAAAACACCTCCTCGATACTGCGCAAATCCCCGCCACCCCGGACGTGTATCGAGGATCACAATCGTCTCCGGCAACACGCAGTTGCAATTGCAGAACGATACAGGCCGGGCTCGGGCTTGAAAGAACACATTAACGGGCATGTATGAACAACGGCGGACACCCTGACGGGCTCATAACACGGGGAAAGATACCGGGGATACGGAGATACCGGCCTTGAACGGAAAGCCAACGCACCCTCCATCACCCGCGTTTACGCTGGTCGTTCCGGCCTATAACGAGGCTGACAGGATTCCCCTCCTTCTTTCGCAGATAGCGGGGGCAGAGGGTGAATTCATCTTCGTGTGTGAAGGAAACGATGAAACACCACGACTTGTCCTCGAGTTTGCAGGGGCACATCCGGAAATGACCATCCGGTGCCTGCACCGTCCCGAACGCATGGGAAAGGGAGGTGCCATCAGGGAGGGGATGGCGATAGCTTCAGCACCCCTCGTGGGTTACATGGACGCTGACGCTTCAACGTCCTTTTCCCAGATGCGGGACCTTTTCTCCCTCATCGACGACGCAGACGGCGTGATAGGATCGCGCTGGGTGCAGGGAGCCGTCCTCGAAAAGCCTCAGGGGCTTTCCCGCAGGATCGAGAGCCGCATCTTCAATTGTATTGTGAGGCTCCTTTTTGGTCTGCCCTTCAGGGATACCCAGTGCGGTGCAAAAGTATTTAAAAAATCAGCAATTGACGCAGTTATCAGGGAAATGGTCTCATCGGGCTTCGAATTTGATGTGGAACTCCTTTGGCGCCTGAAAAGGAGGGGGTTCTGCATCAGGGAACATCCCATAGCGTGGCGCGATACGAGCAGTTCCAACGTCAGGGGAACGGATGGGTTCAGGATGCTTGCGAACCTGGTCCGCCTCAGATTGGGAGCGTGATATACCCTGTCCTTATCTTCTCCTGAAGACCAAAAAAGGGATGCTTTCACCCTTTTTGAAAAGGGCGAATACGAACGGTCGTATGCCCTGTGCAGGGATCTCAGGCAGGTTGCAGATGACCCTTCGATCTCCGTTCTGTGCGCTGCGAACCTTTTTCACATGGGAAGACTCGAGGAGGCCGAGGCTTTCTTCCGCGACCTTTCCCATTCCCTCCCCGGGACCTCGCACGTGCACAGTTACCTGGGCCGGATCCTGGAAATGAAGGGTGACGACGGTGCACTCGCCGAGTATGCACGGGCTGTTGCGCTCGACCCCGGAAACCTCGAAGCATTGCGGAGTTTTGCATCATTTGTCCTGAAATCAGGAGACCCCAAAAAGGCGGTTCCTGTGTTTTCCCGCCTCTATTCGCATTCCCGCCGGGCAGACGATGCCCGGCTCCTTGCCCGGGCACTCCTCATGTCCGGCCGCCCGTCGGAGGCACTCGGGGTATGGGAGAATGTCCCGGGCGGACGACTGGCTGCAGACGAAGAATACCTTGCGATTCTTTTTGCCTGCGGCAGGTTCAGCCAGGTTGCAGAATCCGCCCTGCAATTATTCGAAAGAACAAAAGATCCGCAATTCGCCCGCAGGTACCTGGAAGCACTCTCCGTAACCGACCGGCAGAGGGCCAGGGAAGAGTACTCCCGTCTCGTGGAGATAACGGGAGATCGGGAGATACGGTATGACTTCGTCCTCTTCCAAAAAGAAGAGGGAAACTTCGGGCAGGCACTCGCCGGACTCGGTCCTCTCCTCCTCGGGGAGAGGACAGAAGGGAAATACCTTCTCCTGGAATGCGAGCTTTTGGCCCTGCTGCAGAGAAAGGAGGAGGCGGTCCGGCATTATCACGATCTCCTTGACCGCGAACTTGATTCCATGGCCGACCCGGCGTTCATCCAGGATATCCTTTCCAGTTTCAGGACTTTTCTACAGACCCACTACCCCTTCCGGGAGGCAGAATCCCTTCTCCTTGCATCGCTTTCTGCCCGGACGGACCCGTTTTCCCTTCTTACCGTTGCCCGCTTCTACGAGGAGGCCGGAGACCGGGGGGAAGCACGTTCCTGGTATTACCGGGCATACCGGAGTGATTCGATCCGGGGAGGTCCCCTGTACGCCTGGTTCTGTTACCGGAACGGGGATAACCGGGAGTGTGAGAAGGTCATGATCTACGTGGTGGGGACAGCCCGGAAAGTCCGGGACCTGCTCCGTGTCGCAGAGGTCTTTCTGCAGGACAAGGATGCTCTTTTCCGGATGCCCAGGCTGCTCGAGAGGCTGAAGGCAAGGCTCGAAGAGGTCACCGAGATCCTCCCGTCCAGGGGCATGGAAATCCTTGCAACGATATACCTCCTGTGGGGATCCGTCTCCCTCGGAAAAGGGGACTGCATGTCATGCAAGCGGTCATGCCTTGCAGGACTGGACGTCATTCCCCAGGATGCAGAGAGTATCAGGCCCGGGGATTTCCTCGCTCTCCTTGAGGAGTGCAAGAAACGGTCCCTTTCGGAAATTCCCGTTCTTTTACACCCGGAGAGGGGGGAGACGGGCTTGCCGGAACCACATGATACATCGCTCCTCGAACTGGACCTGGATGAGAACGAGAGAAAAATCCTTGAATTCTTAAGGACCCGTCACCAGGCAACCGAGATGGAGCTCCGGACCCTGCTTGGTTCGCGGCGGGTGGCAGGGATAATCAACCGCATCATGCAGAAAGCGTCAAGTAAAGGCCTGGTGCTGATAGAAAAGAAGGGAGTGGGAAAGGATGGAGAAATCTATGCCTACAGGAACACCTGATATCCGGGGACCGCGGAAACTGGAAAGCCAGAACATCATCAATGCGCTGCGGAGGGGGACTGTTCCGGGGAGCGGTCTCGAGCGGATAGCTGTCGGACTCGACATGGAAGAGGGTGTCATCAGGGCACAGCTGGACTACGTCTCGCAGGGAGGAGGGGATATCAAGTTCATCCGCGGCGACTATGGCAGCGGGAAGACGTTCCTCGTGGCACGTGCCCTCGAGATCGCGAGGGAAAAAGGTTTCGTCACCGCCCACGTTGTTATTTCGCCGTCTGCACCTCTGCACAAGCTCAAGGAACTGTACCGCCAGATCTGTGCGACACTGCGGACCCGGGAGGAAGAGCATGCCCCGAAATCAATCATCGATACATGGCTCTTTGGAATCGAGGAACGCATCCTCAAAGTGAGCGACCAGACTCTTCCCGAGGACGTTCTTGAAAAGGCCACACTCGCCGAGATAGAGAGTGCTCTTGCGGGAATATCGGAACTGAACAGCTCCCTTGCAGCCGCACTCAGGACCTATTACCGGTCAAGCAACGAGGGTGATTTCCAGACGGCCCAGTCTGCCATCGGGTGGATATGTGCCGAGTCCAACGTCGGTCGGGACTTCAAGCAGAAGGCAGGGATACGCGGTGACATCGACGAGGCATCGGCCTTCATATTCCTCCGCGGGCTTGTCCGGATCATCGTGAGCGCGGGGTACAGGGGTCTTGCTGTTGCCGTTGACGAGGTCGAGACAACCCAGTCACTTCCGCGAAACCAGCGGGAGAAAAGCTACCATACCCTCCAGATGATCGTCGAATCCCTGGACAGGGGGGATCTCTCGCATTCCTACTTCCTTTTCACCGGGACACCTGCGTTCTTCGATGGTCCCCGGGGGATTCGGACCCTTCCCCCGCTCTATGACCGGATCAGCGTCGTGCAGCCTGAAGAAGGGTTCAAAAACCCTCGCCAGCCGCAGATTGCTCTCGCGAGGTTCGATGCCAGGAAACTCGAACAGGTCGCCCTGAAAGTGATCGAGATATACCGCGAGGCCTACTCGGACGTGGACCGAAGCAGGGTCTCGCACCGGTTTATCCGGGCCATGATATCCCGGGTAACGAAAAAATTCGGGGGCAGGGTTGATGTTATCCCGAGGATCTTCCTCAAGGAATTCATCGATGTCCTCGACAAGTGCGAGCTCTACGACGACTACGACCCCTGGGAACAATACCATTTCGACGCGGAACATCTCAAGGGAGAATTAAAAGACGAGGAGGAGGCCGTTATGGTGGTCGAGTTCTGACCATCGACCTTCCATCTGCCCCCACCAGAATACTAATGGAGATTCCTGACCAATACTATCCGGGACCTATGGGGCTTCGGACAGTTCTTTCCCTCCTCGTATTTTTTCTCGTGGTGACAGGAGCGGCAACCGGCGCCATCTCGATCGATGCCACGCCCCACGATGCGTATATAGGGGACCGGATCCATATCAACGGGACGATCGATGGAAAGAACCTGATAGCCATCTTTCTCTTCGTCACAGGGCCGGGACTCGACGGAGCGGGAGTCACGCTTGAAAACATCCACCTCAGGGCAGGTTCAGGCTACTTCACGTCGGCTTTTGTCAACCCGGATGGATCGTTTGCCTACGACTGGGACACATCGTTCATCGTCGGAAACCTCGTTCCCGGGAAATACAGGATTTATGCCGTGAATGTACCCCTGAACCTTGCCCGCCTGACTGATACAGACAGCATCTCGGTCTCTTCAACCGAGGTTACATTCAGGAGACCTCCTCCCCGTTCACTCCCCGGGTTTGGTCCCTGCGTCTTCTTTCTCTTCTTCCTGGTCACCGCAACCCTCGGTTTGTACCGGAGAAAAGAAGGCGGCCCGTGAAATTACTTTTCAAAAAATGAGAATGGGTCCATAATGAAGGCATTCAGGACATTAATTCAGGCATTTTTCCTTTCTCCCGGTCTCCTGATACGGACCGATCGGGCATGCCCCTCCAGTCCCTCGGCACGTGCAAGCGTCTCCACCGTATCAGCAATCCTCGAAAGCCCCTCCTGATTTATCATCTGGATTGTGGACCGCGTGCAGAAATGCAGGACGTCGAGACCGGAATACGTGCTGGCATAGCCTGCCGTCGGGAGGACGTGGTTTGTCCCGGATGCATAGTCCCCGCAGGCGACAGCCGAGTAAGAACCCACGAAGACCGACCCGGCATACCCTGCATGCATGAGAACCTGCATGGGGTCATTGATCTGGAGGGACAGGTGCTCCGGCGCTGCCCGGTTGATGATGGTTAATGCCTCGCCAATCGAGGCTGCAAGGGTATACCCGGTATTTTCAAGTGCTTTTTCCAATATCTCTTTTCTTGGGGATTCCCTGACCTGCAACATGAGCTCGAGCAGGACCTTTCCGGGTAGCGACGGATCCAGTGCAACGAGGTAGCACGCGGCATTCGGGTCGTGCTCGGCCTGGGCGACGATGTCTGCTGCAATGAAATCCGGCCTTGCGGATCCGTCGGCAAGGATAACGATTTCCGATGGACCTGCGGGAAAGTCAATCTCCACGGTATCACGCAGGAGCATCTTGGCCGTCGTGACATAGACGTTTCCCGGACCGACTATCTTTCGGACGGGTCGTATGGATTCCGTCCCAAGTGCCATTGCAGCAACCGCCTGTGCCCCGCCGACTGCAAACACCTCGTCCGCTCCTGCAATATCCATTGCAACGAGGCTTTGGGGAGCAATAGGCGGGGGGCTGCAACAGCAGACCGACCTGACACCGGCAACGCGTGCCGGGATGACTGTCATGAGAGCCGTCGACGCATATGCAGCCCGTCCCCCGGGCACGTACGCACCGACCCGGTCGAGCGGGACCATCCTCATCCCGAGGACGATGCCCGGTTCGATCTCCTCGAGCCAGAGATTCCTCGGCTTTTGTATCTCGTGGAACCTCGTTATCCTCGACCGGGCATCCTCGAGGCTCCTGATGAAGCCTTCGTCAACGCGGGAATAGGCATTTTCGATCTCTTCAGGGGTAATCCTGATGCTCTCCCGAAAAACACCATCATACTTCTGCGTGAGTTCACGCAGTGCTGCATCACCCCCGTCCCTGACCCGTGCGATGATCTCTTCCACGGCGGGCCTGACAGAAGTCAGCCCTGCAGAACGGTTCGCGATCCACTCCTCCAGGGCTTTTTCCCTTAACATGGCAGAACACTTCGACCCTGTGGTTTTTAAAGGTTCTATCCGGTGAACCTGTTGAACACATGGATTGTTAATAGAATCTTGTTGATATTTACCATTGTAAAATAGCAATACTTATTTTCTCTATCATCTCACTTAAAGCCATGAACATGCATTTTCTCTCTACCCTGCATGGTGGCACGGTCATTTTTCTCGTCGCTCTTGTTCTCGGTGCAATTCTCATTTCAGGATGCACGACAACGAACCCGGGTCAGGGTGGAGCACAGATACCCCCGACAACACAGAGTCCTTCTCTCCCTCCTCATAAAGGGCAGAAACTTATCCTCGCTACCACCACAAGTCTCTACGATACCGGCCTCCTCGACTACCTGGAACCGCTGTTCGAGGAAAAATACGGTGTCGACCTCCTGATCACATCCCAGGGAACGGGAAAGGCCCTGGAAATCGCAAAGAGGGGCGACTGTGATATCCTCGCAGTTCATTCCCCTGATCAGGAAAAAGCCTTCATGGACGGTGGATACGGGATAAACCGCCGTTGTTTTGCCTACAATTACTTCATCGTTGTGGGCCCGGCAGATGACCCGGCAGGAATACGGGGAATGGCTCCGCAAGAGGCGTTCAGGACGATCCTGGGTAAAGGAAAAGCCGGGAACCCCGGAATTTTCTTTGTTTCGCGCGGGGACAACTCCGGGACGCATTCGGCAGAGAAAAACATCTGGAAGGCAGCCGGATACAATTATACGTCAGAAGTCCAGAGATCAGGGGCATGGTACATCGAGGCAGGGAAAGGTATGGGAGAGACACTCCAGCTTGCCTCCGAGAAAGGTGCATACACCCTGACAGACGAGGGAACGTACCTCGCTTACAGGGGAAAACTCAACCTCGTCCCCGTCATCGAAGAAGGGGATATCCTGCTCAATGTCTACAGTGTTATCACGGTGCATGCAAAAAACCAGCCCGTTGAAAAGATCACAATGGCAAACAATTTTGTCAACTTCCTCATATCACCCGGGATACAGGCAAAGATAGGTGAATATGGGAAAGAAAAGTATGGAAAGGGCCTCTTTATCCCAATGAACGGAGGATGCATGCGTTTTGAGTGCGACTGCACAACGCCCGCTTCCGAAACCGGCCCTTTAACCTCTTTCAAATAGGAATCGGTGCGGGCGAGGGGCATGAACGAGATCGTCGACGGCTTTGTCCAGGCATTCTCCCTGATCATCAGCCTTGACCCCGAAGTACTCGAGATTACGGCCCGCTCCCTCCTCATCTCCCTTGCCGCCACCGCTGTTGCATCCCTTGTTGCAATCCCCCTCGGCGGCCTGATTCATTTCAGGGAATTCGGGGGAAAACGCGGTCTCATCACGATCATACAGACTCTCTATGCTCTCCCCACGGTGGTGGCAGGCCTTTTTGTCTTCCTGCTGCTCTCCCGCGCAGGGCCGCTGGGCTTTCTCGGGCTCCTCTTCACCCCGGTGGGAATGGTGATCGGCCAGGCAGTCCTCATCATACCCTTGCTGGTTGGCATGACACTTGTTGCACTCTCAGGTGTGAAAAGGGCCATATCCGACGAGATAGTGGCGCTGGGAGCCACCCAGACGCAGGCAATCCTGACCATCATCAGGGAAGCCAGGTTTGCAATCATCGGCGGCATCATCCTCGGTTTCGGGAGGGCCATCTCGGAAGTGGGTGCCGCCATGATCATCGGAGGGAACATCCGTGGCTACACCCGCGTCCTCACCACTGCAATTGCCCTGGAAACGTCGATGGGAAACATTGCATTATCGATTGCTCTGGGAATGATCCTCCTTGGAATTGCAATGGTCGTGACTGTCGCACTATTCATCGTCCAGGAGCGGTAGCATGATCCGGTTTGACCATGTTTGCAAGAGATACGGTGAAAAGGAGGTCCTGTCCAATCTCTCCTTCGAGGTCAGGGAGGGCGAGGTTTTTTCCCTGGTGGGCCCGAGCGGAACGGGAAAGACGACCATTCTCCGGATTATTGCCATGCTTGACAATCCCAGTTCGGGGACGGTGATGGTCATGGGCAAGGACACACGTACTCCGGATGCCCTGCGCGTGGCACTCCGGCGGCAGATGGGCATGGTCTTCCAGAAACCTGCTGCCCTCCGGGGCAGCGTGGCTGATAACGTTGCCCTCGGCCTGAAGTTCAGGAAGTTCCCCCCTGAAGATATCTCCCGGAGGGTTTCGGAAGTCCTCGACCTCGTGGGCCTTTCCGGTTACGAAGGGAGGAGAACGAATACTCTCTCCGGGGGCGAACTCCAGCGCGTTGCAATCGCACGGGCACTTGCACCAGGGCCGCGGCTCCTCCTCCTCGATGAACCGACTGCAAACCTTGACCCGGTCGCAACCGAAAAGATCGAGGATCTCATCCTTTCGTTGAACGAAAAGAGCGGAATTACCATCGTCCTCTCGACCCATGATATGGCCCAGGCACAGAGGCTTTCCACCCGGATCGCGGTGGTTCTCGACCGGAAGATCTGCCAGCTCGGAAATCCCTTCCAGATTTTTTACCAGCCCGTTACCCGGGAAGTTGCCCGCATGGTGGGAATCGACAATATCCTTGCAGGTGAAATCGTTGCCAACGAGGGGGGTCTTGCATCTGTCGACGTCTCCGGAGTGATCCTGCACGCCCCCTCTCCCCTCGATCCCGGGACCCGAGTCACTCTCTTTGTGCGCCCCGAAGACCTCTTCATCGGGAAAGATGCAACTGCAGGCCGCAGCAGCCCGCGAAACGTGCTCCCTGCAACCATCCTCCGCCTCATCCCCCAGGGTCCCAACACCAGGGTCACCGTGGATGCGGGAGTGCGCCTCACCGGGGTCATCACCCGGCAATCCTGCCAGGAACTCGGCCTTTCCCCGGGCATGACCGTCTCCGTTTCATTCAAGGCAAATGCCGTCCACGTGGTGCCGGTCGAAAAGGCAGGTTGAAACAGCAAATTTTGTCCGGTACCGTTGTCTTGCAACCTGCCCAGGCCCGCATCACCATGCATTTTAAGTTTCATGCACAATATTCATGCAATGCGGTGCATCTCTCTTGCGAGCGGGAGTAAGGGAAACTGCCTGTTTATCGAAGGAGAGTCTTCCTCCCTCCTCGTCGATGCCGGTCTTACCCGCCGGGAAATACTCTCACGGCTCCACACTGCAGGAAAGACCACCGACAGCCTCGCTGCCATACTCGTCACTCATGAACACATCGACCATATCGCAGCCGTAATGCCCCTTGCACGCCACCTTTCCATCCCGGTGTATGCGACCGGCGGGACCCTCGTCGATCTCCTCGATTCGGGAGGCGTGCACCGAAAGCCCGTCAGGGCAGTCAGAATTGATTACGGCGAGGATTTCTGCGTGGGTGAATTTTCTGTCAGGGCATTTGCTGTATCCCACGACGCAAGGGAACCATGCGGGTATACCATCCGGAATGGCGACCAGACTCTCGGGTGCTGCACTGATACCGGCATGGTCACCGACCACATGATCGAGCACCTCTCCCGCTGCGACGGTCTCGTCCTCGAGAGTAACCATTGTCCCCATATGCTCAAAGAAGGGCCCTATCCCGAGTCCCTCAAGCGGCGGATAAGGTCACGCCGGGGTCATCTCTCGAACAATGCCGCCGCTGAGTGCATCAAGGGGCTCTGCACGCAGGTGCATTCCGTCCTGCTCGCGCATTTGAGCGAGGTGAACAATACCCCGGAAAAGGCACTCGCATGCGCCAGGGAGGCTGCAGGACTCTTCTATTCAGATCTTGAGATCAGGGTTGCCACAAACGCCGGGTCAGATGCGGGATGGCCCCATGGTATTTTCCTCTGATGCAGGAGGGAGAATCCGCGCCGGCATAATGGTTTTTCAACCGTCTCTCATGCATTATTCATGGACAAAAAACATCTTTCTTACCCTGACAGTCGACACGGGCACGCAAAGGGCAGGTCGCGGAATGCGGATCTCACGGTATCGGCCCCTGATCGCCACAGTATCGGGAATAATGCCTTAACATCCCTGAGTGATTCTTTTTCCAAAAGGAAATCAGTCTTCCTTCATCTTTATGAGTTTCAGGCAATACTGGTCGATCGAGTCCATGAACACCTTTCTTGCCGTCTTTGACCGTTTTTCGTCCTCGGAGAATATGTCCTGCATGAGGTAGTCGAGAACCTCGAGGTAATAACCAAGGGCAGGGAGTTTTTTCTCCATGTCCTCGAACATCACTTCTGCATCCGTTCTCCTCCCGCTGATGAGAAAGAAGGCAAGGTCGAGCAGGAGGATGACGTGTGCGGGCATCTTTTTCGAGATGGCAGTGCTCCGGAACTTCTGGTAGGCAGAATCCTGCGAGGACATGATCGCAAGCTGCAACCCGTAGTAGAGGGGTTCGAGTTCATCCGGGTGCTGCTGCATCATCTGCCTCACCACGGCAGTCGCTCCCCCTGCATCCCTTGCTTCCAGCTTGAAGTGGTAGAGGTCGCGCAGGAAGAACATGTCGCTGTAATACCGCTCTGCCGCTATCTTGAGGAGTTCTCCCCTCATATCCCGGTTCTGGTCCTTTTTTGCCTTTTCGAGCCCTATCTTGAGATAAACAGGCTGGTCCGGGAACCAGTCTATTGCAAGTTTTATCATGAACCAGAAGATCTTGTTCACACGCAGTTCCTGGATAACCTGGGGGAACCGCAGCCTGTTGACCGGTGGCTGAAGCCGTGCAAGCTCGATCATCTGCTCCCGGGCGGAAAGAGCCATGCTGCTCGTGGTGCTCTTGTCCGGTCTCTGGTCAGGGGGCAGTTCGAGGGCGGACAGCTCGTAGTAACAGAATGCAATTGCCGTGCAGACGATAGCGTCAACGGTCCGGTACTTCATCAGGATGTCGATGGCATCCTTGTATTTTCCGATATCGATGAGCTTGAGACCGAGGACGATATCAAAGATCGCCCTGCCGGTATATTTTCTCTTGACCCGCGTTGCGTGGCGGAACAGCCTTTCGATGTATTCAACATCGGTGGAACGCTTGCTCTCCTCGAGCACCTTGACTGTGACGTCATCGATGAACCGGTCGTAGACCTGGTCAGGGATATCAGGGAAGTTGTTCTCCAGGATAGAGATGACATGGCCAAAGAACACGGGCAGGTTCGAATCTATCTTCTCCGAGTTCTTCTCGATGTAATCCATCATCTCCCGCTTGGTCTGCCCCATCTTCTGCTCGATAAGGGCATCGGGGACCCACTCTCCCGCCATTACATACAGAAATTTCCTGTGAGACTATAAGAACCTTGAGACCCGGAAAAGGAGAACAAAAAAAGGTGATGCAGGTCTTTATCACGACCTTTATGCGAAGAGAACCCTTATTTTCTGCCCGTGCTGAGGTTTAAATGGAAAGAGGCATCATGAAATTCCTTGAATTTGCCCGGATCTGCGAACAGCTGGAGGGCATCGGAGGGCGGCTCGAGATGACAGGAAAGATCTCGGCTATCCTCCCCAGCCTTGACGAGGGGGATCTCCCCATCTTCGTCCGGTTCCTGACCGGCAGGATCTTCCCCGACTGGAGTCCCAATAAGATAGGTATCGGTCCAAACCTCCTCTTTGATGCTCTGACCCAGGTTGTTGATGCCACGCGGTCAGACATTATCGGCGAGATCAACAGGAAGGGCGACGTGGGACTTGCTGTCCAGGCAATACTGGAAAATAAGAGAGCCGGGAAACGATCGGGACGCTCCTCAACGTTCCAGACATCCCTCTTCTCGCAGGAACTCGACCTGTCCTCCGTCTATTCGGACCTGGAGAGGATCTCACGTCTCGAGGGACGTTCTTCGCAGGTGGAGAAACTCTCTCTCGTCCAGAACCTCTTCCAGAATGCGTCTCCCCTCGAGGCAAAGTACCTCGCCCGCCTTATCCTGGAAGACCTCCGGATAGGGGTTGGCGAGGGTACCATGCGGGATGCAATTGCCCAGGCCTTTTCCGTCGACCCGTCCCTGGTCGAGCATGCCTACCAGGCGATAAATGACCTTGGAGAGGTGGCATTGCGTGCAAGAAAAGGCAGGGATTCCCTTGCAGATATCCACATCAGGCTTTTTCACCCCGTGAAGATGATGCTCGCCCAGCAGGGTTCCATCAGTCAGGCCATTGCGGAAAACGGCGCGATGGCGGCCGAGTACAAGTACGACGGCAGCAGGTTCCAGTTCCACAAGCAGGGCAACCGGTGCAGGATGTATTCACGGAAACTCGAAGACGTGACAGAGGCCCTTCCGGAAGTCGTGGAGACCCTGAAGAACGCTACTTCCCACGATGTCATCCTCGACGGCGAAGTGATTGCCATTAAGGATGGCAGGCCTCTCCCGTTCCAGACTGTACTGCGCAGGTTCCGGAGAAAGTACGATATCGCGGCAATGCAGAAGGAGATCAGGATGCAGCCCTTTGTCTTCGATATCCTCTACCTCGATGGAAAGACCCTTATCGACGACCCCCTCCGGGAGAGGAGAAAATACCTCGAAGAAGCAATGTCAGGTTGCGTCGCTCCCCAGACGGTAAGTTCCGATATCTCTGTCATCGAGGCAGTTTACCGGGAGAGCCTGGATGCAGGTCACGAGGGGCTGATGCTGAAAGTCCTTTCCTCGTCCTATACACCGGGTATCAGGGGAAAGAACTGGCTCAAAATAAAACCGGGCGTGGATTCTATTGACCTTGCAGTGATCGGTGCCGAATGGGGGGAGGGAAAGAGGGCGCATCTCTTTGGCTCATTCCTGCTTGCCTGCCAGGACAGGGGTGAACTACTCCCCGTTGGAAAGGTGGCAACGGGTTTTACGGATGAAGAACTCCAGGAGGTTTACGAGTTGCTGAAGGACCGCGTGATTTCAGAGTCCGGAAAGGAGGTTCATCTGGAACCATTCCTCGTCTTCGAGGTGGGTTACTCGGAGATACAGAAGAGCCCGAACTACGAGAGCGGGTTTGCCCTGAGGTTTCCCCGGTTTATCAGGGTCAGGGACGACAAGGGGATTTCCGATATCGAGACCCTGGATAGCATCAGAGAGCGATTCCAAAGACAATCTGTCCAGGGAAAGCCCGGTGGAGAATGAATCAGGCTCTCATGAATGGGGAGGCCTGCATATCCTTGCCCTGTCCCCGATACGAGCCACCAGCATACGGATGAAATCGTCCCAGTCCACCTCTTCTGCAGGAATCATCACTGCGACCTCTTTTCCGAGATCGTCATCCGAAATACCGGTTGCCACTGCGATGACGGACCCCGGCGCATAGCGGACAGGAACAATCCCGTCGGTGTCACCATCCACGATCCCGAAAACCGGGACGCCGAGGTGCGCACCGATATGGGCGCAGACGGCGGTTGTGTCATCACCCACGCTGACAATCCCGCAGACACCATTGGACGAGACGCTGCGATAGAGGGTATGTCCACAGTGGTCAATGAATACGACCCGGCCCTTCTTTGGTGGTGCATTATTCGTCGTCACTGGTTCCCGTGCACGGATGGGGCCGCTCTTGCACCAGGCCGTGGCAGGGTCGATCGGGCCCGATTTATTGAGTTTTTCGAGGCCGTGTACTTTTACTGAAAGACCAAGGACGGGTTCCACTCCTTTTTCACTTACCCTGATTACGACCTCGTGTCCCGTTGCCACGCCAATGACAGTCCCGTTTACAAAGACGGCCTCCCCCGGGAGGCATCCCCGGATGACCCGGGTTCCCGGCTCCGTCCCTTCCGGCATGGTGACTCCGCTGACCAGGGAATAGCCTGTCAGCGTGGCTATCTCCCTCGCGAGGTCATCCGGGTACCTGTTCCAGCATATGACCTCCCCCGATGCACATTCGACGTGGATGATTCCCTCATCCCCGACCCGCCGGGCCACGATCTCACCGAAAATGCGGCCCGATTCAGGGCTCTTTCCCCGGTTCGCAAGGAAACAGGGCTGGTGGAGCCTCCTCATCACCATGCTCGGGGGAATGTCTGCAAATTCGCAGGGAAGCCCGGACTCTTCCGCAGCCACACGGGCCATGATGCCGGCAACGACAATCCTGCACGGTGCAAGGACCGAAAAGAGCCACGCGGCATTTCCCGTATCAAATATCTCCGCACCATGGACGACCATGACCGTATCCTTTGCGAGTGGAGACATCTGTAAGCCCTGACCTCCCGGGCGATCAGCCCGGCATTCCCGGCATCACCCGGTGCAATACGCCGCTGCCCCGTGATCACAGGGAATCCTGCTACCCATCCCGTGACAGAGGCAGGTGATGAGTGAGTCCGTGCCCGGTATTTCCATCATATCCTGTTGTAATCATCGGCAAATCGCGTGATATCATCTTCCTCGAGGTACTCGCCGATCTGGACTTCGATAACTTCAAGGGGGATTTTTCCCGTGTTCGCCAGCCGGTGCCTGATTCCTGCCGGGACAAATGTACTCTCGCCCTGTCTCAGGTGAATCGTGCGATCCCCGAGGATGACATCAGCCATGCCACTGACAACGATCCAGTGCTCGCTCCGGTGGTGATGCATCTGGAGGGAGAGTTTCTTTCCCGGCTTGACTGTAACCCTCTTGATCCGGTAGAACCGCGATCTCTCGAGTTCGGTGTAAGAACCCCAGGGACGGTGTACCTGGAGGTGATAGTCCGTGATTGTATCACCGCGGTTCTTAAGAACCTTTACGAGGTTTCCGACGCTCTCTGTCATATCCATCCGGCAGGCAAGGAGGGCATCGCCCGTGTCGACGAGGACGAGATCCTTAACGCCGACCAGTGCAACCTTTTTCCCGGGGGCATGCACAAAATTACCCTCAGAATCGATAAATTCCGCCTCTCCCGCATTGCCATGGCTGTCGTGCTGCTTGAAATCGTACCATGCGCGGAACGTCCCGAGGTCCGTCCATCTGGCCCGGAGTGGCACGACTGCAACGCGGTCGGAAACCTCGAGGAGCCCATAATCAACCGAGAGAGAGGGCAATTCGGGGTATGAGGCAACGCCTTTTTCCCTCATGGGGACGTATATCCCGGGCTGCAGCCGCTCAAGCTCCCCGAGAAAAGTACCTGTCGAGAAGAGGAACATACCGCTGTTCCAGAGATAACCGGCATCCACAAAGACCCTTGCAGTCTCCCAGTCCGGTTTCTCCCGGAACCTGCTCACCCTGAACCCGAGGGAGAGGGGGTCTCCCGGTGCAATATATCCATATCCCGTGTGGGGGTGAGTGGGCGGAATCCCGAACGTAACAAGGAAGTCCCCGGCAATCCTGCCTGCCGCAGCGATCTCATCCATTGCATCCTCGCCGAGGTAATGGTCACTGGGGAACACGGCAACGAGTGATTCACCAGACTCCTTTTCTATCTCGAGTATCGCCCAGGTGATTGCCGGGAGTGTATTCTTCCCCACAGGCTCGGACAGGATACGCCCATCCGGAACGTTCTGGTTCAATTCCTCGATCTGATTCAAAGCCAGATAGTGGTGGTCCCTGTGGGTGACAACATAGATGTCTTCAGGTTTCGATAAACGCATGGCCCTTTTGTATGTCTCCTGGAAGAGAGATGTCCCGTTCATCTTGAGGAACTGCTTGGGATTATATGTCCTCGAGAGGGGCCAGAGCCTGGTCCCGACTCCCCCTGCCAGGATAACGGATTTCATGGATTCCATAGAGATTACCTGTTTTTATGATCTGTTGACACATATGGGTTACCCTGTCGCCATGCCGCCTGACCGGGGATGTGGCGGGACACGATCCTCCCCTTAACCGGGAAAATGAATGGATCAGGTCCTTTCGATCAGGGCACGGATGCGTTCTTTTACCCTTCCTGCAATATCCATGTGGTTTTTCCTGTCGATGAGATGGATCTCCACGTCGTCCCGTTGCCTGATTGCCTCGATAAACGGGGTACCCCTTGAAGCAATTGTTGCAAGAAGGCATTTTTCCGAGGAGAGTAAATCTTCCACGAGATGGCAGAACTGCCCGGATATGCACTCCATTTTCCCTATCTCGTCAATAACGACAAATCCGGCGTCCTGAAACGGGATCGTCGCGAGGAATGATTCAAACCCCGCTTTGTCGACCCCGTACTTACCCACCCGGAAACGGGACGAAAACCCGGAACGGGCAAGCAGGAATGTGCGTCCATCGAGGGAAACACCCCGGAACCCTACCCTCATTTTCCCTTCGCGAATCTCTTCCGTATAAAACCCCACAGGAGAGAGAAAAGAGAGGTCCGAAATGATATTTTTGATAAGGGTTGTTTTCCCGCAGCCGGGAGGCCCGGTGATGAGGATGTTGGTCGTGCCTTCCTTCATCCCAATCCCTTCAGGGAGAGAATAGTCTTTGATCCCTTTTTTTCGCTCCGGGTTATGAAGGCGGTAACAACAAGCGCAATCAGGAAGGGAACGGGTGAAAGATCGGTGGTAGGCGTACGAGAAGACAGGGGAACAGCTTTTTCTTCGCGGGGAGTGGTCAGTTCCGCAGGCTCGGGGGATTCCGCCCGGGTGCGCGGGGCCGTTCCTGTCACGGTACCATTCTCAAAGATCTCCTTCCCGGGAGACGGGTTCTCCTGCCCGGACAGCCTCACGGCTTTCTCCAGGTTCTCCCGGACGACAGGATCATTGGGGCGGATTGCAAGAGACCGTGTGTATGCCTTCTCTGCAGAACGATAATCTCCGAGGAGCAGGTAGGTGTTCCCAAGCCGTGTGTATGCTTCCTCCTCCGAAGGGTACATCCCGGTCACCTTCCGGAACGCCTCCGCTGCCTCCCCGTACCTTCCCATCCGGAAGAGGATCTCTCCCTCGAGGAGGAGAGCCTGAACATTATGGGGATCCAGTGTGAGTGATTCCCTGCACTCGGCCATCGCCATCGGAAGATCACCCCGGGACAGGAATTCGCGTGCCCTGACGAGGTGAATCATGGGATCTTCTGAGGATCCGTAACCCCCGGACGAGATATCGCTGCTGTCTCCCGTGGTGCCACCACCGCCGCATCCACAGTCATCCGCGGCACTGATGGCAGGCTGCAGGACGAGTGCCAGGAAAAGAAAAAAGCAGGCCGATTTAAGAATGAAACCCATGCAGTATTCCCCTTTTTTCCCACCCTGCTCTGCAATCGTGTTCTTCTTCCTCCAGTCTCCCCAAAAACCAACTGTGATATTACCCTTTCTTTGCGTGCCGGAGTGCAAGTTCAATCATTACCTTCAGTTCCTCGTCCTTGAAAGGTTTTATGAGGTAACCGGCAGGTTCTGTGTCGATGGCCCGGGAAATGGTCTCGCTGTCGGTGTATGCAGTGAGGAATATGAAGGGGATCTGGAACTGTTCCTTGATTGTCCGGGCAAGTTCGGTACCGTCCATCGTGCCGGGAAGGTTGATATCGATGAGGATCAGGTCCGGTCTCCCGTCCTTTATCTTATCAAGGGCTTCCTCTGCTGTCGGGGTTTTTCCACTCACGAAAAAACCCATCTTTTCCAGTCTCCACCCGATCAGCTGGCTGATGACCGGGTCGTCTTCAACGATAAGGATGCCACCGTTCATGCACTCAATCCCCCGGACAAGTCTCACCCATAGCGATAGTCATCTGCATTTTTCTATAAAAAACCAGTGGAGATGTCCCATGCTGATGCCCCGCCTTCTTCATCGCATCATTATCTGGAAAACCGTCGGGTACGAACGCATGAGTGCAAAGACAATTGCCCTTCCAACAAAGACCCTCCCCCCTTCCCACACCCTTTCACGGGACAATTCCCCCATCTCCTGGAGGGCTTCAAAGGCAACCCTGTCCGAAAGGAAACAACTGGTGGGAACCTCCATGTCGTAGTAGAATATGACGGGGAGCCGGAGCTTCTTTTGGAGGACAACCGGGAGCCTCGATGCAATGTCTTCCAGGACTCTTTTATCGAACCGGTACTCCTGCCCGCCCTTCGTGACGGTCACCGGTTTTTCCATCATGAGAAGGGCATGGAGGGAGACACGTGTGTCCGCTACCCCTTCGTTAATCTTCCGCATTTCAAGTCCCATCCACCTCCGGAGGGCAGATTCATCGTACATGGGTCATGACCTGGATATCACTGTGGTCCCCGGGCACTATCCGGACCAATCCTCTCACCTTTATTCCTGATAACGGTGGAAACAGCCCTGCAGAGGAGATCAAAGAAAATTCCCGAGTCCCCGCCCTTCACGATGTAGAAATCGGCACCTGCACCGAGGGCCTCTTTCTCCTCTGAATCACCCCCAAAACCCGTGCACATGATGAAAGGAGTTTGATCTCCCATTCCCCTGATTGTGCGGAGAAATGCAAGGCCATCCATTCCCGGCATGTAGTAATCGGAGATTATCACATCGTACCGGTTCATGGAAAGGTCTTTGATGGCTTCAGATGCAGACTGGCAGGTACTGATGGAAAACCGGCCCCTCTTTGCCATGAAAAGTTTCACGAGATCCAGGAACTCGGGCTTGTCATCCACATAGAGAAGAGAGAGCACTCGGCAGGACCCCCCTTTTATGAAATTGGTCAGGCAGGGGATAAAAAACCATGCAGTTTGGATTCGGGTTTCGAAACGTGAAAGGCATGGATCGATTGATCCATTTTTCCAAAAACAAATGGAGAAAACAAAAGGAAATGGGCTCGAGGAGATTCGAACTCCTGACCTCCGCCATGTCAAGGCGACGTCATAACCAGCTAGACCACGAGCCCGCAGGATTGGTCAATTTGTGCGGAGAAATGTGGGTGAACACAGTATAAAATTGTTCTCTTTTCTGGTATCGCCTGGCCTTCACACACCGGATCGAAACAATCAGCACTGATATGAAAATGACAGCGGAAAAAAAGAGGGATAAAACCCCCTATCCGGTCAGCGACAGAGCAAAACCACTTCAGATTAAAGTATCCGATATTTTTGCAAAGACTGCCGTGAATATTCCGGGCATCGAGCGAATCTCTTCCATCATCTCGGGAGTGACCTCGGAATCAACGTTGAGAACCATGATAGCTTCTTCGCCCGGCCTGATTCTCCCGACCTGCATCCCTGCAATATTCACGTTCCCTTTCCCAAGTATCGTGGAAGCGCGGCCTATAACACCGGGTTTGTCGAGGTGCCTGGAAACGATGACGTAGCCCTCCGGAATCATGTCCATCGTGTAGCCACCGATCGAAACGATGCGCGACCGTCCTTTCATGAAAACAGTTCCACTCATCGTCTCTTCCATCGTATCGGTCTTCACCCTGATGGTGACAAGACTCTTGAAACCGCCGGAGTCACGGGTCATGGTCTCGGCAACGGAAATTCCCCTCTCCTTTGCAATCAGCTCCGCATTGACGATATTGACAGGGACCTGGAGGATGGGATCGAGGAGCCCCTTGAGTGCCATCAGCGTGATGAACCGCGTGTTGTTCCCGAGGGTCGCAAGCTCGCCACCATAGATTATCTCGACCTTCTCCATCCTCCCTGACACAAGCTGCGTCAGGAAACGCCCCATCTTTTCGGCAAGACTGGCAAAGGGCTCGATCGTATCCGCGTGTTCAGGCGGGATCATGGGAGCATTGACGACATATTTTGCAGAACCCCCCTTCAGGACCGAGATACATTGCTTTGCAATCGATACAGCAACGTTCTTCTGGGCCTCGATTGTGCTCGCTCCAAGGTGAGGTGTCACAATCACCTGGTCGAGTTCAAGGAGGGGGGAGTTCAGGGGGGGTTCCTCCTCGAAAACGTCGAGGGCTGCGCCGGCAACCTTGCCGGATTTCAGTCCGTTATAAAGGGCTTTTTCGTCGATGATCCCTCCACGGGCACAGTTGATGATCCTGACGCCATCCTTCATCATGGCGATTGTCTTCTCGTTCACCATGTGGCGGGTCTCCTTGATGAGGGGGGTATGCACCGTGATAATGTCAGCAGCTTTGAAAAGTTCCTCGAGCGAAACAGCCTCGACACCCATCTGGGCTGCCCGGTCCCGCGTGATGAACGGATCGTACCCGACGATATGCATACCCATGGCCTGGGCCCTCTTGGCAACCTCGCGCCCTATCCTGCCGAGTCCCACGATACCGAGTGTCTTCTCATTCAGTTCGACCCCCATGAACTTTGATCTCTTCCACTCCTTTTTCTTCAGGGATGCATTTGCCTGGGGGATGTTCCGGGCAAGGGAGAGCATCATTGCCATGGTATGCTCGGTGGCTGCGAGGGTGTTTCCCTCCGGGGCGTTTGCCACGATGATGCCTTTCTTCGTGGCAGCTTCCATGTCAATATTGTCAACACCGGCACCTGCACGTCCGATGAACCGGAGCCTCTTTCCTGCTTCGATAACCCTTGCGGTTACATCTGTCCCGCTCCGCACGAGCAAAGCATCGTAATCCCCTATGATCTGCACGAGCTGATCCTCGGTAAGGTCGGTCTTCACATCGACCGAACACTCCCGGCGCAGAATTTCCAGGCCTTCATCTGCAAGGGGATCGCTGACCAGTATTTTAAAATCCGCCATAAATTCCCAGATACTATAGGCCTGATACATATTGAGGATTATTATCGACAGGGGACCTGGAGGGACCGACATTGTCCTTTCCTTGTGACCACTCTGCCATCCTGGAATCTTCCGGGCCGTGGAATGAGAATGTATTAAACGGGGAGTGACGCAGAATAATAGTGGTGCGCGAATGAGAGAGATGCCTGATATTCTCTGGCTCGAGGAGATCCGGAAAGAAGATATTGCTGCAGTAGGGGGCAAGGGAGCGTCACTTGGTGAAATGTCGGCAATCGGGCTTCCTGTCCCACGGGCCTTTGTCGTCACGAGCCATGCGTTCCGCCAGTTCCTGGTCGAGACCGGCCTTGAAAAAACCCTGTTTTCCGAGCTCGAGAGACTGGATGTCGAGAACAGCGCCGAGCTTGAGAACGCGGCTGAGAAAGCAAAACAGGCCGTCCTGAAAGCAAAGATGCCGGCATCCATTAAGCAGAAGATACGTGATGCATACAGGAAGATGGATAACGGCAGGATGGTTGTGGCAGTCCGGTCCAGTGCGACAGCCGAAGACCTTCCTGATGCAAGTTTCGCAGGCCAGCAGGAGACCTACCTCAATATCAGCGGAGAGAAAAACCTCATCGATGCAGTCCAGCGGTGCTGGGCATCCCTCTATGGAGCCCGGGCCATCTACTACAGGGCAAAGCAGGGATTCGACCACAGGAGTGTCAACATCGCCGTTGTGGTCCAGGAACTGGTCAGATCCGAAAAGGCAGGGGTCATGTTCACATCCCACCCCGTGACCGGCGAAGATGTCTCCATCATCGAGGGTTCATGGGGTCTTGGAGAATCGGTGGTATCAGGGTCTGTCTCCCCGGACAAATACGTTTTTGATATGCGGACAGGAAAAGTGGTCGACCGTCTCATTTCAAACAAGCGGTTCCAGATAGTCTCTGACGGGGATCATGGTACCAAGACGGTGGAAGTCCCAAAGGAACTCCAGGACGCCCCCCTCCTCTCCGATGAAGAGGTTGCAAAACTTGCAAAATATGGAAAGATAGCCGAGAACCACTACGGTGTTCCCCAGGACGTTGAATGGGCCATTGTCGGGAATACCATCTATATCCTCCAGTCACGCCCCATCACAACGATTCGGACGGGAAAAAGGGAGGAATCAGGCGCAGGCAGGGCGGGCACCCAGACAATCATTCTCAAGGGGCAGGGTGCCTCGCCGGGAATTGCAAGCGGCAGGGTGGTCATCATTCACGACGCCAGGGATGCGGGGAAAGTGAAGGAAGGTGACATCCTTGTCACAAGGATGACGAATCCCGATATGGTACCGGCAATGCGCCGGGTTGCCGCTATCGTCACGGACGAAGGAGGCATGACGTGCCATGCAGCAATCGTGAGCAGGGAACTCGGGACCCCGGCAGTGGTCGGGACCAAAACGGCAACGCAGGTCCTCAAGCCCGGCCAGCTGGTAACAGTCGATGGCGAGAAAGGGTTCATATACGAAGGCGAAGTCGATATTCCCAGGGAGAAGCCGGAGAAGGTCGTGTCCGCCGGGTTCGCACCGATCATCACTGCAACGAGCGTCAAGGTCAACGTCTCGATGCCCGAGGCTGCAGAACGTGCCGCCGCAACGGGTGCCGATGGTGTCGGTCTGCTCCGGATCGAACACCTGATCCTCGGTCTGAATAAAACACCGGGATGGTTCATTGCAAACGGACGCGAGGAAGAGTTCATCCAGGAACTCTACAACGGTATCAAGACCGTCCTCGATGCTTTTTACGGCAAGCCCGTGTGGGTCAGGACTCTGGACGCACCTACCGATGAGTTCAGGAACATGGCCGGGGGAGAGGACGAACCCGTCGAGCATAACCCCATGCTCGGGTGGCGCGGTATCCGCAGGGACCTCCAGTCCCCTGACCAGTTCAGGCTCCAGGTCGAGGCATTCAGGAGACTCTGGGAGCAGGGTTACGATAACCTCGGGATCATGTTCCCCATGGTATCCCACCCGTCAGAGTTTATCCGGGCCCGCGAGATGATGAGGAAATGGGGGGTTGACGTGGATAAGGTGACGCTCGGTGTCATGATAGAGATCCCGAGCAGCGCCATCCTGATCGAGGATTTCATCAGGGCAGGGATTCGTTTTGCATCCTTCGGCACGAACGACCTTGTCCAGTATACTCTTGCCATCGACCGGAACAACCAGAACGTTGCCAGCATGTACGAGCCAAAACACCCTGCGGTCCTGGCCCTGATCGATTCCGCGATCAGGTGCTGCCGGAAACATGGCGTGGAGATCTCCATATGCGGGCAGGCGGGATCGGAACCTCCGATGGTCAGGTGGCTCGTCGAGCACGGTATAACGAGTGTCTCTGCAAATATCGATGCCATCGCAAAGATCCGTGAGACCGTTGCGAGGACAGAGCAGCAGATCATCCTGGAGAACGCGAGATCCCGGAATGCGTGAAAAGGGCCGATCCATCGACGACCTTTTTTCCTTCCTTTCCGCAAAGAGACAGGAAGATGTGAGCCACGAGTATATTCTGAGCTCCATGTGCACCATACCCCACCCGGTTGCTTCCCGGGCCCATTCCCTTTTCCTCGAGACAAATCTCGGAGACCCCGGTCTTTTTCCCGGGACTGCGTCGCTTGAATCGCTCCTCATCGAGCGTCTGGGCACGCTCTTATCCCTGCCTGCGGCCTACGGCTATGCAACGTCCGGCGGGACCGAATCGAATATCCAGGCACTCAGGATAGCAAAGAGACTCTCGGGATCAAGGACGCCCAACGTGGTGGTCCCCCGATCAGTTCATTTCTCTTTCCAGAAAGCATGCGACATCCTCGACCTGGAGATGCGGACCGTGCCACTCGACCGTGAATTCAGGATGGATACTGACAGGGTCCCGGAACTCATCGACCGCAACACGTGCGCCCTCGTGGGGGTTGCCGGCACAACGGAATACGGAGTCGTTGATCCAATCCGGGAACTCTCCTCTATTGCAGCCGATTTCGGCATCTTCCTCCATGTCGATGCCGCATTCGGAGGGATGGTTCTTCCTTTCCTCGATGATGCCCCGCCATTTGACTTTTCCCTGCCCGGGGTCAGCAGCATTGCAGTTGACCCGCACAAGATGGGGATGAGCACCATACCGGCAGGAGTCCTCCTCATCCGGGAAAAGGATGCCTTCAGTTCCCTTGCGGTCGACACCCCCTACCTCTCCGTCAGGCAGGAATTCACGTTATCCGGGACCAGACCGGGGGGACCGGTGGCTGGCGCCCTGGCCGTCCTCGAGTACCTCGGGAAGGAGGGCATGAGAGACATCGTGGCCGGCTGCATGAAGAACACGTGGCGGCTTATCGATGGGATGGAAGCCTTTGGGATCCCGCGTATCGTGACACCCGACGTGAATGTCGCAACCTTTGCAAAAACGAATGTCCCGGCCCCCTGGAGGGTCTCATGGACACGGGAAGGCCACCTCCGCATCGTGTGCATGCCGCACGTGCATGCCGGAATCATTGAATCATTCCTAAAAGACATCGGTGATATCCATGCTTGAACGCCTTATCGCATCCCTTGAAAATGCCCCCATCGTGAAGCGGGGCGAGTATAACTATTTCATCCACCCCATTACGGACGGAGTCCCGGAAGTCGACCCGGCCCTTATCCGGGAAGTCTGCACGGCCCTTGTCAAGGTGCTCGATCTTGACGGGGTGAACAGAATCATAGCGGCCGAGGCAATGGCGATTCCCATCGGTATCGCTCTCTCCCTCGTGACAGACATACCGGTGAACATCGTCCGCAAGAGAGAGTACCGCCTTCCGGGCGAGGTTGCCGTCCACCAGGCCACGGGATACTCGAAAGGCCAGATCTACCTCAACGGTGTCAGGAAAGGGGACCGTGTCGTTATTGTCGATGATGTCATCAGCACGGGAGGTACCACAAGGGCTCTTCTCTGGGCCCTGGACCAGGCAGGCGCCACGGTGAAGGATGTCTGTTTCGTGATTAAAAGGGGAAAACCCGATATCGGACGGAGTTACAAGACGCTGGTGAGCGTGGAGGTAACCGACAGGGTGCGTGTGATTGACCGGATATTCTGAGCTTGCCGGTGAACTCCGAAGGCGGAACGTTCAGTCAATTGCGCTCCAGTTCCCCGAGGGAATGAAACGGAAAGCCCGTGAAATCGCTCTTTTTTTGAGAAAAGAGGGTTTTTCCGTGATTGTAAGTGCTGACCCGTGCTATGGGGCGTGTGACCTTGCGTCCGATGCTCTGCGCCTCGTTGATGCCCTGGTACATTTTGGCCACACACCTCTCGGGGATCCCGACCCCAAAGTCATCTTTGAGCCCGTTTCAGTCGATTTTGATCCGGGTGTCCTCAAAGGGGCAGTGCACCACTTCAGGAAATCCACAATAGGCCTTGTAACGACCGCCCAGCACGTGCATCTCCTCCCTGCAATGGTCAGGGTACTTGCAGACAGCGGGATCGGGGCCGTGACACGGCCGGGTTCACGGGGGTGCAGCGAGGGACAGATCCTTGGATGTGCATTCGAAGCGGCACGCATCCCCTCCGTGGAAGAGATTCTTTATGTCGGGACAGGGATTTTTCACCCGCTCGGAGTTCGGCTGGCAACCGGGAAGAGGGTGATTGCGCTGGATCCGCTCACGGGGACAGCCCGTGAAGTGGACGAGGACAGGTTCTTAAGAAAGAGGTTTGCCCTGATCGAGAAGGCACGTTCCGCTGATGCCTTTGGGTTCATCGTCAGCTCAAAGACCGGGCAGAACAGGCTTTCCCTCGCCCGCGAGATGGCATCGGGATGCCCAAACGCGGTAATCCTGCTGATGCGCGAGGTCGATCCCGGCGAACTCCTCAACCTCGGGTTTCCTGCCTACGTCAACTTTGCATGCCCCCGCCTTGCATATGATGACCAGCCGCGGTTCCCCGCCCCTGTTCTCACCCCGCAGGAATTCCGGATCCTCACCGGCGAGACAGATTTCTCCTCGTATACCATCGACGAGATGCAATGATGCAAAATGAAACTAAAGCAGCTTGAGAGGGATCTTTCCGGACTTGAAGGGTTCGAAAAGCCTACTTCCCACCGGGAACAGTATACCACGCCCCCTGACCTTGCAGCCCGTCTCCTCTACCACGCTTACATGAGGGGGGATATCGGGGGAAGACGTGTGTGTGACCTCGGGAGCGGTACCGGGATCCTTGCAATCGGTGCTGCACTCCTCGGTGCATCCTCCGTTACGGGTATGGAGATCGATCCCGATGCAATTGCAGTTGCAGCCCGGAATGCCGCCAGAAAGGGAGTGTCCCCCGTTTTCATCCAGGGCGATATCAATGATCCGGGACTTGTCGACCGCGTGGGGCCGATGGATACGGTTGTCATGAACCCGCCATTCGGTGCCCAGAATCCCCATGCTGACAGGCCTTTCGTAAACGCGGCCCTGGTAATTGCCCCCGTGACCTATGGTATCTTCAACAGGGGAAGCCTTTCTTTTCTAAAGGGTTTCGTCGAGGGGAGGGCAGAGATCGAGGGTGTTATCCAGGGAACCCTCCCTTTGAAGCGGCAATTCTCCTTTCACAGGAGAGACCGGAAGGAGATCCCCGTCGAAATCGTTATCCTGAGGCGTTTCGATCGCTGAAGACGCCACATCCTCTTTTCTCTGGCTTTTCCTGCCAGCATCATCACTGGTCTCTTTGTGCAGGTACACCTGCCATTCCCACCCCCCTCCAGCCCCGGCGCTCACCACCTCCCCGAGAACGGTGAGAGGGCGAGTGCATCCCGGACACGGTTTATCGCCACCATCCAGAGGAGCGGGACGAGGAAGAGGAAGAGGACAGGGATACCGGTGCCGGACACGAGGAGAAGGTTGAAGAGGGCATGGGCCCCGACGGCAAGGCAAAGCCCCCAGAGGACGATGGGATCGTGTCTTCTTCGGGATCCCCCCTGCGAGACCCCGAGGGCAAAACCCCACACCACGGAGAAGAGGACATGCGCCGGGACAGAGAGGATACCGCGGAGAACTGCAGTCTGCAGAGCAAAGAGGAATGACTCGTCGAGGGCTGAGAGGACATAGAGGGTGTTTTCGAGAGTTGCAAACCCAAGCCCGGCCGCAGCGGCATAAACGATCCCATCGACCGGTTCATCGAAGACGTGGGTCCGGTAGACCGTTTTTTCAACGACCCAGTATTTTGCGAGTTCTTCGAAGACTGGAGCAATTAAGACTGATCCAAGGAATCCCCCTGATATTGCCAGGAGACTTCCCTCGAGGATTCCGATGGGAAACGTGACTGCCCCGCCGAGGAGGAAGACAAGCATTACCCAGACGGGAGGTTCGGGGTCGTACCTGTCCCTGGAATAAAAAAAGAGCAACCAGAAAATACCTGGAGCAACCGCGAGTACTATTGCAAGGAGGGTTTCCATCAGTTCTTCACATCTCCCGGGCGTTCCGGTTTCCGGCCGCGGTTCATCCGGGTCTCAACCCGTTCATATCCACTGCCTCTTCCTGAAGTAAACGAGCATGATCGCGACGATGGAAATCATCACTCCCCAGACGGTGTAATACCCGTATTCCCACGTCAGCTCCGGCATATACTGGAAGTTCATCCCGTAGACCCCTGCGACAAACGTGAGCGGAATGAATATGGTTGCGATGAGGGTCAGGACCTTCATGATCTCGTTCATCCGGAAAGAGAGGCTCGAGAGGTAGATATCAATCATGCCAGACACCATTTCACGGATTGTCTCGAGCGTGTCTATGACCTGGATGACATGGTCATACACATCACGCAGGTAAATCCGGGTGCTGTCCTTGACCAGCGGCGAGTCCGATCTCTCGAGGCCACTGATGACTTCCCGCAGGGGCCATATGGACTTTCGTAACGTTATCATCTTTTTCTTGAGTGCCGTGATCTTATGGAGAAGAGCCGGCGTCGCATTCCGCACGATCTCTTCCTCGAGGTCTTCGACGACCTCCTCAAGGTGTTCGATGACGAGGAAGTAGTGATCCACGATATCATCGATGAGAGCGTACGCCAGGTAATCGGGTCCGAACTTGCGTATTCGCCCTTCCTTACGTATTCTCTCCCTCACCGGATCGAAAACATCTCCACCTGTATCTTCCTGAAACGTAAGGAGGAAGTTGGAGCCCATGATGAGGCTGACGTGTTCTATCAGTATCTCCTTTCTCTCCCCCACGAGCCGGATCATCTTCAGGTTCACGTAGAGATAACCATCGAGATCCTCGATCTTCGGGCGTTGTCCGGTATTGAGGATGTCCTCGAGGATGAGGGGGTGAATGTTGTAATGGTTCCCGAGCTTTTCGATCACTTCCGTGTTCCCGAGGCTGTCGATGTTAATCCACGTGACTGTCCCCGTATCCCTGAAGGGATAACATTCCTCGACGGCGGAGACCTTTTTCTCTGAAAAGTGCGTTGCATCGTAGTCGATGACAGTGATGCCCACGGGACCTTTCGTGTGCTTCCCATCCACTGCAAGTGTCCCGGGTGAGAGCCCGGGACGGATGGGTATTTTTCGGCGGCGGGACATGGAAGTAACCGGGAAGAGGGCCCTCCCTGTACCATGGTGTGATATTTCCCCTATTTGACATCTCCGGGAGACTGGTTGAGTGGCGGGGTGATGCCGGGCGGCATTACCCCGTGATCCAAAAGTTCATGAGTGATCCTTTCCCCCGCTTTTCTCAAGGGCTCCCATGCTCCTGCCGTTCCTTCTCTTCATCGCCGGTCTTCTCCTCCTCGTGAAAGGTGCGGACATCACGGTGGACGGTGCAAAAGACGTGGCCCTGGGGATGGGTCTTTCGCCTCTCTTTGTCGGGACGACTGTCATCGCATTCGGGACCTCGCTCCCGGAACTCGTGGTGACCACAGAGGCTTTCAGCCTCGGGAACTTCAGTGTCGGCATGGGGAACATCATCGGGAGTAATATCGCAAATATCGCCCTGATCCTTGGGATATGCGCATTGGTCAGGCCTGATGCAATTTCCCGGGAATCGGGGAAGATGAATGTTCAGCGGGACATGGTGATCATGATCCTTGCAACAGGGCTTTTTATTCTCTTCTCCCTGCGGGCAACATTGGATATCATCACCGGAATCGTATTTCTCACCTCTTTTTGCTTGATTCTCATCCGTCTCCCCCGGTTGGAGGAAAAGCCGGATGCGGTCACCTGCACCCCCAGACCCCTGAAATATTCCCTTGCCATAACGGTGCTGGGAATTTTCCTGGTCATAACAGGGGCACACCTGCTCCTTGCAGGTGCAGTCGATATCGCACGTTTATTTTTGGTTCCCGAGTTCCTGATCGGTTTTTCCCTGGTAGCAATCGGAACGTCTCTGCCGGAACTCGCGACGTCTGTTGCGGCCACGCTCAAGGGAAGCATCGATCTTGCGGTTGGAAACGTTTTGGGCAGCAACATTTTCAACCTCATCTTTATCCTCGGTCTCAATTCCCTCTTTTTTATCCTCCCCGTCCCGGTTCCGTGGAACCTCGTCATACTCCTTGCTTTCTCGCTTGCCGTCCTTATCCTGGTTTTTCAGCAGAGTGCCATAACAAGGACATGGGGGGCAGTCATGCTCGGTGCCTACGTGGGCTGTATCATGATGTTATTCGGATTCTCATGAGATTTGAAGCGTGCCCGGGGCTAAGGCGTGCCTCCTCTTCCCTGATTATCTCTCTCAGTCAAATTTCCGGAGAAATGCAGAATACGGATACATGGCAGGACGAGCCTTTCTTTTTTGGAAATGAAGCAGACCAGACGGTAAAATACCTATGAAATCGCCTGTCTTCCAACAGCAGTCTCCCGGTAATATTTCCTGGTATCGGGGAGGGGTCTTACCGGCTGGAAAAAAAGTGCAGTGATTACTTTTTCATTACGACCTTGTGATTCACAGGATCAACTGCGTAATTTTTCGGGTCGTTCAGGAGGTCGAGGGCGTTAATTTTCATGTCAATCAGCTCATTGTAATTGAAGGTCTCGAATTCCTCCTTTCCCTTTTCTCCATAGTAACATGCAATTCCGTTTTCCATTCTCCTTGTCGCGACGATATCCTTCATAGGCGAAATGTATTCACATGAAGGTATAATGAAGGTATGCCAGGAACAGGACTTTTGAAACATACCGGGGAGCCGCGGGCATCACCTCCTTCAAAAAACCACGGATGCCCGATTACCGGCAGCAGATACAGGGGCAGAGAAGAGGAAAGACTGGACAAAAGAGATGGAACCGGAACCAGTGATTGCCGCAACCGGTCAGGCTGCTGCATCGTGGAACAAGGTTTTTCTCTCGTTAGGGGGGAGTCCTGACCATGGAGGTCTTTGTCGGGACCAGCGGCTGGTCCTATGACTGGAACGAGGGGGGAAACCTTGACTGGTACATTCAGAACTCCGGGCTGAATGCAGTCGAGTTGAACGCAAGTTTCTACCGGTTTCCATTCAGGAACCAGATCCTCGGTTGGTCCCGGAAGGGTCGGGAACTTGCATGGGCCGTCAAGGTCCACCGTGGTGTTACCCATACGCACAGGTTCAACGAGGCAGCGGGTGTTCTCTGGAAAAGGTTCCGGGAGGCTTTCATCCCGCTTGACCCCTTCGTAGACTTCTACCTCTTCCAGGCACATCCCCGCTTTTCCGATCCGGATATCCTCCTCCGGTTTGCAGAATCATGCGGTCTGGGGCGTCGGTTTGCCCTCGAGATCCGGAACCCGGACCTGCTGGGGAATGCCCCCCTCTGCAAGAGACTGCAGGAGGTAGTAACACTCGTCTCCGTTGATTCCCCTGTTGTCCAAAACAGGATATTTGAGGGGGATTGTATCTACCTCCGGATGCACGGGAGGCGTGGCTGGTACAGCCACGATTATTCTGATGAAGAACTGGAAAAGACTGCAGGGACTATCCTTGATCTCTCCCCCCGGAGAGTCTACGTGTTCTTTAATAACGACCATGCGATGCTTGGGAATGCGAGAAAGATGAAAAAGGTACTGACCTCTCTTTGATAATTTTCAGGGATGTGCCCGCGACATTCCCCCCACCCGGTGCAGGAAGAAAAATATCCTTTGCTACCTACTACGTGCATATCCCCGTTTCTTCCGGGCTTTGTGCTTCATCTGGAGCTGCGGGCTGCTTATTTTTCTCTCGTTTAATCCTTTCCCGGACTTCTCCTTAAAGTTCTTTCCCGATCCACGTAAGGTCTTCGGCAACCTTCCAGAGGCGTGACCGGACATCTTTATCGTACGTCAGCGCAGAGGAAGGAACCGGGCGGATACTCTCCTCGAAGTACTTTCCGGTAATACCTGCTGCCTCGGGCGAAAGGGCAAGAAAGAGGGGTATTCGTGCTCCTTCTGAGGGTGGTTTGCCGCGGATCCCGGGGAATCCGGCATGAAGCAGTTTCGTGGCAATGACCCCCGGATGGAGACAGTTTACCGTAATTCTGCTTGTCCCAGCTCTCTCCGATAGTGTATAGGTAAATGTAATATCAGCAAACTTCGAGAGGGCATAGGCACCAAATGCGTCGTAGTTCTTCTCTCCCTGAAGATTGTTCCAGTCAATCTCCCGCACATCGCGGTGGGCAATCGAGGCTACGTTGACCACGCGGGAAGGTGCGCTCCTCTTCAGGAGCGGGAGGAGTTCGTGTGTGAGGATGAATGGGGCAAGGTAGTTGACCGCAAACGTCCGCTCGATGGAATCAGGAGTAAGAGTGCGGTTTTTTTCATAGGTGCCCGCGTTATTGACGAGGACAGAGATACGGTTGTACCGGGTCCTGATCTCTTCTGCCATTCTCCGGACCTCCTCCTGGATGGAAAAATCCGCGATAATGAGGTCAATGTTCCGGTTCCACGAGAGCCCCTTTATTTCTCTGATTGTTTCCCTGCCCTTTACACTGTCCTTTCCGTGGATGATGATTTCAGCATCGGAGTCTGCCAGCTTCCGGACCATGGCCTTGCCTATTCCGTCCGTGGAACCTGTAACGAGGATGACTGGTGCTGGCATGTGCGAAAGGTGGTACGGGGCGGGAGATGAACGTTATCCCCCTATCGCTTATCCCTTCCGACGCATGCAAAGTCCACGTATCCGAGTTCCGGGTCGGTGTCAATAAGCCTGACCTTTACCTTGTTTCCCACGAAAAGACCTCTCTCTCCCTGAACAACCCTGCCCTCCGCAGGGGGATCGAAGAGACGGACATACGTGCCCTTGTCGGCTGCACCCGTCACGATTGCATCAAATGTCTGGCCTATCCGGTCCCGGAGAATGACTGCTGCGGCTACTTTCCTCATGAAACGTGCAGCTTTCTCCGCTGCCTTGTCCCTGTCAGTCAGGTGTTCGGCGAGTCCTGCCAGTTCGTGAGCCGAATAGGGCATGGGCTTTCCATCCAGGACTGCCTTCAGGAGCCGCTGGTTGATGATGTCCACGTACCGCCGGTTCGGTGCCGTTGAGTGGGTATAATCGAGGACTGCAAGCGCAAAGTGCCCGATGGGCGTGTCTCCCGGTACAAAGGGAACATATTCTCCCGGTCCCATGAGCTTCACGATTGTCAGGGAGAGGTCCGGGAACCGTTCCGGGTCGGCACGCCTCCTCGTGTCGAGAAACCGTGCCAGGGCCTTTGAATCCGGTTCACCTGCCAAATGGAACCCGTACTGTGCAGCGGTCCTGACAATACCATCCCAGTTTTTAGGAACCCGCACGACCCGCTGGACCATGGGGACACCGGCAGCCCCGAGGACATGCACCATCGTCCCGTTCGCTGCCACCATGAACTCCTCGATGATCTGCCTGGCTGCGTTCTGTTCCTGGATGACGAGTCCCCTGACGGCCCCGCCCTCCATCACGGGTTGCGCCTCGATCGTCTCCAGGTCAAGAGCTCCCTGTTTCATCCTGTGGGCGCGCAACCGGCGGGCAACCTCTGCCTGGAGCCTTATCTGTTCCTCGAGCCCGGGAACGCCGGAAACACCGGATGGAATAGGTGCTTTTCCCTCCAGCCAGTCTCCGACCTCCTCGTACACGAGCCTGGCATGGTTCTTCACGATTGCACGAAAGATAGCCCCATGTTTCACGGTGCCGTCGGGAAGAACAGTGTACTCGATGACAACTGCCCTCCGGTCTTTCCCCGGGAGGAGGGAGGAGACACCTTTGGAGAGGTGATCCGGAAGCATGGGGAATGTCTCTACCCCCAGGTAGACCGAGGTTCCATTGAACGCGGCATGACGGTCGGTATTCGAACCCTTCCTCACGAAGAAGTCTACATCCGCTATGGCAACGAAGACGCGTATCTCCCCATCGGACCGGGATTCGCAGTACTCCACCTGGTCGAGATCCTCTGAATCGCTGTTGTCAATCGACGACCAGAGGAGGGATCGGAGGTCGCGGGTGTCTTTGTCCGGCTCGATGGATTGTACCTCTTCAATTGAGCTGGTCTCCCTTATCACCGCGGGTGGAAAATCGGAAACAAACCCATACTTTTCCATTACCTTGCGGGCAATGGCTTTCAGGTCAATGCGGTGTTTTTTCATGCAGTTCAGGAGAGATCGCTCCCGCGGCATAAATAACCTCGTAAAAAGGGCTTTGGTAAAAAAGGTCTGATCGAATAAAAATGACCTGCGCAAACCCGTCAAATACCTGCTATCCCGCGATGCAAAAACCCCGCATATCAAACAGGGCCCTGCCATGCCGGAAAAAAGGGGAGTGAACGTAATGTTGGGCGGCGTTCTCCTTTTCCGGTAAAAACCGGATCAGGGTGAGACGGGATTTTCAACCCGTCCCATGAAAAGGATATTCCCGGATTCGTTATCCCTGATGAAGAAGATAAACGGGTGATCGGCCCGGAAAACGGGGATTTTTTCTTCAGGGGGTGATATCCCCTTGCCCAAAATAACCGCGGTTGCAGCAGCCGCTTCAGTCCCCTCTTCGTTCACCTCGACGAATGCCTGGTGGATAATATTCGTAATGAAGAGACCTCCCCTCCCGTCCATACCGGAAAAATCGGCACCGGCAGTGAAGGCAAGGGGCATTCCCATCGACGAGAGCACCCGGGGGAGGAAGTACCTGGTCATGAGCGAGAACCTCGGGATGAAGACTTTGACCCGTTTTTCCACGAGACGATGACAAATGTCATCGTACATATCAGGACCCAAAGAGCGTTCGATCTCTGCAAGTGAATCACCTTTCGGGAGAATGAGGAGCATTGAGATGTCCCGGCTCCCGCCTGACTCGTATGGCAACGAGAGTGCCTGGTATGTTTCCGTCTCCATGTATCCAAACGTCGCATTTTCGTCCGTCCGCTGCATCATCGGGACCTGTACGGCTGAACCGTTGGCCGTCCGGAACACTGCATCTGTCGTCTTCTCCTTCTCGAACTGCTTTTTCCACGTTCCCTTGAAATAGATGGCATTCGTGATCACAAGGCAGGTTTGTGAATCGATGACTCCCCTTGGAATGAGGTCCCGGATACGGTTCTCTGTCTGACCCTCCACCCATCTGTTTATCGTGATCCGTGCTTCCTCGGGTGCATTCACGAAGTCGAGGTTCGTTACGCGGGCCCCGTAATACCTTTCCGCGGTGTTGATATAGTCCGGGAGAAAGGCATATGTCTTTTCTGCCCAGAGGGCGTTAGCGGTCCGGAGTGTGTATGCGTTCGTCTTGTTGGTTATGCCCGCAATAATTTCGGCAAACCCGGATCTCATGGTACTCTGGTTCTCCGGGAAATGGAATACCGAGCGGATCTCTCCGGCGGTGGTTCCCCGTGCTCCTTCGCAGGTCATCGCGAGCGCTGATGAGATAGAGAAGGGCGAAAAGAAGAGATTGTCGTTGCGGTTTGCAGGATCGTCTGCGAGACGGGTGTAAAGGTCAAGGGCAAACCGGTTATTCGCTTCAACAACATCTTTTTCAAAACCGTGACTGGCAGGGAAAGTCGTGGACGGGGTAGGGGTCTCCGATACGGATGGAGCAGTAGTCTGACCATGAGGGGAGGGGCCTGGTATTCCGGTGCCGGTACACCCGGCAAGGACTAAAGCAAGCATGCAGAAAGATGCCAGTGCGGCGATGGCTGCAGGGGTTGAATTCATGCATGCGTCTTGTGACCCACGGGGATTAAACCTGACGATGACTGCGGATTTTTTGGAAGTCATTGAGGGGGGGGTGGAACCCGTACGTCCAAACATTCTTCTTTCCTGCTCTGCATATTTTTTCCGTAAACGTTCACGAATCCCTTGGAGAACCGCATCATGGAACGATATGAGTGGAATCCCGCTGATTACGCGGCGCATTCCCGGGCCCAGTACTGGTGGGCAGAGGAGATGATCGGGAAACTTGATCTGAATGGAACAGAATCCATTCTCGATATCGGATGCGGCGACGGGAAAGTCACGGCCCTCCTTGCCTCCCGCGTTCCGCAGGGGAGTGTAACAGCTATCGATAATTCAGCATCCATGATCAGACTTGCCAGAGAAAAGTATCCCCGCTCCCTGACTCCAAACATCACGTTTCTTGAAATGGACGCACTGGATATCCCATTTATAAACCAGTTTGATCTTGTATTCTCAAATGCAGCCCTTCACTGGGTTCCGGACCATGCGAGGATGCTCCGGGGAGTCTTCCGATGCCTGAAACGCAAGGGAAGGGTCTTCTTCCAGATGGGGGGTCATGGGAACGCGAGCGATATCCTGAACCTGGCTGACGCTATGATCCATTCGGATCCCTGGAAAGACTATTTCATGGATTTTTCGAACCCCTATCGTTTCTTCACGGCCGGGGAGTACAAGGTACTGCTCGGGGACGCAGGCCTCATTCCGGTCAGGGTGGAACTGATCCCAAAAGATATGGTCCAGGCAGGAAAAGAAGGGCTCTCGGGATGGATTCGGACAACGTGGCTTCCCTATACAGGGAGGGTTCCCGTTTCCGGGAGGAATCGCTTCATCTCTGACCTTGCAGAATCGTATCTCGAACGATATCCGCCGGATTCAAAAGGCCTTGTTCATATCAGGATGGTCCGGCTGGAAGTGGAAGCCCACAAACCATGAGAGCCCGAAAAGGGGGAGATATTCCTAACAGCTGATATCAGGCCCGATATCCAGTGACCGGGCAAGTCTGGCATACCGGGCAGGATCTTCCTCAAACTTCTTTTTGCAGAACTCCGAGCAGAAGAAGAATTCCTGCCCACGGTATGAACTCCGGATGGTCGCTTCATCCTCGTCGACTACCATGTAACAGACAGGATCAGTTGGCATTTCCCTGCACCTCTCTCTTTTATTCCGGGCGTTATATTATCTGATAACCAATATAAAAATAACGCTCCTTTCATCGTGATTTCATGATTGGAAGAAGAGGAAAGGACCGGGCAATTTAACATAAAAAACTGTTCCCTGAATTTTTGATTAATCCGTGAAGAATCGGAAGGTGAATCAATATTTTCTAACCCCATCATCACTCATCAGAACAGAACAGTATTTTTAGCACAATTCAGAGAAGGTATGCATGGACTTTCACAAGGATATACCGGCCGCCTTTCCCGGTCTCTGTGTTGTCGAAGGGACGATCAGGTCCATCGATAATACAGGAGAAATCCCCCGGTTCAATGCACTCAGGGAAGAGATCGTAATCAGGATACGGTCCCGCTATACCCTGGAACAGGTAAAGGACGACCCCCTCTTCAGGGCATACCGGGATTTCTTCTGGAGAGTCGGGGTAGACCCTACGAAGACACGTCCTGCATCAGAAGCACTCGTCAGGAGGATCCTGTCCGGAAAGGATCTCCCCCTGATCAACCCGGTCGTGAACATGTACAACCTTGCATCAGCCGAAACTGGCATCCCGATTGCGGCATTTGACGCGGACAGGCTGGAGGGGGATCTCACCATGAGATTTGCCCGGGAAGGGGAAGAGTTTCTGGGCATAGGGATGCCAAAACCCATCCTGCTCCGTCAGAACCAGGTCGTCATTGACGATGGCAGGAGTGTCATCGCGGTTTATCCCTACAGGGACTCGGATGCGACCAAAGTAACCCGGGAAACGAAAAACATCCATCTCGTAACCTGCGGTGTGCCGGGGGTATCCCCGGAAAAGGTAATCGGAGCATACCGCCTGTGCTCAGGGTATCTGGAGAGATTTACGGGAGGAACTGCGGAATGTACGGGTGTTTTCCCACCACAGGATAGCTATTGATGAACTACCTGAATCATTTTCCCTCGATTGAGATGCGAAAAAAATTCAGGCGATTTACTCAGTTTTACCCACGTGACTCTATCCAGCCAGGACGTCGACAATATCCTCAAAAATATCTCAGTCAAGATGGGTATACCGGAACTCCGATTCTTTGAGGTAGAAGGAATGATTCAGCATCTACACCATGATATTTCAACAACCGTTCCTTCGCGAATGCCCATCTCCCCCTCGATTTCGTTGATGCACTCTTTTCCATTGGCGAATTTTTTTTTCCATGATCGATTCTCCGTTTTTTGAACCTAAAGGAACCAGTCCATTGTAACTTTGAAATTAATCGATATGGATGAGATTCCCTCGTTTCACCTTATAGAAAACCAGTTCCAGAAAAGTATCACCCCGGATATCGGCTGCGACCTCCACATTCACCTTTTTTCCTCGTTCCAGAATGCCGAAAACATAAATCTTTCCCGCTGCACCCCGTCCACACTTTCTTCTTCGTCTCCTGCCGAAGTCCCCGTTCATCCCTTTCAATCTCCCCGGAGAATTAGGCTGCATTCCAAATCGATCATGAATAATGTTCTCGTGATTCGTGAATGGATGTTTTAAACAGTGTTCCAGGCCAATCCCGTTATTTGCATTTTCTCGTACTGTCGTATCACGATCGAAGAGTTATATGGTTAAAGGATTCCCTGTTTCCTCGAATAGGTCTCTACTATCTTCGTCATTCGTGTATTGGATGAGTTTTACAAGGTTCATTCATCCGGCCATAATTAATGAAGATGTACCTGTTGCTTAGGGGTAATGAATTTCCAAATTTACCCATGCAACTTCCATACACTATTTCTGAACCGAATATCTGGCCCAGATAATACCATCCCCCACCATCCCGGTTTTAATATGGGTGAGTGGGATTTGGAGATCAGGGAATCCTGCCTTTCCCGGATCGAACATTGTCAACTCCGATCTGCCCCCGGCAAGGAAGGGATGGATGAGCACGCTCACCTCATCGACAACGCCTGCTGCAAGGAGCACACTGTTGAGCGTCCCCCCGCTGTCGACGCGGACAGTCTCAACTCCATATTGGAAGCTCTACATCCCGAGGGGCCCCCGCATATCAATCCGGTCTTTGCCGGCAACAATCGCCGGAATTTTTTGCTCTTCGAGGTAGGAAAAATAATCCTTCGGGGTCGCGGATGAACAGAACGCAAGAAGATCCCGCATGTACGGCCATCTCCGAATAGCATCCCAGCACCTCACTCTCCCCCGGCTGTCGGCAATGACCATGAGAGGACGGGTATCATTGGTACCTTCCGGTGGTCTGAAAATTTCTTCATGCTCTGAAGGCACGGCGAGAGAAGGATTGTCCCGTAACGCTGCAAGTATCGTTTCACTGCCAAAGAGAACAACATCAGGGTTCCAGGTCGCCGCGAGGGCATAATACAAATCGGGATTGGCGGGAAAGTCCGTGATACGACCGTCCAGGCTTGTCGCGCTATGGAGAATGACTCGGGGGAGCATATTATCTGATCCTACTCATGAAATCGAAATGAGACTATATAAAAAGGAGAGAATGTGGTGCCAAAGTGAAGAATGAATGGATGCATATCCTGTCAGAATTACCTGCGATTATCACCCTTGAAGATTAATGGGTGTTGTCATGGAGTGATATTTTTCTTCATCACGTACAATTGTAAATATCTATTCGCTATACTCTGATTTGATAATTATGTGACTTAAAATGAGATTTTCCTTCAATTTTTCATTTTTCAGATTCTCTTTCATATTGCCTGAAGAAATGATTCTATCACGGATCCCGCCAAGCCTGCCGGTATCCATCGGAACGATACAATTGAGATAAAAAAAGCATCCGCTCTCCGGTAAACAGTTTGAAAAGCAAGAAGGGTGATGGCAGCGAAGGATGCTTCCCGAGGACTCGCGTACCTCAGTACAACAGCCTACGTGAGTCGGCTTAACTGCTGGGTTCGGAATGAGTCCAGGTGTTTCCCGACTGCTGTGGCCGCCATCACCCAAAGCCAAGGTCCGGATTTGAACCGGAGTGTAGTTGATCTGCAGTCAACCGCGTAGCCGCTCCGCCACCTTGGCAGCCGTGCTTGGCCCTATTTTATTCGTCAGAATAGCACATAAGGCTTATTGGTTTGCACACAAGGATTTCGTCTGGGTTTGACGAGTGCGAGCACTGGGGGTTTGGACGTTAGTACCTGCGGACTGAACACGTCGTTGCCTTCGTGCGTACATCCCAGGCCTATCAAGCGGGTCTTTTACCCATGTCCTCAACGGAGTCTCTTTTTAGGCCGGGTTTCAAGCTTAGATGCTTTCAGCTTTTATCCCTTGGCGCGTGGCTGCTCGGCGATGCCCTGTCGGACAACCGATACACTAGAGGCGCCGAATGGAAGTTCCTCTCGTACTATTCCATTCTTACCCTCAGACTCCTGACACTCCTATTAGATAGTAACCGACCTGTCTCACGACGGTCTAAACCCAGCTCACGATCCCCTTTAATAGGCGAACAACCTCACCCTTGGCTGCTGCTGCACAGCCAGGATGGAAAGAACCGACATCGAGGTAGCAAGCCGCCGGGTCGATATGTGCTCTTGCCGGCGACGACTCTGTTATCCCCGGGGTAGCTTTTCTGTCGTCAATAGCCCTCACCAACAGGGCGTATTGGTTCGTTAGACCCGAGTTTCCTCTCGCGATTGCTTGCTAGGCGCAATCGCGTCAGGCCAACTTTTGCTCTTGACACTCTCCTGTGAGTTTCTGACTCACATGAGTTGACCTTTGGGCACCCTTGATATTTTTTCGAGGGTGTGGCGCCCCACCCAAACTGCCTACCTATCGTTGTCCTCGTTGGAGTGAGAACTACAGTAAAACAAGGATGGTGTCTCATTGTTGGCTCCCCGTCCCCCGAAAGGAACGGATCAAGCGCCTCCCATCTACGCTGCGCATGTAATACCGTAATTCAGCGACAGGCTGCAGTAAAGCTCCACGGGGTCTTCACTTCCCAATAGGAGTCCCTAGTCTCTGCACTAGGACAAAAGGTTCAACGGGCTTGTGTTAGGGACAGTAGAGCTCTCATTAATCCATTCATGCAAGTCGCCAATTAAGCGACAAGGTACTACGCTACCTTAAGAGGGTCATAGTTACCCCCGCCGTTTACGAGTCCTTCGTCCGGTTGAACCCGGTATTCAGATACTCGCACTGGGCAGGAATCAGTGACTATACTAGTCGTTTCCGAGTTGCAGTCACCTATGTTGTTATTAGACAGTTAGAGCTCCCTGGTCACTGCGACCTGCCTGATCTCCAGGCAGGCACCCCTTCTCCCGAAGTTACGGGGCCAATTTGCCGAGTTCCCTTAACACAATTATCTCCGACACGCCTTCGCCTTCTCAGCGAGGGGCACCTGTGTCGGTTCTCGGTACGGACGCCGTCTCCCTTTTCACGGGCTCCAGGAATTTGTCAGGTTACCCCATCACACATTCACCTGCTTCTCACCATTACGGTACTCCACAGGCTTCTGATGCTTAGACGGGACGACGGTCCCGCCTGACATATCCCGAAGCGTCAGGGCTTTCGCTACAGACGGACGGTACAGGAATATTAACCTGTTTCCCTTTCGGTACACTCGAGTTACGGTGCACCTTAGGACCGACTAACCCTCGGCTGACGAACATGGCCGAGGAAACCTAGCCCCTGCGGCGGTTGGGATTTTCACCCAACTATGCTTCTACTACTGCCAGAATTCTCAATTCTGCACGGTCCACTGGACCTTACGCCCCAGCTTCTGCCCATGCAGAACGCCTCTCTACGAGATCACCTTTCGGTGCTCCGTGGTCTCTGTAGTAGGCTTGAGCCCCGTCCATTTTCAGCGCCCTAAATCTTGACTGGTAAGCTGTTACGCACTTTTTAAAGGATAGCTGCTTCTGAGCTCACCTCCCAGTTGTCTTTGACCTAGGACCACTTTCAGTGTTTACACTTAGCCTACATTGAGGGACATTAACCACGGTCTGGGTTGTCTCCCTTACGGACTACAAGCTTACCCCGTAGCCCGGACTTCCGGCCATCTAGGATGATGGGGAGTTTGGAGTTCGGCAGGAGGGTGAGGGATTTCTCCCCCAGCTCCCCCAATCGGTGCTCTACCTCACCATCGATCTCCGGCCAGGTCATGCTGCGGCATGTTTCGAGAGGAACCAGCTGATGCCCAGTTCGATGAATCTTTCACTCCTATACGCAGGTCACGCGAATGATTTGCATATCAAAACCGCTTGCGGTCCTCCACGCGCCTTTCGACACGCTTCAACCTGCCCACGCATAGATCACTAGGCTTCGGGTCTTATCCTATTGACTCCGCGCACTTTTAATACGCCGTCCCATGCTTTCGCTACGGACCTGTTGGTTTCCCTGCGGCTTCCCTTTCGGTTAACCTTGCCAATAGAATAAACTCTCTGGCCCGTTCTTCAAAACGTACGTTGCGACATCGGCAACCACGCCCGTACTACCGCCTCGCGACGGGTTCCTTCGCGTGGAAGATCCTTTCATGCCGCAACCCACCGTCACCTGTCAATTTCAGGCGCTTTTAACCACCTTTCCAGGGTTACTTTTCAGCTTTCGCTCACGCTACTACTTCGCTATCGGTTTCGAGGAGTATTTAGTTTTGGAGGTGGGTGACCCCCAGGATTCCCGCGAGAATTCCAACCCACGGTACTCAAGACTCCACCAGGCCCTCTTCGCATACGCGTACGGGACTGTCACCCCCTATGGTGCATCGTTCCAGATGACTTCCGCTTCGCGTCAAGGTACCGCACGGTGGGCTTACAACACCACATCTCCCTTGCGGGATTCGGTTTGAACTGTGTCGTTTTCGATCGCCTCTACTCGCGACATCTCGGTTGATTTCTCCTCCTGCCCCTACTAAGATGTTTCAATTCGGGGCGTTCCCCGTCCTCAACGGACTCACACAAAAGTGTGGGGATGTCCCATTAGGGTATCTCCGGATCAAAGACTCCCTGCGTCTCCCCGGAGCTTATCGCAGCTTGGCACGCCCTTCATCGGCACTCGAACCGAGCCATCCACTGACAGGCTTATTTTCCAGTGCTCCGTCAAACCCATGTAACGTCCTTGGTGCAAACCTGTACACGGCATCTTCAGGTCAGTATGACCTTCAGCCCTTCCCTGGTGACTCGCATCTCCAGGTGCATCAAACCCGCAAAGGATCTCCCTTCACGGCAGTGGACTCAATGGGATTTGAACCCATGGCCTCGGCGTTGCAAACGCCGCGCTCTTCCGGCTGAGCTATGAGCCCTCTGTCCTTGTCGGCACCGGCAATTGTGCAGTCTGTTCGGCAACCGCTCCCCGAAATAATCGTTAGGAGGTGATCCAGCCGCAGATTCCCCTACGGCTACCTTGTTACGACTTAACCCCCCTTGCGGAACCTAGATTCGACCACGGCGGCAACCGCAGCCTCATCAAGACCCCACTCGGGTGGTTTGACGGGCGGTGTGTGCAAGGAGCAGGGACATATTCACCGCGCTATTTTGAAACGCGATTACTACGGATTCCAGCTTCATGTGGGCGAGTTGCAGCCCACAATCCGAACTACGATCAGGTTTAGGAGATTGCCTTCACCTCTCGGTGTCGATACCCATTGTCCTGACCATTGTAGCCCGCGTGTAGCCCGGATAATTCGGGGCATGCTGACCTACCGTTGCCCATTCCTTCCTCCTCTTTAGCAGAGGCGGTCCCAACAGTGTCCCCGTCATCCCGGAGGATACGCTGGCAACTGTTGGCGTGGGTCTCGCTCGTTGCCTGACTTAACAGGATGCTTCACAGTACGAACTGACGACGGCCATGCACCTCCTCTCAGCTAGTCAAGCAGAGTCTTCAGCCCGGCTATCATCCAGCTGTCTTATCCGGTGAGCTTCCCGGCGTTGAGTCCAATTAAACCGCAGGCTCCACCCGTTGTGGTGCTCCCCCGCCAATTCCTTTAAGTTTCAGCCTTGCGACCGTACTTCCCAGGCGGCACGTTTCACGGTTTCCCTTCGGCACCTCGATGACTCGTGGTCACCGATACACCTAACGCGCATCGTTTACAGCTGGGACTACCCGGGTATCTAATCCGGTTTGCTCCCCCAGCTTTCGTCCCTCACTGTCGGAGCCGTTCTAGTGAGACGCCTTCGCCACAGGTGGTCCCCCAAGGATTACAGGATTTCACTCCTACCCCTGGAGTACCTCTCACCTCTCCCGGTCCCTAGATTGCCAGTTTCTCCTGAACGCCCGCCGGTTAAGCCGGCGGATTTCCCAAGAGACTTAACAATCCAGCTACGGACGCTTTAAGCCCAGTAATAGTGGCCACCACTCGAGCCGCCGGTATTACCGCGGCGGCTGGCACCGGTCTTGCCCGGCCCTTTCTTCACCAGTTTTTTACGCTGATGGACAGCCCGAATTTACGGGCACTCGGGGTTCCCTTATCACGATTTCTCGCATTGTAAAGTTTTCGCGCCTGCTGCGCCCCGTAGGGCCTGGATTTGTGTCTCAGAATCCATCTCCGGGCTCTTGCTCTCACAACCCGTACCGATCAAAGGCTTGTTGGGCCGTTACCCCAACAACAACCTAATCGGCCGCAGACCCATCCTCAGGCGGCGGACCTTTCGATCAGGGGGCATTCCAGCGTCCCTGGTCTATGGGGTATTATCCCCAGTTTCCCGGGGTTATCCCCCACCTGAGGGTAGGTTATCCACGTGTTACTGAGCAGTGCGCCGAGGTCTTGCACCTCTCGACTCGCATGGCTTAATCGAACCCCGATAGCAGTGGCCTCTGGCAGGATCAACCAGAATTCTCGATCAACTTGGCACACTATTATCGCTTACTTCGAGGAATTAGCGGTTACCAAACAAATTTCCGCATTGCCAGTACCAACGTCAGAACCAATGGTCAGCACGAGTGCTGCCGTGCTTGGTTCTCCATCACAGAGGGTAATAACATAGGTCTTGTAGATATTTAACCTTTTTTCCCCGGATCATATCCAAGGGAAATCAGCCACTATCAGGCTGATTTCAAAGGTTACCATACCTCCCGGGAGACGATCGATCCAACCCCCGCGATCGTTGCATCGCGTACCGGATTGAACAAATTTCCCGGCCTCATTTCTCGGAACAGGACTGTTCGCGTCTTCCTGTTCTTCACATGATATGAGATACCAATGTTATCTCCCCTCTTATATCAATTTTTTCAGGGGATCCTCCCGGGAAATATAAACAGGAACGCGCGAACGGTACCCTTCCTGATATCCGTTGAAACCGGACATCAAATGGACCCCGCATCACAGGGTCTCATGACTGTTCCGGGACAACAGAGTCCTGCGCGCCCCGGATGCCGACAAAAACCTGGCCGAAGAACTCCTCCTGCCAGAGGAGAATCTTCTCCTCGAACATGAGGTAGAGGAGAGGGATATACACATCGATGATTTTTTTTCCCATCAGCGCTGCGATTTCTTCGAGCGTCATCACACCCTCCCGCTCGATCCTCTCCCCGTACTGGTCAAGAATGTCGTGCGCAGCATCACGGTATCCTTCATCATGCGCGATGCCAACGACATCATCCACTTCGATGAGTGTCGGGTCAAACCCGTGGATGAACCTCTGCCGGCGTCTCTGCTCCCTCTCCGCAGCCTTGAGTTCGAGGATCAGCTCAAAAAGGGTGATCGGGCGTTTTCGCAGCTGTTTCCTGTCCAGCCTCCGCTTGATCTCACGCTCGAGACGTTCTATTGGTCCAAGGACATTTTCTCCGGCTTCGATATCTTCATCGAACCTGAAACTGTCCTCTTCGTCAGCGCCTCCCTCGTCGTAGTCCTCCTCCCCGGGAAGTCCTGCCTCTTCCAGGTACTCTGACTTCATCCTGAGGAGGAGTGCTGCATAAAAGAGGGTCCTTCCCGATATCCGGAGATCCAGTTCCTTTCGACGTTCGAGCTCCTGGAGGAACCTGTCGGTGACCTCCACGATATCGATGTTCCAGGGGTCTATCTCACCCCTCTCTGCCATCTGCACCAGTATCTCGACAGGTTCCTCAGGCATGGGACTTGATCCCTGTGACAAAACTGCTCTTGTCGGGAAGGAGCGTGACCCCGAGGATCCGGTCAGCACCCTCGATCATGGGTTTGCGCAGCGAGACAATGATGAACTGCGATGTTTGTGCAAGCTCGCGGATCATTGTTGCAATCCTCTCCACGTTCGACCCGTCGAGTGACATGTCCACCTCGTCAAACGCGTAGAATGGCGCCGGGATGTACTGCTGTATGGAGAAGATGAAAGCCAGCGTGGTCAGTGACTTCTCGCCTCCGGACAGCGCGGAGAGGAGGTGCACGGGCTTGTCGCGGGGCTGGACGGCAAAGGATAATCCGCCGGAGAAAGGATCTTCCTCGTTTTCCAGGACCAGATGGCCGCTCCCGCTCGTCAGACGGGCGAATATCTCGCGGAAGTTAGCGTCGATTGCGCGAAAAGCAGTCATGAAAGCCTCGAACTTCATCTTTTCGAAACGCTCTATCCGCTCGAGCAGGTTCTCCCTCTCCCTGGAAAGTACCTCCTTTTTCTCGTTCCGCTCGGTGATCCTTTTTTCCACGCGCTCGTACTCCTCGATGGCAAGCATGTTGACCGCCCCGATTTTACGTATCTCCAGCCCGGCTTTCGCAATGCCATCCTCGATCTCCTCGAGTGTCATATCGGTATCCATGTCTCCGGCCTGGCTCCGGAGATCTTCCACCTCGCGGGAAAGGGCGACGAAACGCTCGTTCAATGCCTCCAGCTGGACCCTGTGGCGTTCGGCGGTCGCATCCAGGGCAAGTATCTTCTCACCCGATTCCTTGATCGCAAGGGATACCCGGTCATGGCGATCCCGAAGTTCCTGGAGTTCGCTTGAAAACTGTTTCTGCCGCTCCTCGATCCCGGCTATTTTTACCTTGTTTGCTTCAATCTGTTCCGTAGAGAGGGCTATCTCGCGATCAATATCCGCATTTCTCGCTGAAATTCTCTCGATCTCGGCTTTGAGCTCCTCGAGCCGGGAGGAGAAGTGCTGGCGTTCCCTGGCCATGTCATTGATATCAGATTCCTTGTTCCGCAGGCGCCTCTCTGCCTCGTCCCTCTCCCTCTTCTTCTTCTCGAGCTGTTCCGAGAGTGCAGGGATCTGGGTGTCCTCCAGCTTTTTCTTGACCTGGTCGATCTTCTTCTGTGTCTGTGCAACTGTATCGGTTATCCTGTCCAGGGCAGCCTCGAGTGCGGCAAGTTCCGCTATGCCCGACCGCATCTCTTCCTCGAGCGAGGAAATGGCTTCCCCGATCTGGGTTTTCTCCCTCTGGAAAACCTCTTCCCGACGGGTTATTTCTTCTGTCACAATTGCAAGGCGCGAGATCTCAGCATCGATCTCACCCCTCTTCGTCCTCAGTTCCTCTATCTCGCGGGTGCCGCTCTTTATCTCCTCCTCAACCTGCGCAATCTCTTCCGACAGATTCTCCATGCGGGAACGCAAGCGTGCCACCTCGTCCTCGACCGCTGCCCCAAAGCCCCTCGGGGGTTTCCTGAATGATCCTCCGGTCATAGCCCCGCTCTTCTCGAGGAGCTCGCCTTCTGTTGTCACCATCCGGTATTTGCCGATAAGTTTCCTTGCCTGTGCAAGTGACTGCATGACAACGGTTCCCCCGAAAACAACGCGGAAGGCTGCGGCATACTGCGGGGGGAACTCGAGCATATCCACGGCATACCCAATCATGCCCGGTTCCTTCACCGGTGGAAGGTCAGGGGGTTTCAACTTCGTGAGAGGAAGGAACGTTACCCTTCCCAGTTTCTGTTCCTTGAGGAACTCAATGGCACGGGCTGCAACCGTATCATCTTTCACCACCACGTAATGCAGCTTTGACCCGGCAGCCACGTTCAGCGCAGTCGAGTATTCGGGGGATGCACGTCCGAGCTGTGCAATGGTTCCATAAACACCCTCCATCCGGAGAATTGGTTCAAGGGCCCTGCTTCCCGCCTCACCCCTTACCTGCTGCTGTGCCTCGAGCCTGATGACCTCCTGCTCGTACTCCCTGAATTCTTCGCGCAACCTTTCGAGGGAGGTTCTTTTTGCAAAGACACTGCTTTCCCTGTCGGAGAGGATCCGATCGAGACCTGCCTTCTCCTTCTCGAGCCTGCCCTTCTCCTGAAGGTTTCTTTCAACTGCCTCGTCCTTCTCCTGGTACTCGAGTGTAAGGGCCCCGAGGCGTTCCTCCAGTCGCTCCTTCTCTGATGTCCTCATCCTGCTCCGCTCAAGGAGCATGTCTTTCTGGTGAAGGAGGGTCGATCGTTCTCCCTTCTTCGCCTCGACTTCCTGCATGAGCGAGAAGAGTTCGTCACGTGCTCCCTCGGCATCGCGGCTCTGGGACTTTATCTGCTCCTCGATCTTCCCGACCTGCGCCGTGAGTGTCGCGACCTCCATGGCCAGGTTGGTCCGATCGATGGTCATCTCCCTGATCGCCTGGGTACATTCGGCGACACGGGTCTCCGCCCTCTTCTGGTCGATGTATGCCCGGGACAACCCCTCGAGGCCGGCTTCCTTCTCCTTTCCTGCCCTGGCAATACTCTGTTCGGCAAGGCGGATTGTTGCCTTTGCCTCCTCGAGATCTGCAATCAGGCGAAGATACTCCGCACCGCTCTTCTGGTTAATCTGGGAATCTATCTCTTCGAGATCCTTTTTTAAGTAGGCTATCTCGTTCTCCTCGAGGCTCCTGTCAGAGTGAATCCTCTCGAGAGCGATGCGTTCGTCTTCTATGACCCTCGAGAGTGCAGCGAGGTCGCGTTCGCGGGCATGCAGTGTTGCGGCAACCCGCATTCCTTCGAGACGCTGCAGGGTCTCCTGCCACTGGCGGTAAAGCAGTGCCTGCTCCCTCTCCCTTGCCAGTTCCTCGAGTCTCTGGGAGAGCTCGCGGAGCAGGAGCTCTTCCCTCTCGATTCGCTCCCTCACGACCTCGAGTTCGGAAAGTGCCTGTTCCTTCTTCTGGTCAAACTCGGCTACCCCGGCAATTTCGTCGATAATCTTCCTGCGCTCGAAGTCACTCATCTCGATGATCCGGGTGATATCCCCCTGCATGACCACGTTATACCCGTGAGGCTTGATGCCATGACGGGCGAGGAGATCATTGACCTCTGACTGCTTGCTTAAGCGTCCGTTGAGGTAGATGTAGCTGTAATACCCGGTCGGGCTCCGCTTGATACGCCTCCGGATCTTCGTCCCGTCCGAGAAAGTAAGAGTTACTTCCGCGCTGTTCCTGCCAGAGTTGAGATTGATCAGGTCAGTCAGTTTTTCTGCCCTGAGCGTCCGGGAAGTTGAAAGGGCAAGGACAAAGAGTATTGCATCGATGATATTGCTCTTACCCGATCCATTTGGGCCCGAAATGACAGAGAAACCCTCGTAAAAAGGGATTTTGGTCTTTTTTATGAATGACTTGAAATTATCAATCTCGAGTTCGGTGATGTGCAAGGATCAGTGCCCCGTTATCGCTTCTCCGCTGGTTCACCCTCTTCATCCTCGGCAACGATGAGGTCGCTCTTCTTCCCGGAACCCTGCACGTTCTGCTTTTTCTTTGAAAACCCTGCCGATGCAATGATGTAATCACTATTTTTCCTTTTTTCAGGCTTGAGTGTGCCGTCCGGCTGCATTATCATGTCCATCTTTTCCGGTTCGGACTGGGGAGCCGGTTGTGCAGTGCTCTGGGCCGGTCGCTGCATCTGTGTCTGGGGGCGGGTCTTTGTCTGCATGATGATCGGGCCCTGACCCTGCCCTCCGGGAGCGGGCTTGGTCATTCTCATCTCTGCCCTTGCCCTCTCCTCGCTGACCTTCGACAGCTTCATGGCAACCGACTTGAGATCAAGGAGTTCCTCTGTGAGACCCTTGACCAGGGCATCGATCTCCCTTACTTTCTTTTCCAGGGCAGCTACCCGCTCATCGAGGGGTGACTGGCCCAGATCCTTGTCCTTTATTATTTCCATGTCCTTCTCCTCGGGGCTGGTCCTCTCCTTTCAACCTGTTCGGGGACTATGACCGGTATCGCGGAGAGTACTCATTGTCTATCATGAATTATTCACCTATAATAATTATGCTGCGCGTGATTGCGCATTTGAGGCTTTTTTCCAGAATTTTGCACCATCGTATCCCCTGATCTGCCCGCCCCCTGTTTCCGGCCCGGATGATCGCCCGGTCATCACGGCGCACCCGTTCCCGGATTCCGGATACCAATCCCCGGACTGGACCGGTTTTTTTCATGAAGGCGAAAATGTATTTCCTCATTGGAACCAACCATTCTCTACATGTCTTATCTGGCCAGTACCGATCCGGAGATCGCGGATATCATCAGGAAAGAGATGGAAAGACAGCGCGATGGCCTCGAGCTGATCGCGTCAGAGAACGTTGTCAGCAGGGCAGTACTCGAGGCCATGGGCTCGATAATGACCAATAAGTATGCAGAGGGTTACCCGGGTAAGAGGTATTACGGGGGCTGCGAATTCCATGACATGGCCGAGAACCTCGCCCGGGACCGGCTCAGGAAGCTCTTCGGAGCCGAGCATGCAAATGTCCAGCCCCACTCCGGAACCCAGGCGAACATGGCAGTTTACTTTGCCACCATGAAACTTGGCGATCTCATGCTGTCGATGAAGCTCTCGCAGGGGGGGCATCTCTCCCACGGATCTCCTGTCAGCTTCACCGGCCAGTTCTACCGGGTTGCCCAGTACGGGGTCGATCCGAAAACCGAGGTCCTCGACTACGGTGTTGTCGAGGAGATCGCCAGGAAGGAACGCCCGTCCATGATCGTATGCGGGGCCAGCGCATACCCCCGGACTATCGACTTCCGTGCGTTTCAGGAGATCGCTGACAGCGTCGATGCCTTCTGCATGGCAGATATCGCCCACATTGCAGGGCTCGTGGCAACCGGGCTCCACCCCACGTCGGTGGGTGTGACCGACTTCACGACGACGACAACCCACAAAACTCTCCGCGGTCCCCGCGGAGGTGCCATCATGTGTGGGAAGGAGAATGCTGCAATCATTGACAAGGCAGTATTCCCGGGGATGCAGGGTGGACCCCTCATGCACACGATTGCTGCAAAGGCCGTCTGTTTTGGGGAAGCTCTCCGGCCGTCGTTCAGGGAATACAACAAACAGATTATCAGGAACGCAAAAGTCCTTGCAGAGTCCCTCATGGACCATGACCTCCGGCTCGTCTCGGGTGGAACCGACAACCATCTCATGCTCATCGACCTGACCGATCGTGGTATCACGGGCCTTGAAGCCGAGCAGGCGCTCGGCCGGGCGCACATCACGGTGAACAAGAACACCATTCCCAACGAACAGCGGAGTCCCTTCATCACGAGCGGTCTCCGGGTGGGAACACCGGCAGTAACAAGCAGGGGCATGAAAGAAGGGGAAATGCGCCAGATCGGTGAGTGGATCGGGACTATTCTCAAGGACATCCATAACGAGCAGGCCATCAGGACGATAGGGGAAGAGGTTAAGTCCATGGCCGCAAAGTTCCCCCTGTACCCGGATTGACATGATTCTCGACGGAAAGAGGATATCAGAGGAACGCCTCGCGAAACTGAAAGAAGAAATCAGGAATTCGGGCCTCTTTCCCTCGCTTGCCACTGTTATTGTGGGTGATGATCCCGCCTCCCGCATGTACGTGCGCATGAAGCACCGTGCATGCGAGGCTGCAGGGATCAGGTCGGTTGGAGTCGAGCTCCCCTCATCCGCAAGCACGAAGGATGTGCTCGGCAGTATCGAAAATCTCAACAGCGACCCCGGCGTCAACGGTATCCTTGTCCAGCTCCCCCTCCCTTCGCATATCGATACGCCGCGGATCGTCGAGTCCGTCGACCCCCGAAAGGATGTCGACGGGTTTCATCCCTATAACATGGGCTGCCTCTTCCTTGGCACTCCTGTCTTTTCACCCTGCACGCCGGCAGGCATCATGACCCTGCTGTCGGCTTACGGCGTGGAACCCGGGGGGATGCATGCTGTTGTTCTCGGGAGGAGTATCGAGGTCGGGCGCCCCATGGCAGCGCTCCTCCTCAACGCACACGCCACAGTCACCATCTGCCACAGCAGGACCCGCGATCTCCCCTCAATAACTCAAAAAGCCGATATACTCGTTGTAGCCGTCGGAAAACCGAAATTTATAGGTCCCCAGATGGTCAGGGAAGGCGCAATCGTCGTCGATGTCGGGACGAACAGGGTCGAAGGTATCCTGTGCGGTGACGTGGACTTCGAGAGAGTCAGGGACGTGGCTGGTGCTATCACCCCGGTCCCCGGCGGAGTCGGCCCGATGACGATTGCAACTCTCATGGAAAATACATTCCTCGCTGCGAGGATCCAGGCATGTACCGATGCACGGTAAAGGGGCTTTCTATCGGAGGGGGAGCGCCCGTCCGGATCATGGGGGTGATCAACTGCAGCCCGGAATCTTTCTATTCCGGGTCATATACACCTGCGGGAAACGTCCATTCGCGTGCGTGCACATTCGTCGAACAGGGTGCTGACATCATCGATATCGGGGCGCGGAGCACTGCTCCCGGTGCACCACCCATCGATCGTCAGAAGGAGATTGCACGGATGAAGATGGCCCTGACATCACTGGAAGGATCAGGGATTCGCATCTCGGTCGACACGATGGACAGGGAAGTCCTCGAGGTGTGCCTTGGGTACGATATTGCCCTCGTCAACGATATCTCCGGGCTCCTCGACCCTCTCTATGCATCACGCGTCAGCGAGTCCGGGCTCCCCGCCCTTCTCATGGCGTCGATCAAGGCACCGGGAGATCCCACCTCTCTTGACGAGGTGCACCGGGCCATCGCGATGGTCGAGACACGGGCACATGCCGCGGGGCTTGCAGAGTTCATCCTCGATCCGGGGGTCGGACTCTGGACTCCGGAAAGATCCCCGGCCCTCGACTGGGAGATATGCTGCAATTTCGAGGAATTCACCATGTATAACCGGCCGCTCCTTGCTGCTATTTCGCGAAAGACTTTCCTTGGGGTGATTGGGGACAGGCCCCCTGAAGGAAGGCTTCCGGCTTCCCTCGCCATGACCGCCCTCCTCGTTACCCGGGGTGCAGATATTGTCAGGACACACGACGTGGCCGAGACGCATGATGCGATCCGTGTTGCCGAAAGGTTCAGGCGTGGTTCATGACGGTATCGTACACGGTGTACGGGATCCGGACCCCCCTGATTACGCGGGGAGCAGATCTTGCGGGGATCCTGATTGATGCAGTAACAGGAACCGGGGCTGAAGAGTTCCGGAACGGCGATGTTCTGGTCGTTGCAGAGACAGCAGTCTCGACCGCGGAAGGCTCGGTCATCCCACTCGAAGGAATTGAACCCGACGAAGAATCCATCCGCCTCTCCCGACAGTATTCCCTTGATCCCCGTCTTGTCCAGTGCATTCGGGAAGAGAGCGACGAGATCGTGGGAGGTATCCCGGGTTTTTTACTCTGCATGAAGCATGGGACGCTCCTCCCGAACGCCGGTATCGATGAATCGAATGCACCGCCCGGGTGCGTCTCTCCCCTTCCCAGGGACCCTGACGGATCTGCTGCCCGTCTCATGCACGAGATCAGGAGACGGACAGGTGCCCGGGTCGGGGTAATCATCGCCGACAGCAGGACCCACCCCATGCGCGTCGGGTGCAGTGGCGTGGCAATCGGGTGTGCAGGGATAACCCCGGTTATCGACGCCCGCGGGAGACGCGATCTCTTCGGAAAGGAACTCCATGTCACGAGGCAGGCCCTTGCCGACAATATCGCCTCCGCAGCCGAGATCGTGATGGGGGAAGCAGACGAGTCCACTCCGTGTGCCCTCATCAGGGGGCTTGACATTCCCGTCACAGACACATGCGGGATAGAGACGATCGACGCTTCAGAATGCCTCTTCATGGGACTTTTAAGGGAAAAAGACCGGTAATTATCCCGGAAAACGGAACAGAAAAATCATTTTTCCCGTTTGGGAAAACGGTCTGACCATGCCTTCCTGACTGCCTGAAGACCTGTTAAAAACAGGCCGGGTGCCAGAAAAAAGGATTTGAACAATGGAACGAGGGAGAGATCAGATCTCTTTTTTTCTCTCTCCACAATCCGGGGAAGAAGAGGTAGTAGAGGTTTTATCCTGGTAAAAATCGCCTTCCGCGTGAAACTCGTCAGACCTGCCGGGCGGGAGATCTTCTCGTGACTCCTACCCTACCCTTCTCGACGGAGAGTTCAAAACCGTGATCCACGAGGAACTGTCTGCTCATCCCCTCTCCGTGGATGAGCAGTTCAACAAGGTCCTCCTTTTCGTCAACATCCGTGTGCAGGCGGAAGGTATCCACGACTTCGCATGAAAGCCCCCGTTCTTCTGCGATCCGGCGATGCTTGAGGAAACTTGCGCCGTAATAGTCAACCCTGAAGGAGTTCCCGCGGGTAAGGTAAATGGCATTTGTTCCGCCTCCCCGTCCGGGAACGACTGCAATGTCGCGTGAACTCGTCACAACCCTCCCGATCGAGGCGGCATCGGCAAGGGGGAGGTCTGCCATGATGATGAGGACCGGGCCGTCCGTCACTGACAGTATCTCGTTGAGTGTCTCGTTTAATCCGTGCGGGACAACCTCCACCGGGCACCGCGGGAATGCAAACAGGGCCGTGGACACGACCCGGGGAGAACATCCCGCTCTGCAGACTGCATCCACAACGTCGCAGAGCATCGCCCGGGCGAATGCTTCCCTCTCTTCGAGGGAAAGGACGCAGGAAAGGCGCGTCTTGGGATTCCCGGGTTTGAAGGGGATTATTGCGGGGACACCCATACCTGTCTCTTTTTTCATTTGGTCGCGGATCTGAAATACCCCTTGGTCCAGTCCCCCGCGCCGGTAGTGCGCCGGCTCCCTGTATCACATCTGGACCATTAATGAGATCGCAACGCTCACGTACCACCATTGCAGCCATGGTAGTCCGGATCATCACCTTCTCAAGGAACATCTTTTTGCCCCTCACGACCGTCTGCCACAACAGGTGCGGGTACTGCTCGTTCCGGACTCCTGTCCGGGAAGGGTGTGTGCTCCCGCCGGGAACAATCCTTGAGACAGTGCGCCAGGGTGCAATCCTCGGCTGTACCGAGGCACTCTTTACCTTCGGTGAACGTCCCGGTCTCGAACCCGGATTCAATACCCACCTGGCACGTTACGGATATAGGGATATCCTTGACTACTGCTTCCACATGGCAGAAAAAACGATAGAACTCGGTCTTCTTCCTCACACCAATGCCGGGGTACTGACGTACGAGGAGATGAAACGTCTTGCAGAGGTGAATGCGAGCATGGGCCTCATGCTCGAGACGACAGCACGGATAAAGGCCCATGAAAACTCCCCGGGCAAGGATCCGGCCGTCCGGATCGAGATGATAGAGAATGCCGGGCGCCTCCGCATCCCCTTTACCACCGGTATCCTCCTTGGTATCGGAGAGACTGTCAGGGATCGCGAGGAGTCTCTCACTGTCATCCGGGACATCCACCGCCGGTACGGCCACATTCAGGAAGTCATTATCCAGAACTTCTGTCCCAAAGAGGGGACCCCCATGGCACGCCATGCTCCCGTGGACAGCGGGGAGATGTGCGGGGCCATCCGCATGGCACGGGAAATCCTCCCCCCGGACATTGCCATCCAGGCTCCCCCGAACCTCGCGGACGTCGCATCGCTTGTCCCCTGCGGTATCGATGACCTTGGTGGAATATCGCCGCTCACCGTTGACTATGTCAACCCGGAGCACCAGTGGCCCCAGATCGAAGAATTGCAACGCCAGCTTGGAAATTGCAGGCTTGTGGAACGCCTCTGCATTTATCCCCGGTTCATCGAGAAAGGATGGTACTCACCCCGACTCAAACCCCTTATTAACCGACTCCACCAACAAGTACAGGAAAGGAGCAAGATCCGTGAAGAAGGGTGAGGTTCTCTACAAGGGTAAGGCAAAGTCACTTTACCGGACAGGAGACCCCGGTGTTCTCCTCGTCGAGTTCCGCGATGATATCACTGCATTCGATGGACAGAAAAAGGATGTTCTCTCCTCAAAAGGCCGGTTAAACGCGCAGGTCTCGGCATTTCTCTTCCGGCTCCTCGAGAGAAAGGGTATAGCGACGCATTTTATCGATATGCCTGACGAATCCCACATGCTGGTGAAGGCACTGGACATGATCCCACTCGAGGTCATCGTGAGAAACATTGCCGCGGGATCCCTGGTCCGGCAGTACCCCTTCAGGGAGGGGACTGTCCTCGAACCCCCTGTCATCGTCATCGACTACAAGGACGATTCCCGCCATGACCCGATGCTCAACGACGACCTCATCATCGCCCTCGGGATACTGACACCGGATGATCTTGCGATGATAAAAGAGATGGCGCTCCGGGTAAACTCTGTTCTTCGCGAATTCTTTGCGTCCCTCGGGATTACACTTGTCGACTTCAAGATCGAGTTCGGGAGGACTCCGGATGGAAAAATCCTCCTCGGCGACGAGATCAGCATGGACTCCATGCGCCTGTGGGATATGTCGACCGGAAAATCGCTCGATAAGGACGTTTACCGCTTCTCGAAGGGTGACGTGATGGAAGCATACAACCGCGTTGCAGAGAGAGTCTGCGCGGAAGATAAGGAGGTATGCAAGTGACAGATTTTCTTGTCCGGATCACGATATCGTTGAAAGAGGGGGTCCTCGACCCCGAAGCGAGCCTCATCCGGCGTGCCCTGGAAAACCTCGGTTTTCCCACCGGTGAACTGAAGACATCCCGCCAGTTCCTCGTTCGCTTCCATGCAGAAAATGCTGACGATGCAAGGAAACGGGCAGAGGCCATGTGCGAGCGGCTCCTGGCCAACCCCGTCATACACAGGTACGAGATAGAGGTCATGAAATGAGGTTTGCAGTGGTCCAGTTCGGGGGGAGCAACTGCGATCGCGATGTTGCCTATGTCTTAAACGACGTCTGCGGCATCGATACGGACCTCGTATGGTACAAAGAGGGACTCTCCCGTGGATACGATGCAGTCATCCTGCCGGGGGGCTTTTCCTACGGTGACTACCTGCGTGCGGGGGCTATCGCTGCACGGACCCGCATCATGGATGACGTGCGGCGGATAGCCGGCAGGAATGGCCTTGTCCTTGGCATCTGTAATGGTGCCCAGATCCTCGCGGAGAGCGGGCTCGTGCCCGGGGTTTTTACGATAAACGCGTACCCCAAGTTCATCTGCAGGCCTGCATATCTCAGGGTGGAGAACCCGAAAAACCCCTTCACCCTTCTCTTCGCCGGGGGAGAGGTCATCAGGATCCCCATTGCCCACAGGGAGGGGAGATATATTCCTCCCTCCGCGGGCAGGACGGGTACACTGAAGGAAGAGTGTGTCGCATTCCGTTTCTGTGATCCCGCGGGAAACATAACGCACGAAAGCAATCCCAACGGTTCATTCGAAAACATCACGGGAGTGCTCTCGTCTGGCGGAAACGTGCTTGCAATGATGCCTCATCCCGAGCGGGCATCGGAGGACATCCTTGGATCATCCGACGGGAAACGGATATTCCTCTCCATGGCCCGGTTCATCGAGGAGAACTCATGAATGAAGAAGGATTAAAAAATGTCCTATCCGCGGAGGACGAGAGGGAGATCCTTGCGTGGGCCCGTGAATATGCACGAATCCACCATTGGACCCTCAACCCTGACGAAAAGCGCCTGATGGTCGTGATCCGCGGCCTCGCCCGGAACAGGAAGAAGTACGGGGAGAAGTACTGCCCCTGCCGCTTGCGTTCAGGAGACCCTGAAAAGGACAGGGATATCATATGCCCCTGTGTCTTTCACGGGGACGAGATTAAAGAACGGGGAAGTTGTCACTGCCAGCTCTATTTTGATACCCCGGATACCGGGAAGACAAACACCCCGTAAAAACTCATTTCTCGTCCTCGTATCCCCCCGGGGCGAGGACCCGGTAGATCGCATAGAACCCAATCACGATGGCGACCAGGTACGAGAGTATCGCCATGTAGTAGACCAGTTGCGGGAGCTGGATCTGGGACTCCCTGAGGATAAACGATGACCCGATAACCATCCCGGAGACGATCAGTCCTATCAGGACCTTGTTGCTCGTCCGGTCGAGGGACAGCTGGAGCCTCCTGATATCGGTATCGACTATGTCGATCCTGATGGTTCCCGTCGAGAGCTGCTTGAGCATCTGGTTCACGTTCCGGGGCATGTCCAGGAGACCATCCAGCGTCTCGATGGTCGATCCCCTTGCCCGCGTCGCAATCTGCTCGATGAGGGACTCGCGCCTGCTGTACTGGGCCATGAACTTTTCCGCCTCTTCCCTGAAACGAAAGTCGGGGTCGAGTGTGACTCCGACGTCAAGGACCATGACGATGACCTTCAGCATCAGCATGAGGTTAACGGGGACCCGGATCCGGTAATCGCGCAGGATCGTCGTGAATGCATTCGTCATCCCGCTGAAGTTGAACTGGCCGATCGTTGTTCCCTCTGCTTCCAGCAGTGCACTGTATATTTCGTCGCGGAGATCCTCCCTCGACTGCTCCGGGATCCTGACAGAGAGGCCTTCGAGAGCCTTGACCATCAGTCCGGCATCCCGGGCGACCATGCCGTTGATGAGCTGGACGAACCAGAACCTCCTTTCCGGCCGGATGACCCCGACGATTCCAAAATCGAGAAAAACGAGTTCGCCGTCCCGGGTTACGAGAAGGTTGCCGGGATGGGGATCACCATGGAAAAACCCGTCCCCGAATATCTGGGTCATATAGGCAATAAAGCCGTTCTGCGCAATCCTTTTAGGATTAAGCCCGAAATCGAGGATCGCAGGCACGTTGTCAACCCTGATCCCGTCGATATATTCCATGACAAGCAGCCTTCTCCGGCTGAACTCCCAGTAAATCTTTGGGACCTTCACACCCCGGAGAGATTTCATGTTGTTCCGGAGCATGTCTGCATTCGTTCCATCCCTGATGAAGTCAAGTTCCTTGCGGATCTGGTTGGCAAAGTCCTTGACAAGTCCCCGGGGATTGTAGACCTTCCACTCGGGAAAGGCCCGCTCCGCACGGCGCGCAAAAGATTCGAGGATGAGGATGTCCGTCTCGATAATGGACTCTATTCCTGGTCTCTGGACTTTCAGGACGACGGGCGTCCCGTCTTTCAGGCGGGCCCTGTGGACCTGGGCAATCGATGCAGATCCAAGGGGTTCCTCCTCTATGCCGTCAAAAAAGTCCTCGTACCCGGGCAGTTCATCCCTGATGACCGCACGAATCTCTTCAAAAGGCAGGGGTGCGGTCTGGTCCTGGAGTTTTTTTAACTCCTGGATCAGGGGAGGGGGCAGGATGTCCTGGCGGGTACTCATGATCTGGCCGAACTTGATGAAGGTCGGGCCCAGTTCCTCGATTGCCATCCTCATGCGCTGGTACTCGTTTGCCGCCGATTCAACGGGGCAGGTCCTGCAGAACCGGAACATGTGCACACCGGGAAACAACCGCTGGATGATGATACCAAACCCGTACTTGAAGAGAACGTCTGCAATCTGCCAGTAACGCCTGAATTTTAAGACCATTCTCTCTCTTCCCTGTGGGCCCCTTTTCCTGTTATCCGTCTCCCTAGCGGTGCGCAAAGTACGCGGTTATCCCCTCGCCGGTCACCGCGTCGATCCGTGCAAAACCGATACGCTCGAACTGGACGACGGCACCTGCTTCTCCTGCAACAAGCCTCTCGCACACTCCTTTTATCGTCCCCCCGGGTGTCAGGAGGGTTGCAGGCACGCATTCGTCGGGAGGAAGCCACTGGATGATGGGCGCTTTCCTCGCGCGGGCTTCGGAAAGCGATTCCCCTGCGTACCGGCACACGGGTGACTCTCCCCCCGTCACCACCTCGACGTTGAAGAGGTCCTTGAGCCGCACCATCCCGCCTTCTCCCTGTAACTCGTCACGGGGAACGAGGGCCTTTCCGGTAAAATGGAGCTCCCTTGTCCCCTTCTCCGGGTTCGCCGGGTGCAGGAGGGCGTGCGCTGTCTGGCTGGGTGCGCCCTCTATCGTCACCTCGACGGGGTCGGGAACGAAGAAGTACCTGTTGGCAACCGGATCCACAACCGCCCTGTTATGCGCATACAGGTTTTCCCACGAGAACGAGATGTCTGTCTCGCCGATTCCGATTTCAATGACTGCCTCCCTCACAGCCTGTGGAGAGATTCCCCGCCTCGCTATCGCCCGCAATGTTCCCAGGCGAATGTCGTCCCAGCCGGAGTATTCACCCGAGGTTATCCCTGCCCTCATCTGGGAGGTCGAGAGGACTACCCCTTCGATTCCCATCCTTCCATAGTGACGGTAAACGGGCGGCTCCCACCCGAAGTAATCGAAGATGTACTTCTGCCTCCGCGTGTTTGCGATATGATCCTTGCCCCGAATTACGTGGGTGATCCCGAGGAGGTGGTCGTCGACAGCCACTGAAAAGTTCATGAGGGGATATACGCACGCCTCCTTGCGGGGATGCGGCGGACTTTTCAGGATACGGATTGCAGGAAAATCACGCATCGCAGGATCGGGATGGGACAGGTCCGTCCTGACCCGCAGTGTTGCCTCTCCCTCACCATACCCGCCTTCAAGCATCCTGGAGAAAGCATCGAGGCTCTCTTCAAGAGCCATTCCTCTGCAGGGGCAGGGTTTTTTTGCCATTTTGAGTTCCCTGAAGCGTTCCGAATCGCAGGTGCACACGTAAGCCCCGCCCCTCTCGATGAGCTTTTTGGCATATTCATAGTAAATATCGAGCCTGTCACTCTGGTAGACAATGTCGCTGATGGCAAGGCCAAGCCACTCGGCGTCCTCCCTGACCATGGTGTATGCAGCAGGATCGACCCTCTTGGGGTCGGTGTCCTCGATCCTCAGGATGTATTTTCCCCCGTAGCGCCTCACGTAAGCGTCGTTGAGGAGGGCTGCACGGGCATGGCCCAGGTGGAGCGGCCCGCTGGGATTGGGGGCAAACCTCATCACCACGCCTCCTTCCGCCTTCTCGAGTGCAGGGAGGCCCCGGAGATGGTCCCGGGGACGCTCAAGGTCTTCGGCCAGTGCCGGATCAAGGGTCTGGAGGAGCTCTTCCCGGCGGGCGTGGGACAGGGAAGAGACCTCGCTGATAGCTTCCTTCACGAGAACTGCCGCATCCCTGGCCCTTTCCCTGAACTCGGGATGTTTCCCCATGACCATGCCGATAACTGTCCCCGGTCTCGGAACGCTTTTGTACCTGACGGCATTCTGGAGGGCAAAGAGAAACAGTGCCTTTTTCAAGGGGTCTTCCCCTGCGGGGCCTTCCATTTTTTCAGTAACTCCGCCTGATGAAGTGTTCACCCATCTGTACCAGGAGATCTTTCTCCTCGCTGTCCGGGAGAATCGATATCCGCTGGATACCTGTCCTGACGAGGTCTTCGGCAGTCTGCCGGACCTCTGCAATGACACCGAGTTCCTCGAGCTTCGCAACTATCCCGCGGATCTGATCAGGCGATATATCGCCGCGGTACTGCGCGAGATCAAGGCCTTTTTCCCTTGCTTTCAGGTAAACGAGTGTCTTTTTTCCTTCCCTGATATCGGATCCCTGGTCTTTGCCACTCACCTCGGGAGGCGCAAGGAGATCGATTAAGTCATCCTGTATCTGGAATGCCATCCCTATTCCCTGCCCGAAGTGGTAGAGGGCCTCGGTAAAACTGGGGTTGCCGCTCGCAAGGATGCTCCCTATCCCGGCTGCAGCTGCATACAGCGCCCCGGTCTTCTTCTCGACCATCTTGAAATATTCACCCTCGGATACATCGTCCCGTTTTTCAAAGGACATATCGAGGTGCTGACCTTCGCATATCTCGACACATGTCCTTGCGAGGAGGGATGTCGCGCGCACCTTTGCGTTGTCGGGAACATCGGCAAGGCATATGAACTCGAATGCTGTCGCAAAAAGCACATCGCCGGCAAGAATTGCTGTTGGTTCATCCCACCGGGTATGCACTGTCGGAACCCCGCGACGCACCGTGTCACCGTCCATGATGTCGTCATGGATGAGGGTGAAACTGTGTGTCAGTTCCAGTGCAAGGGCCGCAGGCATCACGTCTGATGAGCTTCCCCTGTTGACTGCATCCGCTGCAAGCAGGAGCAGTGCAGGGCGCAGCCTCTTTCCTCCCGCGAGCAGCAGGTGGGCACTTGCCCGCCCGAGATCGTCACATGCAGACCCAAAATACCGGTAAATGAGTGCATCCACCTGGTTTGCTGTCTGTTCCAGGTACTGTTTTAATTCCATCTCCTCCTCCTCTCACCTTTCTCTTTTCAATCCAGTTTTACACGGTGACCGTTTGACAGGATGTGCACATCTTTATGGAGGGTGTACCCCAGTGACTCCGAGAACTCTGCATACCCTGATGACATGCGGATGTTACCATGTGCAGGGATGACATGCTGCGGGTTCAACATATGAACGAACTCGTAATGGTCTTCCCTGTAGGCGTGTCCGCTCACGTGGAGGTCCGGGAAAATCCGTGCACCCGACATATTGAGGCGGGCTTCAACCATGTACCTCTGGCCGATGTTCATCGGGTTCGGGATGATCTTTGCACTGAAGATGACCTTGTCTCCCTTCTCGATCTTGTACGGTGTATCACCGAGTGCTATCCTCGTCAGGATGGACCCGGGTTCTCCCTGGTGCCCCGTTATTATCGGAAGGAATTTCTCCTTGCCTGCCTTCATCATGCGCCTGAGAGTGCGGTCAACCGTCCTCCTGTTCCCAAACATGCTCATCGTCTGGGGAAACGCGACCAGTTTCATCTGCTCGGCCGTGGACGCGTACTTCTCCATGGAACGGCCGAGAAGGACTGGCTTTCTCCCGATCTCGTGGGCACATTCCGCAATGGTCTTGACCCGGGCAATGTGCGAGGAGAAGGTCGAGACAATGATTGCTGACTTGTCATCCTCGTAGCTCGTAATGGTGTCCCTGACAATGTCCCTTGCTATCCTTTCGCTCGGCGCCCTCCCCCGGTTGTCAATATACGTGCATTCCACGATCAGGCCGAGGACTCCTTCCTTTCCGATCTGGCGCAGGCGTGCAAAGTCAGGTGGTTCCCCGATAACGGGGGTCCTGTCCAGCTTGTAATCACAGGCATACACGATTGCCCCCTTCGGCGTATGAAGGACAACCGTTGCAGTATCGATGATACTGTGCTGCATCCGTATGAATTCGAGTGCCAGGTTCTGGGACAGGGTGTATTTCTGGCCCGTCTTGAGTGCAAAAAGCTTGTTATTGACTCCGAATTTCTGTTCTCCAGCGATTTGCTGGCGTATCAGTTCGATAGTATACGGTGTCCCGATGATCGGGGCATTGTACCGGTGGGCAAGTTTCGGAATGGCCCCGATGTGGTCCAGGTGGCCATGGGAGCAGATGATTGCTTTTACCGTCCCCTCGACGGAATTCATCATCGTGTCGTCCGGTATCGCCTTCATCTGGATGAGGTCGAGGGAATGCATGTTTTCCACCTCGGCCTCCTCGTGGATCATCACCTGATCCAGGCGCAGACCCATATCGAAAATGACTATCTCTTTTCCGCAGCGGACGGCGGTCATATTTCTACCCACTTCATCGTACCCGCCAACCGCGATTACCTCAATATCCATTCAATTATCCTCCTTTTATCTTTCCAATCATTTCCCGGGTCTTCCCCGTGATATACACCCGGGTCCGTTTCATGTCTCTGGTCTTTTTAGCCCCGCACAGGAACATAGCGGTCTGCAGCTCCCTGTTCAGCTCCTCTATCCGGGAGAACAGGGCCTCCTCGCTTTCCATTGCCGGGCGGAGCAGGGGAAGTGCCAGTCCACAGAGGTCTGCACCGAGAGCGAGTGCTTTTGCCATGTCGAGCCCCGTCCTGATGCCGCCCGTTGCAATGACAGGGCCGCCCGTACCCACGACTTCCACGAGGCTCACTGCAGTCGGAATTCCCCATTCCTGAAAGAGTGTGCCAAGGGCAAAAAGGTCAGCATTTTTTTTCCCGCGGGACTTCCCTGCCCGGAATGACTCGATGGCCGCCCACGAGGTACCTCCCCAGCCCCCGGTGTCGATTGCACGCACTCCCGCTCCCCAGCAGGCCTCCGCCGTCTCCCTGGATATCCCGCTCCCGGTCTCCTTGACAATGACGGGGACGGGACTCTCCCTGCAGAACCTGGCAAGGGCCTCTGTACACCCGGTAGCGTCATGGTCGCCTTCGGGCTGGATAGCTTCCTGCAGGAAGTTGAGGTGGATGGCTATGGCATCCGCACCGATCATGTCGATGGCTCTCCCTGCCCAATCCGGGCCGTGTTCACGCAGCTGTACAATCCCGAGGTTTGCAACGAGAAATGCCCCGGGTGCTTCCCTACGGACGACCCGGAAGCTCTCTTCGAGCGCGGGATCTTCGAGGGCTGCCCTTTGCGAGCCCACGCACATCCCGATACCGTACCGCTCTGCCGCCCGCGCGAGCCTGACGTTCACCTCGGTCGTGTCAGGGTGTCCTCCCGTCATTGCAGCAATGAAGAGAGGCGAAGAGAGCTTCCTTCCGAGGAACCGGGTGGAGAGGTCTATCCGGGAGAGGTCGCATTCCGGGAGTGCCGAGTGAACGAGCCTGATGTCTGAAAAACCCGAAAAACCCCTCTCGATCTCTTCCTCTGCACAAATGCGCAGGTGGTCCAACTTCCTTCCGGATGTGAATCGTTTCTTATCCATTCGTATTACTTCCTGTAATCCTTGTCCCGCCGTGAGGCCTTCCGTCCAGAAAATCCCCGAGCCTCGAAACATGGAATATGTCTGATGAAACACCGCATTTCGCAAGTCCCAAAAGCTCCTGTACTTTTCCTGCCATGCCCCCTGTGACGTCGGTATGTCCCGAACTGCCTGCAGATACCATAGGTCCGCTTTCCGGGCCGATCCTGCTGATGACCGTGCCGCCGGAATCGAGCACACCGGGGACATCCGTTGCCAGTCCGACGCGGGTAAAGGGTATCCGCTCCGCCAGAAACCGCACGATCTGGTCGCCGGAGACGATGGAGACTCCTCTCGCCTCGTCCATGACAACATCCCCGTGGAGGACGGGAGTGACTCCCGCTTCCATAAGGGCCAGAAGCGGTCTCTCCCCGAGCGCAACAAGCCTGCCGTCATGGGCAATGGCCGAGCCGAGCGGATGGATACCAACCGCTTCAATGCCTGATTCTAACAACGCGCTGACGAGAATTGCATTGAGGGAACAGACAGCTGCATGGGTGCGGGCAATCCCCTCTGCAAGGTCAGCCCCCCTTTCCCCGCCTGCCAGGCCGTACCTGTGTGCCTCCGGGTGTCCGAAAGATCCGGCACCATGGACGATGCAGATATCACTCCCATCACGGCGTGCGATCTCTCCTGCAATGCTCCGGATACGTCCAAGGTCAGCAACGCCCTGACGGCCCTTGTCCGTGAGAATGCTGCCGCCCAGTTTGAGGAGAATTCTTTCAGGCATCCTTCTCCTTCCGGACCCCTTCCGTGTCAAGGGTAGTGATCAACGCCCTTGCATCGCATGCCTCGATGGCACCCGCAACCCTGCTCTTGAGGTGTTTTGGACATATCGCGATCATGCAGCCTCCTCCCCCGGCTCCTGTCAGTTTTGCCCCATACGCACCCGCTGCCCGCGCAGCGAGGATGAGCCTTGAAAGAACCGGGTGACCTGCACCGAGTGCTTCGAGGAGAGCATGGTTCGTATCCATCAGTCTCCCGAGTTCATGGTTGTTGTTCAGGTTCCGGATGGCACAGAGAGAGACCGCACCGATGGCATCAAGAACCGGGTCACAGATATCCGGGTTCTTCTTCCTGAACTCGGCAACCTTTTCGACCATCTTTGCAGTGCTGTGGGAAACCAGTGAATTCCCGATGACGAGCGGGAGGTTCTGCGGCGGGAGACGTCTCCGCTGGGTCCCGGTTATCAGGACGATCCCGCCGAACGTTGAGACGCTCGTATCGGTCGGGCTTGCCCTTCCCTTCTGGACCTTTTTTTCTATCCTGTATGCAATCGCCGCAATCTCTTCCATTGTGAGGTTCTTCCCAAACTCATCGTTTATTGCCGCAAGGGTGGCCACTGTTACGGCTGCCGAAGACCCGAGCCCCGAAGAGCTGGGAAGCTGGGAATTGACGTATACACTTCCCCTGACTCCCATCTCGTCAAAGCAGCTGTCGATGTACGGTGAACGTGCATGGTGGGCCGTTTTGCTTTTCCTCACCGTTACGAACACCCGGGGACGGATGGCCATTGCAACTCCGGGTTTTCCATAGACGACGGCATGTTCACCAAACAGAAAGACCTTGCCTGGCGCACTCCAGGTCGCCACCCTACATCACCGCGATGGCCGCATAACCGACCACTTCCGGATCACCGGTTACATCCCCACTGGTCGCATAACGGAGCAGCTTCCCTTCCCTGGCACCAAGACTCCTGCATGCAAGGCACATCGTTGCTATTGGTCCATACCCGCAGGCACTTACCCGCCTTTCCCTCAACCGGCGGTAAAACCCTTCCACATCGAGTGTCAAAAGCGGCTCGATGGCATGGAGGTCATTTTCGATTGCTGTGGCCTTCGGGACATAATGGGAAAAATCGCTCGAGGCAACGATCCGGACATCTGACCTGCCGGATTTCCTTATCCCTGCAACGATTTTTTCCGCGAGATCGGCAGCTGACTGCAGATCCTGGTCCCCCATCAGGACAGGCACGATCCGTGCCCGGGGGAACCGGTACTTGATGAACGGGATCTGGACTTCAAGGGAGTTTTCCTGGTACTGGTGTGAGACCTCGTCGACCTCGACCCCGAGTAGAGACCCAAGCTGCGAATCGTTATCCACAAGACCGAGTGGTGTCTCCCAGGGGACCAGTGAAATACATGTACAGAAACCCCTGTGGCTGGGGCCGATCACGATGAAGGTCCCGGAAAAAGTGGAGGGGATAGCCCCGTATGCGACTGCGGAAACTTCTCCCGAGTAAGGATAGCCCGCATGGGGGGAGACTATTCCCCGTGCATCAAGGCCGGAGTCCTTGTTCCTGAAGAACTTCTCCAGGAGCTGCTCGAGGTGATCGGGGTCCCTCGGGTAGAACATACCCGCGACCGCACACTTCCGGGTCATCATCGGATCTACCCTCTCGTATCCCACGTATATTAGATTTCGGTCTCAAAATCTTCAGGGGTGAGAGATGTCGAGATTCCCCTCAGCCGGAGCATCTCCTTCGTGAGCAGGTAGTAGATCATCGAGAGTGCTTTTCTCCCCTTGTTGTTCGTAGGAATAACGAGGTCAACGAGGCTGGTCATGTTATTGGTGTCGCAGAGTGCAACAATCGGAATCCCGCTCTGGACTGCCTCCCTGATCGCCTGGGCGTCACCAATGGGATCCGTGACAACGAGGACTGCGGGTTCGATGTAGCGGTCAAGGTTCTGGTTCGTGAGCATCCCCGGAATGAACCTGCCCGTTACTGCCATGCCGCCAATCGTTTCGGCGAACTTGCTGGCCGGATACTGGCCGTACTGGCGTGATGTGACCACGAGAATGTGCCCCGGATCGAACTGGTTCAAAAATTTTGCTGCCGTCTTGATCCGTTCATCCGTCTCACGGATATCCAGGATATAAAGGCCATCTCCCCTCACGCGGTAGATGAACCTCATCATGTCCTTGCTCTTCTGCTGGGTGCCGATGTGGATACCTGCTGCAAGGTACTCTTCCACGGGTACCAGGGGCTCTTTCAATTCAATTTCCATCTCTGTTTCTGGCATGCTATCAGTTCCTTTCTCTCTCATTGCGTTCTTTGTTGCTTACCTGGAGGACTTGGGCCATCCTCCCGTCCAGTACCATGCGCAGGTGAAGGCTGCGGTTGGCCGACATGCTCTCTACTTCCTCTTCACTGTGATAGGTATGACATTGTGCTGGAACTCTTCGAGGGCAATTTCAAGCGGATCTATCTTGTCCGTCTTGATGAGAAGCGGAGCCCCCATTGATATCTGGAGGGCTCTCGCCCCGATGATCCTTGCCCTCTCATACCGAGTATAAGTCTCCTTCATATACCCTCAGGAATGCTTTGATGTATGATGAATGGGGTCGCTGAGATTCGAACTCAGGTCACAGCGTCCCGAACGCCATAGGATGGTCCAGGCTACCCCACGACCCCTCACTGATACGGATTGAGATCATCAATTATCTCTTTGTGGGCAAGCAGCATCCTGCGACAGCAGTACCTCACCATGCCGAGGTCGTCGAGGATCTTTTTTGGATCCTCGCCAGCCTCCTTTCTGCGCTTGAATTCCTCGTACGCAGGTGAGATGACCTTCCCACAGGTGAAACATCGCACGGGTATCATGCCGGTATGATCTCCCATTTTATTTCAGTATCTCAACGATAAGACTTTTGGAACTTCTTCCTCGCACCCCTTCCGTGGGGCTTTTTCGGTTCTTTCTGCCGCGAATCGTTCACGAGCAGCGTCCTGTCATACGAGAGGAAGATATCCTTTATCTTTGGATCGTTGTGCCACTTCAGGAGTCCACGGGCAAGCGCCGTGCGGATGGCCTCGGCCTGGCCCATGATTCCGCCTCCCCGGACATCGATCGAGACATCGACGCCTTCCAGTGCAGCTGGTGCGAGGAGAACGGGCTCGCTGACCTTGAGACGGACCATCTCGTTGGGATAGAGGTCGAGGGGTACGGAGTTGATCCGGATTATCCCCTTTCCTGCCCTGACAGTGGCCCGTGCAATTGCAGTTTTGCGTTTTCCACTGGTATTGATCACTTTTCCCATTCCATCACCCTTCCTAGAATTTTGCCCCAAGGAATGTACTCACGGCACCGACCGTCACGATCTTCGGGGAGTTCAACCTGTTCATGTGGGCTTCCTCAAGTGTCTCCATCGGGCTTCCGGCAAGGTCTGACGGAACGCCGACGTAGACCCTGATCCTCTTGAATGCCTCCATTCCCGCAGGTCTCTTGTAGGGAAGCATGCCGCGAATGGTTCGCCTGACGATGTGATCCGGCCTCCGGGGAAAGAACGGTCCGCCTTCGCGTGACCCCCTGCTCCTTTTCTGCCCGTACTGGGAAAGCACCCGGGCCCTGCTCCCTGATATGATAGCCTTTTCCGCGTTCACAATGGCAATGCTCTCCCCGTTGAGGGCGCGCTTTGCCACGATGCTTGCCATCCTTCCCAGGAGAAGTCCATCACCGTTAATGATTGTCGTCATCCCGCTCACCGCAGAATCCTGATTTTGCTGCCCCGGGGATTGTCCCTGATCAGCTCTTCGATGGTCATGCACTGGCCGTTTGCCTCCCGGATCTTCGTTTCTGCAGACTGGGAGAAGTTCAACGCAGCAATCCTCACCGATGTTTCGAGCATGCCACTCCCCAGAACTTTCCCGGGAACGACAATGGTCTCCCCGTTTCCGGCATAACGGTTAATCTTGCTGAGGTTGACCTCGGCATAGTTCCGGGCCGGGGCTTCCAGCCTGCTTGCAATATCGCGCCAGACCAATGCCTCGTTCTGTCGCGATGCATCCTTCAAGAGCGAGATGAGGTTCAGCAGGCGTGGGTTTGTCTTCTTAATCGCTCTCTTCTTCATCTCCGGTCACTCCCGATAATTCACTCACTTGCGCACGCAACTCATCCGACTGGTCTTTCAAGTACTTCAGTGCCCCCGTGATGATGTCTCCCACGGGGAGAGAGCCATCACCTTCCACGACGAAGATAAAACGGGATTTCTCCGACGTTATCGTGATCGCGGGCTCTTCTCCGATTCCCGTGCTCATGCACGCTTTTTCGCAGAGGCGGCAGAGAGAGCATTCCTCGAGCCGGTTTTCAATCACCGTTACCCTGCCGTTCCTGACCTCGAGGATGGAGCGGGGACACTCGTCCACGCACCGGCCACACCCGTCACAACGGTTGCTGACAGTGATGACGGGGTAATTCTTGAACCCGCATGCGGTTGTCGGCTGCCACTTGGCATGCACTCTTCCGCAGTTGAGGACTGCCCGCGCCTCGAGAACGACCTTCTGATCTTTTCCCAGTTTTACGATGGGGATCGTGTCGACGGCCGGGACTGCGCGTGGGTCCTGGGGGATGAGGTCACGCGAATAGACCATCCCGGGACCTTCCACAGAGAGCGTGAAAGCCACCCCGCACCTGTCGCATCCTTCTCCTCCACAACTGCACTTGTCCTGGGGGACGTAGAGCCCGGGCTCTGTTTTTATGGGGATGAGCCCCAGCCTGTGTGCCAGCATCTCGTCAAAGAGGGCACTTGTATTGTCATAGATCCGCACGTCCTCGATGGCAAGGGTCGGGACTTCCCCAATCATTGCCCTGCGGAACGCATTTGCAAAGGCCTGTGATGGTCCTGAAAGACAGAACCTTGCCTGGGAATCGTCCATGCGCAGGATCTCTATCTCCATCAGACTCTCCTTCCTCTCCGGCCACCCTTGGGCCTGATCGAGTCATGGGGGACCGGCGTTACATCCTCGATCCGCCCGATGCGCATCCCGGCCCGCGCGAGAGCCCTGATCGCAGCCTGCGCTCCCGGTCCCGGACTCCGCTGCTTTCCCCTGCCCGGTGCCCTGACCTTCACGTGGACGCCGACGATGCCCTTCTCCATCGCTGCCTGGGCCACGTTCGTTGCCATCTGCATGGCTGCATAGGGAGAACTCTCGTTCCTGTCCTGCTTGACGACCATTCCGCCGCTGCTCTTGCAGACCGTCTCTGCCCCGGAAAGATCCGTGATGGTGATGATGGTGTTATTGAACGAGGCGAATATGTGGGCAATACCCCACTTCTCCTTCTCACCTGCCATTGTGATTACCTCCCTGCCCGGGCAATACGGGCCCTCTCAGCATGGTCGGGATTTGCCACGGGTGACCGTCTGTAGTACCCGATCTCGCTCTCCTCGGCCCTTGAGACACGGTAACCCGGGATGCTGACGCGCCTGCCGGCGATGGCAATGTGACCATGGGTAATCATCTGCCTCGCCTGCTTGGGTGAACGGGCAAGACCCTTGCGGTAGACGAGTGTCTGCAGGCGCCTCTCGAGCTGGTTCTCCACTTTCAGCGACAGGACATCGTCGATACCTGCATCAGGACCGAGCAGCCCCATGCGCTGCAGGTGTTCGATTAAGTCGCTCTTCTTTGCCTCAAAGAGGGTCTGGTCCTTTCCGGTGGACATGAGTGCCAGGAGGTCACGTGCAGCCCTCCGGAACCGCCTCAGGTGACTCGCCGCCTTCCACACCTCCCGCTTGTTACGAAGCCCGTACTCGATCATGAGCCTGTTTTCTTCCTCGATCCGGGACTTCTCAAAGGGTCTCTTCGGCGTCTGGTACTGCTTGTGGTTTTTACCGGGATATCCCATGTACAATCACCTGCGTTTACTCCTTCTTCCTCTTGACGCCCACAGTCGCCCCTGTCCGTCCCGTGGACTTTGTCCTCTGGCCCCTCACTTTCTGCCCGGTCTCGTGGCGGATTCCCTTGTAACTGCGGATCTTTCGCATGAGGTTGATATCCTCATCGAGCGTTGTAACCACTTCCGTGCCGAAAAGGTGTCTGGGTTCTCCCGTGTAGATGTCTTTGGGACGGTTGACCATCCATGCGGGAACTTTTTTCTCGTACGTCTCCACGACTTCCCGCAGCTTGTCGACGTCTGCTTCGGAGAGTTTCCCCATCAGTTCGCGGGGGTTAACACCTGCCATCTGGGCTATGACGAGCGCAGTATGTCTTCCCACGCCCTTGATTCCTGTGAGCGCCGTCGTGACGGGTTTTGTCCCGTCCAGGTCGGTGTTGCTGATCCTGACGAAATACCGTATGTCTTCTTCCTGAGCCATTCAATCCCTCTTTCCTGTGAGAATCCCCCATTTTTCAGCGCTGAGGGAGGGATTTGAACCCTCGAGTCCCAAGGGGACACAGGTTTAGCAAACCTGCGCCATACCGGGCTTGGCTACCTCAACAGAGAATCTCGCATCGTTCAGACACTCGCAGCACCAGGTGGTGCCACTCCATGAATGGTGCTAATTAATTGGTCTGCAGGTTATAAAAATCCTTTCTCCCCTCTTCGGGATATTCCCCTTGTCTTTGGGAGGTATACCTGGTCATTCCCGGGTAATCGGGACAGGGTATCTGTTCTGACGCGGGACATTGCGATCCTCCTTGACCATCTGTAGCGAGTGCCCTTTACGGGTAACGGCGGGGTGTATCTCTTTCTGTCTTCTCATACCGGGATGTACACTGAAAAGAAGGTGTGATTCAGTCAATGCCCTGGCGCAGGATCTTTTCCCTCCTGGCCGGGGCATGGGCAACACGGCGGACGTCGTCTGCGATGAGCGCGGATACAACGAGAGGGAGGGCGATTGTTGCATCCACATGGACCTGGACATGCCTGGTATGGGCCGACTCCTTGCCCCAGCTGATGGCTTCCTCGAACGTGCACCCGGACAGCCCCCCGAAGTGGGGGGAATCCGTCGTATACTGTATCGCGTAGTCATGTCCGCCGAGATCTTTCGCGTGGATGGAGCCAATCACCTGGGTCTGCTGGATGAAATTCTTGGGTACGCCACCACCCACGTAGATAACTCCCGTTCTTTTCACTTCCTCCACGAGGGACGTGACTTCGTCCGTATCCGCAACCTGGTCGATATCTATCTGGACGCCCCTCCGGCGCGCAATGAGAGCACCGATCCCGATAGAGGAGTCGCACAGTGCGGGAACAAATACCGGAATCCCCTCCCGCACGCAGGTCGAAAGGAATGATTCCCGGCCGGGAACCGCTTTCATCAGCCACTCACCAAAGAGTCTCAAGAATTCCCGCGAAGAACCCCGGAATGGTGCTATTTTTTCAGCGAAGTTTGCAATACCCCGGTCAACCCACCTGAAGTCCTCCTCGTATGCAAAAATATCATAGATACGGTCGATGCCCTTCTCATAGAGTTCGCTGTCACTGACGTGGTAATGTCCCAGGTAATGGCAGACCCCCAGGTGCTCGCACGCGTCATGGAATATATTTGCCCCTGTCGAGACGACGACGTCGATGTAGTGCCGGCGGGCGAGCTCGATGAGGACTTTCTGCATGCCTGCCGGCAACATCGCGCCCGAGAGACCGAAGAAAATGGTACATTCCGGGTCTGAAACCATCTCCTTCCATACCTCGACAGATTCTCCCAGTTTCCTTCCCTGGAACCCGCATCGTGCCATCCTCCGCAGTAACTCTGCCACGTTGTCCGATGGCACGACTGGTTCCGTGGTTCTCATCTTCTCTCTCTTTTTGACTTCCAGGGCACGACCAAGGACTGCATCTGCCCCCCCGACTTTTCCAAGAAGATCGTCGTTCTTCTCTGCCATTGATTAGTAGTGGTCCGGCAATCGATAAGTAACATGCGCACATTTCACCGGGGAAGGCGGGCAGGCAGCACGTGGTGCATAATAATTTCCGCAGGTCCGCTGGTTCGGTTCGAATGACCCGGATAGGGGCACGACAGGAAAGAGTGGAACGTCCATACAAGAAGAGTATAAAAAAAGCAAAACGGGAAAAAATGGATGGAGGGAGGCCGACCTTACGGTCAGAGAGCCCGGATGAGTGATGACCTTGTGACCATCCCGACAATCCTGTCCCCATTTACAACCGGTATGGAGCTGATACCCCGCGAGAGCATGAGGTCTGCCGCCTCGTCGATTGTTGCATTCACGCCGAGAGTTATGACAGGGGTTGTCATGATATCCTTGACAAGGAGATTGCGGATGCGGTGGTCCTGGTGCCTGTCCTCGACGATCTCCCGGAACTTGCGCATCGCGACTGCCACATCCGTCTCGGTCACAATTCCAATGAGGCGGCCGTTTTCTGTTACAAGACACCTGTGGAGGTTGTCGTCGATCATTCTCCTGCGCCAGTGCACGACCCTTTCATCCTGGTCAATGGTGCACGCCGGCTCCAGGACGTCCTCGAGCTTTCCCTGGGGGCGCATGACACGCAGGATGTCGCCGGCAGTGACCTGCCCGACCAATCTGTGGTCCTCGTCATAGACCACGACGAGCTTGTATGTCTGGAGGAGCGGGATGACGACGTCGAGGTCCTGGTCCGGATACACCGTTGTGAAGTCCTCCTCGACGGTACTTGCCACGTGGATAGAGGTCGGGGAGATGGACGAGTTTCTCTTTGTGCCGAGTTTTTCCGCAACGCTCTGGCGGGACACGGTACCGACCACCGAGTCGTGGTTGACAACGATGAGGGGGTCAACACCCTCGTCAAGCATCCTGTCCAGGGCCTCGGTGATGGGTGCGGATTTCGATATCGTCACCGGCCGGGACATGATATCCTTTACCAGTATCTCTTCAGTCATTTGGCCACTTCCCGAATAATATCATCTCTTTTCAGGATTCCCCTGATCTCGTCGTCTTCCACGACAACGAGGCTGTTAATGCGGTGCGACTGCATCATCTGGACCGCCTCCTTGAGTGTTGCACTCCCGGCAATGGTTATCACAGGCCGGGACATGAGGTCTTCTGCAATTGCAGCAGCCTCCATAACATACCGGAACTGTTTCCTTCCACCGGACTCGCCGCGGCGGAGCATCACCACGTCCTTTATGGGAATATCCCTCTTTTCATCCTCGTAAAGGAAGAATGCAAGGTTGCTCTCGGTGATGATCCCGGCCAGTGTGCCATCATTATTGACCACGATGACCTTATCATTCCTCTCCTTCATCAGGTCGATGACATGGTCAAGAGAGTGGTACCGGCTGACGGTGATCGCATCTTCCATCACGTCCGCCACGGTCATGTCGAGATTCCGTACTGCCTCCGACCTCATCAGGTCCGACTTGGTCACGATACCTGCCACTTCTGTCCCGTTTAAAACAGGCAGACCACTGATATCGTGCTCGATCATGAGACCCGCTGCCTTCCGGGTAGGGGTTTCCGGAGATATCGTGATAGGATCCCGCGTCATGAGAAGGCTGACCGGTATGTTGTCAATCGGCCGCCGCCTCCATACGGGTTCGCTCTGCCGAAGGCGGTACCCGATGTCCTTCTTTGTCAGGATGCCCCCGAGTTTTCCTTCCTCAATGACAGGGAGACGGGAGATCCTGTGTTTGAGCATGATCTTCCGTGCATGGGCGATGTTCTCACCCGGGCCGACAACGTAGACGGGTGAGCTCATGATGTCCTTTGCCTGCATGGTGGTTCACGCTCCTGAAAAAGCCCTGACAAGGTCGAACTCGGTTACAAGACCGATGAGCCTTGTTCCCTCGATGACGGGGAGGGCACCGACACCCCTCTTCACCATCTCGGCTGCGGCCTCGTTCGCACTCTTTTCGGGCGAGATGGTGTAGAGCTTTCCGGATACGAGTGTCCTGATGGGGAGGGCCATCACCTCGGCGATGTCTCCGCTCTCCATCTGGTCAAAGACTTTCCTGCTCCCGAGGTATTTCACGATATCCGTGGTCGTCACGATACCGTAGAGGACATCACCGGATACCACGGGCAGTCTCCGGAACCTGTGGCGGGTCATCTCACGAGTCACCCAGCCGATGGGACAGTCAGGCTCTGTCACGCGGAGTGACGTGCTCATGATATCCTCGACGGTTGACGAGACCCTCTCTCCCGCAAGTACCGTCATGACATCCCTTTCGGTAACGATCCCTGCCAGTGCAGATGAATCGTCGACGATGGGGATCCCTCCTGTCATCTTCTCCTTTATAATCCCGATGGCGTCATCGAGGGATGCCGAGTCAGGCAGGGTCGTTACGTTCGTCGTCATGATGGTCCGGATGCTCTCGTTGACTGCGGCGATCAGGTTCCCCTTATGCTTGACCTGGACGAGGTTGAACTTGTCACCCCCACCAAGGAAATTAATGATGTCTCCGGACGTGACGATTCCGCGAAGCTTTTTTGATCCGGCATCAACGACAGGAAGCCTCCGGAACCCGCATTCTGTCATCGTGCTGACTGCCCCGAGGATGGTCATCGTCTGCGGGACGGAAACAACATCCCTCGTGGCAATCGCCATAATCTCTCCCTTTTGTTCCACGATCCTGGACTTGAACTCAACCGGGCCGCGGTCCAGTTTTCCAGGCATTTTGAGGAGCTTGTCCCCCTGCTTGTAAGACTTATCTCCGTGGTGTGCCATGTTAAAAACCCCCTTCACACATTCATACCCGATGAAAAATTCCGGGTCTTTCTCATGCTTCCTGCGGGACTGCTTTCAGGACATCATGCCGATCGAGTATTCCTGCAAGACGGTCACCGTCAAGTACAGGGAGGCGGCTGATGTCATGCTTCACCATGATCCCTGCAGCCTGCTGCAGTTCATCTCCGGGAGAGACCGTGATTACGGGCGTCGTCATCACATTCTCTACCTTCGTCTTTGCCGGGCCTTCCCGCGCGGGTCGCCACCTGCCATCGCGGAGGAGGTCGCTGCGTGAGATTATCCCTACAAGGCGCCTCTTCTTCATGACGGGGATTGCGGAATATCCGCTCTCCACGATGAGGTTGTATATTTTCTGCACGGTGTCTTCTGCATCGCACGAGATGACATCTCTTGACATGTAATCTGCCACTTTCCCATCTAGAGAATGTCGTGATGCTATGACAGGGAAGATATCCGGCAGGCGCACACCCCCGATGACTCTCTCCTGCTCATCGACAACCGGCACACTGTCAGTGCCATTCATCCGGATGAGTTTTACAACCTTTTCAACTGAGTCATCCGGAGTGGCAGGTGTAACCTCCTTCACGAAGCCCTCGATGGTGACATCAGACCTTGTTGCGGGGACGCGGAGCACCCCGGTTATGTCCACGTAACCAAGGAGCCTGCCTTTCCCGTCATGAACGTAGGCCTCCCGGATGAAAGCATCGCGAAGCACGGACCTAACTTTCGTCACCTTCTCGTCGTGCTTAAAATGCGGCACCTCGATCATGAAATCGCGGGCTTTCTTCATTGTAACAGTTCCTCCTCACGGCATGAGGGACACAACAGGTTGTTGTCGATCCTCCGGAGGTCATCCGACATCTGGCCGCACCGGCTGCACAGGCCTACCTCGACCTCCTCGAGACGGTTGATTTCAACGAGGTCTGCCATCAACTCGTTGATCTCCGTCGATACCGTGAGAATATCGCGAACTGTGACAATCCCAATAACCCTGTTCTCGTCGTCAACCACGGGGAGTCGCCGGACCCGGTGCTTGATCATCATGTGTGCCGCATCACCGACAGACTTGTCGGCATTTATGGTAATGAGTGGGGTGCTCATAATGTCATGAGCAAGGACTGACCCCGGTTTAATGTCCTTGGCCACGACCTTGCAGTTGATGTCCTCCTCGGTGACAATACCGATAGGGAGATTGTTTGGACCAAGGACTATGCAGCTTCCCACCTCGTCCCGGCACATGAGCATGGCCGCACGGGCAACTGTGCCCTCGTATCCGATAGTGGTGGGGTTGCGCCGCATGACCTCGCGTACGGGCACACGGGTGTTGAAGTGGATCTTCCCGGATGATTTGCTCATTCGATCACCTCCATGGTGCTGACTGGTATAGGGTTTGTTGCAGTTACCATTACTGCAAGTGAAATCTAAATACCTTTCTCCCTTCCCCTCAAAAATGGTATAATAAACCTAATAACCACCTTCCCCAATAGGAATAAGTGAACAGGCACGCGGCCGGAGATGTTATTCTCTCAATCCCGCGGGCCGGAGTCTGAGGTGCACCATGAATATTCTGGTCCAGACCAAGAAACGCATATCGAGATTTCTTTCCGCATTTTTCAGAAAAAAAAGGGCAAGGATAGGTATTTACGGTCCTCCCAATGCAGGCAAGACGACGCTTGCCAACCGGATCGCAAAGGACTGGACCGGCGAGGACGTGGGACTCGTCAGCGAGATACCGCACGAAACCCGCAGGGCTGCACGGAAGGCGGATATCAGCATCATGGGGTCGAACGGGAGCAATATTACCATCGACATCGTGGATACGCCCGGTGTCACTACCAAGATAGATTACCGGGACTTCCTTGAGTATGGCATGGACAAGGAGACTGCCGTGACCAGGGCAAGAGAGGCAACAGAAGGGGTCGCGGAAGCCATGCACTGGCTTAGGGAAGACATCGACGGGGTGATCTACATGCTCGATGCCACAGAAGACCCCTTCATGCAGGTCAATATCATGATGATAGGCATTATCGAGAGCAGGAAGCTGCCGGTCATCATCGTGGCAAACAAGATAGACCTCCCCGACGCTATGCCGCAGCGCATCAGGAGCGCTTTTCCCCAGCATCCCGTTGTCCCTGTCTCGTGCACCGAGGGGAAGAACATTGAGGACCTGTATGAAAAGATGGTGGAGTATTTCGGGTAGGCGGGGTGCATGATGCAGGGAGTACAGATAGACCTGATATCTTCAGAAAAACTTGAAAAACTGACATCGATGGAGAAGATTCACCTCATCCTCGACCATGTACGCCAGGGCACTATCATCATCCTCGAAAAAGGTCTCTCCCCCGATGAACAGAGTACCTTGATCGAGATGACCATGCGGGAGATCCTTCCCGACGGGTTCAACGGTATCGAGATCGAGACGTACCCTTCAAGGGAGCAGAGCCCGGGATTTCTCCAGAAACTCCTTGGTAAGGCAACCCCTGAATCACGGCTGACGGTTATTGGTCCGGCAAACCAGCTCCGGCTCATCCGGAAGGAAAAAGATATTCTCAGTGCCTGGGTCTCGACCAGGTGATCCCATGCCTCACAAGTGTGTCCGTTGCGGGAAAGAATACCGGACAAACGAATGCGAGATCCTGAAAGGTTGCCGGGAATGCGGGGGGAAAAAATTTGTTTTCATTCCGCAGGTCGAAAGGGAGCCAGAAAAGGAGCCTGCCACTCCTGTCACCCCTGCGGCATTGCCAGAAACACAGGATAAGGAAAAAGAGCCTGATACTGCTCCTGATGTCCCCCTCCTCGGAACTGACCGTCTCGAGAGTATCAGGATCGTGGCACCCGGGACATACGAGTTGAATATTGAAAAGCTTGCAACTTCGGACGAACGTGTCGTGGGCATCGGGAAGGGAGAGGGGAGTTACCTCGTTGACCTCCTCTCGATGGTCCGCCCCGGGCGAAAAAAGGCAAAAAAGTAGCAATCCACCCTTTATTAATTGATATTGTCCACGCTGTATCCCTTGCTGACGAGGAGCTCCTTGACCCTTTCCTTGTGGTTTCCCTGGAGTTCGATGGATGTCCCCTTGACCGTTCCACCGCAGGCAAGTCTCCCCTTCATGTACTTGGAAAGGTCCTCGAGGTCGATATCGGTCGGATTCAACCCTTCTATAACCGTTACTTCCTTTCCATAGCGTCTCCGGTCTACTTTCACACTGATTCTTTGCTGTTCCTTTGCGACTTCCTCGCAGATACAGAGTTCTTTAGGCAGTCCGCACGTCGGACATATCCCACCATTCATTACAAGTACCTTTCAGTTCTCTTTATATATTTGTTGGCATGGGTAAAAACCCTCCATTGGCATGATAACAGTGCCATCAGAGGATGAAATGGCGGTCTCATGCAACAAGTGTGTCCACCCTGCATGCGTCACAGCCCCGTGATATCACCTGGTCTTTCCTGCTCCGGTACCGGTAAACGGTGATACCCTTGCACCCCAGTTCCCGCGCATAAAGGAATATGCCGGAGATGTCGCCAGGTGATGCCTCCGTCGGGAGGTTCACGGTCTTTGAAACTGCATTATCGACGTATTTCTGGAAGGTTGCCTGTATCCTGACGTGGAACCGGGGATCGATCTCCCCGGCATTCCTGAACAGTTCCCTGATATCGCGGGAAACGGGCAGATCCTGGACCGACCCTTTCCTCTCAGCTTCCAGAAGGAGTTCTTTTCCGTTTGGGAGACCGAGGAAGTGCTTTCTGAGTTCCGGGTGGACGATCGCAAAACGCTTCCCGTCGATAACCCTCTCGCTTGCACAGGCAAAAAGAGGCTCGATACCGCTGCTCGTGCACGCGATGATGTGGAGGGACCCGGTTGGTGCGATGGTGGTCACCGTGGCGTTGCGCATGGACCCTGAATAAATACTCCTGTCTATTGCCGGGAACGATCCCTTCTCCTCGCCGAGGGTCCGGGATGCAGCGTGGGACTCCTCCTGTATGAAACGCATCAGATTCTCCCCAAGAGTGAGGGCCTCTTCTGACTGGTACGGGACCTCCAGGCGTATGAGCATGTCTGCAAATCCCATTACTCCGAGTCCAATCTTCCGTGTCTGGAGGGTGCACTCCCGGATAATGGGGAGGGGAAACCGATTGACATCGATAACCGCATCGAGGAATTCAACGGCAAGCCAGACGCACTCCCGGAGGGAATCCCAATCAATATCGCCTTTTTTCAGGAAACGGGACAGGTTGAGGCTCCCGAGGTTACAGCTCTCCCATGGAAGGAGAGGTTGTTCACCGCAGGGGTTCGTGGCCTCGATCTCCCCCAGTGCCGGGACAGGGTTCTTCTCGTTGATGCGATCGAGGAAAAGCACACCGGGATCACCGCACCGCCACGCTGCCATGGAGAGTGCATCGAATAAGTCCCGTGGTTCTATCTCCCTCCACACCTCTCCGTCCCGCGGATTTACGAGCGGGTAAGCGTGACCCTGCCCGAGACATGAAAAGAACTCCGCGTCAAAACCCACAGAGAGGTTGAAATTCTGGAGTCCTCCGGTTTCCTTCGAATGAATGAATTCCATGATATCAGGGTGGTGACTCGAGAGGACCCCCATGTTCGCGCCTCTCCTCTTCCCACCCTGGCGGAGTGCATTGGTGGCCTCGTCAAAAACCCTGATAAAAGAGATAGGCCCGCTCGCAACCCCTGCACTGCCTCCAACCATGTCCCCTTTCGGACGCACGCGTGAAAAAGAAAAACCCGTTCCTCCTCCGCTCTTGTGAATAAGAGCCATGTACCGGAGGACCGAGAAGATCTGCTCTATCGAGTCTTCCACGGGCAGGACGAAACATGCCGAAAGCTGGCCGCATTGTGTCCCCGCATTCATGAGGGTCGGGGAATTCGGGAGGAACTTCAGTTCAGACATGATCCCCGCGAAAAGATCGGCCTTGCTTGTCCCGACTGCCTTTGCAACCCTCCGGAACAGGTCTTCCGGTGTTTCACCGGGCAGGAGATACCGGCTCGCCAGGAGAGCCTCCGCGGGTTTACACAACTCCATCAAGGAGACTGAGTGATTGCACTTTATTTAAAATCATGTAAATGTATGATCACATGTCCCTGATGGTTCTCGGGACCTCGTCCCATGCAGGCAAGAGCACGGTTGTTGCTGCCATCTGCCGGGTCCTGAGCAACCGCAATATCAGCGTCGCACCTTTCAAGTCCCAGAACATGAGCCTCAATTCTTATGTCACACGGGACGGGTCCGAGATAGGGATCGCCCAGGCAATCCAGGCTAAAGCTGCCCGTCTGGAACCCGTGGCGGAGATGAACCCCATCCTGCTCAAACCCAAAGGCGACGCAGTCTCGCAGGTGATTCTCCTGGGAAAACCCTATAAAGACGTCCCTGCACAGGAATACTACAGGGAGACCGATTTCCTTCTCTCAAAGGCACTCCTCGCAGCCCGTGCACTCGAGGAGAGGTTTGGTCACATCGTCGTCGAGGGGGCGGGGGGTGCCGCGGAAGTCAACCTGTATTCCCGTGACATCGCAAATATCCTGATTGCACGTGCCCTCCGTTACCCGATCATTCTTGTTGCGGATATCGAGAGGGGGGGCGTCTTTGCGCAGGTCTATGGTACGGTCTCTCTCCTTCCCCCTGATATTGCTCCCCTGGTCTGTGGCATCATCATCAACAAGTTCCGGGGTGACCCCGGGATTTTTGCATCCGGAAAGGAGATCATCGAGGAGCTGACGGGAGTGCCGGTCATCGGGATCCTCCCCCACATGGAGATCGGTCTGCCCAGTGAGGATTCGCTCTCAATCGGAGACAAGAAATCGCGCTCCTTCCCTGTCCGGGTCGGGATCATCAGGCTCCCCCATATTTCCAACTTTACCGATTTCGAGGCTCTCGAAAAGTGCGTTGCAGTGGACTATGTCCCCCTGGGATCTTCCTTGTCCGGATACGACTGCATCATCATTCCAGGTACAAAGAACACGGTGAGTGATCTCATGGAACTGTGGCAGTCCGGCACGGCCGAGGAGATCCGAAAAACTGCCATGGAGGGAAAGCCGGTCATAGGGATTTGTGGGGGATTCCAGATACTCGGCAGGGAGATTATCGATTCGGGGGTTGAGTCCCGCGCCGGGGTTTTCCCGGGACTCGGTCTCCTCGGTGTCGTGACACGTTTTGACCGGTACATGAAGAAGACCGAACAGGTTACCCTCCGGGCACGGCCCGTTGGTCCCATTCTGGGAACGATGGGGACTGTTTCGGGGTACGAGATCCACATGGGGATTACCTCCAACGAAGGCGAGGAGGAGGCCTTCGAGGGGGAGGGAGCTGTCAGCAGTTCGGGTCTTGTGTTTGGGACTTACCTGCACGGGCTCTTTTCAAATCCTCCTGCCGTGGATGCACTCTGCAGGTACCTGTACGAGAAAAAGGGACTGTCCTACAGGGACTGGAAAGATACATCCGATCCCTACGATGATCTGGCAGACGCTTTCATGCAGCACGTCAGGATGGATATTATTTACTCCTTTTTCCAATGATTCTCCGGAGAACCGGTCTTTGGATGATTTCACCGGAAGTGACCTATGGCGATGGTATTTCAGGGAGGAGGACTAACTTTTCATCCAGAGTGAGAAGGGGACATTACCATGCCTATCAGGCTCTCGATCACGATTGACTCCGAAACAATCGACCAGGTTGACAAGTTTGCCAAGGAACAGGGATTCGACCGGAACCGGGCAATACTGGAGTGCATCCGTGCCGGGATACAGAAAGTGAATGCAGGTGAACAGGTTAATATTTCACAGACCACCCGCCTCGAGGACTATAAGGAGATCAGGGCTATCCTCAACAA
>JASEES010000027.1:6093-17242 GCA_030019395.1 Methanolinea sp. | reverse complement strand
ATGAGCGAGCGTGCCCTGTTGAACATCCGGACGAGGTGATCATCGTCCCTGTATTCGAAGTTGACCTGGAAAGCCTGGACGTTGACCCACCCGTGCTGCTTGAGGGAAAAGAGCCTGTCGTATTCCCGGTAGATCGCGGATTCGCCATGATCCCAGACGACACTTTCTCCGGGCGAGAGCACCGGGTGCATCCCGAGCCCGAGCAGGACGTACCGGTCGGAGAAACGCCGGTAGAATTCCGCGATTCCTGATTGGACGAGCGATTCGAGGACGGAGAGCCTGTGCGACGGGTGCAGGGGGACGAACTCGAGCACGGTCTTCTGGAGCTCCTTCCCGATCGTGGCACCGGCCAGTGGGACCTCGCAATCGGGGCTCCCTCCTGTCTCGGTGAGGATCAGGTCGGAGCAGGGCAGGGGAACAAGCTCCCTGCTGTTGATCGAGAACTCGTGTTCCGTTCCGGTTTTCATGGTCCCCCGGGATTGCCCGGAAAGAGGGGGATTTCGGCAACGAGGTCGCAGTCCGGTTCCGGTATCGCGCTGATAACGGCAAGCTCGTCCGGTTCAAGGGATCGCGCGAGGGAGAGGATGTTATTGACTGCAACCCGGAACTGCACGGCATACATCGCGGGGTCTGCCTTGAGGAAGGCAACGAGCGGGCAGAGGGAGTCGTGCTTGAGGAAAATCCGGACAGTCTCCCCTTCCACATCGAAGGTAAACGGTCCTGCCCGGCATGTCTCCGGCTTGAAGGAATGGATCCGGCACTTCCCTCCCGAGCACATGACGCACATCCCGTTCTCCCGCGTCCGTATCCGGTGGTACCCCGCGTACTCGATGTCTCCAGGCGACACTCCGTTTGCGAGCAGGAGTGCCACCCTCCCCGGGGAGAGCGGCGGCCGGGCTTCGTGGCAGCACGTCGCACCGCACCGGGCACAGATGGCACTGGCTGTTTTTTCAAATTCCGGGTTCACGAACAAACCTCCCCCTTTCAGGTCTCCAGAAGAGCGTGGACGATCTCCCTGTACACGTGCGGGTAGGACCCGTCCTCTCCACCCTCGAGCGAAGGGTTGTCGTTGACTTCGATCACTTTTGGCTCTTTTCCGTCCTTGATATCGACACCGTAGAGCCCGTCGCCGATTGCTTTCCCGGCCGCAACACCGAGGTCCCGTATGGGGGCGGGAACGGCGTCAGGCGGGACGCTCTCGACGGCGCAGTACACCACGTGGCCGTTGACAGAGTCCTGGATCTTGAAGGTCTGCGAGGGTATGATGTACTTGCACGCGTAGAGGAACCTGCCGCGGAGGACCCCGATCCTCCAGTCGTATGTGCTCTGAACGTATTCCTGGGCCACGACCCAGTCGGACATCTTGAGGTAGCGCCGGGCGACCCGGATGAAGGCAGCCGGGTCTTCGACCCGCTCGACGCGGAGGGAAAAAGATGTCGAGGGCTCTTTCAGGACGAGGGGTGTCCCGAGGTCGTCCATGATGTCCCGGACGCGGCTGGGATGGATATCTTCCTTTGAGAGAAAGAGTGTCCTTGGGATCGCGACACCTGCCCTCGCAAGGTGCATGTACATGTTCACCTTGTCGGAGCAGACCTGTATGGATTCGGGGTCGTCAATCACGGGAATTCCCGCAAACGCAGCCATCCTCGAGGCGACGTACGTGATGTTCATCGGGTCGGTCCGTGCCCGGATGAAGAGGGCATCCATCTGCGGGATCTTCCGGATGTCGACAGGGAAGATGAACTCGACGGAGTGCCCCATCTCCTCGGCAGCGTCCCGGCACCGTATCAGCGATGTCAGCTGGTCCGAGGAGGAGAGGGTCCTGCGGTCGACAAAGATACCGAGCCTGCTCATAGGAAGACCTGCCCAAAGATGCAAGCCTTGAGGAGTCGCCGTTCGGCTGGCTGGAGGCGGGAGTACCGTACCGGGCAGAGGGACGAGAGCACGGGGCCGCCGGGGCCGGAGAGGCAGACCAGCTCGACGAGCGGGATGCGGAAGCACTCCCAGACGCTTCCGGCCATCTCCTGCATGCCGGGAACGGGGGAAAGGACCTTTCCAAAGACGGAGACTGCGCGGGTCACCGCCATATCCGGGGAGATCGGCTGGGAACAGCAGGGGTACTTCCCGCCGTTGGTCACGTGCCTCACCTTCTCGCGGTCACGCGCATCCCCGGTGAGCACCTCGAAGTGCGAGGTGGAGGCAAAGTAGTTCAGCCCGTACACGATTGCCGGGGCAGGGGCACACGAGTGCATGATGGTATACGCGGCGACAGGTATCCCGCAGTGCCCTGCCCGCTCGAGGCAGACCGGGACGACGAAGGCGTCGAGCATCGACTGCGTATCAGGCGCAACGGCCTCTCCCGCAAGCTCGCGGGCAAGGATGGCATAGTACGTCTCGCTCTTGTACGAGTAGTTCTCGGAAACAAAGGTCGTATACCCGCCGTATCGGACGGTGTAGACACGGTCGCGGGCGAGGTGGAACCCCCGGCGGTTCACCGCCGCTGCCGGTACTCCTCCCTGCTGTTCAGCCGGTGTCGCGATGCCGGGTGACACGCCGTTCATGGGATGCCCCTCCCCCTGCCCTGCAGCCCGGCTGGAAAGAATACGTTCTCTCCCGGCGATTGGTATGAAAAACAGGCAGGACTCACCCTATCATGGGGGTCATCATCGTTCTCGGTTTCCGGTTCTGACATGAAACCCACGGGCCATGCCAGGAGGACGGCCCATTTTCTGGTATGACTCAGTGGTTGCATGCCGACGGTTTAAAGTTTTGTGGTCATTCCGGGGATAAAACCCGCACATTGCACCAGAAAGGGAGTTTTTCTCCCCGGTTCCCACAGCGCGCTCCGGAGTGTCGGGGGGGTTTGGTCTCTCCTGCCGGTTATCTCCATTCCCCGGAGATGGCGGGGGATCACCGTCCTTTGCGTTACCGGATCTCGATCCGTTCCCCCGTGACCAGGTAGTGGACCTTCTCTGCTATCTTGCACGAGTGGTCAGCACACCGTTCCAGGTACCGGGCGACCATCAGGTAATTCGTGCATCGCGTGATCGTGCGGGGGTCCTCCATCATGTACGTGATCCCCTCGCGAAAGATGGTGTGGCGCAGTTTATCGACCACGTCGTCCCTCCCGTGGTGGTGTGCGATCAGGCCGAGGTCACCGGTCTCGTATGCATGCAGGGCATCGTCGATCATCGAGAGGACGAGCTTTGCCATGTGGGGCAGCGAGAGGGCGTTGAGGAGGTCGTCGGGCCGGGTCTCACCGAGGGAGAGGACGACACCGGCGGTATCCTTGCCGTAGCGCCCGATCCGCTCGGCGGATGAGATGATCTTGAGGGCACAGGCGATCTCCCGCATGTCGCGGGCAACAGGCTGGTAGAGGGCAATCAGCCTGTATGCGTCTTCTTCGAGCGTGTCGTTTTGCCCGGAGAGCCGGACCTTCCTCTCTTTTACCTCCCTTGCGAGTCCGGTGTCGTTTTCCTGCAGAGCCCGCATCGCGTCAGAAAGCATCTGTTCAGCAAAAAAACCCATCCCGAGGACTCCTGCCCTCATCCGTGCCAACTCGTCGTGGAACTTGTCCTTCATTGACCCAATCCCCCTATCCGAACCTTCCCGTGATGTAGTTCTCGGTCAGCTCATCGCGGGGACTTTCGAAGATCTGTGTCGTCCCGCCGAACTCGATCAGTCTCCCGAGGTACATGAACCCGGTGTAATCGCTCACCCGGGCTGCCTGCTGCATGTTATGCGTCACGATGATCACGCAGTACTGCTTCTTCAACTCGTCGATGAGCCCTTCCACTTTTGCCGTGGCAATCGGGTCGAGGGCAGAACAGGGCTCGTCCATCAGGATGACCTCGGGCTCGACGGCAAGTGTCCGCGCTATGCAGAGCCTCTGCTGCTGGCCTCCCGACAGGCTCAGTGCTGACCGGGACAGCCGGTCCCGGACCTCGTCCCAGAGCGCTGCACGCCGCAGGCTCTCCTCCACGATGGAATCGAGTGTGCGCCGGTCCCTGATACCGTGGACCCGCGGCCCGTAGGCAACGTTTTCGTAGATGGACTTGGGGAAGGGGTTTGGTTTCTGGAAGACCATGCCGATGCGCCGGCGCAGGCTGACGGGGTCGGACCCGTTGTCGTAGATGTTTTCGCCGTGGTACATGACTTTGCCCTCGATCCTGCACCCCGGCAGGATGTCGTTCATCCGGTTGAAACAGCGGATCAGGGTCGATTTCCCGCAGCCCGACGGCCCGATCAGGGCCGTGACCTTCCGGTCCGGGATTTCCATCGATACGTCCACGAGGGCACGGGTGTCCCCGTACCACAGGTTCAGCCTGTCTGTTGCAATGATTGTGTCAGGGCTCATGTCATCACCAGTGCGTGTTCTTCTGGTAGTGCGTGCGGATCCCTATCGCGATCGCGTAGAAGAGGATCACGAGGAGCAGCAGCACGACGGCAGTTGCGTACTTGTTCGCTTCGGCACCCGGAATGTTCGTTGCCAGGATGTACAGGTGGTAGGGAAGCGCCATGACCGGCGAGAACGGGGAATCCGGGAGAAACCGCTGGGAGAAGACGACCGCCGTGAAGAGGATCGGGGCAGTCTCCCCTGCAGCCCGCCCGATGGAGAGGATGGCCCCCGTGACGATCCCGGGCACGGCCGGCGGGATGACGACGCGGGATACCGTCTGCCACTGCGTTGCCCCGAGGGCAAGGCTCCCCTCGCGCAGGGAAACCGGCACGCCCTTGAGGGCCTCCTCCGTCGTCCGGATGACCGTGGGGAGTATCATGAGGCCGAGGGTGATCTGCCCCGCGATGAGGGAGACCCCGAATTTCAGGAAGAGGACGAGGAACGCGAATCCGAAAAGCCCGAAAACGATGGATGGTGTCCCGTTCAGGAGTTCCGTCCCTGTCCTGACGATCTTCGTGAGCTTCCCCTCCGCCCTGTACTCGGAGAGGTAGATCGCGGCACCGATGCCAAGCGGAAGGGCAAAGCCGATTGCACCTGCAACGAGGTACAGCGTCCCGACGATTGCCGGGAAGATACCCCCGCTGCGGCCGAGGTCACGGGGCGGTTCCGTGAGGAATTCAAAGGAGAGTGCCGGCAGTCCCTTGACGAGGATGTCCGAGAGGATGACGGCAAGGATGAGGAGGACGGTCGCCGTGGCGGCAGAAATGAAAAAAAATGCTATTTTCTGGGTGGTGCGGGGCGAAAGCCGCCGCCACGAGAGCGCGACGAGGGAGAACAGGAATACGCAGCCGGCGTAACCGGCGATCCCGGCAGCGGGAAGCCCGATGAGCGAGAGGACTGCCACCAGCAGGATTATTTTTGCTCTTTCCCGCATTTCGGGAGACAAGAGGGACGCCCTGCGGCTGCCCGGCACCGCATTCCCGCATGGTCTTCCCGGTGCATACTGTTCCCGCAACCGCCCGATGATCGTTGTCGCCACGAGATTGACGGCGAGCGTGATGACCAGGAGGACGACGGCGACGCCGAAGAGTGCATGGTAATGCATGCTCCCCGTGGCAACTTCCCCCATCTCTATCCCGAGCGTCCCCGTCAGTGTCCGGACGGGGGAGAGGACGTTCCAGAGGGGTGAAGGCACGATGGCCGCGTTCCCGGTCACCATCAGGACAGCCATGGTCTCGCCGATTGCCCTGCCCATCCCGAGGATGACGGCAGCCGAGATGCCGGGGAGTGCCCCCGGCACGATGACCCGGGATATGGTCTGCCAGTGCGTTGCCCCGAGGGCGAGGCTCCCCTCCGAAAACTCCCGGGGCACGCACGACAGTGCATCCTCCGAGACGCTGATAATCGTCGGCAGGGCCATGATGCCGAGGATGATCGAGCCTGCAAGCCACGACTCGCCCGAGGGGACGCCGAACGTTGCGCGTATCCAGTCGGTGAGGACGATCAGCCCGAAAAACCCGTAGACGACGGAGGGTATCCCTGCGAGGAGCTCGATGGCAGGTTTCACGACGGCACGGACTGCAGGGGGCGCAAGCCGGGCGACGCAGATGGCACACGCGATACCGAGGGGCACCGCGATTGCCATTGCGCCGAGGGTCACGCAGAGCGTGCCTGCAACGAGCGGGACGATGCCGAATTTTTCAACGGGATACCCTGTCGGGTTCCATTCCGTGCCGAGGAGGAAGCTGGTTATCCCCGTTTCGGAGAGAACGGGATAGCCGTCCCGGATCAGGAACGCGAGGATGAAGAAGATCGTGACTATGGCAATGCCTGCACAGGATAGGAGGATGAGCCTGATGAGGGTCTCCCCTGTCCTGGCCGGGATCAGTCGTCCTTGTTTTGCTTGCCGGGGGAGGGGGAGTGTCATGGGGCTTTCCGGGAAAAAGGGGGTTTTTCGTCAGGATCAGGCCTGACCCAGCGGGACGAAACCTTCTTTCTCCAGGATCTTCTGGCCTTCTGGTCCGAGCAGGAATGTGATGTAGTCCTTTGCAAGGCCCGCGGGCTCTCCCTTCGTGACCAGGATGAGCGGCCGGGAGATCGGGTATTTCCTGTCGAGCACCATCCGGACGGATGGTTCGATCGGGGTTCCATTCACGAGGATCGGGACTGCCCTGACCGTTCCGTCGATGTATCCCAGCCCCACGTACCCGATGGCGCCCGGTGTCTGGGCAACCGTCTGTTTCACTGCACCGTTTGAGTTCTTCTCGAGCTGTCCTGCCACGAAGTCTTCCTTGTTCATCACCTTCTCGTGGAAGAATTCGCGTGTGCCGGACGCACTGTCCCTGCCTGCCACGACGATGGCCATGTCAGGACCGCCGAGGTCCTTCCAGTTCGTGTATTTCCCCTGGTAGATCCCCTTGACCTGCTCCAGGGTGAGGGGCCCGACCGTGTTTGACGGGTGCACGATCAGCGCTATCCCGTCGTTGCCGATGACCGTGCTGACGAGACCGGGGTAACGGGTCTTTTCCTCGGCCTTGAGGTCACGCGAGGACATCCCGATCGAGGCAGTCCCTTCCCCTGCAGCCTGGATGCCAACGCTCGAACCCCCGCCGATCACCATGATCTCGGCGTTCGCATGGGTGTTCATGTAGGCGTCTGCAGCAGCCTGGGCGACGGGGAGGACCGTCGTCGATCCCGAGAGCGTAATGGACTCGCGGGTCTTGCCCGGGGAAGTCGTGGTCGGAGGCTGTGAGCCGGCCTGCTGCGTGCAACCGCAGGCAAGGAGCGCCATCACGAGGATAAGCGCCAAAAGTGTGGCAATGGATGCCGGGTTCCGCATACCGTTCATTCTGGTTCAAAAAAGGAAGGGTGACCATCAGATATGGTATTTCCCGAAGGAAAATATAGTAGTCTCCGTATAATATGTATCAATATAGAGAAACAAGGGAGCCGCGGGAAGCATCAGCGCCGTGTCATCCGGGAGATGTACCTGCAGCAGTGATCACCATCCCATGCAGGGTGACCGCTGGGGACGTGTCCTGCCACCGGGGCCAAGCTATAAGAACGGGGCACGGGATACAGACAGCAGGGAGGCACCGATGGGAGGAGACAACCTCGTCGAGGTAACGGACAGCACATTTGAAAAGACAGTCGAAAAGAGCAGTCTTCCGGTTCTTGTCATGTTCTACAGCCCGACATGCGTCCATTGCAGGGCAATGGAACCCCACGTCCGGGAATACGCGGAGGTCTTTGCAGGGCGTGTCCTCTTTGCCCGCCTCGATGTTATTGCCGGCCAGTGGACAGCCGAGCGGTACGGTGTCCGGAGCACTCCGACGTTCAAGTTCTTCTGCAGCGGGAGGCCGATATTAGAACTCGTGGGTGCTGTGTATCCCGCACTCCTCAAAAGGATGGTCGAGGACGGCCTGCAGAACGGGAAGGAGTGCGTGACGCACTCGACGGCAGTCAACTACGACATCACAGGGTACGCCTGATTCCCGGCGGGCGACCCTCTCCCCTGCGCGTGGTGCGGGGGGACTCGCGGCCCCGGTTGGTAAAGGAAGCCCTCCTGTCCCATCCGTTCACCGGCATCTCAACAGGTATAAATATGGCCGATCCCATATTGTTGTTATTAAAATGACAACAATAAACCGGAAGGCACTACCTCTCTTCTGCATCATCCTCACTGCAGGACTCATCCTTGGTCCTGTCCAGGCAGCAGAAAAATACCTTGGCGAGAGTCCGGACCTTGCGGTCTCCATCGCGGGTGCAAACGAGTACTACCCGGGGAAAGAGGTGACGATTTCTGTTCTTGTCGAGAACCGTGCCACCCCGGGGACTAAGATCATCGCGCCGGGACAGGACCAGTGGCCGGACCGTCCCACCACCGCGAAGCTCGTCAGGGTTGCACTCCTTCCGGGCGATGCCCCTGTCATCATCAGGACCGATCCGCAGATGATCGGGGACCTGCCCCTGGGTTCGAGCAGGAGCGTCCCGTTCCAGGTCAAGATACCCGAAGGGGCAAGGGGTGGGACATATACCCTTCCTGTCGATCTCCAGTATACCTCCATCTCCTTTGCCGAGCAGGTCGGCACTGACACCCAGATCCTCCATTACAAGGATGCCAATATCACCCGGTCTGTCGAGGTGAAGGTCAGGCCCCGGCTGGTATTTACGGTGACGAACGTGACCGGGGCAGAAATCTCTTCCGGGCAGGAAGGGGAACTTGCGGTGACGATCAGGAATAACGGCACGTTCAAGGGCAGGGATGCGACGGTCCGGATAATCCGCCATGACGGGAGCCCCGTCATACCCGTGGAGGGAAGCGCTTACATCGGGGATTTTGCGCCCGGGGACTCTTTTTCAACGATGTTCCGCGTCCGTGTCCCTGATGATGCGCAGGGGACCACGTACCCCCTCGACCTCGTCATCCGGTACCGGGATGACGAGGATGACCTCGTTGACTCTGACAGGGAGACGATCGGAGTCCCGGTTCATGGCAGGGCAGAATTCTCGATCGAGCCTGCAGAGGTGACCATCCCGCGGGGACTGTCACGTGACATTGCGCTCACCATCAGGAACACGGGGCCCGTGACCCTCCGGAGTGCACAGGCCAGGGTGAAGGTCATTGAGCCCTTCTCCTCATCGAAATATACAGCCGCCCTCGGGGACCTTGCTCCCGGTGAGGAGGCCACCGTCACCGTCTCCCTTGCCGTGGACAAGTCAGCGACAAGGAAGGTCTACGGGCTGGACACGGAGATCCAGTACAGGGACGCACTCGATAACATCGTTGTCACGTCCCCGTCCACGCTGCGGATTGCCGTGGTGGACAGGAACATCATCGAATCGGTCACGACGAACCCTGTCTCCATCAGCATCATCGTTGCCGTCATCCTTGGTGCCGTTTACTTTTATTACAGGCGGAAAAAGGGTGAATAAGAAAGATTCTTCACTTTTTTTGACGGGGTCGCAGGAATTGAACGGGGGACTCCCCGCCCCCGCATTCCCCCAAAATACGTCCCGCCAGCGGTTTCAGGACTCAATTTCGGTAAATAGCGACATTTTTTCTTCGGATCACCTGATTCGAAACTGCACGAGGTTAATAAAGAGTACTCGTGCCCTGCATCCGCTCGAAATGACAGAGAGAAAAAAAGGTCTTACGCCACTGCTCTCAACCGGTGATGACGGTTGAAAGCCCTGTCCGTCTGTGGAAAGGCAGAAAAAAGGAAAAAGCGGTTACCAGCTCTCTGCAAATGCAGTGTTCACGTAGATATCTTCGAGCCGGGCCTTGTGCCCCCGCTCCATGTTTGCGAGCTCAAGGAACATCTTCTTCTGTTGCGCGTCCTCGCTGTTGTTTGCAAGGGCGGTGTACATCTGCATGGCCTCGAGTTCCTTCTTGATCGCCACGACGAGGCCATCGACCGGCTTCATGTCAGGCTTGAGATCCGGTGTCTTGATGTTGTCCCCGACCTTGTAGTCCTTGGCTGCCGAGAACTTGAGAGCCTTGACGTCCTTGGAAAGGAGTCCCTGCAGGAATTCGCGGTGCTTTGTCTCCTCGCCCGCAAGCTCGTTGAAGAGCTTCTTGAGGTTGGCATCCTTTACCTTGTCTGAAACCGTCTTATAAAAGGTATATGCCTCGACTTCACGGTTGATAGCATTAGAAATGATCTTCTTGTAGTCTTCAGGAGTCATCGATATTCCTCCGTGTCGTTACTATGATCCTCATTATTTAAATAGAAATTGTTCCCGCCTCTCAGTGCGTAACGCCATTATATCGGGGGGAACCGTGTTGCCCGATGGGTGGGATGATGCACGGGAAGTATGCCGGGTACATGCCCTGCCCTTTGGCGACTGACCAGGAAATCTGCCGGAGTCCTGTCGCCCGTTTTCCATGAAATGCTGTTTTTCAGGTTTTTAAATCAAAAAAGCACAGGTTTTTGACCACGGGAGGAAAGCACGACCGGCATGTGACGGGTCAGAAAGTCGGAAGGCTTATACAATCAGTTTCCCAAGTGCCTCGTGTCGGATGAGCAGAAGGATCCCTTTTCACTGAACATGGAATTCCGGGAGTAATGTGATTTGTCATGAGAATAATGCAATCTCCGTTCACCGTCGGAAGACGTGGCACCGCATATGGAAAACAGGCCGCGGACTGCGGGCATGTGAACCCCCATGGGTTTTCCCCGCTTGCATTCCTTCTGCTCGTATCCCTGCTTGGCGCATTCCTTTTTTTACCGGCAACTGCAGCACAGGGATGGATGTTCCGGGCAGACCCGGCCCATACCGGGGCATACGAGGACACGGGTTGCCTGCCAACAGACAATGTCATCTGGACGTATCAGACCCTGGGTTCAGTCACGTCGAGTCCGGCGGTGGTGGATGGCGTTGTATACGTGGGGAGCAGCGACAGATCTGTGTATGCGTTGAACGCGGATGACGGAACGAAATTGTGGAGCGCGTACACGAACGGCGAGGTCACGTCGAGTCCGGCGGTGGTGGATGGCGTTGTGTACGTGGGGAGTAATGACTGGCAGGTCTACGCGTTCGATGCCACGACGGGAACGAAGTTATGGAGCGCGTACACGAACGGCGAGGTCACGTCGAGCCCGGCGGTGGTGGGTGGCGTTGTGTATATCGGGAGCAACGATCGGCAGGTCTACGCGTTCGACGCCACGACGGGAACGAAGTTATGGAGCGCGTACACGAACGGCGAGGTCACGTCGAGCCCGGCGGTGGTGGATGGCGTTGTGTATG
>JASEES010000027.1:0-6085 GCA_030019395.1 Methanolinea sp. | reverse complement strand
CCACGACGGGAACGAAGTTATGGAGCGCGTACACGAACGGCGAGGTCACGTCGAGTCCGGCGGTGGTGGGTGGCGTTGTGTATGTCGGGAGCAACGATCGGCAGGTCTACGCGTTTGACGCCACGACGGGAACGAAATTGTGGAGCACGTACACGAACGGCGGGGTCACGTCGAGTCCGGCGGTCGTGGATGGTGCTCTCTACGTGGGGAGTAACGACAACAGGGTCTATTCCCTTGGCTCCAGCGTACCCGTCCCCTCGTTTACCGCATCCCCGGCAAGCGGGCCGTACCCCCTGACCGTAACCTTTACCGACACCTCCCAGGGGAACATTACAGGCTGGCACTGGGACTTCGGGGACGGGAGTTCGAGCACCCTCCGGAACCCGGTGCATACCTATCCCGGTCCCGGGACGTATGCGGTCAACCTGACGGTTACAGGACCGAGAGGGACGCGAAGCCTCGTTGTGCCGGCCGCAATCCAGGTCACCTTTGACTTTACCGGGACCCCCCGGAACGGACAATCTCCCCTGACTGTCACATTCTCCGACACCCTCCCGGCAGACACCACGGGCAGGAACTGGGATTTCGGGGACGGACAGACGGGCACCGGGAAGAACCCCGTCCACACCTATACCACACCTGGATCCTTCACCGTCACGCTGAATGCGACCGGTCCCGGGTGGACAGCAACGCTTGTCAAGAAGGATTACATCGGAGTGAGCATCATCCCCGATCCCACGGTTCGCTGGAAAGTCTGGACCAATACCACGTCGATTGGTTCGCCCCCTGTGCTATACAACGGTGTTGCCTATGTTGACGGGGGAACGACTCTCTTTGCGGTTGATACGCGGACAGGGACGGAACGCTGGCGTTTTGCGACCGGTGCGGAATGTTCCATTTCAGAAGTCTACGGAGGAGTGGTCTATGTAAGGGCCGGGACAACCCTGTATGCTCTCGATGCACAAAGCGGTTCGGAAAAATGGAGGTTTGATGCCCCTGAAAAGATCGGCCAGCCGTCCCGGTACATGGGGGTTATCTGCTTCAACTCGGGGAATTCGGTCTATGGTATTGACATAAACACAGGATCCGAGAAATGGCGGGTCACAAAGGACGATCCCTTTACCGAGGTGACCATCGGGGAAGGCATTGTATCAGGCGATCTTTACGCAGGGAGCGGAAAGACACTCTATGCAATCCAGACGCATACCGGTAAGGAGCGGTGGCACAAGGAGTATAAGAATGAGGTCCGGTTAAAGCCGGTGGTGTCAGCCAACCTGGTTATTTTTTGCACGAACGCCAAAACATCTCAGTATGTCTGGGATGAGTTCTGGACGTTCCATGCAGTGGGGATGATGGATGGCAAAGAACTCTGGGCCGTCGGACCCTATAGCTATCCCGTCGGATCTCTCCAAATCACTGACGGAACTTTCCTGTTTATAAACAATTTTAGATATCATCCAAGGATTCATGCCGTAGACCTCACGACCGGCAGGGAACTCTGGTCCTATTCCGCTGGTGACAGATATGATGCTGCGAAATACATCGTGTCAGGAGATACGGTACTCTCCTGTTTTGGGGACCACGAAGAAATATGCAGTACTTACTACTGTAAAAGTCGGGATACCTGGACACTCGTGTCGCTGGATACAAAGACAGGAAAGAAGACCTGGGAAAAGGATCTCGATTATACAGTGGTAATAGGTCTCCCTGTTATAGCCCATGGTAATGCCTATATTGGTCATACAAAGACTTCCAAGGGCAATCTCATGGTGGTGAGCATGAATAATGGCACCACCCTGTGGGATTCACAGGTGGGAGAGGGCGATTTTGGCTCTCCTGCGTTCTCCAACGGTGTGGTCTATGCAAAAGGGTCAGACAGATACTTCTACGCGGTCGGAAACCCGCTTTCCGTCTCCGCGACACCAACTACCGGCATGTCACCCCTGACCGTGTCATTCCGGGATACGACGCCCCAAAAGACATCTGCGTGGTTATGGGATTTCGGTGACGGGACCACAAGTTCCGGGCAAAACCCGGTGCATACCTATACCCTGCCCGGCACCTATACCGTCACGTTCACGGCATCGGATGCATCAGGGATCGTCAGCCACCAGAAAGAAAATTACATCAGGGTGATGACAAACCTCTCGGTGACACGCATTGATCCTGTCAACGGAATCAAAAACTCGACCATCCCGATCACCATCACGGGCGGCAACTTCACGGGAGCGATGACGGCAAATATCATCAGGGGGGCAACCGTTATCCCGGTCACTGATGTCACCGTGGTGGACAGCGCAACCATCTCGGGCACGCTTGCGATTCCTGGCGGTGCACCAAACGGCCTCTACGATCTCTGCATCACCAGACCATCTGATGGAAATAGTGTCAAAGTCCCGGAGGCGTTCATGGTCCTCCAGTACCCTGCTCCCACCCTCATCTCGATTGATCCCGCCTCCACGAAAACCGGTTCCCTGCAGAAGTTCACCCTTGCCGGCAGCAATTTCCAGCTCGGCGCGACGGTCGTCTTTACGAATCCGGCAGGGAGCAGACTGACGACCACCGCGGTTACGAACAGCTCGTCCGAGATCATCCTGACCACCACGTTCCCGGAAAACGGGGCCGGCTGGTGGAATGTCACGGTTACCAATCCCGATGGCGGGACGGCAACGCTCTCCCATGCACTCGAAGTGACGCCGTCCAACGCAGACGTCCCGCCACCCGCTATCAGTTCTGTCAGCCCTGCAAAGGGGACAGCCGGGACGTCGGTTGCGCTATCGATCGTGGGGTCAGGCTTTACCCGCGGGTCGTCGGTGAAACTGTGCAGGGGAGCGGTTGAACTGCCAGGCACCGAGGTCGTTGTCATGAAGCCAACGGCGATGCGTGCCACGGTCAGGATCCCTGGCAACGCAGTCCCCGGGCTGTACGACGTCGTGGTCACCAGCCCGGAGGGACAGGCAGGGATGCTTTCGGGCGCGGTCACAATCGTGAACAGGAATTCCCCCCTGCTCTCCGGGATAACGCCAGGGACCATGACTGCCGGAACCACCACGGCTTTTTCGCTCACCGGAGACCGCTTCCGTGAGGGTGCCGTGGTGGTCTTTTCCAATGCCATGGGCGCGGTCATGATGGCTGATATTACCAGCGTCACGGACAGAAAGATCACAGGAACGCTCAGCATTCCGGAGGGAGCGGAAACGGGACCATGGAGTGTTTCGGTCACGAATCCCGACGGTGGCACCGCCCGGATTTCCGATGCCGTGACAATTAAAACCCCGTCGGGCGATGGCGGGACCGGGCCTGCTGTCATCTCCGTGAAACCTGAGAGCGGTTCGGCAGGAAAGACCGTCGGCTTGATCATCACGGGCAGCAATTTTTCGAAGGGTTCTTCGGTCAGCATCCGCGACGGTGTATCGGAGATTATGGCGTCCAGGGTACTGACAATGGATACAACCAAGATGTTTGCAATCCTGAAGATCCCTGCCAACGCAACACCCGGTGCCTATGACCTCGTGATCACTGACAGCCAGGGCAGGTCAGGGACACTCCCCTCCGGTTTTTCGGTCATCTGAAGGGGACAGGACCCCTTCTTCTCCTTCCCCTTTCTGGCATCGGGGTTGGTAATTTTATAAATCCGGGAGAAGAACATTCCCCATGGGCACGCCGGAAGAAAATGTGCAGGATGCCTGCTCCCGGGACGAAAAACCCCTTTTGCGTGGCATCCCCTATGCCAGCGACATCTATCGCCGCTGGGAAAAGATATACAATGACATAAAACAGATCGCGGCCGGGGGTGTCCGGGGGACAACGATCGAAGCCTTGTATGAAAACACGAGGGGACCCCGCGAGGTTCCACCCGGTCATCCGCTGCCGGTCGTCGGTTTTTCCTGCATGACCCGGGAGCCGGCCGACGACGAGATCCCCGGGCTCGTCGATGAGGCAATCAGGCAGGTGCTCGGGCCCCGGGGCCTGTCTGCACTCATCAAAAAGGGAGACCGGGTCGTGATCAAGGTCAACATCGTCGGTCCCAGCCATGGACTGCCCGGTGAGAAGGGCCGGGGGATCGTGTCGGACCCGCGGATCGTGAGGTACGTTGCGGGGAAGGTGCGGGAGATCATCGGTTTTGGGGGAACGGCAGACCTGAAGGTGGTGGATGCCACGTTTTCGCCGGAGAAGGACCCTTCGGACAGGAACAACCCCATGAGCTTCCACTATGCCCGCCTGCAGCGGAGCGGGGGCACATCGGTCCATGAGAACGATATCTGCTACGATTACGATGCCGACGGCGTGCTCGATGGAGGGTCAGGGGCAACCCTCGTCAACCTCGACTCAATCCCCCTGTCGGAGCGGTTCCTGACCGTTGTCGATGAACCGATCCGGGGAAGGTGCGAGGTATGGCTCCCGAAATTCCTCAGGACGAGGGAACAGGCACAGGGAGACCCTGACTATTGCGATGTGTACATCGGGATACCGGTGTTCAAAAGCCACGGGTTCTGCGGCATGACGGGTGCTCTCAAGCTCCACTGGGGCACGATGCTTGGGGCACTCGAGAAACAGGAGCATGCCGGGTACGGGTTTGGCACGGGCGATATCCGCCTCTTTCTCGATTACCTGTGTGCGATGAACCGTGCACGCGGGTTCGACCTCGTGATCATGGACGCCCTCACCGGGAACCGGGCCGGTCCGATGAACAATTCGGACAACCCCGATGCCCGGACCGATTTCATCCTTGTGAACGCGATCCTCTGTTCCCGGGATTCGGTTGCCATCGACACCGTCGAGACGCTTCTTGGCGGTTTCCGGCCGGACTCGGTCCCCCTCCCCGAAGCGGCATTCCGCGACGGGATCGGCATCAACAGGCCGGCATACATCGACCTCAAGGGATTCGACGCTTTTTTCCGTCACAAGAGATGGCTGCGGGAGACCTATCCCGGATGCGGTCCCGGGAGCTATCCGCTGCAGTCCGGCATAGGGAATGCAAAGACTCACGAAGATCTCAATGCGCCGGAGAACGTTTCGGTCACCTGCCGGAAGGATGGCGACGTTTTCATGTTCGATTACACGGCATCGGAGCCTGCTCCCTGCAACCATGCACTCGCGAGGATCGATCTCCTCGTGAACGGGACTGTCGTCAAGCGTCTCTTCGAAAACCTCACCGGTGGAAGCGTCCCGGTTGACCTCGGGGAGTTTTGCAACCAGGTTGTCCGCTACCGGATCGCCGCATGGGACATGGCACTCAACTGCACGCTGTCGGAAGAGAAGGAACTGGTGGTGGCATAGACCCTTCGTGGAAGGACAGGAGTCCGTTGTCCTGCAATGCCATGGACCACCCGATGGGGAAAAAGGGAGGATAACACCCCTCCCAACCCATGCCGGTATCCGGGGATCCCCGGCAACGGGCTCCTCGTTGTGATCGGGATGGGGAAAGGATAAAGAGGTGCACCTTCTCCCAGGCGCGGATTCTTGGCGAAAAAAAAGGTTTTACTTGAAGATATCAAAGATCTGGTCGCTTCCCGTCGCGGCAAGCCTGGCGCGCTCCTCGCGTTCCTCGACGAGGGCGAGCAGCGGGAGCTTCATGTCGACACCCGGGACGTGCCCGAACATCTTTTCGAGCTCCACCTGCTGGGCGTGCATGAAGAGCGCGTTCGGGATGTCCATGGCGCAGAGCTCCTGGCACTGTCCGCAGTTGATGCAGGAGTCGGCGATGTGGGCGAACCGGATCAGGTGGAACATGAAGCTCGGGGGAACCTGCCCGGGGTTTACGAGGTACGGCTTCTTCGTGCTGCACTCGACGCAGTAGCAGATCGGGCAGTTCTCGATGCACTGGTAGCACTTGATGCACCGGGATGTTTCCCTGACGATCTTCTGGAGCCGTTCCCTGCCGGTTCCAAGCGATGCAAAGTCCTTCTCGCGCCACTTGTCGCCGAGCTTCAGCATGGCGCCCTCGACCTTCTTGCGCATCTCGATGCCCTTCGGGTCGGCGGGTTCGGTCTTGATCGCACCTGCCTTGACGGCCTGGTCGAGGATGTTGGCACCCTTCTCGCTGCAGACCTCGACGAACGTGGCCTTGCCGGCCTTGTCGCCG
>JASEES010000026.1 GCA_030019395.1 Methanolinea sp. | reverse complement strand
CCAGCGACGCCGAAGGCGGAGCGTGTCCACCGGCCGCAGCGGCCCGAGCGACCGAAGGGAGCGAGTCACTGAGCGTCATCGTGTGTCCAGAACACAGCGACGAGCATGGCGCGAAGCGCGATGCGAGGAGCGGGATGGTCAGCCAGCGGCGAGGAGTGAACGACGAGCCGGGGCGTCAAAAGGATGGAAAGAGCCGAAGAGAAGCAGGCCCGTGATGCGGAACGGAGCGGAATGGAGGAGCACCGGACCGCCAGGGAGGAGCGGACGGAATGAAGCGGAGTGAAGCATGCCGGGCCGTCAGAGGATGCCCGGACCGCCGTGGTCCCCTCTCTCCTGCGGGAAGGTTCCGACCGGAGGGAGGAACCACACGGGGCAGGGGCCCCGTGTCGCAGGAGGAGGGGCACCGGGGTGGAGGCCCCGCCCCCTCGGCTTGGTGGGGGCGGGGTTAGGGGTGGAGGCGGTCGCAGGGGCGATGGTGATGCGCGGTGATACAAAATCGGGAGGATTTTGACTTTTTGTCCTACGTCCCCCCAAAGGCTCTGGACAGAAAGTTCAATTCCTCCCCTGCCAATAACCTCGAAAAAATATCGGTCCGGTATTCTTAAATACATCATCCTGCATAATTATCGCTATTATAATTCAAAAATCGGGAATTACAAGTCCAGCCGTCATGGTAATTGTGAAATAGATTTAATTTTTCCCCTTCCCCCTTTACATCCGGCACATCTCCTCCAGCCCTGCTCTTCTATCTCACCCTTCCGGTGTTCCGATTGCTCTTTCCTGCAGTTCCATGTGCAGCCGTGCCATCTCCCTGAGCTGCTCTGCAAGGGCTACGACTTCTGTTCCCTGGGCGCTGTGAAACCTCCGGTTCAGGATATCGATTGCCTTCGACGTGATGCGGAGGATGGCCTCCCGGTCATGGATTGTGTCCTGGTCCATACCCAGCCCTCTGCATCCGGGGTCAATAACTTTGCTCCACGATTCACCCTGTCTTTTGGGGTGGAGAGAGAATGACCCGGGCTATCCCGTTTTGCTGAAGCGGGAAATCAGTATGTTTTTTGGTTTCTGGTAAATCTCGACGGTGATTGTGTCGCCGGGGTGAAACGTCCCGTCCGCAAAATCAATGGCGATCTTTTCGTGGGGGTTCCACTTGTCCTCCCTGCACCCCGTTCCGCTCATCGTCTGGACTCCGAAGTGATGCGTCTTGATGAATTTGAAACCGTTGAGGGTCTCGATTACGCACGGGACTTTTTGCCCGTTTTTGTAAAAGGTTGCTGTCAGATCGTCATTGGGATAGGACTTCGTCCCGTTGTGAAAGAGGACTACCTTGGAATCGTAAGTGAGGGTACCCTGATCATTTGTGTGGATGATGGACCGGATCTCGATAAAGGATGGGGGTTTCATCACCTCGCCAAAGTCAAACTGGAGACTGGGACACAAGAGGAGCACGAGTAAGGCGAGGAGGAGAGTGATTGCGACCAGGAGAATGGTTGCAAGGGGGTTTGAGGATCCTCTGTCTTTATCCCACGGAGTCAAACTCTTGAAAGTGCACCGGGTAAAAATTTAAGAATTGTGATTCATGGTGTCCCGTTGCTCTAACATGCATTGGGAGATGAAAACGGTCGCTCCTTTTGGAGAGGACAGCAGTATCCACTCCGGCCCGAAAGTATCTTCCCTCAAAATGGTTTTTGACCTTCCATCGGTCCGAAACTATTGATAGGGTCAACCCGGATACCAGCAGCATTCCTGGATAAGGAAAAAAAACTCTCCCCTAAAAAACAGTGACATGGAATGATTCGTCGAAAATGAGATCATTCCCGCGGGAAAAAGGAGGATCAGTGGATCTCTTCCCCGGTCCTGATCCTGAAAGACTTCATGACCGGCAGGACAAAGATTCTCCCGTCTCCAACCTTTCCCGTCCGGGCAGCGTTTGTTATAATTCCCACGGTCTCTTCCAGCTTCCCGTCCGGAACAACCACCTCCACCATGATCTTGGGGATCAGGTCCACGTTCATTGTTCCGCCGCGGTACTGCAGCTGGATGCCCTTCTGGTCTCCCCGCCCCTGGACATCGAAAATTGTCATTCCGTAAATCCCCGCCTTTTCGAGATCTTTCTTGACAAATTCAAGTCTCTCGGGACGGATAACAGCGCAGATCATCATCATGGATACCATCTCCTTCATACTCTCTCCCCGTGCTGGGAGAGGTCAAGCCCGACGTATTCTTCTTCTTCCGAAACACGCAGTCCGATGACCCTGTCGATGACGAAGGCAAGGATGTACGTGACAACGAAGGCGTATGCAAGAGCTGCAAGGGCCCCGATAACGTTTGCAACGAACTGCTGGAGGTTCCCTTCGATGAGACCGGAGAAACCGTTGACAGCGGCGGCAGCGAAGATGCCCGTCGCTATGGCTCCCCAGAGGCCTCCCATGCCATGGATGGACCAGGCATCGAGGCTTTCATCGAGTCCCCTGTTGATGCGCCAGAGCATGCAGGCATAGCACAACAGGCCGGCTGCGACACCGATTACAATCGAAGCAGGGACAGTCACGAATCCGGCTGCCGGCGTGATTGCCACGAGGCCGGCTATGGCACCACTCACCATGCCAAGCGAGCTTGGTTTGCCCCGGATCCAGCTTGCAAATAGCCACGACAGGGCACCGGCCGCAGCTGACGTGTTCGTGACGAGGAAGGCATTTGCCGCAAGCCCGTTCGCTGCAAGGGCTGACCCTGCATTGAACCCGAACCAGCCGAACCAGAGGAGACCCGCCCCGAGGAGTGTCATCGGGATGTTGTGGGGTTCCATCGTGTACTGGCCAAAACCAGATCTTTTTCCGATCACGAGGGCGACAGCGAGTGCTGCAAACCCGGAACTGATGTGTACCACTGTCCCGCCGGCAAAGTCAAGGGAGCCCAATCCCATCGTCCAGCCTCCACCCCACGCCCAGTGTGCCAGGGGGTCATAGACGAGTGTCGTCCAGAGGAGGACAAAGAGGACGAATGCCGAAAGGCGTACCCTCTCTGCGAACCCGGATGTGACGATTGCCATCGTCACCGTCGCAAAGACCAGCTGGAATGCCACGAAGAGGAGAGGCGGGTACGCAGTGTCTCCCTGACCGGGATCCAGTCCTTCGAGTCCAAAGTGCTGCAGGTTGCCAATCAGCCCCCCGATGTCCCCGCCAAATGCAAGCGAGTATCCCAGTATGACCCACTGGATACTCACGAGGGCAAAGACGATGAAGGAGAGGGCAACCATCGAGATGAAGTTCTTCCTCCTTACCAGTCCTCCGTAAAAGAAACCAACAGCCGGCGTCATGAGCATGACGAGAGCAGTTGATATCAGGAGCCAGGCAGTCGTCCCGGAATCAATAGACATCTTTCTTCTCCGTTTTTTGAAATCAAACGTCAGTGCGGGTGTCCCCCCCGGGGACCATCCTCACCCTCCCCGTTTGACAGATAGAAATTTTGTTCCACATTATAAAAAATTATCTATCTTTGTCTCCCGAATCTGTTTTTGCTTTTCATTTTTTTCCGGTATGGTGACTGGAGCGCATCGGTAAGAGAAGGAGAAGAATTCCCAACCGGAATGATGATTTTCCAATAAGGAGGCAGAATCGGGAAGTGAATGATGTATGGAAAAAAAGGGATTTTTTAGTAAATTGCGAGATACCTGTCGAGTTCCCAGGGATGGACCGCGAGGCGGAACAGGTCAGTCTCCAGTTGTGCGATGGAATTGAGGCCTTCCATGATATGCGGACCCATTGCTTTGGAGATCACAGGATCGTTATTGAGCGCTGCATTTGCCTCAATCAGGCTCCCGGGAAGCATCTCGATTCCGCGTTTCTTTCTTTCTGCTTCAGTCAGGTGGTAGATATTGACGTCGGTACTCTCGGGCGGCATGATCTTTTTCTTGATTCCGTCGAGACCTGCGGCAAGCATCGCAGCAAAGCAGAGGTACGGGTTGCACATCGGGTCAGGGCTCCGGAACTCGGCCCGCGTACTGTTGCCCCGGGCAGCCGGTACCCGGACGAGTGCTGACCTGTTCGTGGCACTCCAGGTGATGTAAACCGGGGCTTCGTAACCGGGCACGAGTCGCTTGTAGGAGTTGATCGTCGGGTTTGCGACACGCGTAATTGCCTTTGCATGGGCGAGAATCCCGCCGATGTAGTACATCGCGACATCCGAGAGACCGTCCTTCGCGTTGGGATCATAAAAAGCGTTCTTTCCATTCCGCGAGAGGGACCCGTGCGTGTGCATGCCACTCCCGTTGATACCCGCGATGGGTTTGGCCATGAACGTGGCGTGGAGGTTTCGTGCCAGTGCGAGAGTCTTGGTGGCGAACTTGAAGGTGATCACCTTGTCTGCAGTATCGAGTGCATCGCTGTACTTGAAATCGATCTCGTGCTGGCTCTCGGCCACCTCGTGGTGGGATGCCTCGATCTCGAAACCCATCTGGGTAAGTGCAAAAACGATATCTCTCCTGACATCTTCCGCGGAATCGGTTGGTGCAAGGTCAAAGTACCCCCCGTAGTCCTGGTAATTGGTCGAAGGCCTGCCGTCCACCATCTTGAAGAGGAAGAATTCAAGTTCTGGACCGGTATTGAAGGTAAAACCCATCTTTTTTGCCTGTTCAATCTGGTTTTTCAGGACGTGACGCGGGTCTCCTTCGAAAGGCTTGTTCCCGTACGTGTAAACATCACAGATGAAGCGGGCAACCCTTGCTTCTGCAGGTCTCCAGGGAAGTATTGCGTATGTCGCCGGATCGGGTTTCAAAAGCATGTCTGATTCTTCGATCCGTGCAAAACCCTCTATCGAGGAACCGTCAAACCAGATACCTTCGGTCAATGCCTTTTCTGCCTGCTGCACGGGTATTGCAACGTTTTTGGGCATTCCCTGGATATCGGTGAACTGGAGGCGGAGGAACTTGACATCGTCGTTCTCAATCTTCTCCAGCATCTCGGATACGGTGTTCTTCCGCATATGGAAATTAACTTCTACCTTATCAGTTATATATTTAATGTTGAAGGTCGCACTTTACCGGGAAAGGGAGAATAACCAGGGTGACCACTCTGCCCTGACATACCGTGGTCGACATGTGTGGGATAATTGCTGTTATTGACCGTGCCGGGTGCCCGATGGACGGCACGAAAATCCGCTCGGCCCTCTCCATGATGGACGAGCGGGGGAGCGGAGAAGGAGCAGGATATGCGGTGTACGGGGCCTTTCCCGAATTTGCAGATTATTACGCCATCCATGTCTTCTTCGATGCTGTCCATGAATCGAAGGCTGCAGTGGACAGGGAACTCGGGAACTGGGGGACAGTTGTGCACGAGGAGGAAGTCCCGACTTACGAGAACAGGAATATCCGGAAGGTGCATACTCCCTGGCGCTACTTTTTCAAACCGGATCCCTCTCTCATGCCAAGGAGCGAAACCCCGGAAGACGACATCGTGATGCACCTCGTGATGAAGATCAACACGACCATTCCTGGCGCCCTGGTATATGCATCCGGAAAAAACGTCGCGATATTCAAGGCATCAGGCTGGCCGGAAGACGTCGCCGACTTCTACCGTATCCAGGACTACAGCGGGTATATCTGGCTTGCGCACAACCGGTACCCGACGAACACCCCGGGCTGGTGGGGGGGTGCACACCCCTTCAACCTCCTCGGGTGGAGCGTTGTCCACAACGGCGAGATCACGTCGTACGGGACAAACAGGCGGTTCATCGAGAGCTATGGGTACAGGTGCACGATGTACACGGATACGGAAGTCGTTGCCTACCTCTTCGACCTGCTCGTGCGCAGGCACGGGCTGAGCCCTGAAATGGCCGTAAAAGCCCTTGCACCCCCGTTCTGGGACGACATTGACCGGATGGACAAAAAAGAAAGAACGCTCTATACGGCAATCCGCCTTGCATACGGTTCTGCCATGATGAACGGACCCTTTGCGATCGTCGTTGCCCAGCGGGACGGCATCGTCGGTTTCACGGATCGGATCAAGCTCCGGCCGCTCGTCTGCGGGACAGCGGGTTCCCGCCTGTACATCTCGAGCGAGGAAGCTGCCATCCGCACCATGGAACCCGGTCTCGAAGAGGTGTTCATGCCAAGAGCCGGAGAGCCCGTCATCGGGAGGCTGGGGAAATGACCATCGGGAGCGTACCGGTCAGGTTCAGGATTACGGTGGATGGTTCGCGGTGCATGCTCTGCGGGAGGTGCGTTGAAAACTGCCCCTACGACGTTTTCAGGAAGGAAAGCGACACGATCCACGTGAACTCGCGCAAGTGCGTGGCCTGCCACAGGTGCATCGCGATGTGTCCGCGGGATGCAATCAGCATAAAGGAGCGTCCCGTCGATTACAGGAGCCACCCCGTCTGGACAGAGGAGGCCCGGGAATCGATCTACAACCAGGCGCGGACGGGGAAAATTATCCTTGCGGGAATGGGAAACGCAAAACCTTATCCCGTCATATTCGACAGCCTGGTCCTCGATGCCTGCCAGGTAACGAACCCGAGCATCGACCCCCTGCGCGAACCCATGGAACTGCGGACATACATCGGCAAGAAGCCGGGGAGGCTTGAATTCCGGGACGACGGTGACTGCCAGTCCCTTGTCACGACCCTCGCACCCAACCTGGAACTCGCCACTCCCATCATGGTCGGTCACATGAGCTATGGCGCGATCAGTCTCAACGCGCAGAAGAGCATTGCAATGGCTGTCAGGGAATCCGGGACGTTCATGGGAACCGGAGAAGGAGGTCTCCACCCGTCTCTCTATCCCTTCCAGGACCACGTGATCGTCCAGGTGGCATCAGGGAGGTTCGGCGTCGACATCAACTACCTGGAGAGGGGAGCCGCAATAGAGATAAAGATCGGGCAGGGTGCCAAGCCCGGTATCGGGGGACACCTTCCGGGCGAAAAGGTATGCGAGGATGTCTCCTCGACGCGGATGATTCCGGTCGGGAGCGATGCCATCAGCCCGGCACCCCACCACGATATCTACAGCATCGAAGACCTCAAGCAGCTCGTCCGCAGCTTAAAAGAGGCCACGGAATGGAAAAAACCTGTATTCGTGAAGATTGCAGCCGTCCATAACTCAGCGGCAATAGCTGCCGGCATAGCGCGGTCTTCGGCAGATGCGGTGGTCATCGATGGTTTCCGGGGCGGGACCGGGGCCGCCCCCCGTGTCTTCCGGGACCATGTCGGGATCCCCATCGAGGCAGCAGTCGCCAGTGTCGATGCAAAGCTCCGTTCCCAGGGAATACGCAACGAGGTCTCGATCATCGCGAGCGGGGGTATCAGGGAGAGTGCTGATGTTGCAAAGGTGATTGCACTGGGAGCCGATGCCGTCTACATCGGGACGGCGGCCCTCGTCGCGATGGGATGCAGGGTCTGCGGAACGTGCTACCGGGGCCTGTGCCCCTGGGGAATCGCCACGCAGCGCCCGGATCTTGTTGCCCGTCTCGACCCGGAGGTTGCGTCACGGAATGTCGCAAACCTCATCCATGCATGGACCCTCGAGTTGTCCGAACTGATGGGGGCAGCAGGCATCAACAGCATCGAGAGCCTGAGGGGGAACAGGGACCGGCTGAGGGGATACCTGCTCGATGAATCGATCATGCGGGTTCTCGATGTCAAACCAGTGGGGGCATGAAGCGGGCATGACGAGAGTGACCATCGATGCCGCCGGTATGCACTACACGCCGCTCAACCGGCGGATCCGCGAGGCTATCGGGGCGGGGGCGGATGAAATCGTCATCACCGGCGTCATGGGACAGAGGTTCATCGCAGACGGTGTGAGAGGTCGTGGGACGATTATCATCCATGGAATTCCCGGAGGAGACCTGGGTATGTTCATGAGCGGCCCGACCTGCATCGTTTACGGCAACTGCGACCACGCACCCGGAAACACGATGGACAGCGGCACGATCATCATCCACGGGAGCGCGGGCGACGCGGTTGCACACTCGATGCGGGGAGGCAGGGTCTTTGTCAGGGATAACATCGGGTACAGGGGAGGTATCCACATGAAACAGTACCAGGACAAGTGCCCGGTCCTGGTCATCGGGGGAGAATTCCGCTCGTTCCTGGGAGAATACATGGCCGGCGGACTCATCCTTGCCCTCGGCGACCCCGGGAAAAATTCCGGGAGGGAGAGGGGGATCGGGTCCGGGATCCACGGGGGAAGGATAATCATCAGGGGTGGCCCCCTTGATGACCGGTGCCTTGGAGTGGGGGCGACTCAAAGGCCGCTTTCAGGGGAGGGTTACCGGCAAATCCAGCCAATCATCAGGGAGTTTGCGGATGTTTTCTCCCTTGACCCTGATCCTCTTCTCCGGGACAGGTACACCGAAATTGTCCCCTCGAGCAGCCGGCCATTTGCAAACAAGTACACGTGGGAGTGAATACCGTGGTGGCAGAACACAGTTACGTTGATCTCCAGAGAGAGGTCTGGGAAAGGGGCATCTGCGCGGGTTGCGGGGCATGCGTGGCTGTATGCCCTGCAGATGCAATCTGCTTTGACGAGCCGGGGGGTGCCCTCCGGCCACGCAACATCGGTTATTGCAAGAAAGAGAACGACGAGGTGCCCTGCGGTGCCTGCTACGATGCATGCCCGCGGACAGGCCCGGCAGTTCCGGAAGAATGGGAGAATTACAGGGACATACTGTCTGCACGGGCGACGATGGAGATACCGGGAAAGCAGGCCGGCGGCGCAGTGACTGCAATTCTCTCCGCATCGCTGGAGCAGGGACTGATAGACGGTGTCGTGACTGTTACAGCAGACAGTATGACATTACTGCCCCGCTCGGTTGTCCTTACATCGGCCGGAAAGGTCAGGGAGACTGCCGGGAGCCGGTATAACTGGTGGGTCCCCCTCGTCGCAGCGCTCAAGACTGCTGTCATCGACATGAAACTCGGCAAAATTGCCATCGTGGGAGTCCCGTGCGTGATCAGGGCGGTTCACCAGATAAGGACGAGTAACAATGATCTTCTCAAACCCTTTGGTTCACGGATAAGGCTTTCCATGGGGCTCTTTTGCACCGAAACGTTCGATTACCGCGTCCTTGTAGGGGAGATCCTCGGAAAAAGGCACAACCTGGGAACAACAGATATAGACCGCATTGACGTGCGCGGGAAACTCGAGGTTACAACGAGGAAAAAGGAAAAGATTGCTTTCCCCATGAGTGAACTGAAAGAGGCAATCCGTCCCGGATGCCATTTTTGCACGGATTTTACCGCCGTCCATTCTGATATCTCGGCAGGAGCCGTGGGAAGTCCCCCGGGATACACGACACTGATCGTGAGGACCGTGGAAGGTCAGGTCTTCCTCGACGAGGCACTGGCTCTGGGCAGTCTCGAGAGAGGTCCCGGGGTCAATCTGGAAGCAGTCGGGAAGCTCGCTGCAGCAAAGATCAGCCGTGCCCGAAAGATTTGAACCCTTTTTTAGGAAGATTTAATGGGAAACAGGGAAAATGTCCTGATATTACAGGTGGATTAGGTACCATGAAATCATCGATCCTGATTGCCGGGTTCCTCGTATTCATGATCGCTTCCTGGGCGGTCAGCGCGGAAGAAGTCCCTTTGCTCCCGGCTGAAACCGGTTTTCCCCAGCCAATGATCCCGCATTCGTTTTACGGCTCCATTACAGCTGCAGGATCACCCGTCCCGGCGGGTGTGCCGGTCGAAGTCGATGCCCCGGGAATAAAGAAAGGGATACCCGAAAACCCCGTGTACTCGAGCGAGGGGGGATATGGATCGCCGGATCCGTTCAGACTCCGCCTCGCGGCCCAGGGGACGATGGAACCAGGCACCGAACTTGTTTTCTACGTGGGTGGTGTCAGGGCGGAAGTCCGCCCGTCAGGCACGGAAAACGAATGGCAGTCTTCCTTTGCCTATTCACCCGGGGGGGTGACCAGCCTTGATCTCCGCGTTTCCGTCCCCGTCACCCCGGACCCCGCTTTTCGCATGACACCGGAAGAGACATCGTCGCAACCTGTAAAGACACCCCTGCATGGACAGTCAGGACCTTCGCAGGAAGTCATGCTCGGGCTCGTTGCAATTCTAGTCATCCTCGCCATCACTGCATTTTTCCTGGGGAAGAGGGCTGAAAAGAAGGAGAAAAAGTCGGGAGGAGAGGAAGGCACAATTCAGGAGGGTGGCAGTCCCCCCGGAGACGAAAAACCGGAGTGAACCCTCCCTATCCCATTATTTTAAATAACAGTACTCCTTCTGGTATGGTGTAATCACGGCCGTGCATTGCCGATTCTCCGGGACATGAAAAGACCGGGGGAAAAGACGAAATAGCGGAAAAAATGAATACCCGAGGAACAGGAAAAGAGGTTACCATGGGGCAAAACAGAAAGATAGTTTTTTTAATCTGCATTATCGGATGTGCACTCCTTGCCGTTTCACCGGTGCTTGCAGGCACTGGTGAGGAGGAAAAAGAGGGAGTTTTTCTCCCGATTGAGAATTTCACTGATCATTTACCCAAAGGAGAAGCCCTGCTGCCCGTGCAATTTTTGGGTGCTCCGGATGTGAACAGTCCTTTAAAAACAATCAATATTTCCCGGGAACTCATGCCGGCTTTTTTTGGAAAGGTGAATGCAACAGTATACCGGGAAAATACTGTGTCTGCCCCGCTTTTTTCCCCGGAGGCACAACAGGAACTTGAAGATATCCGAGAGGCCATCAGGAAGTACAAGGTGGCCCCCGCAAACAGGGATTTTAAGGATAGTATTGCACGGTTAAAGTCACTCAACTCCTCGGAAAACAGGGATGGAAAAGGAACCGGTGATGATTCACTCGGGCTCATACCCTCGCCGATAGATGTTGTCTTCCTCACGTCTGTTGGATCCCGGGACTACGCGGGAAATACGGCCGGAAGCGGGACGGCCCCACTCCTGCAGGCGTCGGGATATTCAACTGCTTACGCACCTGCCACGTTCGATCTGCGCTCGACGGGGAAGCTGACTCCTGTCAGGGAACAGGGGCAATGCGGTGCATGCTGGGCTTTTTCAAGTTACGGATCCCTCGAGTCCACGAACCTGCCCGGTTCCGCGTGGGATTTTTCCGAGAACAACATGAAAAATTCCCACGGTTTTGACCTCTCCCCCTGCCAGGGTGGAAATTACCTCATGGCTGCCGCGTACCTGGCGCGGTGGGCGGGACCTGTCAGCGAGTCGGCCGATCCCTACCAGGAATCAGGGACAAGACGGGTCCAGAACGCGCCTGTGCTCGAGCATGTCCAGGAGATCTCCTTCCTCCCGTCGAGGCAGGGGGCGCTTGACAATGCTCACATCAAGCAGGCCATCAGGGAGAATGGTGCGGTTTATTCGTCGATCCACTGGGAGAAATCGTATTATTCACCCGGCACGTATTCCTACTACTATCCCGGGTCTTCCATCCAGAACCATGCCATCGATATCGTGGGATGGGACGACACCTACAGTCGGTTTCACTTCGCCGTCACGCCTCCCGGTGACGGTGCGTTCATCGTGAGGAACAGCTGGGGAGAAGACTGGGGCGAGAGGGGATACTTCTACGTTTCCTATTATGATACGATTATCGGAAAGGAACTGATCCAGTTCTTCCCTGAGGAAACTTCGAACTATGACCGGATGTACAGCTATGACCCCCTGGGCTGGGTCACGAGTATCGGTGCCGGAGATGGGACACTCTATGCTGCAAATGTCTTTTCCGCATCAGGAAATGAAGAACTCCGTGCGGTCAGTTTCTATACGCCGGTGAAAGGGACATCGTACGAAATCGAGGTCAGCAAAAACCCATCCATCGGACCGAGGGGGCAATACTCCCAGATGGTCAGTGCCGGGACGTTTCCCTATGCCGGTTACCATACCGTTGCCCTGAATAACCCGGTTATCCTCGAAAAGGGGGAGAAATTCTCGATCATCATCAGGCTGACGACACCCGGATACGGGTATCCCCTTGCAGTCGAGTATCCCATGACCGGGTACTCGACACAGGCGGTTGCCCACTCAGGGGAGAGTTTCATAAGCACGGATGGAAAAACATGGACTGACCTTACGCGTGTCGTGCAGAACGGGAATGCGTGCATCAAGGCATTCACGGTGACAAGGAAATATGCCATACCGACACCAACAACAACGCCAACTCCCCGTCCCACGCCGACCGGGACGATTGTTCCTGCAACCACCCCGACTCTCCCCGGTCCGGGGGACACGAAGTCTCCAACGGTGACCATCGTCTCCCCAAGACTCATGTCTTCGTTTTCCCCGGGAGACACCATACAGGTTATCTGGTCCGCGAGGGACAGCGGGGGGATAGCCTCCGTCCGGGTCGAGTATTCACTGGATGGAGGAAGCTCCTGGATACTCCTCCAGACTGCGACATCTGAGACAGGCACGTGTTCCTGGAAAGTTCCGGACACGTGTCCCGCGAAGGTGACATTCAGGGTAACCGCGTTTGACAACGCAGGAAATGGTGCTTCGGCATCGCGGGTTATCACCGTGAGGACGACTGCCGGAAAACCCGGGGCGGGATTTCCCGGGATAAAAACGCCCCCGGTTTTCCAGAGGGAAGGAAACAGTGCGGATATTTCCGGGCAGGCAAATCCCCAGGCGATCTCTGTTGAAAGGGAAGAATACACCATATTCCCGAAAGTGAGCTCCCCTGTGCAGTCCATGGTCAGCCTGAAAACAGGATCGCAAGAAGGAACAACCAGATCGCGCCTTTTCTGACCATCAACCCCTGTGGGCGGACGAGAGAAAGAGCGCCTCCTTATTTTTGACACCGGTTGCCGGATGATCACCCTAATAAGAGTAAAAAGAGAACATGGGACAGGGTCATGAAACGGAACCTGTTGCCTGCCAGGGGTTGTACCGTATGCCATCAGGGTGCAAAAATGGTCCTTTTCATCACCGGGAGGTGTTCCCGGACATGCTGGTACTGCCCGCTCTCGGCCCAGAGGAAAGGCAGGGACGATGTTTACGCCAACGAAAAAAAGGTACAAACGCCCGGGGAGGCAATCTCTGTTGCGCGCACGATGGATGCTCTCGGTACCGGGGTAACCGGCGGAGAACCCCTCCTCGTCCCCGGGAGGGTCCGGGAGTTCTGCATGGAACTCAAAAAGGAGTTCGGGGAGGAACACCACATTCACCTCTACACGGGGCTCGCTCCGGGAAAGGATGAACTCGGGGCACTCTGTGGACTCGTGGACGAGATACGCATGCATCCTCCGCAGGAAGAGTGGCACCGGATTGGAGAGAGTGCATTTCTTCATTCTGCCACTCTCGCCCGGGAAATGGGTTTTTCGGCGGGATTCGAGGTCCCGGCCCTCCCGGGTATCGAAGGGCTTCGTGATGCGCTTTCTGCACTCGACTTCCTCAACATCAACGAGCTCGAGTGGGGAGAGACCAACGCGGATGCCATGCGGAAAAGGGGAATGGAACCTGCCGATGACCTTCACAATGCAGTATCGGGGTGCCGTGACTGGGCTGCCCCGCTCCTCGGTCACCCGAAAGTGCACTGGTGCTCCTCCCAGTTCAAGGACTCCCACCAGCTCCGGAAGAGGCTGATCCGGGTCGCACGCAATACTGCCCGCCCCTTCGACCATGTCACGGATGACGGAACGATCATCTACGGTGTCATCAGGGGTGGAGGCAGCATCCCCGAGATCCTTTCCCGGCTCGACAGGGAGATGTACGAGGTCAGGGATGGGGAGATCGAGACCCTCTGGTGGATCGTTTCTGAATATTCAGCCGAAATTGGCGGAGAAAAGTGCATCATCGAGAGGTACCCGGACAGGGGAATCATCGTGGAGGTGACTCCCGTTCCATGATAGAAGATGCCATTCTCTCTTTCTACGAGAGGATCCTCCGCATGCAGTGCAGGCACATACCCTCGCACATTGCCATCATCCAGGACGGGAACCGGAGGTTTGCAAGGACCCGCAACATGCCCCGCTCGGAAGGTCACCGGGCTGGAGCAAACAGGACGGAAGAGATGCTTTCGTGGGCACGAGACCTTGGAATAAAACATATCACACTGTATTCCTTTTCGACGGAAAACTTCAACCGGGATTCGGAGGAAGTCCAGGACCTCTTTTGCCTTTTCAAGGATAAACTCTCCAGGGTCATTTCAGATCCCCGCGTGCACAGGGATGGAATCCGCGTCCAGGTGGTGGGGGACAGGTCGCTCCTTCCCCCGGATCTCCAGGAGGCCATTGCCAGGGCCGAGGAAGCAACAAAGCACTACGACAAATACTTTTTGAACGTGGCCCTTGCTTACGGGGGGAGGAACGAGATTGTCAGGGCGGCACAGCGCATCATCGGGGGAGTCTCCCGGGGGGAGGTTTCCCTGCAGGATATCACCCCGGAATTCGTGGAATCGCAGCTCCATGAGGGGCAGAACATCCCCCCTGTCGACCTCATCATCCGGACAGGAAACGAATACAGGACATCGAATTTTCTGCCGTGGCTTGCAAACGGTCATGAGAGCGCAGTTTATTTCTGTGCCCCCTACTGGCCGCGGTTCCGCAAGATCGACCTCCTGCGCGCGATACGCACGTATTCGCAGCGCATCGATGCCATGGGGAAGTCGTCCTGTTAAAAAACCTGTTTTGCATTGAAACGCACAGGGGGATTTCCCAACCGTGTACCCGGCCGCATATCCGAAGAACCGGTTGTTATGACAATGGTGCCGCCAGTTCCATCCGGATACCCGGAGCCTGATGAGAATGACGTCGTTTTTCAGGGGGCCCGCCCCGTCATCTGTATCAGAAACTTTCATCCCGACAGCGTGTTTGTACAATCCATCGCTGTCTTTGCCGTGTCGTTTGACTGTTTTTCGGGCAATCAGAACGGGGGCCGGATCAACGTCCGAACCGGCGCATCCTCGACTGGTAATCGCGCAGTGCCCTGAGAAAATCGGTTTTCCGGAAGAGTGACCAGTTCACGTCGGAGAAGAAGAGCTCGGAATAGACCGACTGCCAGATGAGAAAATCCGTCAGGTGACTCCCGCCCGTCTTGATGACGAGGTCAGGAGTGTAGCGGAAAGTGAGGTGTTCCTCGATCGTGCGTTCATTGACCTGGTCGGGAGGAATTCCTTTGCCTGCAATCCGGCGGATGCATTCGGTGATCTCCTCGCGCCCGCTCTTCCCGATTGCGACATGGACGTTCATGCCCGAGCCGGCAACTTCGGTCTTATCCCCGTAGTGGAGTGTCAGCCGTGCAAACCGCGAGATATCCCGGATACCGGGAAGCAGGGGTCCGATTTCATCCGGGTCATTCGTGCTGATATGGAACGTGACTCCCCGGATCACGCAGTTCTCTTCATTTACCCGCGCCTGGTCTCTTTTTTGACCGATCGTATCCGAGGTCTCGATGCACCAGCGGCAAACCTCCGTGAGCTTTTCGGGTGCTTCCTTCTGTTCCTCCCCCGTGATCATGAAGCATACATGGGCAGGGAGTATGCGAAGCCCGCCGATGAGGTGCCTCTCGTAGAGCCAGTGAATCATGATGCCCACTCAAGAAGGTCCTTTTGTTCCATGCAGTTGAGGAGAGTCCCGGGAGTCGCCCATCCCCTCCGGCAGATACCGATACCGTACCGGATCCAGCCGAGTTCCGAAGCGTCATGGGCATCGGTGCCGAGGGCAACCTTCACGCCACGGTCTACAGCCTCCCTGATGGCAGTGTCATCAATATCCATCCGGTAGGGAGAAGCGTTGCATTCCAGTGCCTTCCCGTGCGTGGCCGCCGCTTCGATGACCCTGTGGATGTCGATGGCAAAGGGCTCCCGTTCCCCGATCAGACGGCCGGTCGGGTGACCGAGGATGTCGATATGTTCGTTCTCGAGAGCAGTGATCACCCGCCGGGTCATGACATCCTGGTCCTGGGAGAATCCCGAATGGACCGATCCCACGACGATGTCGAGGTCAGCAAGGACGCGTGAAGGCAGGCCGGGAGTCCCGTCTGCAAGGATGTCGACTTCTATCCCGTGCAGAACCTGGCAGGAGGAGGATCGGTTGGCAATCTCGATCTCGTGTGCCTGCTTTCGGATTGCTTCCTCGTCGAGTCCATGGGCGATCCCGAGGCTCGCGGAATGGTCCGTGCAGAGGATATACGCGTAGCCGAGACTTTCGCCGGCCCTTGCCAACCCCTCAATATCCATGTGCCCGTCGCTCCACGTGCTGTGGACGTGGAGGTCTCCCCGGATCTCCTTCTCATCGACGAGCCGGGGGAGGGTATGGGAGAATGCCGCCTGTATCTCTCCCCAGTCTTCCCGGAGTTCGGGGACGATGTAGTCCATCCCGAGGAACGAGAAGATCTCCTCTTCCCGGGCAAAGGAGTGGACCTTGCCCCGGCCCGCATCTTCGATCCCGTACTCGTTGAGCTTGAGGCCCCTTTCGAGCGCGATCTCCCGAAGGCGGATGTTGAATGCCTTCGAGCCCGTGAGGTAGAGGAGCATTGCCCCGCGCCTGTTCCGCTCGATAAACCGCACGTCGATGCGGGTTTTTTTGAACCGGAACGAGGTTTTCTTGTCTCCCTCGTCGATGACTTCCTCTGCAATCTGCCGGATGCGGGAATTGACGGACGGGGGAGAATCCACGGTAACGATGTCGATATCGCCAATGGTGCTCTTTTTCCGGCGGTAACTTCCGGCCACAACGAAAGTGTCTTCTGCAAACACGCCCCTGATACCTTCTATCACCTGGTCGGCAAAAAGCCGTGTCATCCTTGCCCGGGGCTGGCGGTAGTTTTCAATTGCCTCGAGGAAGGCCTCTTCCTTCCGGGGGCCAAATCCCCTCACTGCCCGAATCCTGTGACCCCGTGCAGCACGTTCGAGGTCATCGATGCTCTGGATATTGAGTTTCTTCCAGAGGGTCTTGATCGTCTTTGGTCCGACGCCATCGAGGGCAAGCATTTCGACGAGAGAGGCGGGTACTGATGATCGGGCCTCCTCGAGTTCATGGAATGTCCCGGTCGCGATGATCTCCCTGACCTTCTTTGCAATAGCTGTCCCAATCCCGGGTACCGCCTCGAGCTCCCCGGGAGAGAGGGTTCCAACAGGGACACCGAGCCGCTCAATGCTCTCTGCCGCACGCCGGTATGCCCGGACCTTGAAGGGGTTCTCGTCGAGGATCTCGAGGATCTCCCCCATCAGGCTGAGCTTTTCTGCTACCTCCCTGTTTGATATCTCCGGATTCAGGCAGGCACCCCCCGGTTCACCAGATCATCATCTCTCCAAATCTACATAGTCATTCGCTTTTGAGAGGAAAAACGGGAAATCAATCCTTCGGAAAGGGGAAAAAGAGGGGATCAGATATGCTGGTCGATATCCTTGAGGAGTTGCTTGATATCGATCCAGAT
>JASEES010000025.1 GCA_030019395.1 Methanolinea sp. | reverse complement strand
TAGAGTAATTGCTATTGAACATGCAGGAAATCCGCATTTTTGGGAGAGATCCATCACACATCTATTATTATGGAATGAATATTTCAATATTCAAAAGAAGAGGTTTGAGAGCGGAAATTTTAGTTTATTAAATATAATTGCAAATGATTTAAAAATGATAAAGAAATCCGGTTTTTCTTCTATTAAAAATTTAATAGCACCAAAATATACCCGTTTGGATTTGCCAGTCATTCGCATTATTGCGGAAAGTGAATAATATTACTGTTTTAATTTAAATGTAATTTGACAAAGCATCTCAAACATTTGTTTTGGAATAATTTCAATTTTGTTTGTTTTTTTCGATTTAATTATTTGACTTAAATTTATCAGGTACCATGGACAGTAATTTCCAGAAATACTTTTTTCATCCAATGAGAATTGAATAGATCTCTCACCCGAAAACAAATTGATATGACATTTAACCAACCCAATTTCGGAAGCAAAATGAGCATCACTTCCTGCTATAAATGGCTTAGAATAGCTTTTTGCCAGTTCAAGAGCTTTTAAATTTTGTTCAGGAGTTGATCTTCCATTGAAAACTTCAATAGCATCAGAATTTTTAATGACATCCTCGGTAAGTTTATGGCCTCTGAAGGGATGGGGAAGAATTACATATCCTCCTTGATTTTTAATTTCTTCGACGACTTGAACGAAATTTGTCGATAAAATTTCCTCCGTTAAATTTAATCCAATAATATCACCAATTTCTGTCTGGACCTCACTACCCACAATTACATGAAAATCTTTATCAGAATTCATCCTTTTTGTTTGAATTCCCCCTTTAATAGTGCCATGATCTGTTATTGCAATGCAATCTATTCCCTTTTTTCTTGCAGCTTTAATAATTCGATAAGGAGTGAGAATCGAATCATACGAATATTTTGAATGAACATGAAAGTCAGCAATCATAACCAATCTTTGGTTTCCCGTGGGGATAACGTAAATTTCCGTTTTTTACCCTTTTAATGATATCAATACAGGATACGTAGATCTGGTAAAGGTTTGGTAAAAAATCATCGGGGTATAAATTGCTTTTTGAATTTTTATTGAAATATTCTTGCACAATTTGAAATAACGATAATGGATTCGCACTTAAGTGAAGCAGATCGTCAGGGAATGGCCATCGATAGAAAATATTTTTACTATAATTAAAAACAGGTTCAATATCTCCATTAAGTGCCATTTCAACAAGTAGTTTTGGGAAATTTACCCCACATGCAATCGAGAGATCGAGAGAACCCCAAAATTTTGGGTTTATTTCCATTAATTTATATTCACCATCTCTTATATCTTTTTTAAATTCAACCATAGCAACACCATGCCATTGTAAAGATTTTAACAATTTTAAGCCAATATTTTTTAATTTCTCATCGTAAATGCTCTTAGCACAAGTGCTTGATCCTCCAGTAATTGGATATTCTCTTATTCTTTGATGCATGAAAAATGCCCTGATATGACCTTGATTAAAAAGTGCATAAAAACCATATCCATCACCTGGAATATATTCCTGAAAAATATAATTTTTGAAATCAAAATTTTGAAGTTCTTCAATTGAATTGATGTATTTAATATGACCAGATTCATAGATCCCTTTCGCTACTACGGGAAATTTATCAATATCCTTATATGAAGAATATTCCTTTGGAGTCGGAATATTAAGCGAATTTGCTAATTGCATTGTTTTAGCTTTATTGGATGCAATTTTCATCGATTCATAATCTGCTACAGGAATTTTCACATAGGGTTGTAATTCCTTTTTATGCTTGGAGATCAGAGTTGTAGAAATATATCCAACAGGAATCAGTACATCTACAAAATTTTTCTCCAGATAATCAATTAAAAAACCAATAAATTTTTCTTCATTTCTTAAATTTGGGCAAATTAATTTTTTATTACAATATCGTGATAAAAATGATTGTGCACGTTTATCTGATGACATTGCAATAACATAATAACCTGCTTTTCCAAGGCTTCTAACAGCCCCCAACGTATGTTTATATTCTGCATCGGTTATTAAGACGTTAACTTTTTTCTCCACGATATCAACTTTTTTTCTTGAATAAAGACGCAGCATTCGTCATCCATGCTCCTCTCTCCTGGGAATACTGTAACAACTTCTCGTAAACCCTCATGCCTTCCCCTTCCATGAACGTATTATGCCATAGTATTGTCATGACACCATGACATACTTCGACTCTATCAATTAACTGCTTTATCATCACCCATGCCCTATCGATGGGTATCCTCATGTAATGTGGAAATGTTCCATCCATCACGACGAGAGGTATCTCCATAATGTCAATCTCCTTTCCCGTATTCAGGTTGAACGGCCTGAAGGGGTGACACATACCGTTCCGGAAGCCGGCACAGTCTGCGTATCCAAGCGTTGTATCATATAAAAAACCAGCCTGGCTGAGATATTCCCATGTATCAGGCACTCTGAAGCGCAGGTAATGGTTCCGGTACCCGATAACCGGCTTCCCGGTAACCTTTTCCAGCCGCTCTTTCTTCTCTTTCATTTCCTGAGGGTTCAGATAGGCAGTATGGCCTCCATGGAGACCGACTTCCCACCCGCGGTCGATTATGTTTCCAATTTCTGGCGCTGCATCCTCGATGTCATAAGCGTAATCACACTCCCCCGGAGTCTCTGCCATGAAAAAGAACGTGCTCTTTGCACCATATTTTTCTTCGAGATCCATGATCTGTGTGAAATTACAGAGCGGTATCTTGCGTGAGCGTATCTGTCCGGTATAACGCAATATGCCTGAAAAGTCCCTTTTCTTGAATGAACGATATATATTCATTCCCTTGGCCAGGATGGACTGGTAAATACTGTCGATGTCATGTGTCAGGCAGACTGCGAAGGGTGCACCATCGGGATAGTCGACTGAATACCCGTGGTCGATGAGATAGAGCGAAGCCCGCGGCTCGAAAATGTCGCGGTTCCTGCTTGCATAATAGGGAAACCGGTCAAAACAGTCCCGAAGAGGATGTGTATATTCTTCTTTCCGGGTAAATAAGTCCCATATCTCCGGGTCCTGCCGGAGAATGTCGTGCATATTCATTGATGCAATGGTATTTTTGCTCTTTTATCCATATGTCTTGCGGATGGGTGATGATAACCGGAATATGGTTTAGTAATCCATATTCTCCCTTTTTCCCACAGATACCACGCAAATGACCATGTGGTTCTGTATTAAGCGGAATATGACGCGGTATTCACCAATTCGCATCCGGTATCCCGGTTTTTCGGGAGGACAGCCTTTTATTTTCTTTACATCATGACGACGAAAGGGATCCGCAGCATACTTTTCCAATGCAACCGCAATCCGTATTCTTGTTTCCTGGGGAAGAGCAGTAAATGCTCTCTCTGCATGGTGGGTGAATTGGACCTGATAGACCATTATTCACCGGAGCGATCTGATCAGCTGGTCATCACCCAGATCTTTCAGAATGTCCCGGAGATTCCGGACACGGCCAGACCCGATATCCCCCTCGCTTTCCCTGATATCTTCAATCTCACCGGGAGAGAGCGGTTCATCATCATATGCCGCATCTGCCAGCCTGTCGATGAGTTCATCGTACGTCTCCCGGGGATGGATCTTCAGGGCATTTAATTTCTCCTTGGTCTCTTTCCGGAGCTGGACCGTCGTCATTGCCATAGAAGACTATAACTAACTACAGACCGTTATAGTTTTGGATGCCCTGCACGACGCGGGAATGGGGATATCCGGGAAAATGGCGGATGGTCTCACTTTTCACAGGGAGGATATGAGAAATCCATCGCATTATTCATCTTCGATACCTTCAGCCCTTACACCACCGCATTCTTCTCCCCATTTTCCCGTCAATGCATTCATATCCTCTCCTCCTGGGTAATCTATCACATCCAGGTCATTGGGGAAGCAGCAAACGGCCTTTCCTCCGGATTTCGTGAATCTCACGGAGCGATCCCCTGGCAGGATGGTAGAGGAATGAGGCATATCCTTGTCCACCACGACTTCGGTATCGATATCCCCGAAGTCTGGAATATGGCCACCATTGACCTTCCGGAGATGGAGCAGGAAATCCGGATGATCCTTGAAGGAGATCCCGGATAACCGGTCAACGGGCATTGAAAAAGAGGCTCTTTGGTCTTCCGGGGGATACTGAAGAACGAAAGGAGGAGCGGGAGTGCTCCCCTGCATGATGTGGAAATGGAGATATCCGGAAAAATGCCGGCAGTTCTCCGCGTTTTTCCGGGGGAGAGGGGTCAACAAGGATTCCATCTGTCATGCATGCAACGGAGGAGAGAGGAAATCCTCCCGCTTGCCCCGACCTCGCCAAAGATCATGCTTCTCTCCTTCTTTGGCGCAAAGTTCCGGACGGCATCCCCGATCTGCTCCCTGTCTGCCCCGACGAGGACATTCCACCCGTCCTGCACGGTCTCCACCCACTCCGTCGTGTCCCGGAGCGTGATGCACGGCACCCCGAGCAGGTAGGCCTCCTTCTGGACTCCCCCCGAGTCCGTGAGGACCTTTCCCGCACAGGCCATGGCCTCGAGCATGTCGAGGTAGCCGAGCGGTTCTGTCGCAAGAATGTTTTCCGGCAGCCTGTCCCGGAGACCGTATGATTCGAGCATCTTTTGCGTCCGGGGGTGGACGGGAAAGAGGACAGGGAGCCCTGCATCGCCGAGGGCGGCAAGGATGGCCTCCATGTGCTCCCTGCTGTCGGTGTTTGCCGGGCGGTGGACGGTGAGGACGAGGTAGTTCCCGGGCTGCAGCCCGAACCGCGGGAGGACCCGCGACCTCTCTGCCGCGATTCCCCGGTTGTATGCGAGGGCATCGACCATCACGTCCCCGACACGGAAAACACCCTTCCTGATCCCCTCGCGGGCAAGGTTCCGGACTGCAGTCTCCGTCGGGCAGAAGAGGAGGGCGGAGACGTGGTCGGTGACGACCCTGTTGATCTCCTCGGGCATGGTCCGGTCGAAACTGCGCAGGCCGGCCTCGACGTGGGCAACGGGGATGTGGAGCTTGACGGCAGCAAGGGCCCCCGCGAGGGTGGAGTTCGTGTCGCCAAAGACGATCACGAGCTCCGGCTCTTCTTTTAAGAGCACGTCCTCGACGCGGGCGAGGATCTCCCCGGTCTGCATCCCCTGCGGGCCGGAACCGACGCCGAGGTTGTAGTCCGGTTCCGGGATGGCAAGGTCCGCAAAAAAGACATCCGACATCCCGTAGTCGTAGTGCTGGCCGGTGTGGACCAGGACCTCGGTGTGCTCCCTGCGGAGTTCCCGGGAGAGCGGGGCGCACTTGATGAACTGGGGCCGTGCCCCGACGATCGTGACGATTTTCATGGTCTCCCTGTTCCCTCCGTCATATCCCGGATCATGTGCCCCTCCTTTTTCTGTTCCCACCCGGGGTCGCGGATCACCCTGTCCCGGGAGAGTCGCGTCATCCCGGCGTCGCGATGTCGTGGGAGTTCTTATCCCCCCTCCCGATACCCTTGTACACCCAGCCTTCCCGGATGAACGCGTCCGGGTCGATGATGTTCCGCCCGTCCACGATGACGGGGTGCACGTGTCCCGTAACTCTCCGGAGATGCGCAGGGTCGAGCGCGTTGTACTCGCGGTGCCCGGTGAAGATCGCGACTGCGTCTGCTCCCTCCGTCACCGCATCGATGTCCCGCAAGATCGCGATGCCCGGTTCATTGTCCACCCAGGGGTCATGGACGCTCACCTCGCCGCCCCCGGCACACACGAGCTCGCGGAAGACCCCGGACGGCGTGTTCCGGGCATCTCCGGAGTTCGCGATGAACGCCCACCCGAGGATGGCAACCTTTGAGCCCCGGAGAGTCTTTCCCACGCGGTGCAGACCGGCCTCTGCCAGGTGGACCATGTGCCGGGGCATGAAGTCGTTGATCGCCCGTGCCGTGAGGTACAGGGACTTTTCTCCCTCCGGCCAGTCGAGGTCAGATGACCGGAGCAAAACCCCCCTCTCCAGGTGGTACGTGTCCTTCGTGAGGCAGTGGCCCCCGACCCCTGCACCCGGCCAGAGGACAGCCCGGGTCACCCCTTCCTCCCTGAGGCTCGCAATCCCCTCCCGCACCTCGTACACGCTGACCCCCATCGCCTCGCAGTAGAGGGCGAGCTGGTTGACGGCCGCGATCTGCAGGTCGCGGAACGTGTTCTCGGCGGTCTTTTCGACCTCGGCGGCTGTCGCGGACATGGAGATCACCCTCCCCTTCGTGAGAATGGGACGATAGAGTTCGCATGCCCTCCTTGTGCTCGCCGGGTCGATACCCCCGACGATCCGGTCGTGCTCCCGCAGGTTCCGGAGAAGCCGCCCGACCATCACCCGTTCGGGTGCATGGGCGAGGCCAAAATCGCGCCCTGCAACGAGCCCGGACTCGGCCTCGAGGATCTCGCGGGCAACGCCTGCCGTCGTCCCGGGCGTGACCGTTGACTCGAGCACGACGAGCATGCCTTCGGAAAGGTGGCGGCCGGTCTCCCGGATGGCCGAAAAGAGCGGGGTAAAGTCCGGTTCGAGGTCTTTTGGGTCCCGAAACGGCGTCTGGATGGCAAGCGTCACCGCGTCGCACCCGGCAACCTTCGAAAAGTCCGGGGTGCAGCGGAACTTCCCTGCCCGGACCACTTTTTCGACCAGCGCGGAAAGGCCGGGCTCCTCCCCCACGAGGGGACACTCGCCCCGGTTGAGCATCGCTATCTTGTACCCGGACGTCGGGGAGTCCCGCTGGAACCCCCAGACCATGGTGTAGCCGGGGACGTCTGCAAACAGGGCTGCAGCAGGAATCCCCACGTACCCCATCCCGACGACGCCGACGGTCCGGATCGGCCCCCTCTCTGCAAATACTTCCCCGAGATCCCTGCCCATCATCTATCCCCCGATGGCCGCACGCACCTGCTCGCAGACCACGAGGTTTGCGACTGCCTGTTCCATCGTGACCGGGAAAGGCGTCCCCTTCCGTGCGCAGTCGAGGAACGTGGAAAGCTCGACCTTGAGCGGCTCCAGCTTGTTTACCATCACCTTCTCGATGATATTCTCCTGGACGTACCGCTCGTTCTCCGAGCCGTACTTCTCGGGCTTGTAGTAGGTGAAGACCTCCTGGTTCATGAAATCGCCCTCGAGCGTGAAATCGTCCTCCTCGATGTATATCCGCCGTATTTTCCTGGACGCCTTCCGGCTCGCCGAGACGAATGCCGCCGTCCCGTCGTACCGGAAGAGGGCGGATGCCGCATCGGGGTTCCCGGCGGCAGAGAGCTCGTAGCCGTCCCCGAGGAGGACGTGGAGGAGGATGTCGAGGTCATGGATCATCAGGTCCTCGATGACCGAGGACCCCATGGGACGCGAGGACGCGGGGTTGTGCCTGTTTAACTCCACGAAGACAGGGTTGCGGACGATCCGGCGGATCTCGGCAACGATCGGGTTGAAGCGCTCGATGTGCCCCACCCCGGCGACCTGGCCGTCCGCCACCTTCCCTGCGAGACTCTCTGCCTCTGCCGCAGTGGCACAGAGCGGCTTTTCCATCAGCATGTGCACGCCGGCGGCAAGAACCTCCTCGCCCACCGCCCTGTGAAACGGCGTCGGGACGCAGACGCTGACGGCTTCGGCCTTTTCCAGGAGCTCTTCCAGCGTTGCGCAGAAAATCGCCTCGTGCGCGAGGGCAACACCCATCGCTGCATCCCTGTTCTGGTCGTAGATGTAGACATCCCCTGCCTGCTTCAGCTCCGAGTACACGCGGACATGGTTCCTTCCCATGACGCCGACCCCGATGACACCGACGTCCATTACGGCACCTCCGCTATCGTCCTGCAGACACGGTCACGGTCGGCACCGGTCACTCCCGGGTGGACCGGGAGGGAGAGGACTGTCGCAGCACATTCCTCTGCCACCGGGCACCGGGCATCCCGTGCCTGTGCCGCAAACGCCGGCTGCCTGTGGAGCGGGACCGGGTAGTGCACTGCCGTCCCGATACCCCTGTCCCGGAGATAGCCTGCCAGTTCGTCCCGGGTGAGGCGGAACCCGCCGGTAACCCTGATGACGTACTGGTGGTACACGTGCGTGACGCCCGGGGCCGTAAACGGGCAGACGATCCCGTCGCGGGGCAGGTGCGCATCGTAGTACGCGGCAGTTTCCTGGCGGCGCCGGTTGAACGCATCCAGTTTCTTCAGCTGTTCCCTCCCGATTGCCGCCGCGATGTCGGTCATGCGGTAGTTATACCCGATACTGGTGTGCACGTACTTCTCCTCCTGCCCGTGGTTGATGAAGACCCGGACCTTCCGGGCAAGCCCGGCATCGTCCGTGGTCACGATTCCCCCCTCCCCGGTGGTCATGTTCTTCGTCGGGTAAAAGGAGAAACACCCGGCAATGCCGAGTCCTCCCACCCTCTTTCCATGGTATTCTGCACCGTGGGCCTGGGCCGCGTCCTCGATGAAGACTATTCCCTCGTCATCGCATATCTCCCGCAGGGGTCGTGCATCGCAGGGCTGGCCGAACAGGTGGACCCCGATAACGGCACGGGTCCGGGACGAGAGCAGGTCCTGGACGCTCCCGATCGACAGGTTGAACGTGTCCGGGTCGATGTCCCCGAACCGGGGCCTCGCCCCGCACATGCAGACCGCTGACGCGGTCGCAAAGAAGGTGAATGACGGGACGATCACCTCGTGCCCCTTCCCGATCCCCAGTGCGTGCAGGGTCGCATGGAGGGCTGCTGTCCCGGAACTGACGGCAACGGCATGGACAGTCCCGCAGTACCGGGCAAACTCCTGCTCAAACGCGCTCGTCTCGGGACCCTGGGCGAGCATTCCCGACCGGAGCACCCGGAGGACGGCATTCTCCTCTTCCTTTGCGACAGACGGCTTTCCCACCGGTATCATGGCCCGGCCCCCCTCATGGCGACCGGGAGGTCCCGGATGCGGGCCGGTGCACCGATTGCCATCTTTCCGGGCGGCACGTCCCGTGTCACGACCGCTGCTGCAGCAACGAATGCCCCCTCCCCGATGGTGACACCGGGCATGACCGTTGCATTGGCCCCGATCACGGCATTGTCCCGGATCTCGGGTCCCCTCAGGTCCGGTTTTCCCGCCGGGGGATACCGATCGTTGGTCAGGACTGCCGCGGGCCCGATGAAGACGCCGTTCCCGATGGTGGTGTGCGTCGGGACAAAGACCATGCTCTGGATCCGCACGTTGTCCCCGATGGTCCCGTACCCCTCGATGATGGAGGATGACCCGATGGCGACGTTGTTCCCGATCCGCATCTTTTCGCGGATCAAAACGTTATGTCCCGACTGGAAATCGTCACCGATTGCAACCTGGCAGTAGATGACGAGGCCCGGCCGCAGGACGGCGTTCTTCCCAATCGTCGTGCCGGGATAGGTATCGGCCCCGAGGAACTCGCGGGAGGGAAAGCCGATCGTGACCGGGTCAAAGACCCGTGCCCCCCCGCCCAGGGAACATGTGCCGAGCTGGATCAGAAAAATCCCCCCAAATACTGTCCTTTTTCGTATATGTATCAGATAAAGGGAGATAATGCTTGTGGCAGGACAAAGTGCCCCTGCAGAGAGTCGTCAACCTCCCGAACAATGGGTTACTCCGGGATGTATTCCTGCCGGCGCCACCTGCAGTCCCCCGGTTCGAACGGCGACAAGAGAGCCCCGTTTTGTGGCCGGAAAAAGGGCACCCGGATGTCGTGAATCTCACATGTCTGTCCCGTTGCACGGGCAGGCACGTGTACCGGACTGCCGGATTAGATGACTGCCGGTGCCCGTTCTATGAGGGGGTGGCCCTCTCCCTGACAAACTGGAGAAAATCTCCCGCGAACCGGACGGAAAATTCTGCCTCCCCGCGGGTGACCCTGCTGACACCGTACTGGACATTATGCCGCGAGATCCGCATTTTATCCAGTGTGGCAAGGAATTGCAGGAAGCGGCTATCGTCCCGGAAGAGATGGCGGAGCACGAGGATCACGCATGCATGGCTCCGTTCGGTATACCCGTTCGCAAAGAGGAGGGGCCTTGCACAGTGGAATGCACTGTTATATGCGGCGAGCAAGGCCAGTTCATATTCTCCAGTCTCACATGTCCTGCGTGCTGATGATAAGAACCTGTCCGCGGCATCGATCGTTGCCGGTACACGGTCTTGCGCCCGAGGATCGTTCCGGATGAGATTTTCGTCGATGCAGGACTTCCAGTTCATGGCTCCGCTCCCTGGAAACGGATGTACCGGGCGAGGATTCCGGATGCAAAAGCATCGTTCTGCTTCTTCATCTCTTCCCACCGGTAATAGGGAATCACGGTGACCTGGAGTTCATGACCGACCTTTTCCTCGATCTCAGCAACCCGGTTGTAATCGCCATCAGGCTCTTTTGCAAGGACAAGAACATCGATGTCACTCTTTTCATCGAAGGTGCCGGATGCCACGCTGCCGTAGACAACCAGGGAAACGGCATTATGTGCGATAGACGAGATGCCTGCCTCGCGGAGAACGACCGCCATGTATACCCGCTTCATTTCCTGCACGATACTGTCATCATTATTCAGGGATATGAGATGCAGCGTGCCTATCCTGGTCTTCGACAGGATACCGTCCCTGATGAAGATGTCAACATACTTTTTGATGCTCCCCGCCGAGACCCCCAGTTCACGGGCGAGCTGGTTAATACCTGCACCCGACGTCGGATGCGCGAGAAACCATCCCAGCACCCTGTTGCCCACGAACTTCTCCAACTCGCCAATCATTCAATTAATTGAATGATCATTCAACCTATTATATAATTATTCATTGAAATGACGGGATAAAGCCACACACCTTTCCGGCCGGAAGGTCTCACCCGGGGGTGGCAGCGTCCCCCCGGGTAGGTTTCCGTGTGGACTGGTGACCTTCCATCCGGATAGTGCTTGGACACAGATGGCAGGTCTCCGCGATCTCCCTCTCCATCCGGCGAGGGACATGGACACCGAGGGGGTCCTTGACCATTAAAGAAAAAGCCAGCCAGTCTTCCGGGGCAGAAAAAGATTCCACGCCATTCCTTCTTCCCGGCCATTGTCACTCCCGGGCAATTCCCGTCCCCCGTTTCCCCCTCTCTTCCTCCCCCACCACCACGTCGTACACCGCGTGCCACCGCCCGGGTGCATAGGACCGGACGTAGCGCTCCGTGACCTCCCTGGCGGGGAATGCATCCCGGATCGCGGGGAGGAACTGACCTTCCTCCTCCTCGAGGGCGTAGACATGGACGGTCGTCCCCGGGCGGGAGAGGGAGGCTGCCACAGGGAGGAACCGGGCAGCCCCGAGGGGGAGGTTCATCACGATCCGGTCAAACGTCCACGGGAGGATGGCGGGGAGGCGTGCCGCATCGGAAAAGACGGGGAGCACGTTCCGGGCCCGGTTCCGGCGGATATTTTTCTCCAGGAGCCGGACGGCACCGGGGTTGAGGTCGCATGCAACGACCAGGGATGCTTTCCGTGCCAGGGTGAGGGCAAACGGTCCCACGCCGGAGAACATGTCGAGCACCCGCTCGCCGGGCCTCGCGAGGCCGAGGACCCGCTGGCGTTCCGTGGAGAGCCGGGGCGAGAAGTAGGCTTCGGCAAGGTCGATCGAGAACAAGAGGCCGTGCTCGCGGTAGAGGGTCTCTGTCGTGTCCTTCCCGGCAAGGACCAGGAACCGCCGCGTCCTGTACTCCCCCTCGACATCGCCGAGGGGATAGAGGGCCGTGTGGAGGGAGGGGCGGGAGGCAAGGAGGCGTTCTGCACCTTCCCTGTCTTCGTCCTGGAGGACCGCTATCCCCCCGATCAGCTCGTGCCGGGGAAGGTCCGGGGGCGGGGGCAGGGGCTCGAACTCTTCCCGGACAGCCCCCTCGCACGCCTCCCGGACGGGGAAGAGGACACAATCCCCCTCCTGCCGGGGCCGGAGACCCATGTCGAGGAGCCCGCGGGACCGGAGATCCTGCCGGGCCTGCTCTGCCCCTGCCCTGGGCACCCGGATGCACCACTGCTCCCTCATCCCGTCCCTCCCTTCTTATTACTCCTGGGACTTTTGCAGGAAAAAGGGATGGTGTCTCTCCCGGAAAGAAAGGTTATGCACCACCCGCCCCCATGGTGGTACATGGATGAGTACCTGGAGCGGATAAAGGCAGGGTCGCTCAAGCTCTACGCCCTCGAGCAGGAACTGCCCCCGGCAGAGGCCGTCGCCCTCCGGCGGCGGTACATCGAGGGGGAGACAGGGGTGTCGCTTGCGAAGGTGGGGTCGTTTTCGATCGGGATCGACCGGGTGGCACGCAAGAACTGCGAGAACATGGTGGGGACGGTCCAAATCCCCGTCGGCGTTGCCGGGCCCCTCCTCGTCCGCGGGGAATACGCGACAGGCAGGTACTACCTGCCGCTCGCGACCACCGAGGGGGCGCTCGTCGCCTCGGTGAACCGCGGGTGCGCCGCGATCACGCGGGCCGGGGGTGCAGAGGTCCGCATCCTCCGCGACGGGATGACGCGGGCACCCGTCTTTTCGACCCGGAGCGTTGCCCACGCCCGCGAGGTCGCCGACTGGGTCGCCTCCCATCCCGACGAGATCGCCCGTGCCGCCGAGTCCACCACGTCCCACGGGAAGTTCCGTGGCGCGACCTGCACGGTCGTCGGGACGTCGGTCTTTGTCCGGATGGAGTTTGACACAAAGGACGCCATGGGGATGAACATGGTCACCATCGGGAGCGAGAAGGCAGCAGAGGTGATCAGTGCCGCGACGGGAGCCCGGCTCGTTGCCCTCTCCGGCAACCTCTGCACCGACAAGAAACCTGCCGCCGTCAACGTGGTCCGGGGGAGGGGGCGCAGCGTCGTCGCGGGGGTGTTTCTCGCCGACGATCTCATCGCCTCGGTCCTCAAGACGGATGCCCGCTCCCTCGTCGAGGTGAACACGCGAAAGAACCTCCTCGGGTCTGCGGCGGCCGGGTCGCTCGGCTTCAACGCCCACGCGGCAAACGTGGTGGCCGCCCTCTTCATCGCCTGCGGGCAGGACCCGGCCCACGTGGTGGAGGGCAGCCTCGCGACAACGACCGCCGATCCTGCCGAGGGGGGCGTGTACGTTGCCGTCACCCTCCCCGACCTCCCGGTCGGGACGGTGGGCGGGGGGACCGGCGTCGAGACGCAGGCCGAGTGCCTCTCGCTGCTCGGGGTTGCCGGGAGCGGCGACCCCCCGGGAACGCATGCCCGCAGGTTTGCCGAGATCGTGGCTGCCGGTGTCCTTGCCGGCGAACTCTCGCTCCTCTCGGCACTCGCCGCCCAGCACCTCGCCCGGGCACACAAGACGCTCGGGCGGTAGGGCCTCACCCGAACCACTTCATCATCACGATCGCGTCCTCGCCGTTGGCGTAGTACCCGGCGATGCGGAGGACCGGCCGGTACCCGAGCCGCCGGTAGAAGGCCTGTGCCGGCTTGTTCGAGACGCGGACCTCGAGCTGGACACCGGTCGCAAGGCTGACGGCAAACTGCTGCTCTTCCCGTGCGACGAGCCGGCGGCCGATCCCCTGCCTGCGGAACGCCGGGTCCACGGCGAGGTTGCAGATGTGGCCGTAGACCTCTTCCCCGGTGTCCTCGAGGCCTCCGACGACGAACCCGATGACCTGGTCGCCGGCAATGGCAACGAAGAAGGTCTCGGGGAAGAACGAGAGCGTCTCTGCAAAGATGGCGGCGCTCCACGGGTCGGGGAATGACTCCTGCTCGATCCGGGCGACGTGCACGATGTCCCCCGGCCGTGCCCTGCGGATGGTGACCTCCGGGAGCATGTGACCCTGTGATCTCCCCTATGTTCTTCATTGCTCTAATATACTGCGAGGGAGAATGTATGAGGGAGACGCGTCAGAGATGGTGGATATCTTTCGTTTTGCAGCGGTGTGTCCCGGTCCGGACCTCGCACCGCGGGTCGCCGCGGTCCCGTACGACGTGGTGACAAGGGACGAGGCGGCCGCCTCCATCCGCGACAACCCCTTCTGTTTCCTGCGTGTCAGCCGGGCGGATGCCGAGCTCCCGGGGGTCAGCGCCTCGGACGAGAGGGTTTACGCACGGGCCCGCGAGACATTCGAATCGTTCCTGCGTGAGGGGATCCTCTCGCGGGACAGGACACCCGGCATGTACCTCTACCGGGTGACGGGAAACGGCAACGACTTCCTGGGCCTCGCCTGCACGGTCGCGACCCGGGACTACGAGGAGAACACCATCCGCCGGCACGAGCTCACCCGCGTGGAGAAGGAGGAGGACCGGACCCGGCACATCGATGCGGTGAATGCCCACACGGGCCCCGTCGTCCTCCTCTACGTCGACCGGAACGGGCTTGCGGCATTTCTCGACTCTCTCTGGGAAAAGACGGGACGGGTGGACCTCGAGGTGCGTGCCCCGGACGGGACGGTCCACCGCATCATGCGGGTGACGGCCGATGCGGACCTTGCGGCCCTCGAGGAGGCCTTTGCGGCTGTCCCGCGCCTGTATATCGCCGACGGCCACCACCGGGCAAAGTCGGCCGTCAACGTGGCAGGAAAGCGGAAGGTGGAGGGACGCCTGACGCCGGAGGCGACCCGGTTCCTCGGGGTCCTCTTCCCGCACAACGGGGTGAAGATCCACGGGTACAGCAGGCTCGTTTCCGATCTCTCCGGGATGACGCCGGAAGAGTTCCTCGGGCGGCTTTCGGAGAGGTTCTCGGTCGAGCCGCGCGGGGAGGTGGATGCCCGGGCATTCCACATCCCGCCCCTCCGCGTCCCTGCCGGTGCATTCCACGTCTTCCACGTTTTTCTGGGCGGGAAATGGTACGAATGCAGCCGGCCGCGGGAGAACGGCGCCGACGTCATCGCGTCGCTCGATGTCTCCGTCCTCCAGCGCGAGGTGCTCGAACCGCTCCTCGGGATAAAAGACCCGCGGCGTGACCCGCGGCTCCAGTACCTCGGCGGTGCCCGGCCGCTCGCGGACCTGATGGCCATGGTCCTTTCCGGCGACTATGCCGTCGCGTTCGCGATGCAGCCCGTGCAGGTCGAGACAGTGCTCGCGATCGCGGACGCCGGGGGTATCATGCCGCCCAAGTCGACGTGGTTTGAGCCCAAGCTCCTCTCGGGGCTTGTCGTGCACACGCTGGACTGAATCGTCGCCGTTCGCCGGACCTGCGGGTTTTCCCCCGGTCCGGGAGACCTTTTTTTCGTTACCGGTCCCATACCTGGTACCATGATTACCATTGCACTCCCGAAGGGGAGTCTCGAGGAGCAGACACTCCTCCTCTTCCGCGAGGCGGATCTCGAGGTCAGGAGGACCGAGCGGGACTATAACCCGGTGATAGAGGACGCCCGCATCAGCAAGGTGAAGATCCTGCGGCCCCAGGAGATCCCCCGGTTCGTGGAGATGGGCTACTTCGACCTCGGGATAACGGGGCTTGACTGGGTGAAGGAGACCGGTGCCCGCGTGCGGGAGGTCGCCCGGCTCACTTACAGCAAGACGGGGGAGGGGACGGTCCGCATCGTGGTCGCGGTGCACAGGGACGAGCCCATCGACGATGCACGCGCTATCCGCCCCGACAGCCGGGTGACGACCGAGTACCCGGAACTGACCCGCGAATACTTCGGCAGGCTCGGCATCCCGGTCCGGATCTTTCCCAGTTACGGGGCGTCCGAGGCCAAGGTTCCTGACCTGATGGACGTGGTCGTGGACCTGACCGAGACCGGGTCCACGCTCCGGAAAAACGGCCTCAAGATCATCGGCCAGATCATGGAGTCCTATACCGTCGTGATCGCGAACCGCGAGAGCTTCGAAGACCCGGGCAAAAGGCGGGCGATCGAGGAGATCGTGACCCTCCTTCTCGGGGTCATCGAGGCCCGGCGCCAGGTGCTCCTCTCGATGAACGTGCCCTCGTCGTCCATGGAGAAGGTGGTTGCCGTTCTCCCCGCCCTGAAGAGGCCCACGGTGAGCCGGCTGCACGGGGTCGACTACTACAGCGTCCAGACCGTCGTGCACAAGAAGGACGTCAACACCCTGATCCCGGGCCTCAAGGCTGCCGGGGCAGAAGACATCCTCGAGATCCCGATCACGAAGATCGTGAGGTAAAATGCCCCTTTTTTGAAAAGGGGTCAGAATATTTTTATTTCGCAGAACATTTTTTATTCTTTTTTATTCTCCCCGATGACCAAAAGGGTCCCTTTATGTGCCCGGAAAGGGTGGGAGATATGAAAAAATTTAAATAATGTCATTGCGCAACACATCACCTGAGGAGGATGAGCAGGGAGCACAGCGCCCAGGTTCCAGGCACGGGTGCCTCCCCCTCGCCCGGTGAAGTCTTTCTCTCCGACCTCTTTTTGCCGTCCCGGCGTTACCGTGCAGCTCCTGCACCATCCGGCCACGATGCGGGGGAAGGGGGCTGGTTCTCGATCATGGTGGACGGGAGCGGGGATGGCCACAGTATCGCGCTCTTCCCGGGTGAGGAGGTCTTCTTTTCCTACGAGCGGGGTGCCTCCAACAACGATGCCGAGTTCAATGCCGTCATCCTGGCCCTCGAGAACCTCCCGGACCATGCCCGGGCCCGGATCCATACCGACAGCCAGGTCGTGGTCTGGCACCTTGCCGCCGTCTCCCCCCGCCGGCCTGCGACGTATGCCCGCAAGAAGGCCCGCATCCAGGACCTGATCGCCACGAAGGACCTCGAGGTCGAGTTCCGGTGGATCCCCCGCAGGGAGAACCGTGCCGACCGGTTCCTGAAGAACTACATCGCGAGCCTCTGCGGGGCAGGGGGTGCCGAGCCGCTCCACCGCCGCGTCCGCCGGCTCGAGGTCGAGAATCTCCGGCTGAAGGCCCGCCTCGCGAAGGCCATGAAGATGCTCGAGAACCGGCCCGTGGTCATCCGGGACGCGGGCGGGTACGGCATGGTCCCGGAACAACAGTGAGGATGGGACAGGCGGGACTGCTCCTTGCGGGAGAATGCCTCTCCCGCCCGTAAAAGACGCTGATCTCTGCTTTCCGGGACGAACTTGAAAGGTTCAAAGGAAGATTCAGGGCTATCAGAACATCCCCTTCTGCAAGACCCATCCCTGCGGTGGTCGCAAAGGAGGAGATACACAGTGTGCGACTGCTCGTTCAGGAGAGGAAACCAGGCGCTACGGAGGAGCAATTCTGGTTGCCCGCTTCCCATGGGGTGGTCCGGGGAGCCACCCCCCCGCATGACAGGGATCTTCTTTTATTCTCCGGAGTTCCTTTCCGCGTTCTTTAAGGATAACCGGGTTGGTCTGGAAATTCAAAAAAGGTAGTGGGACTTTATCGGTCCTCTTTCATGTGCACTTCAGGGAGATGACCCGAAAACGAGGTCTTCGGACTGTCGGGATCTCTCTTTCCCTTCTGGTCTCTTCTTTCCTCCTGCGCATCATCTCTCTTTTTTTCCCATTGTGCCCATTCTCCCGCATTCACCGGTTCACAAGGACCTTCACGCCGTATCATCACTTTCCCGGATTTGTCTGATTTCCCGCTCTGTCTCCTGCAGGGAATCACCCGTTGCCATGGCAATGCATATCCGGAGCACCCTGGATGCCTCGATGGAGCGGTCGAACGTGATGCACTGCATGGATTCTTGGTCTTTCCCTTCGTTCGGAAATAATGTTTCCGGGGATACGACGCAAGCTGCCGGGAGGCTTCCGGTCCCGGAGGTCTGAACCGCCCCCAAACACAGGGGGGAAAAGCGGGGGATGATCCCTTCGCTCCTTTGCATACCCTGCAGGTATTTCTCTTCTGCACGTCCACCTTCTCTCGATGAATCACGCGGGATTGCCATCCCCTGCCGTCCACCTGGCATCCGGGATGCGGCCGGACCCGCGACGGGGTCTGGTCGCCATGGCAGCGGGGAGGCTCTCCCCTCGCGGGGCAGGGAGGGGGAGGTGATACCCGGTATGCCGCCGGGAACGCGGGACTTACGCACCCCTGGAGAAAAGGCGGACTCTCTGCTGATAGAGATCCCTCTCGATTCCCCCCTCTCCGGGACTGAACAGGAGATTGTCGCGGAAATCGGCCGCACTTGCGGGAAGAACGGATTCTTCTTCGAGGTTGACGGAAGTACCTTTCGTTTCTACGTCCGGTCACTCGACCCCCGGGCATTCAGGAGCACTGTCCTCGATCTCCTCCGCACCCGTGGAGAGCAGGGGGGCGCTTCCCCCCGCCTGCACCGGGTGTTCGGGGACCTGTTCGACCGGATCGACGCGGTGAGGAGCTATGGGATCCGGGGGAAAAAGCGCATCTACGCCACCTACAACCGGGAACGGAAGGTGGCCGGCCGCAAGGGCAAGGTGAAGGCACGCGGGCCGTGGTACTATGCACGCGATCACGGGTTCGAAAGGGAGGAGAATGCGCTGCCGGAAGAGTTCCGGAACCGGATTCTGCCCGGCGACAGCGAGGCCGTCTTAAAAGCCCTCCCGTCCCAGTGCATTGACATCGTCATCACCTCGCCGCCCTACAACTTCGGCCTCGGCTACGACACGACCGCGGACGGCATCGACTGGGAACGGTACTTCGCCAAGCTCTTCGCCGTCTTCGACGA
>JASEES010000024.1 GCA_030019395.1 Methanolinea sp. | reverse complement strand
TGGTGGTCGAAGAGAAGAACTATTTTTCCGGGATCAAAGACGGTTTTTCCCCCCATCTCCTGGAACTTCTGGACAGCAAGGGGCCCGGTGATGTCATGGATCATGGCCATGTCGACCGGTGCCATGACAACATCACCTGCTCTGACGTCCCGTGCACATTTCCTTGAGAATATCTTCTCGACCAGCGTTGATGCCATACAAGAACCATCAATGTATGCACCGTCCTTCTTCTTGTATTTTGGTATGGAATGGAAATTCCCCCAAAAAATGATGCGGGGGATAAACCGGTATTGAAAACACGAATGATTGCGATTTTTTTCGCAGTTTAGGAAAGGTATTTGAATTTTCCAAGGATATTACACGGTATGAATCCACAGGCAATCACGAAGGGCTTTTCGCTTCTCCTCGTCTTCGTCCTCGTCGCGGCTTTCCTACCGGGGACTGTCGCCGCTGCAGAGAACAACGAAAGGACGATTTCCACCTCGGGGAGCGCAGAAACCATGGTCACCCCTGACAGGGCGCACATCACTGTCTCTGTCGTCACCGAGAATGCAAACGTCCAGGCCGCACAAAGAGAGAATGCACGCATCATGGACTCTGTCTCCAAATCAGTCGAGAGTCTCGGTATCGGGAAAAAGGACCTCAAAACAACCGGTTACTCCATTTACCCCGTTTACGAGGATTCAAAAGTCCCGTTCGGGCAGAAGGTGAAATACTACCGGGTTACAAACCGCCTCGAGGTCACCATCAGGGATATTTCGCGGACAGGAGAGGTAATCGATACCGCTGTCAAGGCAGGAGCCAACCAGGTTGACTCTATCGAATTCCAGGTCAGCGAGGAACTGGAACAGTCACTGCGGGAGGAACTTCTCGCAAAAGCCGTGAAAAAGGCCTACTCGGACGCATCGATCGTTGCAGGTGCGGCAGGAGTGACGATTACAGGAGTCAAGCAGATCACTGTCGCGAGTTCCTACCCTCCCCGACTCTACAAGAGTCTTGCCTCGTATGCAGCAGGAGACAACGCATATGAACAGGCGCAGACACCCATTGAACCGGGAGAAGTGAAGGTCACAGCCGAAGTCAGTGCAGTCTACCTCATTGGATAGACACACCACATCTTTTTTTTTAACACTCTTAGTCATTTGCACGAGGCTCGCAGCCTCTTCCCGAACCGTACGGCACAATGCCGGGCTTCCTTCCCGAAACAACGGCATCCGGAGAATTGCGGTTCTGGTCCCTGAAAACCCGTTCGGCCAGTACCCCGCTGTTCCGACCCCCCAAAAATCCCTTCTTTTTTTCGCGGACAGGCAGTATCCTTGACCGCAACCAATCATTTAATTCAATGAACCCGGAACATATATGTGAAGGATTAACGGATGGAGCGGACAATCGGGTTTAAAGAACGTCGATATATCGAGGAATTACGGATACTGACAAGAGCCACCGCAATAGACTGCATCATAGACGAAAAATTCGAACGTGTCATTTATGTCATCAGGCAGGGAGACATGGGGCTTGCGATAGGCAAAAAGGGGGAGAATATCCGCCGTCTCCAGAATGTCCTCGGAAAAAAAGTGGAGATGGTCGAGTATTCCGATGACCTCTTCCAGTTCATCACCCACATGTTCAAACCTGCCAATGTGACCGGAACGAAGGAATCTGCAATTCCCGGGACTATCGATATCATCGTGAAACAGAAGGGAGACCTCGGTCTTGCCATCGGCAAGGGAGGGACCACGATCGAGAAGGCAAGAATTCTCTCACGCCGGTTCGGCGGGCCGGAGATCGGTGAGATCATCGTGGAGGAGGCGTCAGGTGGAACGCAGTGACATCCTCCTCGACCTTTTCGAGGTTATCAGGGACCGCGTGGAGAATCCAAGACCAAACTCATACGTTGCATCCCTCGTGGGAGACCCCAAAGGTATTGACAGGGTGCTTGAAAAGGTGGGGGAAGAGACAACCGAGTATATCCTGGCCGTCAAGAACGGCAGGAAAGATGAGATCACCTACGAAGCCGCAGATCTCGTCTTCCACCTCATGGTCAGCTTAAAATCTGCCGGTGTCGAATGGGAAGAAATCCTCCGGGAACTCGCTTCCCGGAGGAAATGACTCAGCCTCCCAGGTACGTATCCAGGTCCTGCAGGCCGGAAAGTTCCGAAAAGCTGACGGAAGAGCCGGCCACGACTTCCGGGTCCACGAAGAGGTCTGCTTTGCAGCGGAGCGAGAGCGCAATCCCGTCGCTTGGCCGGCAGTCCATGCTCAGGTGGTGGTTGTCACGGACGAGGATGAGGCGGGCGTAGTATACTCCGTCCTCGATAGAGTCGATGACCATCTCGCGAAGCTCGATCCCAAAGGACTTCATGAATTCGACAAAGAGGTCGTGCGTGAGTGGTCGCGGCGGGACCTCTCCCTTGAGGGCGTTCCGGATGGAAATTGCTTCCCACAGGCCGATGTAAATCGGGATGCACATCTCCTCTCCGGGGAGCGAGATGATGACTGCAGGCGAGGCCCCGAGGGGACTCACTGCCATGTAGACTCCCCTGACACCGCAGCGAACCGGTTCCATCTGTGAGAAGGAATTACCCGGTCGTGGCTTTAAGGTTTGTCACCATCCTGGTTTTGGGCCTCCCGCCGGACGATGACGAGGCTCCCGAGGAATCCAAGCAGAATATTGGAATAGTAGAGGATGCTGCGCCACAACACGACAACGATCCCGATGAGGGCATGCGGGATATAGATACCGTACATGGTGGAGAAGAGGACTTCAGCTATCCCTGACCCTCCGGGTGTGAGCGGGATCATCATGATGATTGCAATGACCAGCTGGATGATCATGGACTCGACCAGGATGGGAGGCTGGGAGAGGCCCATGAGTATGACGGACACGATGATTGCCTCGAGGAACCAGAAGGCCGCGGTGCAGACAAGACCGAGCAGCAGCCCTGTCTTCCCCTGTTTAAGGAACAGTGCAAGCGTCGAGTGGAAATTGTCCACCTCCTTATCGATGCGCTGTGCATAGGAATCAGCCCGATCTTTACCCCGGAACCGTGCGATGCGCCGGGCAATTCCGCCCAGGAAATTCTTCAGGATTCGTGGATTTTTCACGGAATAGAGAAAGAGGAGAACGAGTCCGGTGATGAATATCCATGATACGTAGAGGAAATAACTGTACACGGACCCGATTGTCTGCCATATGCTGCCAAGGACGAACATGAAAAATGCCCCGCCGAGACCAAGGACGATCCCGTCCAGGATGCGTTCCGTGATCACGATGGCCGTTGCATCCCCGACTTTTACCCCCGATTTATAGAGCTCGTGTACCCGGACGGGTTCACCGCCTGCCTGCGAGGGGGTTATCGCAGCAACGAGGAGGTTCGCATAGACGAGGTTGATGCAATGGAGGAACGGCACCGTGTACCCGAGGCCCCGGCTCATGAACCATATCCGGAGCGACCAGAAGAAGAGGGCGAGGAGGTGGATGAGGAGTGCAAGGATGATGAAAAAAGGATTCATCTTTTCCAGGAGCGTGAACGTGGATGAATCAACGGTAAAAAGGAGGATGATGGCAAGGACGACGAGGGAGAACCCAAGGGATATCCACAACCACTTTTTCTCAGTCTTCTTCATGGTCCTCACGCGGGAAAAATCCCCCGGGATGTGAAATGAAACAGGTAGAGCTGTTGTACTGCATTAATATTTGTAAATGGCGGTAAAAGGTTCAAAACAGCCCGATTATACCGCAAAGAGCTCATGCCTTCCCACGACACAAAAGAGCCCTGCGCGGACACCTGCATCGAGCCACGCATGGGCATAGCTGTACGATCCGAGGGCATTTTCAGGCCTGCCGGCCGATCGGAAGAGATTCCCGAACCCTTTGAGTACATGGCATGCACAGAGAATCCGGTCAGAGGCCCCCCGGATACATGTCCCTCCCTCCGTGACGCATGAAACGTTCGCAAGCGCCGCGGAAAGCATGGTGCCATACCGTTCCACCTTTTCCTCAAGTCGCCCGGATTCGGTTACGGGAACAGGGACATGCGAAAACAACCACTGTTTTTCACTCACCCCGATGGTCACGAGTCCAAGGCAGGACGCCTCGTCCAACCATCCCATGGCATACGAAAAAGCGGCAAGGGCGTTTGTGGTATCTCCAATGGAAAGGAAATATTCACCATCGTCCCTGTAGGAGGCAGCCATGGAGCACAACTCTTCTGCAAGAGTAAAATACACGGTCCGGGGGTGCGGAACGATATCCGTGGCCCGGAGCCGTCGTGTAATCTCTTCGCCCCAGGGGTGGGATATCATAGACCTCCGAACAATTCGAGGTACTCCTTTTCCATGACGTGGAGGGGACCGGGGACGATCAGGATATGGAGGGGGGGACCGTAATCGTGGGCAAGAACTTTACTGGCGTCCCCACAGAACACGTCGGGCGAAGGCGATCCTGCCCGTGCCACACCGATGTAAAGCGGAATGGAAAAACCGCATCTTGGGGACATCTCCTCGAGGAGGGAGACAGCATCGTGCACGGTCATGCACCTGTCATCCCGGATATCGAGGTAAACGAGGGTATGCAGGTTCATGGAGAGATTGGTCCGGATAACCTCCGCGGGTGTCAGGGGGTACCAGTTCTTTTCAGGAAAAGGGAGGGAACACGACTTGCCGAAACGGTAATTCTGGAGACCGGAAAGCCCGCAGACTGCACTGACGATGGAGGCCCCGTGAATGATTTCTGTCCGGATACCACGGCGGTGTGCCCTGATACGGAGGTCCGCGTGGGTCGTTGAGACCATGGGATCCCCGCCGGTCAGAAAGACAACATTCTTATCCCCGGCTGGGTCAAGGATTGACGCGGGATCGTCTTCGACATCCCTCCGGCTGACAAAAGTCACCTTCTTTTCAAAAAACTCCTCCATCTCCTTAACCGAGGTCCCTCCAAGCCTCGAGGTATACCCCTCGAAAAAGACGATGTCGGCATTCCGGATTCTCTCAAGGCCCTTTACCGATACATCCGTGTGATCATGGAGGCCGAGCCCAACGAAAGTGAGCATCCTTTCTTTCTCCTCGCAGGTACGGTGTTGTTCCCCCGGTACGCCTGTCTGTCAGGGGGAATAGCGGGTGATATGGTCGATCATGGACTCGAGCACCGAATGGACGTCGGATCGCCGGAGGGAACTGATGAATAAGACCGGGATGGCTTCCCTCAATTTCAGGCTCTGCCGAACCTGCCTCTCGTCCATCGTGTGGGGAAGGTCTGCCTTGTTTACAGCAACCACGACAGGAATCCGTGCGGAATAGGCAAGCGTCAGGAGCTCCCTTGCCCGTGGAAGGGTCTCGGGCCGCGTTGCGTCGATGACCATGATGATTCCCATCGCATTCCTGATGATCTGGGGTATGATCGGGTCGAACCTGGGCTGTCCCGGGGTCCCGAACAGCGTGATATCAAAACCCCTCAGGTGCAGCCAGCCGAGGTCCATGGCAACCGTCGTTTTGAAACCATCGATATCTCCCCGATCGACAGAGAGACCACTATCCGATGCATTGGCAACGAAGGTCGATTTCCCGGAGGAAGGCGGCCCGGTCACGATGATCTTCGGGATATACAGGCGGATGGTCCCGTCAGTCACCGTGTAGGGAACGGAACGCCGGGGCATCCTGCTCCACGAGACGTATTCCAGCGTGAAGAAATTGAAGAAAGGAACCGAACTGATGTTGGAGTGCACGGAGATAATCAAATCGAAGTATCCCCCTGATGCGAATCCGGATATGAGGCTGTCTCCCTCGAGGTTGAGATGCTCGACGATCGTGGTCAGGCTCCTGTATTCCTCTCCGGAGGGGAGGAGCTGCAGGGCAGGTTCCAGCCCAAAGTCCTCGTAGAGGAGATCGAAGTAAACAAAGAGAACTTCGATACCACTCTCTCCGATCGTCTCCCGGATAATCTTCTGCCATTCTTTCCAGCGGGATCGTGATCCTTTCAGGCGCGTATTGATACGCTCGCGAACGCTACTGTCGAGAATGACCATCTTTCCCGGCCCCATGCCGGGACTGGCATCCATCATCCGGGAAAAGTCCGAAAGGAATGCTTTTTCAGTCGCCTGGGGTGCAATGACCAGTACGTTCTTTCCGCCTGAAAGGACGGTCCGGAGAATCCGGAAGATGAAGGGACGCCCGTCGACACCCGGCTCCAGTGAAAAGATCACCCTCGACCCTTTCGGAATGCCTGATCCGAGCATCTCGTCTATTCCAAGAATTCCCGTTCGGATCATATGACCACCTCCAGTCCTTCCCCGGTTATCTGGAAGTGAACCCATTCCTGCGTTACTCCCGGGAGGCCTCTTACCCTGAGGAAGTCCCCGTGTTGTTCGTTCTTTATCTCTATTACGACATTCATGAGCTGCTTGATCAGGGAGAGCGTTTTTTCATCGAATGATTCGTTGTTGAGTGCATATATCCCGATGGCATCCATCTTCTTCAGCTTGGCGGTTACGACATGGAGGAACTGGTAGATGACCTCCAGCCTCCTGTACATGAGGAGCGTGGTCAGCGAGTCGATATAAAACCGTACCGGGGGCGGAAAGAGAGCATCACCGGAGTCTGCAAACTCGCCGTTGAAGATACTCTCCACCATTGACGAGAACTTGATTCCAATCCCCGTCAGGTCACTGGGGCTCGATACGTACCGGACCTGGGTCGAGTCGGAGATATCGGGTGTCGAGAGTTTGCTCACGGCATCGATTATCCCGATTCTCGAAGGGTCGATGCGGGACTCTGAAAAGAAATCGAGGAGATCGACTGCCCGCATGACAGTCGAGAGGATGAGCGCATATTCCCCCGGGGCCGGCCGGGCAACGGAGTACCCCAGCCGCTCACCGCTGCTCATGGACGGAGCAAGAATGAGAATGTTCGATCCCGGGGAAAGCCCCCCTTTCTTCTCGTCGATAAGACGAATCCCGGTTCTATAAATATACATTCCTCATTATCATACCACAAGAATGTTTATAAGCGCTCCGATGCAAATGCCGAGAATTAACGTATACAGGGAGACAAGGAACGTAATCCGGGCTCCCACGACCTTTACAAGGACTGCTATCGTGGATATGCAGGGGATGAAGAGTACGCTGACCACTGCAAAAACATAGATCTGGCCTGCAGTCAGGACGGATGCAAGGTCAGCCGTTCCTGATAAGATGACAAGTGTCTCGAGCGCCATCTCCTTCCGCAGAATTCCAAACAAAAGGGCGCTTGCAGCGTACCCGGGCAGCCCGAGGATTGTTTCTGAAAAAGGAGCGACAAGTTCTGCAAAGAGGGAAAAGAACCCGATATACTGCAGGAGACCAAGGACAATGCTTGCAGCAACGAGGAGTGGCATTGCGATGACCAGAAATTCCCTTATCCTGTACCAGGATTTTGCAAGGACGTTGCCCGGTTCCGGCACACGGAGAGGCGACAGTTCGAGGATCATCCCGTATCGTTCACCCGGCGTAATCCGGGACAGGACGATTCCCGTCAGGATGATTAAGCCGAACGTGATCACGTAGATACTCAATGCGGCCCCGAAACCGACAAAAACCGCGACGATTCCTGCAATGATGACGGTCCGTGCAGAGCAGGGGATCATGCTGACGAGGAACGATGCAATGACCCTCTCCCGCCGGGTGCGGAGGAGACGGAGACCCATGATTGCCGGGACGTTACATCCAAACCCGAGAATGAGGGGAATGATACCCTGCCCGTGCATTCCGAGGCGGTGCATGGTACTGTCTGCGAGGAATGCTGCCCGCGTCAGGTATCCGGAGTCTTCCAGGATCGATATGAAGATGTAGAACGTGAAGATGAAGGGAAATGCAATTCCAAGCCCGGCCTGGAGTGCGAGCAGGATTGCAAGACCGATCTGTTCGGGCAGGGGTTCAAGACCAAGCGAGAGGAATGGCTGGACGATGAGGGACTCAAAGGACCCGACGAGGAATTCCTCGAGGTACGAACCGATGGAGAAAACGGAGAGAAGGATGGCTGCGAGAACAGCACAAAGGATGACGGGGCCCCATACCCGCGATGTCAGCAGGGTATCGAGGGAACCCGCAGTGACCTCTTCTCTCTTCCGGATTACCTTTTCTGCAATCACGCGTGCACAGCGGTGGCGGTTTCCGGCGATGATCTGCTGGACAGACATCCGGTGCACCTCCTCAATCTCCCTTGCAAGAGTGCCCGCTGATTCGGCGATACCGGGATCATCGACCATACCCTGGAGTGCCTGGAGAGCGACAACCCTGCTGATCCCGTGAACAGAGACGAGTGTTCGTATAGCAGCCTCGATGTGGAGGTCGTAGGGGATGGTGATGTCCGGCGTCCTGGATCGAAAGAGGATTGCCGGAATAATCTCCCCGACATTTTTACCCTGTGTTGCCGTGACAGGGATGACCTCGGTTCCGATGATGGACGAGAGTTTCTCCCTATCGATCTCGATACCGCGTTTTTCAGCCTCGTCCATCATGTTCAGGACCACAACGAGGGGTTTTTTGTACTCGGCAACCTGCAGGAGGAGGTAGAGGTTTCGCTCGAGATGTGTTGCATCAAGGACCGCGACGAGACCCTCGACTTCCTCTCCTGTTATGAAATTCCTGACGATCTCTTCTTCGGGAGACTTCCCCTCAAGGGAATAAATCCCGGGAAGGTCCACCAGATCGATTCTCTCCTTCCTGTAACAGAGCGTCCCCGAGAAGAGGTCCACCGTTGTTCCCGGGTAATTGCTGACCTCGACGCCGATCCCCGTCAGCTGGTGAAAAATGAGCGACTTCCCCACGTTGGGGTTCCCGATGAGCCCGATTTTCATTGCAGCCTCTCCACGAGGATGGAAGAGGCGATTTCGGGGCTCAAAGCGACGTCACAGCCCTTGACGCGAACGACGACGGCTTTGTGGTTGAGAATGTGCACAACCCGGATGGTCTCTCCCGGAAGAATCCCAAGGTCAGCCAGCCGTTCATATCCTCCCCGGCACCGGACGGTGACAACCCTGAGATCCGTGCCTTCCGGAACATCGGCAAGGGTTAATAGTCTCCGGCGGCCCCGCTGCAGCCTCCGGCCACGTCCCCGGGGGACTGCAATAAAACCCTCGAGCCTGTCTGCCGTCTCGTCCGAAATATCGTGCTCGAGGATGCAGGCCTCTTCCGATGCGGCAGCACGTTCCATGCCAAGGATTTCCGAGAGGAAACGCTCGAGGACCGTGTGTTTCTGTATCGTCCGCAACCCCGCCTCCCTGCCCTTTTCAGAGAGTTCGATGATGTCTCCCTCCTCCAGCCGGAGAAATCCCCCTTTCTCAAGTTCCAGGGCCTCTTTCCGGACCCTGTCCTCGTCCTCGGAGAGCCGGCCTGCGACTTTCCTTACCGTCGGGATAGATTTTTCCTTCTCCAGAAGGAGGCAGGCAGCCTCGAGGATATCTTCCCCGGCCGAAGTCTTCATCGCAGGAATAATTGTTCCCGAAATTATTTGAGAATTTGGATAAATACAGGGGAGCTACTCCTGAGATTTGGTCTTAAGACCAGTTCCGGTCATCAGGAGAATAACAGGAGAGAGAAGTACCCTCTGCCATTTAATGACTGGGAATGTTTTTCATTTTTGATGATTATTAGCAATGAATTAATATACTACTTTGTAGACACTATCATAAAATGACAAGCGGAGGAAAAAAAGGCACCCTTGCTGATATCCAGGAGGCCATCAGGAAGAGGTCCTCTTTTGCGATCACCCTGGACCCGGACAAGGTGGATCCTGCCTGCCGGCACTATGCAGAGACTATCAACTCCCTCCTGATGGTCACGGAGAACCTGCGACTCCGGACCCAGGTCACCTTTGCAGAGAACCCGTTTCCCATCCTGATCTTCGACCGGGACTGGAAGATCCTCTCTGCAAACAAGGCATACAGCGAGCTCTCGGGGATAGACCGGGACCAGCTCAAGAAGATGAGCGCCAGGAGCTTCAAGATTCTCGAACAGAAAGGAGAAGGGCTCAAGGTCGCAATCACGTCGAAGAAAAGATCCTTTGGCGAGGTCACAGTAGAGATGCCAAGTGGCGTCAGGATACTGGAACAGTACGGCATCCCCATCCTCGACGAGAAAGGAGACATCCAGACGGTCTTTGTCATCTACAACGATATTACAGAGAAAAAAGCCCTCGAGAACCGTCTCAGGAAGAGTATTGGCGAGATTGGGGACGTCTTAGCAGGCCTCGCGGGCGGGGATCTCTCCAGGAAAGCACCCCATTATGAGAATGACCCCCTGGAGGCCGTCAAGCGGGACCTCAACACGACAATCGACAGACTGACCGGACTCATGTCAAACCTGGCCCAGACAATCGAGTTCCTGGACAGATCGCTCTCGGACATCATCACAGGAACTGACGAGATCGCCCGGGCATCGCAGAATGTCGCCCTTACGGCACAGAAGAACTCGGAGGAAACGAAGAACCAGTTGAGGCAACTCGAGAAAGTATCAAAAGACATCTCCGAGCTGAATGCCGACGTGGAGAAGATCGCCCGGGCATCGCAGGAAATGGCATTGACGTCCCAGAAAGTCCTTTCTGCAGGCGAAGATGCGGGGAAACTCGGGAAAGAAGCATCTGAAAAGATGAACCTTGTTCAGGATCTCTCCCGGCGCGTCATGGACGAGATGGTGACCCTGAATTCCAAAACGCAGGAGATCAGCAACATCGTCAGGGTCATCACCGATATTGCCAACCAGACGAACCTCCTGGCCCTGAATGCCGCAATCGAGGCTGCACGGGCCGGAGAACACGGGAAGGGTTTTGCGGTCGTTGCAGAGGAGGTCAGGAACCTCGCAGGGGGATCCAAGAATGCGACGAAGAACATCGATACCGTGATCCAGGACATATCGCGCTCGAGCAACCAGACCGTCAACTCGATGAAAAAGGCCTATGACGAGATCATGACCGGCATCCGGAGCGTTGAGATCACAATCGGGGCACTGAACCAGATGGCAGAAGGGATAAGGACGACTGCCGAGAGTATCGGGCAGATATCGAAGGCCACGGAGAACCAGGCTGCCGCGAGCGGCAACGTCATGAACAATATCGAGCTCATCCACAACCTCATCGTTCACAACGAGAAGGACGCCGAGAACCTTGCAGCTCTTGCCGAAGAGAGCAGTGCCTCGATAGAGGAGATTGCGAGTGCAACGAGTGAGATCAAGCAGAAGATGGCGGAGTGCCGGAGGATCGTGGAAGCCTTCAAGATAAAAAACTGAAAGGATACGCACGTCATGCCTGAGATCCTGGAATTTGACCTGAACGGAAACTCCTATGCGGTTGACATCAGTTATACCCGGGAGATAGTGGAGTCTCTCCCCATCACTCCGATTCCCAGAACCCCTGAATACATTGCCGGGATGACGAACATCCGGGGAGAGATAACAACCCTCATATCCCTCGCCATGATCATCGGGCAGAAAGCTGTGCCCGTGTCACCCTCGCACAAGTTCATCATTCTCGTATCCGAAGCTGCAAAAGGTGACAAGATCGGTCTCATTGTCGACGAGGTACACAGCGTCTATTCTGTTCCCGACTCGAGCATCGAGTACAAAACCGATGGCCCGTCAGCGTCCCGGAAATCCTTCATAAAAGGGATCATAAGACTCGAGGAGGAAAAAACCGGGATTGGCGAGAGGAAGGGTACCCATAAGCTTATTTTATATCTCGATATTGAAAAGGTACTATCCCATATCTTTGACCTTGCCAAGCGGTAAGTTGCCGGATACTACCCATGGATGAATTTCAGAGTCTCCTCCAGACAATCCAGCGCCTTTTTGGTATCCAGTGTACCAACTACAAGGAAGATTACATCAAGCGTCGCCTGGCGTCCCGGATGAATGCAAGGCGGATAGCAACATACCGGGAATACCAGGAGTACCTTCTCAAGCACCCCGAAGAACACGAACCCCTCAAGAATGCCCTTACCATCAACGTCACCAAGTTCTTCCGGGACCCTGCCGTCTTTGAGTGCATCAGGAACGAGATTCTCATACCCATGCTCCGCCAGCAGAACAGGATCCGGATATGGAGTGCAGGGTGCTCGTCGGGTGAAGAACCTTACTCGTATGCCATGATGCTCTATGACCAGACACTCATCCGGAAAGACATTGACTGGCAGGTCATTGCAACCGATATCGATGATGTCATCCTCGGGAAAGCGAGGGAAGGTGTGTACGACAAGTCAGCGCTCGAGTTCGTCAACGAACGGCAGCTTCACCGCCACTTTACCCGGAGGGCAGACGGGAAATTCGAGATCAAACCGCACATCAGGGAGAAAGTGCGGTTCCAGCACCATGACCTGATGTCGGGTGTCCCCGTGCAGCATGGACTTGATATCGTATCGTGTCGCAACGTCACGATCTACTTTTCGGATCCCCAGAAGAATGACCTCGTCCGCATGTTTTACCAGGGACTCCGTCCGGGCGGGTATTACATCATGGGAATGTCGGAATTCCTGGGGCGTGAAGTCGAAAATCTCTTCATCCCCTTCAAACCGCTCCAGAAGATATTTATCAGGAAAGACTGATTTTCCGGCCGGGTCATTCTCTGCTGACCCGGTACCTGCCCGGCGGAACGAGGATCTCGAACCGTGCACCCCGGTTGAATATTCCCGTTTCCTTAATGGACATGCCGTTGGCGGCAAGCACCTGGCGGCTGAGGAAGAGGGAATGGGCCCTGTTCAGGCCGTGACCCCACTCAAAAAGGGAGGGCTTCTCGCTGTCGGGAATGCCTGTACCGTCATCCTCGTAGACGATGGAGAGTCCCTCTTTTGTCTCCTGTGCTGTGACCCGGACGGATGTAACCTTCTTTCCATGAACGACCGAATTCTCAAGGAGCGTCTGGAATACGCGGCAGAAACTCCTGTCGGCAAAGATTTCGATTCCCCGGATATCGGAAAAGAACCTTACATGGGAGAGCCGGACAAGGGAGAGTGCGTTTCCCGTGACCTCCTCGAGGGGGACCCATTCCTGCCTCGGTGGAGTCTCTTCGAGGAACTCATCAAAAATTCTCAAGTGGACAAGGATAGCCTTGAGTACCTCTTCCTGCTCTCCGGACAGTTCCCGGAACCGTGCCGGATCCCTGGTCTCTTCCATTCTTTTCAGGATATCGAGAGCAATGGTCACCTGGTTCTTCGCGTATCGCCTGATGAGTGCATCGAGCTGGTAATACTGGGTATACAGTGCCATGTCAGGCAATGCCTTTTCCAGTCCGCTTGCCTTTTGCTCTACCTGCCCCTGATCGAAATGGCATATGAGGCAGTATCCCGTTGACCCCGATTCGAACTGTACGGGTATGATGCACTTCCTGATACTGAAGGTTTTTTCACCGATCCGAACAGTCCCCCGCGTTTCGTGACCTTCCCGCGTGAGGGATTCCCCCATGAATTGCTGGGTTTCGGGGTCAAAGAGAGGTGCAAGGGGTGTCTGGAGAGCGACCGATCCGATGACTGATTCCTTCCCGATGCCAAAAAGAGTGGAAATCACATCATTGATGTAATGGATGCCGTATTTGCCGTCAACGATGATGATCCCGTCGTATGTGCAGTTCAGCAGCTGGTTAACCGGGACACGTTCTTTCAGGTAAAAGAGCTTGGCAGGACCAAGCTTCCTGATGGTAGCCGCACCTGACGAGACGAGGAGGTTCAGGTACTTCGATGCTGTACTCCTGTTTATCCCGAGGTGACGGGAGACTTCATCGATGGTGAGCCCGTTTCTGTGCTGTCCCAGCAACTCCTTTATCCGGTCGGTATCCCCCCTTTCTACCATACTTTACCCCAGTGCATGCAATCGTGCATGCATTGCATGGAACAACTATTACCATCATCAATGTATAACTATATTAACCATTGTATTTGATGTTCATTGAGCTATAAGTTTATATACATTGAGAATCCATTGTGCATTAATCCCCCCGGGTATGTTTTCACTGCCTCTTTCAGGGGGGTTTGCGTCCGGCAGTGAACGTCCCGGAAAGGGGAAGGCTATAATCCGGGTTACTCTGGAAAGTGAGGCATTACCGTATGATCAGATTGCGTGGGTTCTCCCAGATGAAGATAGGGACCAAGGTCCTGATAATCTGCCTGGTACTGGTAACCGTGCCAACGCTCCTGCTTGGCCTCGTTGCGTATACCAGTTCAAGCAACGCGATCTCCGGACAGATTGACACTCTTCTTTCAACGGAGATCAGTGACATTCAGAAGATGACATCGAACACTTACGATCTCGCACAGCAGAAAGTGAACGGTGACTTAAACGTTCTCCGATCCACCTTCAATGGCTACGGAACGCCGGAGATCAGCGGTGGAAAGCTCGTTCTCAAGGGGCAGGGAAGCCGGGAGTTCGTTGTCAATGATAACTTCGAGATCGTCGACCAGATCGAGAGGATGACGGGATCGAAAGCAACAATCTTCCAAAAGACAGATGGCCAGGCGATCCGCATTTCCACCAACGTCGTGGGTGCCGATGGAAAGAGAGCAATCGGAACGCCCGTCTCTGATGCTGTCTATGACGCTGTTATCGTGAAAGGCCAGACATATTACGGTACCGCCGACGTCGTGGGAAAGACGTACATCACTGCATATGAACCCATCAAGAGCAGCAGCGGCGAGATCATCGGTATCCTCTTTGTCGGGGTTCCCGAAGACAACGTGTACGGGGGCCTCAAGAAGGAGATCCTCGGCGTGAAACTTGGCCAGAGCGGGTACGTCTATGTCGTGGACAGCAAGGGAACACTTCTCGTCCACCCGTCACTCCAGGGCCAGAACATGGGCGACCAGGAGTTCATCCAGAAGATGATCGCAAACAAGGATAAGGTCAGGGATAAACCCGCAAAGCTCGATTATGTCTGGGAAGGCAAGAATATCAATGCCTACTACACGTACTTCCCTGCCCTCGACTGGATCATCGCCTCGCGGGTCGATCCTGCCGAGTTCATGGGCCCGATCGATGAAATCCGGAACGCGATCATCATCATTCTCGTGGCAAGCATTGCAGTCGGAGCCCTCATCTCCCTCATGTTCGGCAGGTCGATAGCCCGGCGGATGGGCGACCTTGTGACGCTCGGGAACCAGGTAATGGACGGCGACCTCGGGACAGCGTCAAAGACGCTGGAGAAGACGACGGATATTGCGTCCGGCGGAGACGAGATCTCGGAGGTATCGAAAGCGTTTGCCGGAGTTGTCACGACAATCCAGAAGTTCTCAGACGAGATCGCGAAGATCAGCGTGGCTGCATCGGAAGGCCAGTTATCCGTCCGGGGTGACCCGTCCAAGTTCAAGGGAGACTATGCCAGCCTCATCCGGGGACTCAACGAGACGCTGGATGCAGTCATCGGGCCCCTCAACATGGCTGCTGCATACATCGACCGGATCAGCCGGGGTGACATGCCGGAGAAGATTACCGAGACATACCGCGGCGACTTCAACATCATCAAGAACAACCTCAACCAGTGCATCGACAACATCAACGCGCTTGTTGCCGACAGCCGGATGCTTGCCGACGCTGCCGTCGAGGGCAGGCTCGCAACAAGGGCGAATGCGTCGAAACACGGTGGCGATTACCGGAAGATCGTGGAAGGCATCAACGCTGCCCTCGACGCCGTGGTCCGGCCCCTCAACGAGGCCATGAAGGTCTGCGAGGGGTATGCTGCCGGTGATTTCACGAAGAGGTTTGACAAGACTGTCAGTGTGGCCGGCGAGTTCCAGAAGTTCAGGGATGCCCTCGACAACATCGGCATCCAGGTCAGCAAGGCTCTCTCGCTCGTGAACCAGCAGATCACGGAACTCGGGGCGAGCGCTGAAGAGGCAAACGCGAGCATCGAGGAGGTCTCGGCAGGGTCTGCCCAGGTCGCCAAGAACGCGGCTGCCGTGAGCACGAATGCCGAACAGAGCAACCAGGGCATCACCGAGGTCTTGAAGGCCATGGAAGACCTCTCCAGGACCATCCAGCAGGTCGCGGCAAAAGCCGAGTCCGTGTCCCAGCTCGTCCAGGAGACCAACGACTATTCCCGCAAGGGTATCGAGCTTGCCAAGAAGACCGAGGGTGGCATGAACGGCATCACCCGGTCGTCGAACGAGGTCAACACGATCATCCTCGAGATCAAGTCCCAGATGGACAAGATCGGCGAGATCGTGAACCTGATCACCGACCTTGCCAACCAGACCAACCTGCTCGCACTCAACGCCGCGATCGAGGCCGCCCGTGCCGGCGATGCCGGCAGAGGGTTTGCCGTGGTCGCCACCGAGGTCAAGTCCCTGGCCGAAGAGTCCCGCATCTCTGCAGAGAAGATCGCCGAGATGATCGGCAACCTCCAGAAACAGACCCAGACGGCCGCCGAGACGGTTGCCATCTCGAACAACGAGGTCAAGGAAGGCAGCGTTGCCCTCAAGGAGACACTCGAGAACTTCAACAGGATCGTGGAGTCCATCGACCAGATCAGCCGGAACGTGACCGAAGTCGCGGCGGCATCCGAGGAACAGGCAGCGTCGGTCGAAGAAGTCACCGCCAGCATCAACGAGGTGAACAGCCTCGTCCGGAACACTGCCAAGGAGGCAACCGATTCCGCGGCTGTCAGCGAGGAGACGGCAGCTGCCATCGACCAGATCGCAAAGGTCATTGCCAACGTCAACAACATCGTGGTCAGGGTCTCGACAGAAGTCTCCAAGTTCAGGATTTAACGGGCGGGGTAACGACCATGACTGCAAAAGAGAGCGGGGAAACCATGGAGAAACCAGCCGCACAGGCGGGGAAAAAGGTTGTAGCGGGTGCCGGAGGGAGTTCCGGTACCCTCCAGGTCGTCGAGTTCCTCCTCGGGAAGGAACATTTCGCCATCGACCTCTTCGATGTCAAGGAGGTCGTCGAATACACGACGATCACCAAACTGCCCAATACCCCTCCCTACGTCAAGGGGATCATCGACCTCCGCGGCGAGATTACCACCATCGTTGACCTCAAGCAGAGACTCCATATCACCGACGAGTCCACCCAGCCCGAAGAGAACAGCCGTATCATCGTCCTCGACGAGAAGAATACCAAGTCCAAGATCGGGATCATGGTCGACGATGTCCTCTCGGTCTCCACGTTCGACCTCAAGGACGTGGACACGAAGTCTGCATCCGAGATCGGGGAGGATATGTCCATCCTCGGGATCATCAAGAAATCCATCAAGGAGAAAGATACCGACAAGGCCGTCAACGAACTCATCATCTGGATCGATATCAAGCAACTCCTCAAGGATATCGACCAGCATATCTGATCCCTTTCCCCTCTTTTCTTCATCAGTTTTTTACGCGGAATTGCATTGAGAGATGGATACTTTCCTGCGAATTCCGAGATTTTCCCAAAAAAACGCAACGGGATAGAATATCTGTATAATGCAAGCATTACTCTCTAAATGTTATCACTATTGCATACCTTTTCTAATTACTATTTTTGATGATGAAAATGACTAACATTTAAATATGAGAAAAAAATAAACCCATATGTTGCTCCTTCGCCCGGTTCTCCCTGGATCAAACCCATGGAGAATTAGTCCTGGTTTTTATGACCGGGACTGGAGGGGGATGATACACCGTGCAATTGAAAACATGAAAAAAAATTGGAGGCTCCTCTCATGGTTGCATTACCGGGATTTTCCCGCATGAAAATAGGGACCAAGGTTCTCATCCTCTGCCTGGTCCTCGTGATTGTCCCGACACTCATTCTCGGGATAGTTGCATACTCGAACTCGAGTGCAGCAATTACCGAACAGGTCAATGACCTTCTCAACACGCAGATTCTCGATGTCCAGAAGATGACCCAAAATACCTACCAGCTCGCCCAGCAGAAGTTAAATGGTGACCTGAACGTCCTGCATTACACGTTCTACCAGATAGGGACTCCTGACATCAGGGACGGAAAACTCGTTTTATCCGGTGGGTCCAGGGGAACGTATGTCATCAATGATAACTTCGAGATCGTCGACCAGATCGAGAAGATGACGGGGTCAAAGGCAACGATTTTCCAGAAAGTCGGGAACCAGGCCATCCGTGTCTCCACAAACGTCGCGGGTGCTGATGGAAAGAGAGCCCTTGGAACAGCAGTATCCGATGCAGTATATGATGCCGTTATCCGGAAAGGAGAGACCTATTATGGAACTGCTGACGTGGTCGGGAAAAAATATATCACTGCATATGAACCCATCAAGAGCAGCAGTGGTGAAATAATTGGTATCCTCTTTGTCGGTGTACCTGAGGATTCCGTTTATGGAAACCTGAAGCAGGAAATAAAGAATGTTAAATTAGGGGATACCGGTTACGTTTACGTTTTAGATGGAGCGGGAATACTGGTCGTTCATCCTACCAATGAAGGACAGAACATGGCCAATGATTCTATTTTTATCCAAATGAATGCGAATAAAGAGAATGTCAAAGACCGGCCCGGGGTATTGGAATATGAATGGCAGGGGATGAAGGCCAAAGCTTACTATACATACGTCCCTGCCCTCGACTGGATCATCGCCTCGCGGGTCAACCCTGCCGAGTTCATGGGCCCGATCGATGAAATCCGGAACGCGATCATCATCATTCTCGTGGCAAGCATTGCAGTCGGAGCCCTCATCTCCCTCATGTTCGGCAGGTCGATAGCCCGGCGGATGGGCGACCTTGTGACGCTCGGGAACCAGGTAATGGACGGCGACCTCGGGACAGCGTCAAAGACGCTGGAGAAGACGACGGATATTGCGTCCGGCGGAGACGAGATCTCGGAGGTATCGAAAGCGTTTGC
>JASEES010000023.1 GCA_030019395.1 Methanolinea sp. | reverse complement strand
GTTGAAGAGTCTGGTTGGTCAGTATGCGGCACTTGCGTCCAATATCCGGCCAAAGACATCGTCTTTGAGGTTGTCCTGCATGATTCCCGGATCGATAAGGCGTTTCAAAGCAATGTCATCAAAGAAGTTGGTAAGAGATAGAGTCGTCGTTCGACATATCATAGATTGTTTTAACCATGAGCGTGACAACATCTGAATGGATCAGATGGTGATGCCGCGTGATAGGTATTGCCCGATTAATATCATATGCGATACCGAAGGAGTCATATGTTTCGGCAACGATGCCAAGGTGGCCGATTGTCTGGATGGATTTATCGCATGGTACGAAGATCTTTTGGTTCAAAAAATTTTTTTCGGGATCTTTTTACTGCAAATTGTTGGATGAATCAATTTTGGATTGTATAAGTTCTAACAGTTTCATTAATTCGACAATCAATGGTTAGTATATTGTTGTAACTAATATTATGGAATTATAAAATTCAACTAAATAGTGTGTCATAAAAAAATTAACGACTTCTACTTGATGACATTCCAATTACTATTAAGGATAATATCACTCCAAATGTAAAACTTAAAACAATAGTAATGGAGGAATATTTTTCTAAATATCCTAATAAGGCATATCCAAATCCAACACCTGCCAAAATACTTTCCATTAAAACCCAAGAAAATTTATTCATATTATTTTTTATAATCTGAAGACTTCTTAAATGTTATCAATTTTTTTAAATTTTTTTAAATGAATGGATTGTCGAAAGAAATAGCATTAATCAATAGATCATTTATTCGAATGTAATAGAGAATAAAAGCCCGTTATGGTAAAGATTGGGAATACCCCTGATGCCTCCCCCTGCCCCGTGACGATCAGGTTACTTTATTGAGAGGGAAGGTTCATCTAAATTTGAAATGCCCCGCAAGGCACGGGAGAGAAGAGGGGGAGGAGAGGGGGGCCGGTCCGCCATCCCCGCCGATATGGCTGCGTCCCTCGCACGGCGGGGCGGGATAGAGGGGCTTGTCTCCGCCATCCCGTCTGCCTCCGGGCTCGATGCCATAAAGGGACTATACCTGGCCTGTTCCGATGCCATACGCCTGAAGATCCTCTTTCTCCTCGAAAAACAACCGCTCTGCGTCTGCGTGATCAAGGCTGCCACGGGAATCGCGGACTCGCGGCTCTCGTACCACCTCCAGGTCCTCAAAAAGGCCGGTCTCATCGAAGGAGACCAGCAGGGCAACTACATCATCTACCGGATAACCCCGTCCGGGAAGCAGATCCTCAAAGACGGCAGGAAGTACATCCGGGCGCTTTCCACCGGGGAAGACGGCAGGTGACACTGCACGGGCGGTGAGGGGGTCAGGGCCCGGTTCCCGGTTGGATGCACGGCGACGCCGGGGGCCTTTGTGCTGCCGGAGGATTTTTTCCCTGTTAGGCAAAATGAGGAGAGGCGGGACAGGACGCTTTCCTTTTCCCGGGGGAACTTTTCCCAGAGTGGACCATATTCCTGCCATGCACAACGGGGGTCAATCCTTCCATAGGACATTCCGGGCACACGGCCCGGAAGGAGGATGCCCCGGGGTCGTCCCGGAATGACCTGCCACGGGACCAACATTTATCTGTTCTGACCCTGTGATCCACTCATCGGGAATACGAGGAGCTTTTCATGTCGTCATCGCCCTTCCTGCTCTCCCACCCGGCCAAGGCCAACAGCATCAAGCGGGCGGCCGGGTGCCGCTGCGAGATCTGCGGGAGTACCGGGACAGAGGACGAGCTCGAGATCCACTGCTTCTCCGGGGAAGGGGAGGAGTGCCCGCAATCCCCCGAAGAGATGGAGCGATCCCTGCTCGTCCTCTGTGCCCGCTGCCACGCGGACCTGCACGCCTCCCCTGATGCCGTTTCCGGCCAGGAACTCCTCGCCGGGGCACGGGACCGCGAGGTCTCGCTCAGGATCAGGAAGATTCTTGCGTTCCAGCCGGGACAGGTCAGCCCACCGGACTCCGACATCGAGGGTGCCTACAAGGACGCCTGTGCGTCCCGGTACGGAAACCTGATCTGAAGCGACCGGCGAGTCCCCAAAAGCATGGTGTTATTTCAGCGGAAAGGGGCACCATTCCCGTCACAGCTTTTTTATGAAATTCTTGTTTTTAGAAAAATTTATTATTATAGGAAGGATATTTCCTTCTATCCAGGAGAAGAGACTGGAATCTGTCATCTCCTGTACCTCTTCCTGCAGGGCAGAGTGGAAGCAGGAGCAGGATCAAGAGTGGAATGGGGAAGAGAGGCGAGAGAAAATGTACACGAACGTGGAAAGAAGAATGCGGTGGCTGAGAATCGGACCCTATGATCAGGACCGGGTCTGGGGTTTTTTTGACGAAATAACAGGACAGGCAGCCGAAGAGCAATGGGTATTGATTGGCCAGTGGTACTACTTTTTATACGTTCATGACGGGCGGATCGATCTGTGCCGGACAAGTGTGAGGAAAGGGCAACCTGCCTTGACCGAAGTAATTTCACCGGGCCAGTATGCAATTTCAGATGACGACCTGGAATGTGCAGTCCATTACTGGACATGTGGCACATACGAACCCGGCTTTTACCGGATCTCTCCGCTCATCGAGAGGAAATTGAGAATCCTCTTTGAATAACTCTTTTTTTCCCCGGTATTCCGGAAGGGGTTGAATGGACCAGCCATCCGGTTCAATTCCTGTCATTTTATTTTCCTTGTACAGTGTCATTCGACAGAGTCATGTACCGGTTTTTGGATTCTCTTGCCGGTCTATGTCATCCGTGTCTTCCGATTATCCTGCAGGATTTGGAAAACGTGTCCCGCCGGGGGACTCCAACCCCGGCTCTTTAGTCCAATGTTTCACGTGCCTGGATTTTTTTCCGCCCTTCCCATCGCATCATGTACCAGGACCGTCCCCTCATCCCCGGGTACGACGGATACAGCAGTCATCGTCTTTTCCCGGGCCGGGAACACGAGGAAGGTTGCGGACGCGATCGCGGCGGAGCCGGGCGTTCCCGTGCAGGACACGAATGCACCCCTCCCGGAGAGTGCACGCCTCGTCTTCCCCGGCAGCGGGGGTTACGGGGGAAAACCGGGTGAACCCCTCATGCAGTTCATCGGGTCCGGGAAAATTTTTCCGGGCGGAAGGCCGCGCTGTCCGGCACGTCCGGAGGCGCAGAAGGAGCACAGCACATGATCGCGGTCATGGGGATGCCCTCCTTGCGAAGGGTGCAACGGTCATCGGCGGCTTTACGTGCCGCGGGAAGTTCCTCTTTACCAACCGGGGGCATCCCGGCGCACAGGACCTCGCAGATGCGAAGACGTTTGCCCGGGAGATGGCCGGGTCAGCGTGAGAATCTCTCAACAGGTTTTTTCCCTTTGCTACTCCGGCCGGGTGCGATAACCGGCTGCAGTCCCCGTATCCGGGCAGGCTGTGACGAAGGAGAATGAGTGACACCGCTGCCGGGACAGGCCTTCACTCCTTCTTCCCGCCCCTCTTTCCGAGGATCCGATCCTTCTGGTCGGAGAACTCCTCCTCGGAAAGCACCCCCCTGTCGCGGAGACCTTCGAGGCGTTCGAGGAGCGCTATCGTCGTTTCCGGCGCCGTGTCCGTGTCGTCCTCCCTGTCCCCCTCCTGGGACCGGACTTCCTCGAGGAACGCAGCTGCAAGGATCCCGGTCGGGACAGCGAACATCGCGATCCCGAGGACGGCGATGAACGACCCGAGGACCTTTCCTGCCGGCGTGACCGGGATAATGTCGCCGTACCCGACCGTTGTCAGGGTCTCGACCGCCCACCACATCGTTTGCGGGATGCTCGTAAAGGCTCCGGGCTGGGCATCGTGCTCGAGGTAGAACATCAGGCACGAAGAGAAAACGACGAGGATGACGAGCACGAATCCCGCGATTGTCAGGGCCTCCTTCTCCTTGAGAAAGGCGTTCCTGACGAACTTCAGGGCCAAGGAATGGCGGCCCAGCTTGAGCAGCCGGAAGATCCGCATCAGGCGCAGGACACGCATGAACCGGAGGTCCACCGGGATGAGGAACGGGACGTAGAACGGCAGGACGGCGAAGAGATCCACGATGGCAAGCGGTGTTGCAGCATACTTCAGCCTCCCCCCGACTGCCGCTGCAAAGGCAGGGTTCTCCGTGCAGACCCAGAGCCGAAGGACGTATTCGATGGAAAAGACGGCTACCGAGAAGACCTCGAAGCCGGAAAAGAAGGCAGGGTATGCATCCGCAATGCTTTGAACCGACTCGAGCACGGTTGCTGCAACGTTTGCGATGATAAGGAGCATCAGGAAGAGGTCGATTGCCCATGCGGCCCGTCCCCCTGATTCAGGGTCCCCTTCGAGCATGGAGTAGACCCTCGCTTTGAGGGAGGAGGGAGCAGTCGTGTCGCTTGTGTCCTGCACGGTGACAGGCATCAGCTCTAGGGTTACCCGTGATCCGTTATGTACCTTGACTCACCGGACATGGGACCCGGCTCGACCGGGCAAAAAAAGAGGGATTCAGGCCCGCGGGGCGGAGGTGTCCGGAACCAGTCCTGCGGGGCACCCGCCGCCGGTGGCATCATGGTCAGATCGTCAGCCGTTCCCCGTCCTGCACGATCCGGACGCCCCCGAAGTTTTCGGCAAACCACCGGTGGTTTTCGGTGTGGACCGGGACGAGCACGTCGGGGTCAGCCTGGTCGATGATCCACGCGAGGTCGTCTGCAGAAGCATGGCCCGATGCATGGTACCGGGAATCGAACTCAGGCGACCCGTCGTCCCTGATCGCAAACCCCCGTGCCTCGAGGCCGAACCGGCGGATCCACTGCCAGAGCCTCCGGAAGTCGATCTCCATCTCCTCGGAGAATGCCTCGCAGGCCGAGTAGATGTAGAGTCCGCTCTCCGGCCTGATGTCGAGGAGGTGCCTGATGTCGAAGAAGGAGAAGCAGGCGATATACTCCTCCGGGTAATTGCGCAGTTCCTTGTGCGATATGTACTGGTGCGATGCCTTTCCCATCACGACCTCGGTCTCCCATTTCCGCTTCCGGATATCGGCCAGCTCCGCGTAGACGCCGAGTCCCTGGTACCTGCAGGTGCCGTCCGCGCAGCCGAGTGCATGGAGGAGGTAGAGGTCCTTTGCGGTCACGACGAGGGTGCGCCCGGTCTCCTGCGCTATCCGGGAAAAAGTGTCCATCCGCTCGAAGTTCCGCGGCGAAAAGTCCGCGATGATGAGACCCTCCTGGTCTTCGGCATCCGCAAGGCAGGTCTCGTACACCGTCTGTTCGCTCGTTACTGCCGCGGAGCGTTCGCGCGGCCCTGCACGGGTCCCCTCAATGATGAGGACGGATGCGTCTTTTGCATGGTGGACGAAGTCCCGGGTCTTCTCCCCGAGCCTGCCGTGGAGCCGGATGTCGCCCGTGTAGGCGATCGTCGTGTCGCCCCTGAGGATGTACGCGGTCGCCCCGACGACCGAGTGGTCCACCTCGTACGGCGTGACCGCGAACGGGAGGGCGACGTTGTCGAGGGAGCGGCAGGGGGCCGGCTCGAACTTCTTTGCACCCGGACCCTCCTGCCCGGGCCGGGAGGAGAGGAATGCAACGAGTTCGTCCCGGGGGCGGGTGGTGCAGATGCTCTCCCGGCACGTATGGGGGATTTTCTTGTCCGCCCGCAGCATGAGCCCCGACTCGTCGAGGGGGAGTCTTGGCGATGCGTAGGAGGTTTCGGTATCGACCGAGGAGACGCCCGAGTCCTGCATCCCCTTCATGATGGCAAGCGAGAGGGGCGATGCCACGACCGGGATGCCGAGGTCGAGGAGCCCGATGTTGCCGGTGTGGTCGACGTGGGCGTGGCTGACGAGGACCGCGGCGACATCGGGGGCCGGGAAGGAGTCCACCCGCAGGTCGGAGGGGACGAGGTCCTTGCGGTAGATGTTCAACTTCGGGATGAGCCCGAGGTACATGAGGTCATGGATACCGCGGAGGTCCCGGTTCTTCAGGAACTCCTCGAAGTACATCCCGTATTTCCCGAAGTTCTTGCCGAAATCGAGGAAGAGTCCCTTCCCCTTCTCCTCGACATGGATCTTGTTTCCCCCGATACCCTGTGCACCGTCAAGGACCGTGAGAAAGGTCATTCCTCTTCATCCTCCCCGGAATGGAGCGGCGTGATCTTCACCTCGTCGCCCTCCAGCGTCCACATTTCGAATGTTAACTTCGGGCGCACCTTTTTTCCCGGAACAGTCTCGTCCCCGCCCGCGATATCATTTTCCATTCCTTTGCGCAGGGGGTCCTTTCCGCTGCTGCCCGGCTCGTCGGAGGCAAGGTTCCTTTCCATGTCCTCGCCGAGCAGGGCCCGGAACGCCTCCTTGTCCCCGTTGATGAGCCTGACCATGAGGTCCCCGGGCAGGGGGAGTGTGTCTTCCTCTTTCCCGGTCCCGGTGCCCTGACCGCGGTCCGGCGCCCTGAGCCGGGCAAAGAACCCCTGCACCGGGTTGGGGGCAGTCCGGGCACGGTCTTCCTCCGACCCGATGGAAGCGATCCTGTACATGAGCAGCCGGCGATCCTCCTGCGCAAGGTCCTGCCGGGCTGCGACCTGGTACATCAGCCTCCCCAGGTATTCAGCGTACGGGGGTTCCCTCCGGGGCTCGTTTCCGCCGCCGGAAAAGATGGCGCCGGACAGGACCTGGTCGAGCAGTTCCACCGCTGCCCCGAACGGGATGTCCCGCATCTTTCCGATCTCCTCGACGATGATGCACCGGTCCCTGCCGGTGAGGGGAAGAGCCGGGTCCCTGCCCCGCACTCCCCGCCATGGCCAGACTGCCTGCTTTGTGTCACGATTCATAGATACCCTCTCCTTCCCTGTTCCTGCCTTTTTCGTCGCGGGGGATTCCTCCCGCCCCCGATGCACGGGACCCATGCCGGGCCCGGAAGCCTGCCATCCGCGTTTCTGCACGGCAGGATCCGGTTGACGTGCCCGTGAAGCAGGCGAGGTGGACGACGAGTCCCTCGTGGACGAGCGCCGACCCGACGAGGTCAGGGCCTTCCAGCCGGTGCTCGGTGCCGAGCCCGACGCCCGGGTATGCCTCGTCGTGTGCGAACAGGACCCTCTGGATGAACTCTGCCGGCCTCTCTGCCCCGGCTGCCCGGGCGGGCGGCGCCTCGTCGTCGATGAGCGCTTCGAGCACGTAGCTGCGGAGGAGCTTTTCGTGGACCCGGGCGTAGGATTCCGGACGGGAGAGGAACTCCATTCCCGCCGGCTGGTCGTCCATGTACACGAGTATCCCCTGCTGGCCGGGCTGGAGCGGGAATGCATGCATGTACCCGTCCATTGCCTTTTCCCGGGCAGAGAAGATGTCTTTCATGGCCCCGGTCCGCGAGTGGACCTTTGCCTTCCTTGCCATCTCCCCGATGTCGTCCCAGATTTCGAGCTGGTCGGAGGCAAGGGTCCCCCGGAACTTGCGGGACATTGCGACCGATGCCATCTTTTTGCTCCGTAGCCTGTAGTCCATCATGACCTCGGAGTCATGGAAGACGGGGGACGTGTACGACCAGCGCCCGTGCTCGGTGCAGCTGACCGGGATGACGATCTCCGATTCGCCGGGGACGATGATCGTGGTGTTGAGGACCCTGTTCTGCTTTGCACCTGCGAGTTCCTCGCCGTCGATGAGGAGGACAGGGATCTTTCCCCTGTTCCTGACCATCAGTTCGGGGACGGTCCCCGATTCTCCCACTTCCGTGATGACGAGGCGGTTCTGGGCGAGTGCCTGGGCGAGCGTGAGGTAGTCGCCGCCCCTGTGCGTCCCGGAAAAGAGCGGGATGACTTCCATCCGCCCGTGGATGTTGCCACCTTCGAAACGCAGCGATGTAAGACATGATTCAAGAGCCGTGTCCAATCATTACCACCTGTTTTTCCTGTTTCCCGGTGCGTTTCCTGCGGAATGCTGCCGGGGTAGGTTTTTTGGGGTTGTCTCTTTTTGTGCGGGGCCGGTTCCTTGAAGAAGAATGCTCCCTGCCACTCCCGGCCCTGCGGAGAAAGGAGTGGAGAGGGGACCGCCGGGGGGATGGTCTGCTTTCCGCGTCCCGCCCTCCGCGAAGAGGTCCGGGACCGGTGGTGCAACCGGGTGACCGGTCGCAGCCTTTTTACCCCGGCGGCCGCTTTGCCCCTGGTGACAGGGAAGTGGCAGGGTTTGCCCCATAAAAAAGTGCCCGGGCGATCCATCCCGGGCGTCGTTATCCCGGGAAGATCCTGCCCGTGGCGGGACACCGCTTGCTTTTTGTCCCCTGTCCTCTGGTGGTCCGGTGCGGGAGACCCGGGGGCCTGCCCGCCAATCCTGCCATGATTAATATTCGACTTCAAAAGTAAAAAATTTTTTTATTCATGAAAAATAATTTACAATTTTGTCAATGCACCAAGTGCCTTCTGCGTGTATTTTTTGTTCCCATAAACCACGAAAATTTTTTTGAGGGTGCGATGAAAAATTAAAAAAATTTATTGTCACATAAAAAATTTTATTACGTAAAGAAAAATAACTCAAAGTATAATGACCTATACCCACATCGTCTTCGTCGGCCACCACAGGGAACGGCTGATTGAATCGATCACCCAGTACCGGAAATACCCGATCATCCGCGTCGTCCTCGTCATCGGGGACGACGATACCACCGGCGAACGCATCTCCCGGAAGGTCGCCACCCGGGTGAAGTCCGACCTCTCCCCCGTGTACGAGGTCGCCATCGCGAAGGTGGACAAGCGCAACGTCATGAACGCTGCCTCCCAGGTCATCGACATCATCCTCTCGGAGCGAAAGGACGGCCGCCGGTGCATCCTCAACATGAGCGGCTCGCTGCGCACCTACGCGATTGCCGCCTACATCGCCGGCTGCCTCACCCAGTCCCCGATGATCACGTCCATCCCCCGGTACGACGAGGAGAACCGCGAGGTCGGCATCGAGGAGATCATCGAGCTGCCCACCATCCCGGTCCAGTTCCCCCGCAAGGACCAGGCCGAGCTCCTCGGGGCCATCGCAAAGAGCAGCGGCTCCCTCGAGGACCTCATCCTGCAGGCAAACCCCCGGGCCAGGGAGGTCCCTGACGTGTTGGCAAAGGAGAGGAGCCGCCTGTTCCACCACCTCAAAAAGATCGAGGAGATGGGTTTTGTCACGAAGGAGAGAGCCGGGAAGCAGGTGATGTTCTCGCTCTCGCCGCTCGGGAGGATATTTGCGAAGGTGTGCCGGGCGGAGGGGTGAAGGGGGGGGAAAGTGTCATGGATCTGGCAGGAGGTGTGATGGCAAAGGTGCCTTCGATGCGTCCTGATTTTGCAGGGATGTGAGTGCCATGGATTCCGGAATGTACTGCTACTGGGGCAAGGCAGCACGCGATCTGTCTTCCTACCATCTTTTGGTCTATCACTCGCTCGATGTTGCGGCTGTCGGTTACATGTACCTCTGCCATGACAGCCTGATCTCCAGGAGAATGGCTGATCTTGCCGGAATCTCCCCTGATTCGGTTCCTGATCTCGTAGGATTCTTCCTCTCTCTCCATGACCTGGGGAAGTTTTCGGAATCATTCCAGAATAAAATCCCTGACCTTTTACTCTCCCTCCAGGGAAGATCCGGAACACTTTCTGCACCTGTCCGCCACGATTCCACCGGCTCCATGCTCTGGAAGGAGCACCTTGGACGCGTTTTTTTTCAAAAAAAGCTCCTTCCCGGTGAGGAAATGCGCAATCTCCTTCTCGCAAGTCTTCTTCTTGCCCCTTTCTTCTCTGCAGTTTTCGGACACCACGGGATTCCGCCGGGGAACGAAAAATTGTCCCCCTCTTCGGTCTATACCAATCAGGATATAGCGAGTGCAGGAGAGTTCGTTTCCGCCATGCGGGACCTGTTCTCCATTGAGAAATCCCTCATCCAATCCCTCGTGAAGCGGGAAAAGGAGGAATCGCTCTGTGCACTCTCGTGGCTTCTGGCGGGTCTTTGTGTCATTTCAGACTGGATTGGGTCCAATTCGCATGCATTTCCCCATATGAGCCAGAGAATCCCTCTGGAGCAGTACTGGAGGGAAAATGCATTACCGATAGCGGAAAAGGCACTCCGGAACGTCCGGATGATCCCCCTCGCTCCCTCTCCTGCCCGTGGAATTACGGCGCTTTTCCCCTGGTTTTCTACAGGTGAATACTCCCCCTCACCCCTGCAGGAATGGGCCTCGGGCATACGACCCGGACCCGGCCCCCATCTTTTCATCATCGAGGAGTCGACGGGAAGCGGGAAGACCGAGGCCGCACTCACTCTCGCTCACCGGCTCATCGCCGATGGGACCGGGCACGGTTTCTACTTCGCCCTCCCTACGATGGCCACATCGAACGCTATGTTTTCCCGGATTAAGGCCATCAGAGGGAATTTCTTTGAGAACGAGAAGGAACCCCCCCTTGTCCTCTCCCATAGCACCCGGCAGATTACCCCTTACCTTACCGGGGAGCAGTCTCTTTGTGAATATGCAGTACGTGAGGATGTAAGCGGCGAGGATCTCTCTTTATGGCTTCATGACAACAGCAAAAAGGCCCTTCTTGCGCCGCTTGGTGTGGGAACAATCGATCAGGCACTTGTCGCAGTGCTCCCCCGCAGGTACCAGTCCCTCCGTCTCTTCGGGATATCGAGAAACATTCTGATCGTTGATGAGGTTCACGCGTATGACCCCTATGTCAATGAACTCCTGAGAAACCTCATTTGTGATCATGCCCGGACAGGAGGCAGCACCATCCTCCTATCAGCCACTCTTCCGGCCTGTACCCGAAACAGTCTCATCAGGGCTTTTTGCGAGGGAGCAGGAATACGTGTGAATGAGAGGGAACCCGGTCAGTATCCCCTCGTGACCCATGTATCTCCCGCCGGGCTCCGGGAGATCCCGGTAGAGCCACGGCCCGGGACCGGCAGAAGTATTTCATGTGTATTTTTCGAATCGGAAGATGAGGTCATCTCTGAACTTATCAGGATAGCTCAATCCGGACGATGCGCCTGCTGGATCCGGAATACCGTCCGGGATGCTCTTGAGGGGTACCGGAGGATAAGGGATTCTGCTGATAATCCCTCCGATGTCCTTCTCTTCCATGCCCGCTTCACCCTCGGCCACAGACTGGAGAGGGAAAACGATGTCATCCGGATGTTTGGAAAGGAGAGTGTTCCGGAGATGAGATCAGGCAGGATCCTGGTCGCGACCCAGGTTGTCGAACAGTCGCTCGATCTGGACTTTGATTTCCTGGTCACAGACCTTGCTCCGATCGATCTCGTCATTCAGAGGGCGGGCAGGCTCCACAGGCACTCCCGGGGCGAGAGAGGTAACCCTATTCTTGGGATTTATGCACCACCCTGGAGTGAAAATCCCGGGGAAAACTGGTATTATGAAAAATTCCCCGGTGGCTCATGGGTCTACCCCTCTCATTGCCAGCTCTGGCTCACTCTCGAGATACTCAGAAGGAAGGGAGGGTTCAGAATGCCGCAAGAGGCACGGGAATGTGTCGAATGGGTGTACGGGAAGGAAGCTGAATCCCGGGTTCCCCCGGCGCTTGCGGAGAGGGACAGGGAGTTTATGGACGAACACGAAAAGAGAGGTCGTGCGATTACCAGTGTTATCAATTTCAAAAAAGGATACACGATGGAAGGGAGACCCTGGCCGGAGGATAAGGATGTTCCCACCCGGCTTGCGGAACCATCGGTCACTCTCCGGCTGGGGGTCCTTGACATGGAGCAGAAGACTATACGGCCTCTCTGCACCGCAGGTGAGTACTCTTGGGAGATGAGCCAGGTTTCAGTCCGGAGAGCATTGATTGGAGGAATCACTTATGTGAAGGAATTGGAAGAAATTGTGAATCGTGCATCTGCAAAGATGCATGACAAGGGGAGGAATGCAATTCCTGTTCCCCTGATTTACCATGCTGACGGGAACAGATGGGAGAATACATTTGTACGGGATGATGGAAAATCAATCCGCATTTCGTATACGAAAGAGGAGGGACTTTTCATTCATGATTCATGAAGAGATTGTCAGAATCATGAGACAATCCTATGGAAACCAGGGGGGTGATCCACCATTTCCGAAAGACTGCTCAACCTGATCGAGGATCCCTGGATCCCCTGCATGCATGCCGACGGCTCGCGGGTGCATCTTGCTCCCTGGGAGATCTTCGATCGAAAGAGGGAGATTAAGCTTGCTTCCCTCGCGACAAGCCGCCCCGATTTCCAGGGGAGTATCGTTCAGTTCCTGATTGGTCTTGCACAGACAACAATGGCACCAGCCTCTGATTTCGAATGGCTCGATGCACTCCAGAAGCCGCCCGATCCTTCATTTGTCCGGGAGAGGTTTGCAACCGTTGCTCCTGCTTTCAATCTTGGTGGGGACGGTTCCCTGTTTATGCAGGATCCATCCTGCTCTGATGGAGATGAAATCCCCATCGAGTGGCTTGTTATCGGGATGCCAGGAGATAATACGCTTAAATTGAACCGGGATTTTTTCTCAAAAAGGAATACTGTCCAAAACCTCTGTCCCGCATGTGCTGCGCTGGCCCTCATGACTCTCCAGATCAACGGACCACAGGGCGGGAAGGGTCACATGACCGGTCTCCGCGGTGGCGGGCCACTTACGACAGTGATCCTTGGCGATTCCCTGGCAGAGACCATCTGGCTGAATGTGCTGCCGGAGAGCGAATTTTTCGCGGGATTAAAGGCGGACCGAAAAAGCGAAATGCACGATATCTTCCCCTGGATGAGCGTGTCCGGACCTGGCGGGGGCAGTACGCGGGGACGGAAGGTGAGTATTACGGATGCAAGCCAGCTCCAGATGTTCTGGGGGACGGGTCGTCGAATCCTGCTTGAGACCGGAAAACTGAACGAAGCGATCTGTGATATATGCGGAGAGCACACGGATTCAGGAATCAGCTCATATAAAACGAAACCTTATGGAATCCAGTACGACGAGAGCTGGCGGCATGTCCTGACACCGTATTACAGGAAAAAAGAGAAGGAAAAAGAGACAATGCTGCCGGTTCATCTCTCCCGCGAGGGGATTGTGTATCGTCACTGGCTTGGGATTGTCCAGAACGATCCTGAAGAGGGACGGGAGATCGCCCGCGTCGTCAGCAGGTTCCATCGCATATCAGGTGATGTATGGGGCCTTCTCCCGAAAACCCCGCGACTCTGGGCATTTGGGTATGACTTTGACAAAGTGAAGGCCCGGTGCTGGTACGACAGCGTTATGCCGCTCCTCTCTGTCAAGGAAGAAATCAGGGAGGAATATGAACGGAATACCGCCCAGGTCATCCGCGCTGCACAGTACTCGGCAGACGTTGTTCACGGAGCAGTAAAAGATGCTCTCTATTCAAAGGAATGCGGAGAGAAGACCATAGCAGGACCCTTGCTGCCCGGTAATGCACCCTCGAATATCCCGATTGTGAAGGTAAGGTTCTGGGCCGAGACGGAATCTCTTTTCTACCAGACGATCGGGATGTTCAAGTCAGCACTGGAATCGGGAGAGCCGGTCGAGCCTGTGAAGGCGGAATGGGTGAAGGATATCCGGGCAACCGGACTCTCGCTCTTTGACTTCTATGCCCAGGCCGAGTTCGTTGACGAAGTCAGGCCCTGTGCCGTGGTAAAGGCACGAAAACGCCTTGCAATGACCCTATCGCCGGGATCGCCAAGAATCGGGAAGATACTGGGTCTTCCCAGGAAGGTGGCAAGATGATTAAACAACAGAAGAGAAAGGTAGAATTCAAAGACCCACGTGTCTGTGAAGTTCTCATGGAGTGGTGGGAGAGCCTCGACAAGAACCGGGGGGACAGAGCAGATCTCAGGCGCTGCACATCGCCCGAAGACGTCATGTTCGTTCCCGCATACTACCGGCTCAGGAAGATGCTCTCTGCGTTTGGAGATATCAATGATAAAGCCCTCTGTATCGTTGCAGCAGTCCTCTCGCATGCACAAGCTCATGATGGATCGGAGAGATGTGCTGCACAGCTTGCACGAAAACCGCCCGGAAAAGAGTCGCCGGTCATGAGTAATCTGCGATTCAGGAAGTTCCTCACGATACGGGATCCTGCAACCCTTCTCCGCGAAGGGATCCGGGCCGTCAGGCTGCTTGATGGAACCGTGAATATCCCGGATCTCGCCCGCAGTCTCTACTGGTGGACCCGGGAAACAAGGAAGGAATGGGCATTCGATTATTACGGAAAAATCGTTTGAGGTGACAGGAAATGACTGAATTTATCCAGCTTCACATTCTCGCATCATATCCCCCGTCGAACTTGAACAGGGACGACCTTGGCCGACCGAAGACTGCGATCCTTGGCAATACCCAGAGGCTCCGTATCTCGTCGCAGAGTCTGAAGCGTGCCTGGAGGCAGTCGGAACTGTTTCAGTCCGCTCTCGCAGGGCATATAGGGATACGGACGAGAGAGATGGGAAACAAAATTGCCGCCGCACTCAGTACAGGAAGCACTCTGAAAAACGTCCTTGCGTGTACCGGAGAGCCCGCCTCCCGGAAGGCCGTGTCCCAGAAAGAGGCACAGGAATGGGCACGGCTGATTGCAGAGCAGTTCGGTAAGGTCACTACAAAGGAGAATGATCTCAAAACAGAGCAGATCGTCCACTACAGTCCCGAGGAGATTTCGGCCATTGATGCTCTTCTTGAGAAGTGTGCGATGTCCGCAAAGGCGCCTGAAGAGAAAGACCTTGATCTTTTGAGGAAGAATCATACCGCTGTGGATATCGCCATGTTCGGGAGGATGTTTGCGAATACGCCGGCATACAATACCGAGGCAGCCGTCCAGGTCGCCCATGCTATCACCGTCCACGATGTTGTTGTGGAGGACGACTATTTCACCGCGGTTGATGACCTCAACCGTCTCGAGACAGATGCCGGATCAGCCCATATCGGCCAGTTTGAATTCGCATCGGGATTGTATTACCTGTACATGTGCATCGACCGCGACCTTCTTGCCGGGAACCTGGGTGGAAACAGCGAACTTGCCTCACGGGCGATCGCAGCGCTTACCGAGGCCGCCACGAAGGTTGCTCCGGGGGGAAAACAGGCGAGTTTTGCGTCACGGGCATATGCTTCCTATCTCCTTGCAGAACGCGGCACCCAGCAGCCACGCTCCCTGGCCGTTGCATTCGTCAGGCCGATCCGGGGTGATGATATCCTTTCTTCTGCGATTCGTGCGCTCGAAGAGACACGCACGACGATAGAGAAAGTGTATGGCAGGTGCTGTGACGAGTGGATCTCGATGAACGCCGTAACCGGAGAGGGATCCCTTGAATCCGTGCTGAAATTTGTGGCAAGATGAATATGACGCGGTATTGCGTGTTCTCGCTGTATGGTCCCATGGCGTCCTGGGGAGAGATCGCGGTCGGAGAGGACAGGCATTCCTCTGATCATCCCACGAAATCCGCCGTTTTAGGACTTGTGGGAGCAGCCCTTGGGATTTTGCGCGAACAGGAGGACCTGCACACGAGACTATCCCGGTCGCTCGGAATGGCGTGTCTCGTACGGGATCCGGGTATACCTCTTAGCGATTACCATATAATCCAGACACCGCCCCAATCTGCATTGAGATCAGCACGGCATATCAGGACGAGGAAGGATGAGCTCTCGATTGGCCGGGCTCTTTTGAATTCCATTGAATCCTGGCGCGAGTATCGCTGTGATACGTTCGTCCATATCTGCCTGTGGGAGAGGGGACAGAGTGTCCCCTATTCTCTTGATGCAATCGCAGAGGCCCTCAACAGACCGCGGTTCTGTCTCTACCTCGGGAGGAAATCGTGCCCGCCGGGCCTCCCTGTCCGGGCAAGGATTGTCGATGCCCCATCGCTTATTGAGGCATTTTCCCGGGCAGAGGAGGATTGTGCAGGGATTCTGGGGAGATTCGATTTTTCCGATTCTGCTGCGATGTACTGGGAGAGCGACGGGGTGCCGGGCATCGATGCGTCCCATTCCGTTCCACGAAGGGATGAGATTCTGAGCCGGAAGAGGTGGACATTCTCGAACCGGACTGAGCACTATGGCATGGTGAGATTGCCTGTTGCAGGCGGGTGAAAGTGTGTATTTTTCGCGGATACGCATCAGACCTGACGCATCTCTATCCCCTGAATTCTGGAAGATTGCCACCGGACCTTACCAGATTCACGCGATGGTCTGGGATCTTTATTCCGATGGGGAGATGAGAACGCGGGATTTCCTCTATCGCGTTGATTATGTCCGGAACCGGCCTGCCATCTACTCTGTCTCCCGGAGGAAACCGGTTTATAACGGCTCAATCTGGGCGATCGAGACAAAGGAATACAATCCGGTCTTATTCAGTGGCCAGCGTCTGTGGTTCTCTCTTCGTGCCAACCCGGTCAGGACCCGGTGGACACCTCCTGATCAAGAAGGGCGGCGTTTCCACCGGAGACATGATGTGGTGATGGATGCCAAACGAATCATCCGTGGCAGCCAGGATCCATGTGGAACGGTCGTCCGGATAGCTGACCTGGTTCAGCAGGAGGGAGTGCGATGGTTGAAGGAGAGGGCTGGGAAATATGGTTTCTCAGTCGATGAAGAGCGTGTGATCGCGGGTGCCTACAGGCAGATCAGCTTTCTCCAGGGTGAGAAAAACAGGAATGTCCAGATCAGCACAATAGATTTCTCAGGTACCCTGAAGGTCACGGATCCTGAACTTTTCAGGAAAGCTCTTGCGGAGGGAATCGGGCCCGCCAAGGGTTTTGGCTGCGGCATGATGATGATAAAACCCGCATGACAGAGTGATGGCTCCGGTTCCCCCGATAATCAAACCTATTTCCCTCAAAGAAAGGACCTCCATCATTTTTCTGGAATATGGTGAACTGGATGTCATCGACGGGGCATTTGTCCTCGTGGACATCCGCGGTGTCAGGGTCCAGATTCCTGTCGGGGGACTTGCCTGCATCATGCTTGAGCCGGGGACACGGGTGTCCCATGCTGCAGTCAGGCTGGCCGCCCAGGCCGGATGCCTTCTTGCATGGGTGGGAGAAGGGGGAGTCCGCCTCTATTCCACCGGGCATCCCGGTGGCGCTCGGTCCGACAGGCTCCTGTACCAGGCATCAATCTCCCTGAACCCCGAGGGTCGCCGCCGTGTCGTCCGGAAAATGTTTGAGATCCGGTTTGGTGAAAAACCGGACGCGAACCTGACCATTCACCAGCTGCGCGGACTTGAAGGTGTGAGGGTAAGGAGCTTGTACGAAGAATATGCGCAGCGGTATCGGGTCCGCTGGGAAGGGAGGAAGTATGATCCCCATAACTGGGGCGCTTCTGACCTTCCCAACAAGTGTCTCAGTGCCGGAAATTCCTGCCTGTACGGGGTTGTTGAAGCGGGCATCCTGGCTGCCGGGTACTCGCCGTCTCTGGGTTTTCTCCATACCGGTGATCCTCTTTCCTTTGTTTTTGACATAGCCGATCTCTTCAAATTTGAAACCGTTGTCCCGGCAGCATTCGAAGTTGCGGGGCAGCGTCCCGTTCACCCCGAACGACAGGTCAGGCAGAGATGCCGTGACCTGTTCCGGCAGCAAAACATTCTGGAACGCATCATCCCGACCATCCAGGAAGTCCTTGAGGCGAGTGGAATGGAAATGCCCAGGCCGTATGAGGATTCAATTCCCCCTGCATTCGAGAAGGAGTGAGAGCATGGGGCTCATGGTGATAGTGACGGAAAATGCACCCCCCTCACTCCGTGGAAGACTTGCCGTGTGGCTTCTTGAAATTCGTGCGGGTGTATACATCGGTAACTATTCAAGCAAGGTCAGGGAGATGATATGGAAACAGGTCATCCTTGGCCTTGGACGGGGGAGTGCGGTCATGGCCTGGCATGCCCCGAACGATGCAGGGTACGATTTCGAAACAGTTGGTGTGAACAGGAGAATTCCACGTGAGATGGATGGTATCAAATTAATTTCATTCCTGCCAGAGAAGAAAACAGAAGACTGATATATGACTTTTTTTAGTCATATATAAATTGAAGAGAGTTCCCCACATGCGTGGGGATGAACCATATGTAGAGGAGTGAAAGAATGGATTGATGGGGAGTTCCCCACATGCGTGGGGATGAACCTATTATACCGGGGATACCCGGAAAACGAGGTGAGAGTTCCCCACATGCGTGGGGATGAACCGCAAGTGCCTTCGAGGCATTTCTCTTGCCCACCACGTGAGTTCCCCACATGCGTGGGGATGAACCATTTAGATCTTTCATTGCGTTCTTGAGGTCGGTGAGTTCCCCACATGCGTGGGGATGAACCATATAAAAGGAGGTAATATTTTTTGACGAAGATGAGTTCCCCACATGCGTGGGGATGAACCAATACTGCTAACGGGAGGAGGGCGATAAACAATGAGTTCCCCACATGCGTGGGGATGAACCTACTAAAGACCAGGAGGGATCTCCCTCATGGTCGAGTTCCCCACATGCGTGGGGATGAACCAATTGTGTTCTTCAGAACGCCGGGTTCTCCTAAGAGTTCCCCACATGCGTGGGGATGAACCAAGGATGTGCTTTATGATGCATACCGCCGGCACGAGTTCCCCACATGCGTGGGGATGAACCACTCAGAACATCCAATACGTCCGTTTTGTTCCAGAGTTCCCCACATGCGTGGGGATGAACCGAAAGAAAACGTGCAGAAGGTCTATATCTATTCGAGTTCCCCACATGCGTGGGGATGAACCAGGAGGCAAATGCGAATGGTGCGGAAGTACAAAGAGTTCCCCACATGCGTGGGGATGAACCGTAGTCATTCCAGAGCTCGAAGAACTTCCGGACGAGTTCCCCACATGCGTGGGGATGAACCATTACGATACCGCCGTGAACCTCTCTGATGTGCGAGTTCCCCACATGCGTGGGGATGAACCATGGGAAACCAGTCAGCAACAGTGAGGCAAAACGAGTTCCCCACATGCGTGGGGATGAACCGGAATGGACGGTTGTCGATGCTGCCACACACAAGAGTTCCCCACATGCGTGGGGATGAACCATTGATTGTCAATGCAGCACAACGCGCGCGCAAGAGTTCCCCACATGCGTGGGGATGAACCTAGTCCTTCACCCATTCCGTTTCCTGCAGAGTGGAGTTCCCCACATGCGTGGGGATGAACCTCATCCCCCTGATTCTCTGTTCGTTTGGCGGTGGAGTTCCCCACATGCGTGGGGATGAACCGTTATAACGATGTAATTAAGGAGATCAAATGACGAGTTCCCCACATGCGTGGGGATGAACCAAGTGAGGTCCAGGCAATTCGGTTTGACTCTGAAGAGTTCCCCACATGCGTGGGGATGAACCATGTTGCGCTCCAGAACTCCTTTACTACTGCTGAGAGTTCCCCACATGCGTGGGGATGAACCTTCAACGGCGGCATCGAAGAGGCTATCCGGCGCGAGTTCCCCACATGCGTGGGGATGAACCAACGGAGATGACTACGCGGCGGAGTCCGGGATAGAAGAGTTCCCCACATGCGTGGGGTTGAACCGATAAACCTGCTGACTCCGGTCACTCCTTCGTCGAGTTCCCCACATGCGTGGGGAATGCACTGGAGTCGAGGATCATCCTGCGGACCCGGCCGGGGTGGTTCAGGGCAAGTTCCTGGGCGATGAAGGATCCCATGGATGTTCCATAGATGTGCATGCTCCCGTAACCGGGAGAGGCAAAAACGCCACCTTAATCCTGTATCTTTTGATGAAAAGCAATATACATATGCGATTGGCTGGAGCAGGCACAGTGCCAAAAAGAGAGAATTCTCATATAGCCGTACAATTCTTGAAAATACAACTCAAGTGTGGTCCCAAGGCTCTCAGGTAACTATAACACAAAGGATCTATTAAATCTGGAAAAGGAACTATCCACA
>JASEES010000022.1 GCA_030019395.1 Methanolinea sp. | reverse complement strand
TGCCGGGCAAGGGATGTCGTGATGGCCTTTTCGAACTGCGGGAGAGAATTGCGCGTGATCTTCTCGAGTTTCGGGTGATATACGGAATCCCGCTCGCTCCCTGCAAGGGTGGTTGCACGAACGAGGAGAGCGGAACACACCTCGGTGAACTTTTCACGGGGCTGATCCATCCTCTTCTGGAGCTCCTCCCTCCAGGAATGCTCTTCTTCTCCGATGATAACAGGAATTTCTTCAAGGGATATTTCCCTGGGCGGGACGGTTTGCCTTGATGCGAACAGGTCTCTGACCTTTTTTAACATATAAAGCCCTCACAGGCAACGGCCATCGCCATCATCCCTGGCTATCTGCCGTATCCTCGCGACACCGTCTATTTCACGGATCACGTCGGCAACTGCCGGCGGGACAAGGCTCTCCCACTCCTCCCCTGCGATGATCCGCCTCCTGATCTCGGTCCCACTGTGGGAGGCCCTCTCGTACATGGACGGGGACTCAACGGCAATTCCCTCTTCCCCGAAGAGACGGACCACGAGGGGGTTGCTCGAGAACACGATATCGAAGCGGGGTGCCATCGACCGCACGTGCGCAACCCAGAGGGCGTTCCTGTGGAGGTCTTCGATGGGAATCACATAGACCGGGTTTCCAATGGTACCAAGAGCCCTTGTTATCATCAGCAGCCTCTCCCCTGCTGTGAAGGGGTTCGACGGTTCGTGGGAGAGCTGGGCACTCCCGATCCCGATGATGATCTCGTCGACCCTGCGGGCAATCTCTTCGAGGATGTGCTGGTGGCCGTTATGGTACGGCTGAAACCTTCCGATATACAGTCCCCTTATCATCTGTCCCCCACCATGTTTGCAATCCGGGCAGCAAATGCTCCTGCAACAAACCCGGCATCGATGTTCACCACCGCGATCACCGCGCAGGACTGGAGCATGCTCGCAAGGGCTGCCTGGCCACCTCCCATGTAGCCATATCCCGTGCTCACCGGGACGCCAATGACGGGGCGGTCGATGAGGCCCCCAACAATGGCGGGGAGCGTCCCCTCCCTTCCTGCCGCGACCACGAAGACATGGGCATCCAGGCATTTCCTGATTGCGGGGAAGAGACGGTGAATACCGGCGACGCCGACATCATACGCTGTCCTCACCGTGCACCCCATCTCCTCTGCAATGACGCGGGCCTCCTCTGCGACCCGCAAATCCGATGTACCTGCACTGATGACAGCAACAATCCCTTTTCCCGGCACAATGGGAGATCCCCGGGATAGCACTCCCATTGCAGCCTTCTCGTGCCACGTGAACGATACCCCCATCTCCCTGCACGCCTCCCTGATGGCCCTGGCATGATCCGGTGACATCCGGGATATGATTGTCCTGGGAGATACCTGGACTGCTTTCCTTGCGATCTCCACGATTTCGACTGGCGCCTTACCCTCTGCGAGGATAACCTCGGGTATCCCGCAACGGGCTGCCCTCCCCAGGTCAAGCCGTGCCAGATCCTCCACCTCTTCGATCCGCAGCCCCTCGATTTCAGCAGCTGCTTCTTCGAGCGTGAGGCGCCCATCCGAAAAACCGGTCAGCACTTCCCTGAGCCTGCGGTTCGGAACCATGATGTGATAATTAAGATATGGGCCCCGGTATAATAAGTGATGTAACAGCCATGAGCTACCTGGTATACGTTGCCGCATTCGGTTGCGGCGTGGTTTTTTTCCTGTGGTTCCGTGACATGCGCATATTTGCGCGGACTGCCCTCCCCGGTTTCAGGAAGGCTGCATACCGCGGTGTCCTGTACAGCGCCCTTTCCCTCCTTGGTTTTTTCTTCACGTACACGTCAGGTCCTGCATTTCCAACCGAGCTCATCGGCCTTGGGATCATCCTTGCCGCCCTCTACCTGCAGGGCAGGGTGGAACGGGAGAGGGTCTTTGCCGGGAGTGACTGGTGGGACCGCCTCCTGGGCAAAGCACCGCGTTCAACGAAAAACCGCACGCAGGAGGGGTGATATTTCCCATGCTCCAGAGACCAAGAGGTACACGTGATTTTCTCCCTGCTGAAATGGAACAGCGGCGCAGCGTTGAGAACGCGATGCGCAGGATAGCCCATACCTGGGGTTACAGGGAAGTCTGTACCCCGACATTCGAAGAACTGGAACTCTTCACCCTCCGGTCTGGTGAGGGAATAATTGAGGAGATGTATGTCTTCGAGGACAAGGGGGGAAGGAAACTCGCCCTCCGGCCCGAGGTCACTGCATCCGTGCTCCGTGCGTACGTGAACGTGGGAAAAACCCTCGCAAAACCACTTCGCTGGTATTATTTTGCTGACTGTTTCCGGTACGAGAGACCCCAGAAGGGGCGTTACAGGCAGTTCTGGCAGTTCGGAGTTGAACTGATCGGGCAGGATACCCCCCTTGCAGAGGCAGAGGTGATCATGCTCGCACAGGATCTCCTCTCTGCCAGCGGTATTACATTCACACTCCATGTAGGACACCTCGGGTTCATGCGGGCACTCCTCGGAGGACTGGCACCGGAGGACCAGAAAAAGGTCAGGATACTCCTCGATAAGAAGAATTATGACGGTCTGTCCGCCTTCCTTTCCTCACGGGGGGAGAGCGGGCTTTCTGACAGGCTGACGGCACTCGTCGAATGCAGAAAGCTCGATGATGCCCTTGCAATCACGGGTGACATGCCGGGGAAAGAGAGGATTCGCGAACTTTTCTCGATTCTGGACCAGGCAGGTGTTCCCTATACCCTCAACCCGGGTATTGCCCGTGGCCTTGACTACTACACGGGTATGGTCTTTGAGGCCTTTGCCGAAAACCTGGGGGCAGAAAACCAGGTCGCCGGAGGGGGGACATACCGACTGGCCCACCTCTTCGGGGGAGAGGATACCCCCTCGTGCGGTTTTGCCATTGGATTTGACAGGGTAATGGTGGCAAGGGGTGACATCCCGGGGACACCTGCGGTCCGGGTCGGTGTTGCACATACACCTGATGCCCGCGACTGGGCTTTGCATGTCGCAGCAGCGTTCCGCAGTGCAGGCATCCTCACGGAGAGTGACCTTTCCGGAAAGAACCTCAGTCAGCAGATTGCCTCTATCTCCCGGAATGCAGACTTTGCCCTGATTATCGGCCGCCGCGAACAGGAGAAAAGATCCGTGACCCTCAAGGACCTTCGCTCCGGGACCCAGAAGGAGTTGTCCCTTGCACAGGCAATCGCCGAGGTGAATGGCGATGACTCTTGCCGATGAACTGGCAAGACAACAGAGGAGTATCAGTGTCGCAGAGTTTTTCGAGAAGAACAAGCACCTTCTCGGTTTCGACTCTCCCACCAGGGGAATCATCACAACGATCAAGGAGGCAGTCGACAATGCACTTGATGCGTGCGAGGAGGCGGGGGTCCTCCCGGACATCTATGTCCGGGTGACGCGGACAGGCCCGGACACCTTTCGGATAAGCGTCGAGGACAACGGTCCGGGAATCGTCCCGGAGCAAGTACCCTTCGTGTTTGGAAAACTTCTCTATGGTTCGCGGTTTCACCAGATCCGTCAAAGCAGGGGGCAGCAGGGGATAGGGATCAGTGCAGCCGTTCTCTATGCACAACTGACAACAGGGATTCCCACGCTCGTGATATCACGCACGGGTCCGGAGGAAGCAGCGTTCAGGTTCCTCATCCAGATAGATATCCAGACGAACGAACCGGTCATCATCCGGAAGGAGAAGATCGATTGGGACAGGACACACGGCACACTCGTCCAGGTCGAGTTCCGGAGCACGATCGCCGCGAAAAAGAAGCTCCTCGAGTACCTCAAATACACCTCCATCGTCAACCCCCACGCCAGGATAACGGTCGAGATGGAGGGGGAGACGGCTCTCTTCGAACGGGTCAGTGACGAAGCCATCGCCTGCCCAAAGACCATCATGCCTCACCCGCACGGGATAGAGATTGGCCAGCTGATGCGGATGATCGCCGCGTCCAGGGCCGCTTGTGGAGAATTCCTCGTAACCAGCTTCTCCCGGGTCGGAAAGAAGACGGCCCATGAGATATGCAGGGCAGCAGGGATATCTCCGGATACCCCGGTCTCGTCTCTTTCCCCTGCGGAACAGAAAAAACTTCTCTCTGCAATGCAGAACGCGAAAGTCCCTGCACCAACGACCCAGGTCTGCCTTTCCCCCATCGGGGAAGATCTGATCGTCCGATCCCTCGAAAAGGAGTTCCAGATGGACTTCGTAAAAGCAAGAACACGGCCCGGGTCAGTCTATTCAGGTCACCCGTTTCTCGTCGAGGCTGCCATCGGCTACGGAGGTAAACTGCCCGCCGATGGAAACGCAATAATCCTCCGCTTCGCGAACCGTGTCCCCCTTATGTACCAGCAGGGGGCCTGTGCAATCACGGGGTGTATTGCGGGGATCACCTGGAAAAATTACAATGTTGCGCAGGCAGGTCTTCCCACCGGCCCCCTCCTCATCATGGTCCACGTCGCATCCACGAACGTGCCCTTTACGAGCGAGAGCAAGGACGCAATCGCAGGCATCCCTGAGATTGAACGCGAGGTCACCCTCGTTCTCCAGGAATTAGGCCGCGAACTCAAGACGTATCTCTCGCGGAGGGACAAAAGCCGGCTCGCCGAGGACCGGGCGAGGGCCGTCTGTGCCATCATCCCGGATATTGCATCGAAGGTTGCAGAGATCGTGGAGCTTCCTGTTCCTGACACTTCGCTGATCGAGGGCAGGCTCATGCGCAGGGTCGTCGTGAAAAAGATGAGCCGGGACGGACGTGTCACAATCGAAGTCAGGAACCATATGGCGACGACAAATGTACTCTCCCTCTATGACATCTCGCGAAACCCAGCGGAAGATGCACGGCCCGCGCCCTCATTCGCGACAGAACTCGACGGGGAGTACACACGGATGTGGCAGCTCGAAATTCCACCGGGTGGTGTATGGACAGCAGAATACTCGGGAACAGGCGGGGGTACCGTTCAGGTCAGGGGGATTCCGCCTGAAAACATCGCGGTGGTGGATCTTGACGCAGAGTGAGACGCTCGAAAAGAGGGCATACGAGAGGCTGATGGCAATAGCCATGCAGTGGTACCGGCAGATGGCCGAGGGGAACATCCCCTCCATCACGCTGCCAACCCGGACGAAGCAGAACATCGCCTACGACGATGAGTCCGAAGTGTGGAAACTGGGTGACCGCGAGAGCGTCCGGTCAGCGCACACGGCCAGGAGTGCGCTCCACCTCCTCAAAATGTCGTACGTAATCGGGTTTTTAAAAACCCAGCTTCGTGAAAACCGTTCTTCAACCCTGAGGGAGCTGTATTACATCTCCGAGGGTTGGAAAAAAGCAAAGTTCTCGGCCCAGGACGAGAGCAACTACCTCATCGAAGATCTCGAGATCCTGACAGACCTCCAGCGTGAAGCTTTCCACCTGCGGCCGGAAGAGGATGGCGCAACCATATTCGGCCCTCTCCGGCTCAAGGAGATGACAAGGAGGGGGGAGAGGATAATCCACTGCAGGGATGATGTAGGCGAGGCAGGGTACCAGATCCCCTGTAACGTGGAGAACGTGGAACTTCTCGACCATGACGCGAGTTGCGTTATCGCAATCGAAACAGGAGGCATGTATGCGCGGCTCATCGAAAACGGGTTCGACGAGGAATACCGTGCCATCCTCGTGCACCTGAAAGGGCAGCCCGCCCGTTCAACCCGCCGCATGCTCCACAGGTTGTCTGACGAGTTTAACCTTCCCGTCTACGTCTTTACCGATGGTGACCCCTGGTCTTACCGGATTTATGCCAGTGTTGCGTACGGGGCAATCAAGAGCGCGCACATGTCCGAACTCCTCGCGACCCCGAAAGCCCAGTTCATCGGTGTCCAGCCAAGCGATATCAGGGATTATAACCTTCCGGCAGATGCCCTGACAGAAAAAGACATTGCCGCGCTCCAGAGTGAGCTTACGGATCCCCGTTTCGGATCCAGTTACTGGAAGGAGCAGATCCAGCTGCAACTGGCCCTCAACCTCAAGTCAGAACAGCAGGCGTTTGCAGCGCGGGGTCTTGACTTCGTCACCCGCGAGTACCTCCCGCGGCGGCTCTCGGAGATGGGGCTCGTCATCCGATCATGAACCTGAATATTATCCATGAGATCAGGAGCATGATGGCGGAGTATTTCAATCCCGCAGTGACCCGTCCCTCACCCATCTGACCTGCCACAAGGCCGGAGAAGATTCCCTGGATCATTGCCGCGTGCGAGAAGAGCCGTGTATAGAAGAATAAATCGATGTTTCCGATGAACGAAGCAGCACCGGCACCGGCAGACTCCGCGGCACTTCCCGCCGTGGCCATCGTGCTCAGAAACGTGCTCACCAGGATGAATATGACAAAGACGAAAACGAGGAACGAGATAAGCACGATAATGACGTAAATAAGCATATTATTGCGCCGTTCTGTGCGGAGGGCGAGTACCTCGTAAGTATCCCGCGCCGCTGCCCGGAGGACCTCGCTCACATCGCCCCCGGCCTTGCTCGCCTTTGCGATGAGGTCGATGCTCCTGTCTGCAAGAGGTGTCCCGAGGCGGGTCCGGAACCTCTGGATTGCCTCTATAAACGTTGTATTCCAGGACATCTCGTTGTCGAGGCGCCGAATGAACGGTGTCAGGGTGCTGTATTCCCCCTGGGCAACGAGATGGATGGCGTTTGGGAGAGTCATCCCACTGTCGTTCATTCCCGCAAGGTCGCGGAAAAAGTTGGGGAGTGCTTCCTCAAGGTTCTTTATCCTGCGATTCTCCCGGAAATCCATCACTGCAACCGGGACTATCGCAACGAGGATGGAGAAAACAACGACATCGTCCACGAGGGTTGTCGAGAAGAGCACACCCATCCCGTAATCCCTGATTGCAAGCGCCGTGCCCAGGACAAAAACGATGATTGAAGCAGGGAGGGAGACAATAAGGATATTGAGGGGTTTTTCGAGGAGGACTGCAACAGGGTGCTTGATGACGCGCATCACCCCTGACCGCTCTGCACGGACTTTCTCCAATTTCCTGATGATCTCTTCCTGTTCACGGGCAAACTTCCCGATTTCTGCCGGGGAAAGGTCTATGCCTGCAGGCTTCTTCCTTGAGAAAAGCCCCCCGATACCTGCAGCTTTTCCACCGGAATCCGTGGCATGCATGGAGGGGGGAGACGGGGGAAAGGGCTGTTTCTCCTTCTTTTCCTGTGCAGGCGGGACTCCCGTTTTTCCACTTTCTTTGTCTGGTTTTTCCCTGCCCGGATCACCGAGTATCCTGTCTTTGAGTCCCACCTTCAGCCCTCCGGTGTCATGGAACTGATCAGGATGACAAACATCAGGCTTCCGAAGGGAATCATCATGTAAATGATGATGTAGAGGAATATGGGCTGCGATGATTTGGAGAGGATGGACATGATGGACTGCAGGATGATCAAAAAGAGAGGGCCTGCGACCATCGCTGTGACGTATGACTCGGATATGAGTCCAAGGGTATCGAGGAACAATTTCTGTGACTGCCTGTTCTCGAGTGAATACTGTTCTGCCTTGGTCCGGAAGTACTCCGTCAGGCTGCTCCCTGCAGAGATGCATCCCATCGCCCCCTGGAGGAACTCCTTCATGCGCAGGCTCGGCGTCGTTGCGGATATCAGCCGGAGTGCATCGAGAAGGTCACGCCCGAAGAGGTCGATTTCCATTGCCACGAACCGGGCCTCGACTGCACTCTCTCCGTACATCGGGCTGTTTCCAAGCTGCCGGAAGATCTCCGCGGGGGGTATACCCGCGGTGGACATCGCTGTAATGTAATTGATGGCATAGGGAAGCGTTGCATCGATATTCCTGCGCCGGTTTCCAGCAACCACGCTGGGATACACGAGGAAGATGACAAAGGTAATTCCCCCGACAACTGCAAACGATATCACGATGGCAATGATTGTCCCGATAATCAGGCTGTATTCCGAGATGAAGAGCATGAATTCAGGAACGGCACCCTGGTACTTGATCATGGAGGGGATGTTGAAGATGAACGTGATGATGCCAAGGACAACGGACGCGACTGCCCCGGCAAAAAGGGCACTGAGGTATGCAGTAGAGAGGTAGACTTCGAACGGGACTTTCATCCTCGCAGTGACGAGGTCACTGCGCAATGCAGCATACTTATCCCTCTTTTTCCCTGCAAGTGTTCCAAACAACCGAAATGCAAAACGTTCCCAGCTGTTCATGTTTCTCCATACAGTTCTGCCCTGACCTTCTCCATTGTCCGTGCAGGGTCACGGAAATACTGGATCAGGATGTTGCTGACGTCCCTGAAATGCCGGATCTTCTTGAGGCGCATCCATTCGAGGACTTCCTGCCGCATCTTGAGCTCCTCTCTCATCCGCTCCTCGTCCCAACCCCGGGACTCCATTATCTCTTCAAGGACGTAGGACTTGCCCGAGTAGGTAATCTCGTCCGTTGCAGGATGCCAGCGGAACACCTCGTTCGTGATCAGCTCGTTTGTCCTCGGGTCAATGTCCAGGATCTCGATGATCTGCTTGTTCCGGCGGATCCTCTGGCCTCCGACACGGGCCTGTACCTGCACGGAGATGAGGTCGAGAGCAGAGAGCATGTTCCTCGGGACGTTCAGGGGAGGGTTTTCAAGACGGTGGACAATGCTTGCAACCGAATCCGCGTGCATCGTCGAATATGTCACGTGACCTGTGCTCATCGCCTGGAAGAGAGTGAGAGCTTCCTTGCCCCTCACCTCCCCGACAAGGATGTATTCGGGTCTCTGACGGAGCGCTGCACGGAGAAGCTCGTACATGTCAATCTCGCCCTTTCCCGACGCGTCAAAAGATGTCCGCGTGATACTCGGTATCCAGTTGGGGTGGGGGAGCTTGAGTTCCCGTGTATCCTCGAGGGTCACGATCTTTGCAAGAGGGGGGATGAAGAGAGAGATCGCATTGAGAGACGTGGTCTTACCCGATGCAGTCCCGCCTGCAAAGATGCATGACTTACCGCTCTCGACAGCGAGCCAGAAGAAGGCGATTGCAAGCGGGGAGAAGGTCCGCCACTCGATGAGGTCGGTCGGGGTGATAGGCTCATCCTTGAACTTCCTGATAGTGTAGGTAGAACCATGGGCTGTCACCTCCGATCCAAGAGTCATCTGGATACGCGACCCATCGCTCATGGTGGCATCGAGCATGGGCTCGGCAATGGAGATATATTTTCCCGAACGCTGGGCAAGTTTTATCACAAAGGAATCCAGTTCTTCGGCGCTCTTGTACACCAGGTTGGTGCGCATGGATTCGTACCTGTTATGGAACACGAAAAGGTTCGCATTGACGCCATCGCAGGAGATATCCTCGATGTACCTGTCATGCATCAGGGGGTCTATCATCCCGTTACCGAGGAATTCCTTGTACATTGCATACAGGATCTTTTCCCTCTGGACCGGTGTGAGTGAAATGCCATAATCATCGATGATATCATCCGTCACATCCCGCAATGTCTTCTTAGCGACTTCCTCTATGACGTTCTGGGTGTTGATATCAAGGCGTTCGAAAATGCGCTCCTTAATATCGTTGAAGAGATCGACTTCCGCGGGGGTGAGCTTCGGTTCGATGACTTCGTACATGTATTCATGGGTTGCGTTGTCGTAGGTTATCCTGACATAGGCATAGGGTTCGTTAACAGGGTAAATCTCAATCTCTTCAACGCCGGGCCGCGGTCGGAATTTCAGGTCGACAAGAGGACCGTGTGTCCGCATGTTATATTCTACAGGGACCTTGCGAATGACGTTGAGCGGATTGAGTTTCTTCAGAAGTGTTTTAGAACCTGCTTCGGTTTGAACCTCGGTAGCGGCGTCGGTGACCGTCCTGATACTGCTGTCGAGAAGATCCGATTTCTGGAGATCTTTGCCCAGAACATCACTTCCCGTTCCCTTGAACTTGAAAATGTCGGTCCGTTCCGCCATCTTGATCTCATCGATCTGGAATGTTGCACCCTTGGGAAGGATGAGCCCTGAAAGGTCATCGATGTCATCGACGGATACAATTGCCTCTGTCTCCTGCTCTTTCTCCCTTGATTGGGTCACCTTTTTAGCCGGCTTGAACGACGGGGAAGGAAACACACGGGCAGGTTTCTCTTTGCCTTCCCCTGCGCTTTCCTCCCCTTTATCCTGCTGCATCCGTGTGGGCGGCGCAACCCGCTCTTGGGGTTTTCGTGAAGGTTCGATCTCCGGAATGCTCCTTTCCGCCTGAAATGCGGGGATACCGGGCGTTTTCTCCATCCGGGGCACAGGGGTCTCTCCCGTGGTTTCACCTGTATCTGGCAGGGGGGTTACTTTCGCTGACTGCCGGACGGGGACCTTCTCCTTTCCTGGTGCGGATATCCCCAGTTTCTTTACCAGGAGATCGAGATCATCTTTCCCGACACCGGTAATCTGCCCGGATATTGCACTATCTTCTGTCTTTTTTCCCTTTCCCGGCAGTTCCTCTTTCTTCCTCCTGAATAAAGAGCCGAATATACCGTCTTTTTTTGAATCTCCTGTCATCCCAATGACCTTTCCCAGACCCGGTCGTTCCCCCTTGGGCGGATGTATACGAGGTGTTTACGCGTTATACACTATGAAACATTTCTTTGTGGAGGATGCTGACTGCAAGACGTATCATTCCAAGGTGCGCTGTCTTGTCTGCAAGGATACAGAGTGAAAGGTCCCCGTACGGGGCAATCACGCAGGTTCCCTGGTTTCCCTCGATGATAACGCAGGCGGGGGACCCAAGATTCATATCCACGGCAACTTTTCCTGCAGTCCTGATAAAATCCTCTGCAATGGCAGCCACATGTTCAAAGTCCACATCTCCTGATGTCTGGACTGGGAATCCCTCAAAAAAAGCAAGTACTGCATGGACCCCCTGCAATGCCATGAACCGGGCAAGCACCTCGTCATCCAGTCTTGCACGGGGCACATTCTTTGGCTTTACAGCCTGCTTGATGGATAGCCCTCTTTCAAAGCACATTTCCTCTGCAAGTGCCATCTCCTCGGGGCCATACCGGTACTGGATGAAACGGGGCTCGAGTGATGACCCCTCCATGGTTTTCAGGAGATAGGTAACGGCTTCAGATCCATGGTATTCATTTTCTTTCTCGCGATAACAGGCAGCGATGACCTCTCCTTCCTTTGCGAGAAAGAGACCTGCACCTTTTGTGGTGAGTACCTCTATCTTTCCTGAAAAAGGTACCTTCTCTCCTGATGCAGTATCAACGAGCGGATCCTCGACAACACCGAGGTATGTTCCCCTTGGAAATTTCATGCAATTCAGAGAGCCGCAACGAGTCGATCCTTATTCTTCTTCAACTCGTACCGGATACGCCCCACGTTTGCCTCATTGCTTGCAACAATCGCGATGAGCTCATCCGGGGAAAGGGGAGACATGATGATGGGTCCCTGGTCCAGTTCGACAAGCATCTGGCGGAGTTCCCCCTTCCCAAGTTCTTTTCCCATGGCTTCCGATGTCCCAAGGCCGGTTGAAGCCATTGCACCGAGGGCGTCGATATCCATCTTGCCCGAGGCTGCACTCTCGATTACAAAACCATCGCGGCCCACCACAACTGCAGCAGAGACACCGTCGATCTTTAAAAATTCACCCAGAATTTGTTTAAGAAGCATTCATGCCACCTTTCCATCAGACTATCTTTCTTGTTATATATAAATAAAAATCTTTGGTTATCCCTGCTCTCCATCCTGCCACATTCCCTTCATTGTTCGATTTTTCCAATCCCTATTATTCTCTTACCAATAGGATTATCTGGAGGAGCGAACTCAATTTGTATGATGCAACTTCCCCGTGGCACATTTCGGTCAATGGAAAAAGGGGAAAGACTCGGTGGTCTCCTCAAAAAGCTCGGCTCAGACCAGTTTTCCGGGGTTTGTTCCATCGTTTGTGAAGGCCATACCATAGAGATTGTCCTTGAAAAAGGGAGGGTTTCACTTGCCAGCTGTGATGATCTTTCGGGAGATGACGCTATGAGGGTCATTGACGGTCTCATGGAGCGGCCTTTCGATGCTTCGATCTCGGACCTTACCCCCGCCCAGATAAAATTATCCCGCGAGTTCAATGAAACGTGCATTGTCAGACGCTCTCCCGCTGCAGAAAAAAGCATTCTACCTCCGCAACCCAATAAGGATGAGATTATCCCCGCTGCTGGCAAAACACCTCTCCAAAAACCGGAATATGAATCGCAAACCGTTATCCCCGCCCGACATCAAAGAAAACCACAAGATCAGGATGCATCAAAGGTTCAGGCCGCAAAGTCAGAAAAAGATTCTTTTCCAAAGGGTAGCGTAACGTCGACCGCGACATTCAATGAAGCTTTATTCGAGACGGGAGAGGAAAACATTAATTCGCCTGAACGGGGGTATACTCTTGATGATCTTGACTTAAAAGCACTTGACTCCATGGACCTTGATGTCATGTCAAGGAAGATCCGGGATAATTGTAAACTTATGGTTGAACGCCTCCATCTCGGTTATCTGGTTGTTGACGAGGATAAAAAAGAGAGTGGATAAAAAATATGGAAGTAATAACCTTCGATCTCTTCCTTCTCATCACGGGGCTGATACTGGTTGGTATCATTCTTTTCCTTTCTCTTGTCAGTGTCATTTACACTGTCCGCCTTGCTTACAAGATGGACACGCTTACGAAAATGATAGATACCTTCCGTCCTGTTTCAAAAGTTGATTATTCAATTCCCGGCATAGAAACGAAGATCAAAGGCGGGGAACCCGAAATTAGTGTAAAAGAAACCGTCTCCGTTCCTGAAAAACCAAAGTTCGATCCGGCCCGTGATGCTCCTGACATCCCGTCAGGAATGCACCGACTCTGTGAAATCTATGGGATGGAATCCCTGACACTCTCCACTCCTGACGGCCTCGTGGTTGCATCAACAGGGCATCCTTCTGCTGGCGATGACGCTGCCCGGGTGAGTTATGCATCCGTGACGGGAACCCCTGTCAGTGAAGAGGGCATTTCTGTATTTCATACGGATTACAAGGGGAATGACCTGGTTGGTATCATCAGGGGAAACAGGGAGATACCAAAAGATCTTCTCGGTGAATTGAAAAAGGACATTAATTCACTCCTCGAGAGATGGATTTAGGAGTCTTCTTTTCATGAAGTCTTCATTAGGCTTATATAAAAAAAGAAGAAAAAATACCTTCAGGGAGGGATGAATGGTCCGGGTCTTTACTTTTGCGTCAGGAAAGGGAGGGACGGGAAAGACTACCTCGACTGTCAATATCGGGACCTGTCTTGCACAGTTTGGCAAGAATACGATCATCATGGATGCCGATATCGGGATGGCGAACCTCGGCCTTGCCCTTGGACTCGAAGACGTTCCGGTCACCCTCCACGAAGTACTGGCAGGAAAGGCAAACGTTCAGGATGCAATCTATGAGGGCCCGGCAGGAGTCAAGGTTGTTCCAAGCGGAATATCACTGCAGGGTTTCCAGCAGGCAAACCCGGAGCTTCTCAAGGATGTCTTAAAAGACCTCGTGGAGGTCTGTGATTACCTCCTGATCGATGCACCCGCCGGTATCAGCAGGGACGGTATCATACCCCTCGCTGTTGCAGACGATGTTATCCTGATCGTCAACCCGGAATTGTCGTCCATCGTGGATGCCCTTAAGACTAAGATACTGACTGAAGTGATCGGAGGGCATGTTTTTGGTGTCATCATCAACAGGGCGGGAATCGACAAGTCCGAGGTGATGATCCAGAAGATGGAGAAGGTGCTCGGTGTCCGGGTCATCGGTACCATTCCGGAGGATCCCAATATCAGGAAGGCAGCATCAGCCAAGACACCGGTAGTCATCAAGTACCCCGGTTCCCCGGCTTCAGTGGCCCTCAGAAATTTGGCGGGTGAACTCGCCGGCATCCCGATGGAACAGAGGGGGGGAAAATCCCAGGAAAAGTTCATCGAACGTTTTTCAAAAGTCCTTTTCAGGGGTAAAAAATGACAATAGAACAGATCCTGCTCCTCTTGGCATGCATTGTCATTATCATCCTCCTGGTCCTGATTTTTTTCATGTACGTGCGGATACGGCAACTCATCCGTGATCTGGAAGTGCTCCAGTCAAGACTTGCAATTTCAGATTCGGAACTGGATACACTGATCAATAACGTTGAAAGGATGATAAAGAAAATAAAAATATAAATTTTTAAAAAAATTCTATGATGGTCTGTTCCGGACCTGGAAGACGCAATGCTCGTCTCCCTTTGACCGGCACTTAATTTCTTTTGCATCCACCCTGATATTGTATGCTCCCTCTATGATACCCGCAAGGAGGCCTGCGGTGCAGAAACAAACGTTTTTCCCGGTGTTCCCGATGGATTCAGATTCCACGGTGTGTTCCAGTGTGAATGTCCTTGTTTTTTCTGCCTCGTTCCACTCCTTTTTGATAATCTTGAACCATCCCATCTGCGAGTAAAATGTAAAGGCCATGTTGCAGATGGTGTCCGGATTTGTCTTCCGGAGAATCTCGTCTTTCAAAGTGCCCAGGATTTCGTCTTCGGGAGTCCCGACAAACAGGATGCCGATGATATCTTCCGTGGAATTTTTGATCGGCTCATAAGCGACGACATACTTTCTCCCGACCACGTCTGCGGTACCGTAAAAGGTCTGTCCCTTTTTGACTACGGCATCGTAGACAACACTGGAAATTTCTGTTCCGACCGCCCGCTTGCCATCGGCGCCAATAACATTTGTAGATACGCGGATCGCCTTATCCCCAATCTTCTGGAAAACTGTGGCCTTGCTGCCCAGTTCCTTTTCGATGGAATCGACCACTTCAAAGTTATTATTGACTATGTGGTTGCCAAATGCAAGCTGATCGCCGGAAATGGAAGGAGGCCCGAACGCAAGAAAACGTTTCCTAAGTTCGTTGAGATCGTGGTCAAGTTTGGTCCGGGAGAGATCAAAGGAGATACTCATCTTCTTGTAGTGCTCCACGTTCTCTTTTCCCATGTCCTTGTAGGCACGATAGTTGACCCCGCTTGCCGAGGCCTCACCCATGGTCTTTGTCAACGAACTGGTCATGGACGAGAAGATGAACCGTGGCATCATGACAACAGGTTCATCCATGAGTGATATCTTACCCTCAAGGGGCTTGTGTTCGATGAATTCGGTGATGGCCGAATCGCCCCTGACAACCGCTTCTGCCTTGAATTTCCAGCTCGGAGGGACCTGATCAGCCACGAATTCGCAGTAGGGGTCTCCCTTTGCATGACAAGTCTTCTCGAGACAGAACCAGTTCTTCCCCGTGACAGAGGTAAGGATGCCTTCTATCCAGCCCTGGTGGATACCGCAGACCGGCATGTTCCAGTCCTTCAGCACCTCGGACTCAAACGTCTGCTTGCACCGCATGACGATACGCTTCTCGGAAGCTTCCACGAGCTCGAACGGAGATCCCCATCCCTGCTGGTGTTGCATCGTGAAGACCAGCATCAGGAACTCTTCCGGTTTAAGGTTCAGGCCAAGTTTTTTAAGAAGCTTGTAAAGGCCTAAGGATCCCTGTCCCACAGAGCGGAACAGCTTTCTCATGGCCTTATTTGCGAGTTTTTTCCCAAGGTTTGCTTCATACATCTCGTACAGGGCTCTTACGAGAAAATTTGGGTTGCTGGCAGTCCTGACACCAAAGCAGGTCGTGACTCCCTCTGCCGGGTTCATATGCATGTAGGCAGTGATGTCCTTGCTCCCCTTGAGGATAGCTTCAAAATCCTCCTTTTTCATAATACCCTTCCTTCTATTCTATCTCAGTCCTATATTACCTAAATATTATGCTTTTTAAGAGAAGCTCGAAAGTGGGATATCGGAGGCCCTGATCATCAGAAATGATGAATTCAATCATCCACGATGACGTCATTTCCCATGGAGAGAACAGCAGCCTTATTTCACATTCCCTATATCAAGTGTCACGGGTTTATTGTTGAGTCCGGGATGGAATTCGAACTCGTACATCCGGGTCGTGAGGTCACGGGAATGGACAACACACTCGTATTTCCCATAGAGCAGCCTGAAGGATACTTTTCCGTCTGCCCGTGTAAAGTCATTCCCGATTACCTGACCTTCCTTCCTGATGGAGACCCGGTGCCCTGCAAGGGGTCTCCCGTTATCGACGATGACGACCGAGAATATCCCTGCACCTCCCTCCCTTTCCCTTTTAACCTCAGGTATATCGACCGGGAGGATGCGCCTGAGTATCTCCTGATCAAAGATGCGACACCCAAGAATCAGTCGTTCGACAATCTCGGGCCTGACCGGAAAAAGAGTGAATTGCTCGGTTCCCTTCATGAGATATACTGCTTTATTCCCAAAGAGGGCACCCTTGGAATCGTGCAGCACCGCACCGTTGGGGTCACCCTCGAGGAAAAGGAGGTAAAAATCCCCCTGCTTTTCCTTTGCATGCCCTATTCCGGAAAATGAATGTGTTCGTGCGAATGAGAGAGCATGGGTCAGGCTCATGGGTCCTTCACCGGCTGACCCGGATATGATGGATTCAAGAATTTCCCTGCTTGTCAGGAGATACCGCCTCCTTTTCCTGATCGAACCCCGATAAGAACCGCCCGTAACCAGGGAGGCAGGGATCATTCTTCCCAATTCCCCCCGGGGGAGTCTTTGGGGGCCATACATATGAACCTGTACAACTCATGATATATCTGTATCCATGATAATTCCTCTGGCTGTCGGTGCAGTTGCAGTCACCTGCACATTCCTCTATGCATCATGGCGCGATATCCGGGAAAGACGTGTTCCTTTTCCCACCTGGTACCCGATGCTCGCCATATCTGTTCCAATGGCCGTCTGGTTTTACGTATTGTTGCTTGCCGGGGGCATGTGGTCGCTTGTCACTTCCTTCCTCGTCCTCACTGTCCTTTTTTCAATCATTTTTTACGTTTTTGCATGGATCAACCTCTTCGGCGGGGCAGATGCATGGGCCCTCATCTTCCTCTGCATCTCCCTCCCCACCTTTCCAATCGAACCGCTGACCGGCGTCCCGCCGCTGGGCTTCTTTCCCTTTACTGTCCTTGTCAACTCCCTCATTCTGAACCTGCTGACACCTCTCGCCATCTTTTTCTGGAATGCCGCGCACGGCCGGCTGGCACCGTTTCCCTACACCTTTTTCGGTTTTCCAGTCCCGGCCGAAGACCTGCCCCGGTCGTTTGGTTTTATCATGGAGGACATCCGGATTGACGAGGACGGATCTGTCAGCCGGCGGTTCATACGACCAGGGGATGCGATCAGGAGGATGGTATCCGGAAAAGGGAGGATATACACGAAGGACCTGAAAAATCATCCAGCAGATTATGCGAGGGAGATGGAAACGTTCAAAAGGGCAGGAGCGGTCTGGATATCCTACGGGATTCCTTTCCTCGTCCCGCTGACGGCAGGAGTCATCTCCGCTCTTCTCTTCGGGGACATCCTCTTCTTCTTCATCAGGTTTATTGCAGGTGTCTGATATGCTCCAACTGAACTATTCAGACGGGCTCATACCCGTTATCGTGCAGGACGCCCGGACACGGGATGTACTGATGCTTGCCTATGCAAACGAGGAAGCCATTTCGCTCACGCGAAAGACCGGTTATGCCCATTATTTCTCACGGAGCAGGAAAAAAATATGGAAAAAAGGCGAGGAGAGCGGGCATTTTCAGCGTGTCAGCGGGATTCTCGTTGACTGCGACGAGGATGCTGTCCTCTACCTCGTCGAACAGACCGGTGCCGCCTGCCATACGGGATACTGGTCGTGTTTCTATCGGACTATCGATGGCGAGATACGGGGAGAGAAGGTGTTCGATCCCGGGAGGGTATATGCTAATAAAGAATAGGGACAAGATTGTACCGGTGATATTTTTTGATCATCGTGCCGGATACAAGTGTGGTGATAGACGGTCGTATCACCTCCATGATACAAGCGGGAGAATATAAGGGTGCAACAATAGTCATACCTGAAGCAGTGGTTGCGGAGCTGGAAGCCCAGGCAAACCAGGGGAGAGAAATAGGGTTCCTTGGACTTACAGAATTGCAGGCACTCTGCAGGCTTGCTGCGGAGGGCACCATCGGTCTCAAATTCGTGGGTGTACGACCAACACTCGACCAGGTGAAACTGGCCAGTGGCGGGGAAATAGATGCACTCATCAGGAGTGCGGCAATCGAACACGGTGCAAAGTTCATCACGAGCGATATCGTCCAGGCCGAGGTAGCCAAGGCCAAGGGCCTCGATGTCATATACCTGCGCCCGCAGGTAGAAGGGTTTGCCCCCCTTGCAATCGACCAGTTCTTCGATGAACACACGATGGCCGTCTATCTCAAGGAGAGAGTCCCCCCCATGGCCAAGAAGGGGACTATCAGGGAGATGCGGCTTGAGAGAATCAGGGATCAGCCCATCACGGATTACGAACTGCGCAACATTGCACAGGAAGTCCTCGAACGTGCGAAACGTCATCCCGACGGGTTCATCGAGCTTGAAAAGCGCGGGGTAACGGTTGTCCAGATCGGGTCGATGAGGATCGCGATCACAAGGCGGCCTTTCTCGGACGGCATGGAGATCACGGCCGTCCGTCCCATTGCCGACGTCAAGCTCGAACAGTTCAAGAAAGCCCAGATCATCAAGACGCGGATTATCGGGGACCGCCGCGGCCTTCTCGTCGCAGGTCCGCCGGGAGCCGGGAAGACAACCCTTGCCCAGAGCATCGCGACATACCTTGCAGAGAACGGGTATGTCGTCAAGACGATGGAAGCCCCGCGTGAACTCCAGGTTCCTGACCACATCACGCAGTACACAACCCTTGATGGGAGCATGGAGAACACTGCCGAGGTCCTTATGCTGGTCCGACCGGATTTCGTCATATTTGACGAGGTTCGCAAGAACGAAGATTTCCGTGTATTTGCCGACATGCGGCTCGCGGGAATCGGCATGATCGGTGTCATCCACGCGATCGGGGCCCACGACGCACTCCAGCGGTTCTCAGACCGTGTCGATTTCGGCGTTCTGCCGCAGATTATCAACACGATCATCTTCGTGGACAGGGGCGAAATAACCAATATCTACGATATCGGTTTCACGATCAAGGTTCCCGAAGGGATGTCGAGCGAGATCAACTTGAGGCCGGTGACGACGGTATCGGACCACGAGACCGGGGAGATTGTCTTTGAAATATTCAAGTACGATGGCGAGACGATCGTGATGCCTGTCATGAGCCCTGTAACATCCCCGGCGCAGGCTCTCAAGGCGCCGTCGATGCCGGCAAAGGAAGAGAACGCCCAGTGGAAGATCCTCGAAAAGGACATCCAGAGGGAGATTGGGAGGTACACCGACGGTTACGTGGATGTCCACATGCTCTCGGACACAAAAGCTGTCGTCTACATAGAGGACAAGGATGTCCCTGCAGCAATCGGAAAAGGGGGCAAGAACATCGCGGCCATTGTCAACAAGGTGGGGATCGGAATAGACATCAGGCCCAGGAGCGAACTTGAAAAAACGGCTGCTGCAGCCCCTGCCGAGGAAGAACTGCACCTTGGCGGTGGCGTGAAGATCCGGATGGACAAGAAACAACTTGCCATATCCTGTCCGGAACAGAGCGGAAAGATCGTCGATGTTTTCGCGGGCAAGGAGTACCTTTTCACTGCCACCGTCAGTGACAGCGGGGAGATTCACCTCGCGAAAAACTCAACGATTGCCCAGGAACTGATTAAGAGATACAATGACGGGGATACCATCCGGTTAAGGCCGGTATAGGCAAGACCATTTTCTTTGCACACGAGAGGGTGACAGCACGTGAATATACCTGATTTTGGGCAGCTGGAACGGGACTGCCTTCATGCATGGGACCATGCTTTTGAAGCGAACCCGACTGGAAAAGAAAAATTCTACCTGACGGTGGCTTATCCCTACCCGAGTGGTGCAATGCACGTCGGCCACGGGAGAACCTACATCGTCCCCGATGTGATCGCCCGGTTCTGGCGCATGCGGGGAAGGGAGGTGCTTTACCCGATGGCTTTCCACGTCACGGGAGCACCGGTGATAGGGATCTCCAAGAGGATCGCGAGGGGTGACGAAAAGGCAATCCGCCTTTACCGGGACCTCTACAAGGTGCCGCCCGAGACCCTGAAACAGTTTGTGGATCCCCTCACGATAGTCCGCCATTTCTCTGACGAGTACCAGAGGGTGATGAGTGCCTGCGGTCTCTCCATCGACTGGAGGCGCCGTTTCACAACAGTCGACCCGCAGTACAGCAAGTTCATCGAGTGGCAGTGGAAACACCTCCACGAAGGCGGCCATGTGAAGAAAGGGGCCCACCCAGTCCGGTTCTGCCCCCAGTGCGACAACCCTGTCGGCGACCATGACCTGCTCGAGGGTGACAAGGCTGAAATCCAGAAGTTCGTTCTCGTTATGTTCAGATGGAAAGATGCCTTCATCCCGACAGCCACCCTGCGCCCGGAGACGATATACGGTGTCACCAACCTCTGGGTAAACCCGGAAGTCACCTACGTGCGGGC
>JASEES010000021.1 GCA_030019395.1 Methanolinea sp. | reverse complement strand
TGGTCGGGGTTGGAGTGGGAGTGGTCGGGGTTGGAGTGGGAGTGGTCGGGGTTGGTGTTGGTCCCGGCGCCGTCACATTGATATAGTGGACCTTCTGCTCGGTACTGGAACCGAAATCGTTGGTCACCGTCAGGGTGACGGTGTAGGTCCCCGCTTCGGTGTAAAGATGGGTTGGATTCTGGTCATCGGATGTATCACCGTCATCGAAAATCCACTGGTATGTCATCGGGGACGTGCCCGAGGACAGGTCGGTGAAATGGACATCGAGGGGTGCCGGCCCCTCTGTTGGGCTGGCAGTAAAGTTGGCAAGGGGGGAGCTCCCGAGCCTGATCGTGTCATGGTCGAGGGCGACCACCGTGTTGTTGCTGTCTGCACCGAGCGCATAGAGACTGAACGTGCCGTCGAGCAGTCCCCGGAGATCGCTGGAAGGGATGGTGACCTGGCTTGCATGCAGTGCATACCCGGATGTCCCAAAGCCCGGTGTGATGTTGATCTTCGAGAAGTGGGTCGAGTGGGGAGGAGTGCTGTTTCCGACGGCAAATATGGAATACGAGACCACTTTCTTGAAATCATCGGGACCAAGGCCGGTCTCCCGCAGTATCGTCAGGAAGGGGTTGCCGGAGAGGATATGCTCCGGGCTGATGGAGCCCCCGACCTCCCCGAGTGCCGTCATGTTCACCCGGATCGTGGCATCGTAGGTCTCACCGTCCTTGACGAGCAGGTACGTGATGTTTTTCACGGGAGCGGGGTTCTGGAAGGTGAGGGTGAGATCCGATCCGGATCGCTTGTCATATATGTGTGAACTGATATTCAATGGGTTGTCATCTTCAAGAATGACCACAGGCCAGGCCGCATACGTGACTATCTTTCCCGGAGATCCGGGTAAATACTGGAATGCAGAGAGAATGAAATTGCCACTTTTCGGAATGACTGTCGAACTCGCTGATATTAATTGAGCAATTGTTCTGTTGAAGAAAAAGTTTGCAAGACCATTTTCATTTTTGATAAGAGTATGTCCCAAATCATATTCTTTGAAATCATCCGGGTCTACATTAATAATCGCTTTTTTGCCTATTGAACCATTAGGCAGAATCTCAAGCCCTAAAACACCATCCTCGTGAAGAATGTAGAGCCGATCCGTATTTTTGAACATTTCAGTGATATTTAATTTTATTGGGATATGTGAGGTCACTGTCCTCGAAAGAAAAACATCGCCCCGGACATCATCTGCTACATTAACCTGAATGACAGGGACCTTAATCGCCTTGAATAAGGTATAATCCTCAAACCCAGCCCCCGAGACGGTGGTGTCATTCCCCCCCAGGATCGTGAGGGTATTTCCATGCCAGGAAGCCGTATCGGAAGAGAAGACACGCCGGATATCCCGGATACCGGGGAACGGGATGGTCTTCGTGTCAGAGTCGTCTCCCACCGTTGAATGGAGGGTGACCCGTGACACGGAGAGATTCATGAGATCGACGGTCTCCAGCGATGAAATTGTCAGGTTCCTGTACGTCTGTGTCTGGTTCAGGTCGAGGCGGGCAAACGGTGGCGGTGCCGCACTGCATGCCGGAAGGGCAACCATGGCAAGCACCATAGCAACCACCAGCCAGCTGATAATCAGACTCTTTCCTGATCCAGAGATCCGTGGGGAAGCTCCCCTCTTCCCCGACGGGTGTATCGTTCCCCTATTGGTAACCTCCATGTCCCGCCTTCACCAATGCCCTGTGGAGCCCCCCGGGAGCGTTCCACATATTTATATATATGTTGCTTATACGAGGTTGCATTTAAACTTATGGGAAAAAAAGGCTCATCTGACCCTCGATTTTCTGTCGGAAGTGTGTTCGGGGAGCAGGTGATCAACGTGGTTTAACTTTTGTGTTTTGATCCGATCGGTGCATGGTGACTGATCCCCGTTGCGGTTCTGCGACCGACCCTCTGCGTGACGATCGGGGCGAACCGGCATGCACCGGATTGATAACAGGGAGCTGACAATAGTTAGTCATGGGAACCGGAAAAGAAAATTCAGGCAGGTTTTTTTATTTATCGGTCCTTGTCCTTGTCCTCTCTCTTGTCCCCGGAGCTGGTGCAGTGGCAGTCACCGTGACCCCGGACCAGATCGGGGAGGGAGACCAGGTCTCGATTGGAATCACGGGACTTTCCGACAACAGCACGTTCTCCCTCCGGATCGAGGGAACGTTTGCAGTCAGCCCGGGAGGTGCGTTCTCCTTCGAAACGGGGAACCTTGTCATGCCTTTTGGACTCCGGGACGGGTCCCTCTCGGCCACCCTTCAGAATACCGCCACCAACGTTCTCACCGTCCGGAAAGGTGACACCGAGGTGAGGAAGGTCGGGTCGTCGCAGGGAGGGGTCTTTTCCACGAGCGAGACGGGGTCGATTCCCGCCGGGACATACGATCTGATCTCCCTGTCGGGAACGGCAGCACCTGGAGCTGACACGATCGTGGCGGGTCTCACGCTCCAGGGGAAAAAGAGCGGTCCTGATGATTCTGTCATCACGTTTCTCGTGCAGGGGGTTTCTGGCGGCCGGATAACCGTGACTGTCACGGTCGACGGGGAGACTGCCCTCTCCCGCACCATCGTGATCGGAGACACGGTCACGCCGACACCAACGGCAACCGCGACGAGCAGCGGCGGGGGTGGTGGCGGAGGCACCAGTGGCGGGATTACGACATCCGGCGGATCCGGGACGACCACGACGACCGCGACACCCACCCGCACTGCCACGCCGGCACCGACCCTGACGGTACCCGCGCAGACAACTGCCGGACAAACACCTGCAGGAACGGGGACAATGACCACGATCCCGACATCACCGGCAGCCACGGCAGCTGAAAAAACGAGCCCGGCCCCGACACGATCCGCGACCTGTCCGGCCATTGCTGCACTTGCTGTCAGCATGGGAACCCTCGTTTTCTTTATCAGATACCGCTGATTGGAAATGGACGAGAGGTCACCCCTTCCCCCTCTGGGTGAAGTCCTGCTTGCCTTTTCGCCAACAGACACCCCGAGGGACCTTGCCCTCGTCTACCTCTGGACCGTCCTTTCGATCCTCTCCATCTACCTCCCGGTTGTAAACGGCAGCCCGCTCCGGGTGATCTTTGCCCTCCCGATGGTCCTCTTCGTTCCCGGGTATGCCCTGATCGCCGCCCTCTTTCCCGGAAAGAAGGATATCGACGGGATAGAGAGGATTGCCCTTTCTTTCGGTCTCTCGATCGCGGTCGTCCCGCTCATCGGGCTCGTCCTCAACTACACCCCGTTTGGCATCAGGCTGGATCCCGTTGTTGTCTCCCTCGTCATCTTCACTCTCGCGATGGCTGCAGTCGCGCAGGTCCGGCGCGCACAGCTGCCGCCGGATGAGAGGTTTACCGTCCCCTTCCGCATGATGCTTGGAAAAGCTCGCGAAGAACTCTTCCCGGCCGGATCATCGCGGCTCGACCGGGCCCTCTCCTTCCTGCTCGTTGCAGCGGTGATCGCCGCAGTCGCGACAACGGTCTATGTCATCATCGTGCCCAAGGAGGGGGAGAAGTTCACGGAGTTCTATATCCTGGGCAGGGAGGGAAAGGCAGCGGATTACCCGACAGACCTCGTGCTCTCCCGGCCCGAATCGATCATCATCGGCATCGGGAACCACGAGTACAGGAACGTTACATATTTTGTCGAGATCCTTCTCCTCGACAACCGGTTCGATCCAGAGACGAACACGAGTTCCATCCTCTCGATGGAGAGGATGGCGTCTTTTTCCGTCACGATCCCGCACAATACGACATACCAGCAGCGTCACACCTTCATACCGGAGAGCCGGGAGGCAAACCAGGTGAAATTCCTCCTCTTCAGGGACAACCTGCCGCCGGACACGATCTGGGGACAGGACAGGCTCAACGCGAGCTACCGGGACCTGCACCTGTGGGTGCAGGTGAAGGGTGGCTCCGGAGTATCGCGGTAACCTGCTTTTTTCCCTCCACGAAGGAGACATGGGAGACCTGCCAGGGGACGCCTGTTCCCCGTGCCAGCATGCAGGCAGCAAGGCTGCAGATACCGCACGGGTGCATGCTGCAGCACTTGGGCGACTCCGATGCAACGACCATGCACCCCGAAAAGAGCCGATACCCGCGGACCGTCATCACGAGCGAGTCGCCGTTCCGGACGATCTCCACCCCGTCGGCGAGCTCAAGGACATCAAGCGCCAGCTCCCTGATTGCCGCGACGAGTTCCCCCTCGGCAGAGGGGATAACGAGGGAGAATTTTTTCTCGCAGTAATCGATGAGCGGGGCAGCAGCCGGCACGAGGACGATTCCGGGCGTGTCCGGACCCGTAACAAAGGTAAAGTCCGGGACCACTGGCGGGACATCCTGTCCGGCAACCGGGATGAACTCGCGGAGAGGGCCCCCTCCTTCCGCGGGTGGGAGGAACCACGCATCCCCCCTGACCCCGAGGTCAGCACAGATCCGGCACTGGTTCAGCATGCCCGGAACGGAGAGGAGCGATGCGACTTCGGCATCGAACGGCTCGCTCCGGGAAAAGCTGAGCATGAACACGCCGGCAAGAAACGTTGCGACGCCGCAGAGGAAAAGGGTTGCACTGGTCAGGTCACCCCTGTTCGTCACCGTTGCGATCACGAGGAGCGTGGCTGCCGCTGCAAGCAGGACAGTCCCTGAAACCACGTAATCATTGGCGGCCGGGAGCTTCATGGAGACCTCCTGTGACGCGGTGGATAAGGTGCGAGGCTGTACCGAGCAGGGCGAGCATTACGATCACGCAAACGACAAGGAGCAGGACGAGGGGTAAAAGGATGTGCCTGTGCCCCGCAATAAAAAGGGCAAACAACCCGGACACGGACACGAGCAGGATGGCGGAAACGACTCCACGGCGCACCCCGGTATCCCCTGCCGACACGAGAAATGCAATGGTAATCAGGGCTTCGAGCGCGACAGCAAGCAGGGGAGAGGCGTACCAGGAGAGGAAGACGGGAGGCTGCGCAAAAAGGAAAAGTGCTGTCTCCTCGGGATGGAAAAAGACGACGACGAGACCTGACCCTGCAAGAAGCGCCCCCGCAACGAGGGCGACGGGGAAGAGGGGCGTGCCAAAAAGGGCACCTGCCGCGACAAGCGAGATCGCGAGAACCGCCATGACCATGGTCATTCCCGGCTTCATGACATCACCCGGACAACTGTATAGCCCCAGCCCTTCAGGCGCCGCAGCAAGTCGGGGGAGATAGCACTGTCCGGAATGCCGATGCGTGCATCGACACCCCGCCGCCGTGCCTGCAGGCCGAGGATGGCAAGGTGACTCGCATCTCCCCATCCGGTGGAAAGGACGTGCAGGGCGGTATCGCCCTGGCGTGCGAGTGCACGTGCACACTGAACCTCGAAGGGGAGCGGCTCCATTGCAGGAATGAACGCAGAATAAATCTCCCGAAGCTTCCGCGGAAAACCATCCCCGTTTCCTTCAGTCTCTCCCAGCCTCTGCCTGAATGCTTCTGCAACGGCCGGGTCAAGGGCCCTGTAACAGCGTAATACCTGCTGGGGGGAGCTGTATTCGCGCAGGGCCCGTTCGAGCCGGGCGGATGATCTCTCGTTCGGGAGGAAGGAGAGCAGGTTCGGGCCACAGATGACCATGAGGCTGCATCCCCGCGGCATCCTGCACATCTCGCGCACGGCATCGAGGGCGGAACCGATGACTGCATCGCGCAGGGAGGCAGGGCATGGCATTGCACTGTCGGGAAGGTCAGCCACGAGCAGGGGGCTCTTCCCGATCATCCCCGCGTACTCCCTGACGAACAGTTTTCCGTGTTTTGCGGTCAGCTTCCAGTCGATCGTCCGCGGGTCATCGCCGGGCATGTAACCGCGGAACGACCGGATCCCGTATCCCCGCAGCAGCCTCCGGGCCTCTGAATCCTTATCGCCGATAATACCCGACCCCTCCCCCGCCCTGAACCGTCCGACGGGGTCCACGAGGAGAGTGGGATGGGAGAAGGCACCGCCCCGGAAGGGGAGGAGAAGGGAAAAGAAGGGGTCATGGAGGACGATGTCCACACCCCCGAAAGAAAGCCTGCCGCAGGAGATGCAGGAGAGTCCGTATGCTAGTTTCATACCATGGCTGCCGGCCAGCGTTATTTCTGCAGATGACGATCCCTTCGTCAGTGGTGCACCCGGCGGGGGAACGTCACTGACCTCCGCCCGAAGACCGTGGGGAAGAAGGAGATGCACCGTGCACGTGACGTTGACAGGACTTCCCTGCCTGAGGATGAAGGGTGTCGCTGTCCTTTCCACCCGCACGCCTGATGCTACGGTTCCTGCAGCGTGGAGAAAGAGGAATGCGCGGACGGCAACGAGCCCGGACATCGATCCCGCCAGGAAAAGGGCGGGGGCAGAGTCAAGGGACCATGCAAGGAGAAGGGAGACTGCAGCGGCAATCAGGAGAACGACAGTGCGCCTGCTGGGCCTCACGGCTCACGGCACCTCGACACGATCCAGCACGTCTCCAACGATACCTGCAGGGGATATCGAACTGATCTGCGCTTCCTGCGTGAGAATAATCCTGTGCTGAAGGACCGGCAGTGCAAGGTACTTGATATCATCCGGAATAACGTACGTCCTTTCCCTGAGAGCCGCAAGGGCCTTGCATCCCCTGACCAGTGCGATGGATGCCCGCGAGCTCGCCCCGATGTGCACTTCGCTATGGTTCCGCGTTGCGACCACAATGTCGCGGATATAGGCCAGCAGGTGTTCGTCGATGTGCACGCGGGCAACCGAGCTGACGAGGGAGAGGATGAGCTCGCTGTTCATCACGGGTTTGAGCTGCGAGTAGAACGAGTCCCAGTCGAGTTTCCCCGCATGTTCCCGCCGGATGATCTCGAGTTCAGCATCGCCGTCGAGCTGGGAGAGAACCATGGAAAACATGAACCTGTCTTTCTGTGCCTCGATGAGGGGAAACGTCCCCTCGAACTCGAAGGGGTTCTGGGTGGCAATAACGGTAAAGGGGGGGGCAATCGGCATGGTAATCCCGTCGATCGTCGCCTGCCTCTCGCTCATCGCCTCGATAAAAGCGCTCTGTGTCTTGGGTGCGAGCCTGTTGATCTCGTCGATGAGGAGGAAGTTGGAAAAGATCGGTCCCTTTCGCAGGGTAAAATCCCTTTTTTCCTGGTCGTATATCCGCACACCCAGGATGTCTGCAGGCTGGCTGTCCACGGCACACTGGAACCGTGCGAATGCGCACCCCGTGAGCCGTGCAATCGTCTTGACGATCGATGTCTTTCCCGTCCCCGGCGTGCCCTCCATGAGGAGGTGGCCCCCGGAAAGCAGCGCAATCATGCAGAGTTCCACGAGGGACTCGTTCCCCACGATGAACTCTCCCATCCTCTTTTTTATCTCCCGGTAATACCCGGCGAGCATCGCGAGCTCATCGGTGGGAACCGTCATGCGTCCCGCCTCCCGAACGCAAGGAAAAGGCCCAACAGGAGCATGGAGAGGGTGATTGCTGCCATTTCGATAGATGTTGCATCCTTCACCAGATTAATGACTCGGATCACTGGTCCGCCCTCCGCAGTGCGGGAATAACCCTGCTCGGCGAGGAGCACGGGGCGGAGAGAGAGGATTCGTGCCACGAACTCCCTGTTCCCGGTCGGCGGGTTTGCCACAAGCATCCCGTTGATGAAGATGCTTGGGTCGGAAACCACGTAGAGTGTCCCGTTTCCGATGGTCTCCCGGGAAACGACAGTGAACCTCTCGAGCACCTCTCCCTTTCCAAGCCTCTGGTCATCGTCTGTATCCCGGAAAGAGAGGAGGGATGTTGCAAAGACGGGCGTTCCCCCGGTAAGGAACGAAGGGTCGTTTCCCACGAGGCGGGGAATCCCGGCAGAAAGCGGGTCATCCCCCGTGGGGAAAGCGATGACAGAGGAAGGGTCATCAAAGAACCTGTCCACGCTGATGATGTCTGACTGGCGTATCCTGATGGAACTGCCTATACCCTCGAGCAGCCCGTTGTCCTCCTCCCTGTCAGAGGCGATGAGGAGGCAGTTTCCACGGGAAAGGAAGTCCCTCAGCTCTTCCCTGACCTCGTCAGGGGGTTTTCGGCCGGGAGCAACGAAGAGGAGCATGGCATCCCCCTGCCCGGGAAGGTGCGAAGGGTCCGTGACCATGGTCCCATCGGCCTCGTCGATCATGTCGAAGAGAACGGATGTCCCGTTCCACCCGGGGTTGTACCGGCTGTAGTCAGCATTCGTGGCAGAGAGGTGCAGGAGCACGAGGACCACCCCCAGCACGATGAATCCCGCCGCAAGAAGAGCCGCCCTGCTAATGGTCCTTCCCCCCCAGGATGCCGAGCACGGCCCGGTAAGCCTCCATCATGCGGTCTTTCTCCTCGCGCGGGAGATCCCCCCCTGCGTACATTACCCTCTCGTACCCGCTCGTGAAACGGCAGACGAACTCGCGGATCCGTGTATCCCTGCAGGAAGCGCATATCTCCCGCGGTGTGAGGGACTGGGGGTAACGCAGGGAGGCGACCTTTGAGACAGCGACCCGGAGCCGCCTGAAGAGCTCCTGCCAGAACACATCCCGCACATCACCCGCTTGAAGAGGGAGACCGGGCTCTGGCGGTGTTTCTGCCGGGGGGGCAGGGGGAAAGACCTGTTCCCCGACGGGCACGGATACAGGTGCGTCCATCATCTCCGGAACAGGGAGCGGCGTGCGGGCCGGGAGAATGCCGTGTCTCCTGCGGCGGAGGTAATAGAACGCACCCGCTCCCGAGAGGCATAAAAAGCCGCTCACCACCGCGAGGGAGAGGGGGTCGGTGAAGAAGCCTTTCCCGTCAACGCCGGCCGGAGGAGGTACCGGGACGAGTACCTCGTAGGATTCGCTTCCGGAGGGGAGGAGAGGGAAGCCCTCCCCCTCGAATTGCGCCCGGACACTGTAGGTACCCGGTTCAAGGCGGACTTGCGCGGAGAATGTACCATCATCCTTCGTCTGCGCCGTGGCAACCCGCTTTCCATCTGCACGGATTTCGACAGGTGCTCCCGTCACGGGTTGCGATCCGGCAAAAAGGGTTCCCTGGCAGAGAACCTTGCCGCTCTGCACACGGGGTGGCCCAAGCTGCAGGAAGGAGGGAATGACTTCAACGGTAAACGACTCGATGGGGGAGAAGAGTGACCCTTCGTAGACGGCAAAGACGGTATGGGTGCCGGCACGGTCCCTCTCCACGCGGTAGGAATGGGAAAAAGACCCGTCCGGTCCGGTCCGAAGCGTTACGTTCCTTGCTGAATCGACAAAGAGCGCGATGTCCCCGATGTTGTTGCTCCCTGCTGCTTTTACCTGTCCTTCCATCCGGACAGTATCCCCGTAGGAGGCCCGGTCGGGTGAGACATTGAGGGATACAGGGAGGTCACCGGGACCCGCCAGGGTTCCCTCCTTCTCCTCATCGCCGGCGGTGATGCTGTTGACAATCTCGCGGAACTCCGTGATACTCTTTTTATGTCCCGAGGTATCGAGCTCGAACTTCTCTCCCGTCGAGAGAATGACATCGTCCTGTTCGAGGTACTCCCTGTAGAGGTCCTGGATTTTCCGCTTCAACGTCTCTCCTTCGTACCTGACGCTCGTCTCCATCGCGGTATCGCCCGATTCCCTGAACCGCACTTCGAGAGTTTTGAGGTCGTCCCACCTCTCCGTTCCGTTCAGGAGCTCTGCAAGGATCTGCGCATTTTCCCGCCCCGCCCGCCTGAACTTGGCAATTTCACCCTCGTCAAGGTCCAGCTGGATGACGAGTGTATCGAGGTTCCGGAGAGAATCGCGGTACTCCTGCAGGTCACGGGAAGCGCTCGCGAAATCTCCCGACTTTATATTCAGGACGAGGGAACCCGGGGTTCCTATGATGTCTGCAACGAGCGGGATGATCCGCGCACTCCTCCCGGATGTGACGTGTTTGAGCGCGAGGGGATTGACATGGTCCGGGGCACGGGAGTCGGAAGCAGGGCTGTAGAGAAGGGGTGAGAAGGCATGCATCCCGGCGATGGCAAGGCAGAGGATGCCCAGCAGGACTCCTGCAGCAAGAATGGTCCTTCGTATCATCGGGCGAGTATCTCCAGGACCTTGCGTGCCACGATTGCACCAAAGAGCACGACGCCTGCAGCGATCACGAACTTCTGTACCTGGAGATGGCGCGGGGTGGCGAAATGATCAGAGGCCAGCTCGACAACCACGAGGATTCCAATCAGCCAGAGGACGAAAAAGATCTCGAGGTCGAGTGTCCGGGCAAGGATCATGAACCCGATGACCAGCAGGACCCAGGCCACAAGCAGGCAGGCGGCCAGGTGTTTCTTTCGCATGGATAACTCTGGGTATAGGCGTGCTCGGTAAAGAGGATATCGCCACGTCCGCCATAAAAAAGCCCAAAAGAGCATGGGGAGAAAATTTATCCCGCACGCTGCACCACCCTGACACAAAGGAGGTCTCACATATGCACACCTCTGCATGGCCCGTGGCAATCGTGATCCTGCTGGTGCTGGTCGCGATCCCGGCAAATGCCATGACATCCGAGTCACTGGACATATCCATCCGGCAGGACGGGAAGGCAGATATTCGTTTCGCGTATCACCTTGACTGGCTCGAGTACATCGCAGTCTACCTCCGGCTGGTGGATCCCGCGGCCGAGCTGAAGAAAGCACTGGAATCGAACTTCGGAAAACCGGTCACCGTTATCTCTGTCAACAGCAACAGCGTGCACCTGTCAGTCGACTCGTTTGCACAGGTCAGCAGCAGCAACGGGACTATGACGGCCCGTACCCCGGGGCTCTCCTTTGCCGCGGGTGAAAAGATCCTGAAAACGTACTGGTTTGCACCGCTGGTTACAGCTGACCTCTCGCCTTCCGTGACGACAATCCGGTTCCCTGACGGTTACGTGGAGACGTTCCCGGACAGGATCGAGATACCCCCGCTCGTCCACACGTGGAAGGCAGGGGAAGGGAGTCAGGTGCCGGGTTAAATACGCTCATTTTTTCAAGGAAAGGTATATTTTCACCGCTTTTTTTTCACTAAAAACCGCCTGCGGTTCCAGCATTCGGTTTTGGCTCAAGTGACCCTTTCATCTCCTGATTTGCCAACCCGGTACTCCGGGAGGCAAAAAATCCGTTCATGCCACTCATCAGGACGAAATGACAGAGAAGGGAAAGCGACCCCGGCGGATCGTTAATCATTCCGGGATTACCCATCTGAAGGCACCAGGGCTTTTCCTTATGACCCTCGACGTTCTACATGACAGGCATGGACGTGGAGGAGTTCACCCGCCGTGCGCTCTCGTCCGGGGCGACGGAAAGGGAGGTCCGGGAGAAACTCGTGCAGCGCATCAGGGAATACAAGCCGGGTGCGCCGGACAATTACATCGAGGCGTTTGCAGGAGCAGTCATCGCGGAAGTCCGCAATACGACCGGACTCTCCGGAGACCTCTTCTCATTCCGGGAGTCAGGAGTCTCCATGGGTGAGTTCGGGGTCGGTTCCCGGGGTACAGGGGACTTTTTTGCCCACCGCCAGATAGCAAGAATTATCGGGAAAACATCCGCGTCCGTTGGGGTGGACGAGATGGACGACGCCGGGGCGGTTGCCATCCCCTCTGCGGGAGACCGGGTGCCGCGGTTCCTGGTCTGCACCGTTGACGGGATGCATTCCCGCCTCTCGGACTTCCCGTTCCTTGCCGGGTTTCACGCAACGAGGGCGACGCTCCGGGACGTCTACGTCATGGGCGCCCGCCCGCTCCTCCTCTTCTCCGATATCCACGTTGCCGACAACGGGGACGTCGCGAAGATATTCGATTACACGGCAGGAGTCTGCACCGTCGGCGAGTCGATGGGAATTCCCCTTGTCTCGGGCTCGACACTCCGCATCGGGGGCGACATGGTCCTTGGCTCCCGCATGACGGGCTGCGTGGGATCTGTCGGGATCGCGGGCCACCTCACGGCCCGCCGCGAAGCACGTCCGGGAGACGTCATCCTGATGACAGAGGGTGCAGGCGGGGGGACCATTGCAACTGCTGCCCTCTATTCCGGTTTCCCCGATGTCGTGAAGCACACGATCAACCTCCACTTCCTCCAGGCATGCGAGGCGCTCCTTGCAAGTCCCGTACTCCGGGAGATCCATGCGATGACGGACGTGACGAACGGCGGGCTCCGCGGTGACGCCCACGAACTTGCCGCGACAGCCGGGTGCAGGGTCATCATCGACGAGGAGAAGGTCGGGGGACTCGTCCAGGAGGATGTTTACGGACTCCTCGAAGAGCTCTCGATTGACTTCCTGGGGGTCTCGCTTGACTCTCTCCTCATCACAGTGCCCCCCGGTGCAGCAGACCGGGTCGCAGGTGTCATCCGCGGGGCAGGGGTGAAGGTGGAGAGGGTGGGAGAAGTCGTGGAGGGAAAACCCGGGGCGTTCCTCCGGACCGGGGAAAAGATCGTGGATTTCGTCCCCCGTTTCCGCGAATCTGCCTATACACCCGTCAAGGTGGTTGTCGATTCAACCCACCGTGACTTTGAGGAGATGAAAAGGGCTGTCGGGGAGGCGGCCACTGCGGCCATGGAAAAGAAGGAGCGGATCAAGAAGATGCTTGCATGTCAGGGGAATTTGCGGGCCCCTGGTTCTCCCTGACGATCGTTGCGAGTTTTACGACCACGGCGTTTAACTGGATGAACTCGTTATGCCCGTGGATGAGGTTTGCATCCCCGTCACCGAGAACAGTCGCGATACGGGGATCATTGAAGTCACGTTTCGCGGCCGATGAGAGTTCACGGAGCACTTCCCGGGCCGAAAGCCCGTACTCGATCATGAGGTTTTCGACTCTCCTGCAGGCTGCAGGGACGTCTCCGTTCCGGATTGCAGAAAAGGCTGCGAGGGCAAGCTGTCCTGTCTCGCTCTCCGAGAGAGCACGAAAACCGCTCTCCCTGCCGGTCTCCGAGAGTACCTGGAGAAGCATGACTGCCTTGCGCAGGTCCCCGTGCGCTGCAGCAACGACGAGGCCGAGGTCATCGTCTCCCACCGTGTTTTCGGGACCCCTTTCGCGATCGATGATCATGCGGAGGTGCGATGCAACGAGATCGTCGGGGATCGGGGAGAAGAAGAGAGGCAGGCAGCGCGAGGCGATTGCAGGGATGATTGCCGAGGAGTGACAGGTGCAGTAAACGAACCTGCACGTGCGCGAGGACCGTTCCATGATCCGGCGCAACGCCTGCTGCGCCTCCCGGGGGAGGGACGATGCGCCCTCGAAGACGAGGAGTTTGAATTCTGCATCCAGCGGTTTTAAGCTTGCATATTCCCGGATAATCCTCTTGAAATTCGAGAGCACGCTCTCCTCCGGGCGGTAAAGGTGCGCATACCTCTCCTCGCGCTCGAGGAACTTCCTGCCCTGGGAAAAGAGGTCAGAGGTCGGGATCACGGTGAGGTTCTCGGGAGCAAAATCGCCGTAGAGTGCGTTTGCCAGGCACTCCACGCTCACGCTTTTCCCCGTCCCGGGCGGTCCTGCCAGGATCATGTGGGGTACGGAGCGGGCGGCGGCAAAATGGGACATCCGCCCGACGACTCTCTCCTGCCCGACAATCTCCTCAAATGATACGGGCCTGTATTTTTCAATCCAGAGCACGTGCAAGCCTCCTCTGGATCTCTGCCAGTGCGTCGGAAAGAAACTTTCTGTTGTCGTACGAGCTGCACAGGTACAGTGCCTCCTCCCGGGAAAGGACACCACATGCCTCTGTTATGTGCGGTAAAGCCCGCGTCAGCTCGTCCACGATCGTGAGGCTTGCCGTCCGTGCTGTCCGGGAGAGCGGGTTGAGGTCGATGACGATCACCGTCTTCCCCATGGTGCGCAGCGCACTGCACCGGTCACCGTCCTCGAGGGGGACGAGAACCGTATCTGCAGAGTAGATACCTTCCCTCAAGCAGAATGCACGGTCATGCGAGAGGGGAAGGAGCCGCTCGGCTCTCCCCTTCCCGACGGTAACCCCCGCGTCCTCGAGCAGCGCTGTAATCTTCTGTATCCGCTCCTCGCTCCTGTGGAAAAGGTTCACCTCCACGCGGGCGCCGGACACCTGCTGGAGCCGTGCAACCTGGTCAGCGGCGAGCGCGGCCGTGTTGCCGTTGACCGAGATCACGGGCCGCTCCGCACACAGGAGGAGCGCGGCCGCCGTTCTTTCTGCCAGGAGTGCGCTCTCGGTCGTCCGTTCCCCGATGAGGTAATCGAATGCCTCCCCGCGCCCGTGGGCTGCAAGTCCCTCGAGGGTGACAATGCCCCCGGCCGCGTACCGGGCGATCCGTTCCCTCGCGAGCAGGGAGCGGTACCGCGGGTGATCCGGAGGAATCACCGTCTCACCTCCACGAGGCGTGGACCGTTATCGGCCGGGTGCAGCAGGAACACCTCGCCCATGGATGCGAGCAGACCGGGGGCTCCCTTTCCGTATGCAAAGATTCCGTTTCCAAGCATTGTCATCGTTGCATCGATACCCGCGCCGTCACATACAGCCAGAGCCTGCCGGACCTCCGGTGTCATCAGCCCGCTTTTCTCGGCAAACCCGCGGGAAAGCCGGAAAAAGTCATCCACGTCTCCCGGGCACCGATCCGGAAAGGCTGCAGTGACCCTTTCCATGGCTTCCCGTGACTGGAGAATCCCGGGAGAGGGAAGCGGCCCGAAGACGAGGGCACAGAGCGGTTCGACAACATCGAAGGATCGCTCGATGGAAGCAGCGATCCCCGGACCCTTCCTGCAGTCCCGGCCCCCACCCGTGCATGCCGCAACGTCACCAAGACCCGTATGAAACGCAAGCTCTGCCTCGTGGGCAAGACTGGCACGTTCCGGGGGAGAAAGGGAGAGGTCAAAGAGGGCGTCTGCTGCGACCGCGGTCGCAAGGAGGGCAGCGGCAGAGAGGCCAAAACCAGCCCCGATGGGGAGGAAACAGACCGTCCTTACCCGTGCCCTGACACCGAGCAGCGAGAGGAGGTATTCCACCGGGGGTGAGGACCCGGTCACCTCGACAATCCTCCCGTCACGGGGATCCCGCCTCTCGACAGTGACATTCGTCTCTTCAGCCGGCCAAACCGTGACTGTCACGCCTTCGCTGATTACGATCCCGGCACCGAGGCTCCCGGTGTCTGCCGGTGTGGGTCCATAGACAGGCCGGAAATACCCGGAGAGGTGACCGGGACTGGTGGCAGAAGCGCACGGTGTCATGGAACATCAGATCTCCTGGCTTTGAGCAGGAATGTACCTCTCATTATGCAACCGGAGGATAAGTATCTGACCTGCCGGGCAGGTTTATCCGGTCAGGTTACCCGGGAGAGGGAAAAAGTCCCGATGGCCACCGAGAGGATCTCTGCGGCGATGTCTTCCTTTTTCCCTTCGACATGCCGGGGAGGACCGTTCCGGGACAGGATCGTCACGGAAGCGGTATCCTGCCCGATGGCGTCCGGTTCGTTGGCAACGACGATCCCTATGTTTCCCTTCAGCATGGCATTCCCCTGCGCAACGGCGTTTCGCCCCAGCTTGAAGGCAACCGTGGGAATACCGAAGTGTCCCGCGACCTCGTCAATGATCTTGGGAAGCGGGCGAAGGTCGATTGTCACCGCCCTGCCGCTCGGTATCTTTCCGGGGAAGGGTTCCGGCGCAAAATCGGAGACCGCGGCTGCCGATATGAAGAGGTCCGGGGGATCTGTGCTGCAGATCCTGCGGACCGCCTCCCCCATTCCTGCAGCGTCCGATACCCGGATATTTTCAACGAGGGGGAGGCTGGCGCTGTGCACGACGGTCACCCGCGCCCCGATCCGGAATGCCTGGAGGGCGAGTGCCTGCCCCATCCTGCCCGAGGACCGTGTCGTCAGGATGCGCACGTCATCGACCCTTTCCTGGCAGGCCCCGCTCGTGACGAGCACGTGGCGGCCGGAGAGCGGTTTTCCCGAGAGCTCGCGCTCGCACAGCAGGATGATCTCCTCCATGTCGGCAATTTTTGCCCGCTCTTCCTCGATCCGTGGCCCGGCAACGACAACGCCCCATTCCCCGAGGGTTTCGAGACACCGCCTGACACCGGGGTGGCGGTACATCGATTCGTGCATTGCCGGTGCAACGACGACAGGCATACCCCTCCCGATTGCCGTGGTCGCGAACGTGGTGACCGGCGTGTCATCGATCCCCGCAGCAATCTTGCAGAGAGTGTTGGCAGTCGCAGGGGCGATCAACAGGAGATCTGCGGATCCGCCGTCGCCACAGTGGCGCACGTGCTCGACCATGCCCGAGATGGCCGTGATTGTGGGTCTCCCGGTCGCATACGTGAGTGCATGCGGACTGATGATATCGCAGGCTGCCCGGCTCATCACCGCCTGGACGCACGCACCCCTGCGCTGCAGGGCACGCGCGAGCCGGACAGTCTCCACCGCCGCGATACTGCCGCACACGCCGAGCACGACCTCTTTTCCCGCCAGGGGAGAATAGTGCATCATCCTATCGTCACGTCCTGCACGCAGTGCCATATACGCGGGCCCAGTTTTTTTACCCTGCGGGTCTCCACCGTGGCACGGATCCCCCTGCCTGCCAGGAAATCCCCGATGGGACCGGACGCGTCCCCGGCGGTATGGACATGGAGAACGGAGCCTTCACGCACGTGGGAGAGAGCGCAGTCCAGGTAAAGGCAGGAGTCAAAGTGCCCCATGATGATCCTGTCGTATGTCCCGGAGAGGCAGGATCGGCAGTCCCCGAGCTGCGGGACGACGAGGTCTGCAACCCCGTTTGCCCTGATGTTCCTGACAAGGAACGAGAAGGCATCGGGATCGATCTCCATGGCATGGACCTTTGCACCCTGCACGGCAACGGGGAGCGAAAAGTAGCCGATCCCGGCAAACATGTCCGCGACCTTCTCGCCGGGCCGGACCATCTTCCGGAGCCTCTCTTTCTCACCCCTGTTCCCTGCGGAGAACATGATACGGGACGGGTCGAGGAAGTAGGTTATGCCGCATTCCCTGTGCACCACTTCCCCGGGCGTCCCGGCCAGGACGTGGGCACGGGGTTTTCTCCTCTGCCCCGCGGACGAGGGAATCCAGAGGACAGCCGTCGGTTTCCTGGACACTTCGACTGCCCTGACATCAGCATCCCGGGGCTTCTCTTTCCCGTGGAACACGGCTACCGTCCCTATCATGGTATATCCCCTTCCCCGGCAGGGTTGGGGATCGGGGAGGATCGACGAGAAGGAGAACCCGTCCCTGACCGGGACATACGCGACATCCCCCCGGACGAAGGGCCGGCGGGACCAGTCCACCCAGTCTTCATCCCTGATACGGGACAGGTCCCCTCGTGCTACCTCGCGAACCCTCATCATGGTTATCACGGGAGGATGACCGGTCTCTCCCCGTCGAAAAAGACGTGCACACCCGAACCGGGGGGAAAAACACCCTTTGCGGGCACAAGGACCTCGCGGGTGATGCCGGTCGAGGGGTCCATGAGCCCGAGCAGGTCGCGGTCCCGGAAGATGACCTGCCAGAGGGTGGAATCCTCTCTCCGTCCGGCTCTTCTCTCGATCTGCCCCTCCCTAAAGAGTCTTGTGGTCCCTGATTCGATGTCGATGCAGCGGAAGAGGCGCCCCTCGACCCCGATGACCTCGACATACTTCCCCCGCACGACGAGGATATCCCCGCGGGAGTACCGGGGGAGGCGGACCGAGTAGGTGACGCGGAATATCTGCTTTCCTGCCTTCTCGCCAACGAGCTTGGGGTGCGTGGAAACACTGCCCCCCAGCGTCTGCGTGATTCCCGACGCAATCTCCCGGCCCAGGCGCTGCGATCCGACTGTGATGTCAAGGCCGTCGCGGTGTTCGTCCCACTTCGAGATGAAGGCAAGCCTCTCGCCGGCAGCATTCAGGGATCCAAGGATTGCATCGGCGATGCGGCGGGACTCCTCGATCTCCCGGGGGGATGGTCTCCTGCCCGTACCCCGCACCTGGACGATCCCCTCGTAGTAACTGCCGCTGATGAGGGAACACCGGTCACATTGTTCCTTCTTCCATTCCACCTCGACGGTGCAGGATCCCTCGACAGGGACAGAGAAGAGTCTTCCCCGGATGGTACATTCCACGGTGCTCCGGTTGACACTCCTTTCCCGCACGGCGAGATCGACGTCCACGTCCCTTAATTCAGGGTGGAAGACGAGCGACCTCCGGACGAGCGACCCGACCAGGTCGGCAGCTTCCCAGGGCAGGTCCGACCATGTACCTGCCTCGCGGCGGGCGCCGCACGTGGGGCACACGACGACCTGCACGCGGGACGGGCACTCCAGCCACTGGATCTTTGCGACCCGGCACGGCCCGCAGACCTCGCCCCGTGGCGATGGTTTCCCGCAGAGGGGGCATATTGAATCCTGGATGGACATCTCTTCTAGATCCGGAATATCTGGGCGTGGGGGACATCCCCGAGCATGAGGCATGAAGACCGGCTGATGAGCCCCATCTCGAGTGCAAGAGCGACCGTTCTCTCGCCCATCAGGTTTGCGTTGTCGGCATTGACAAGGGCCTTTCTGACCTCGTCGGCACTCACGGTATGATCCCCGTAGAACTCTCCACGGATGTGAATCTCGACTCCTTCCCGGTAAAGAGTGGTATTCATGAGTTCCCGGTCACACACTGCAACCACCTCTTCCCCTTTCGGGGTCCGGTGAACCTTCATGTACATTTGAATAACGTTGGTCGGAAGGAGTATTAATACTGCAACAGCGGGTATTTCAGAGGCTTATCTCGACGCCGTAGACCCGCGAGGGGGTCTCGGCATGGACACGGTACGCGCTGTCCTCGTCAATCTCTCCGGCTTCGAGGAGTTTCCGGGTCACGCGCGGAACGGAACGCGGCCCGATCACTGCACCGGGCCGGGTATTCTCGTCCATGTAATCGCTCTCCATCATGAATGCCCGTCCCTGCCTGCAGAGATCCGGGACTGCGGGATGCGTTGCGATCAGGGAAGGGACGAGGGGCGTCGAGGGGACTGCATAGTGCTTGACAACCCTGCCGGGATCGAGGCCGGCAGAGGATGCCATCTCCCGCATGTCGGCACAGTCTCCGCTCTCGGCATGGACCTGGACGGCACACCCGGCCTCGCCCGCACGTTCGAATGCATAGGAGAGCACCTCGCAGGACGCGGTCCAGACATCTGCCGGGACCTCGTAGTGCGGCCTGCCGCTCTTGATGGCCACAGCCCGGCCTTCTTCCACGAAACGGGCCGCGAGATCGATCCCCTCCTTCATGATGCCAGCTGCCCTTTCGAGGGGAACATGTTCCAGCAGCCGCGTGATCTCTGCCGGGTGCACCCCGAGGACGGGGAAGACGACGACACCCGTGCCGGAAACCATTTCCGCAACCGAGAGCGTCTCTTCAAAGACGGGGCGGAAGTCTTCACCGCACAGGGGAAGAATACCGAACGATGAGGAGGGTTTGCTGACAAGGAAGATGTGTGTCCCGCCTGACCGGAAGAAGTCACGGGCTGCTGCAAGCCCCCTGCCGTTCCGGGGGTCGATGTGGATATGGTCGTCCGTGACGGGAGACGACGGCCTGGACATTTACTCCACGATCTCCATGAGGGGATAGGTCCCGTTCCGGCGCAATTTCGCCCGGCACGCCACACCGTCGACACGGGTCACGATCTCGACATCGAACATCAGGCCGGAAAGTTCCGAGTACCCGAATGTGTTTGGCGCCATGAGGCTCCTGTCCAGATGCACGGTAACTCTTTCCACGAACGGCTGGAGCGATACACTGGCCTCGATTGCCCGCTCGAGGGTGGCTGCCGTCTGCGGGCTGACCGGCGATCCGACCCACTGGTGATAGAGGGCGCCAAGCTTTATCCCTGCCTCGAATATGGCCTTTTCTCGCGCACTTATCATGCGGTACCGGTTGGCGCCGGGGAGCAAAAAAGGGGTGGATACTTCAGATGAGCTTGATGAACCCGGATTTGGGTTCCATTGCCTCGCCTTCCCGCAGGAAGAGCTCGATCTGGGCTTTTATCTCCTCGCGCGAGAAGCCCTGGGGAACGAGGATATCCATCAGCTCTGCCACGGCGACACGGTCGTTGCCCGTGTCCTTCTGGATCTGCCGGATCGTCTGCTTGATCGTCCTGATCAGGTCACGCCTGCCTTTCGTGATACCGCTGGAGACGCGGTCGATCTCGAACGTCCCCGTCTTTGGATCGTAGGCGACCTCGCGGAGGCAGGCATCAACGATCTTGATGACCCGTTCTGCGTCCTCCCTCCCGATCTCCTGCGAGAGGCGTATCCGGGCGCTGGCCTCGGCGAGGCGGACAAGGGCCTCGAGCTGGCGTGCCGTGATGGGAACCGGTTTGTCCGATCCTGCCGCAAGGTCCCGCAACTGCATGTAATACGCAGAAAGCGCTTCCCTTGCCTCCTCCGTCAGGCGGGGGAAGCAGGTCCGGCGGGCATAGGCAACGTACTTCCGGAAGAGACCGGGATCGATCTCGGGGGTCACGGGCTTGAGCTGTTCCTCGATGTACTTGTCGTCCACGCCGGGAATGGGGGAGTGCCGGTGCTGGGCGATCGTCTCGCCGATGCTGTGCACAGCATCGGCGAGA
>JASEES010000020.1 GCA_030019395.1 Methanolinea sp. | reverse complement strand
GTACCCTGGTTTCCGCCCCCACCAGCGCGAGATGCTCGAGTTCTGCTCCGCGTGTGCCCGGGACGGCGGCATCGCTCTCATCGATGCCCCGACGGGGAGTGGAAAATCGAGCATTCTTGCCGCACTCGTGGCAGGGGGCGGGGGCAGGAGGGTACTCGTGGCAGTCCGGACCGTGAGCCAGTTGAACACGTTCATCCGCGAGGCATCGCTCATCCGCAGGAAAAAGCGGGATCTCCGGGTTGCATACCTGGTTGGAAAGAGGGGGATGTGCCCGCTTTCGGGTGAGGGCGATGTCTACAGGCGGTGCGAGGGTGTCAAGGCATTCTCTTCCACCCTCATGCGACAGAGGGCTGAAAACGGTGCCCTCGTCCCCTCCCGCGACCCCTTCATCAGGCAGCAGATACAGAGGATGGATCCGCAAAGGCCGATCCTCTGTCCCTTCTTCATTGCAAGCAGGGTCTTTATCCGGTCCGAATCGGGGCTCCGCATGGCACCTTCCCCGGAGCTCCGGGCTGCCGCAGACCGGGTCCTCCGCGAGGATGTCTGGCCCCGCCAGCTCCAGGACGTGGCACACCCGGTCTGCCCCTACGAGATGATGGTGCTTGCTGCACAGAAGGCCGACGTAATCCTCCTCAATTACCAGCACATTTTTGACGAGGAAATTTCGAGAACCCTTTTTGCGAACCTCGATATCGACCCTTCCGAGACCATCCTCCTCATCGACGAGGCCCATAACTGCGGTGATGCCGTGTCCGCGGCACAGAGCGTGGCAATTGACCAGGTGATCCTCGACCAGGCCGGGCAGGAACTTGCGGGATTTGCCCGTAAGAAGGGGACAGCGGCAGCCCTCCAGCAGGTTCTCCCGCGGATATCGGAGTTCATGGACGGCGTGAAGAACTCTCCCGAGGCAGAAGACTGGTTTGATCCGGGCATCTTTGACAGGATGGTGGTGAGGGGATCCCTCTACAGGGACATGGGTGCAATCGTTGATGACCTGATGGAACTCTCCGAAAAGATCCACGAGAAGAACATGCGTGACGGGGATTTCCACGAGAGTGCCATCGAGAAACTGACCCGCTTCCTCTTTTCGCTCTCGGGCTCATCCCATGATCCCTCTTTCCTCACGCTTTTCCAGAAAGACGAGGGCAGGGTTACACTCGAAGTCAGGTGCATCGATCCCGGCATCAGGTTGAGCGAGATTGGAAGCTCGCATCACGCCTGCATCCTCATATCAGGGACTCTCTCTCCCGTCGAGAGCTATGCCCGCCTCTACTTTCGTGATATTGCCGTCAGGACCCTCTCCCTCCCGAACGCGTTTCCCCGAAAAAACCGTCTCGTGCTCTGCGCAAAAGATATCACGACAGCTTACTCGATGCGCCAGAACGAGTCCAATCTCGACCTGATAGAGGATTATATCAGGGAATTTTCCAACCTTCCGGGGAACGTTGCAGTTTATTTCCCTTCGTACCAGTTCCTCGACCACTATGCAGGCTGCCTCGGCGAAAGACTGGGAAACAAGGTCATCTACGTGGAACCCCGCGACGCGCGCGAAGCCGAGGAATCCCTCCGGGAGTTCCTCTCCCTGCCGGGTTCGGGGCGGTCGGGCATCCTCCTTGCGGTGTGCGGGGGCAAGTGGAGCGAGGGTCTCGATTACCGCGGTGAGCTCCTCCGGGCTGCCATGGTCATCGGGCTGCCCCTTGCACCCTTCAATCATGTCCGGAAGATGATCATCGAGTACTACAGGCGGCGGTTCGGGGAAGAGGGGGAATTTCTCTGTTACACGCTCCCTGCCGTCAACAGGGCGCAGCAGGCCCTCGGGAGGGTGCTCCGGACACCGGAGGACAGGGGTGTGCTCGTCTTTGGAGAAAAGAGGTTCCTCGAAGGGAGAGTCAACCGCGGGCTCTCGCCGTGGATCAGGGAAGAACTCCATCCCTGCCTGTTTTCCGATTTCAAAAAATTTGTCAGGTCATGGAAATGAGGGAAGGATCCTGTCGCCTGGGTCTCTGGCACGTGCACGTGTACTGGGAGGGATCAACAGTCTCCCGGGTGAGGTTCTCCCGGACTCCCCTCCCCGGTCCCGTGCCGGTCCAGTTCAGGCGGTATTGCGCAGGAAAAAGGGAAGATTTTGCCGGGCTGACCAGCATTGCCCTCTCCCATGAGTATCCCTATTCTGCCATTTACAGCGAAGTCAGGAAAATCCCCTACGGGGAGACGCGGACGTACGGCCAGGTGGGTTCGGCCCTCCACGTGTCACCCCGCCTCGTGGGCCTTGCAATGAAGAGAAACCCGACCCCCCTCATCATCCCCTGCCACAGGGTCGTTTCGAGGACCGGTATAGGGGGGTTTTCTCCGGACCCCGAGCTGAAGGAAGTGCTCCTCTCCCTGGAACAGAAAAATAAAAGGGTTTTATCGCGGTGAGGTGAAATGAATCCGGTGTGCAGGACATGATACCAGCGCAAGGGGATTGCCAAGTGGGGGATTGCGTTCACCCTGTCGGTGAGTCCCGGGAGGGAGGTCAGTGAGAGCCTCCCTGGTTGCATGACCCGGAGATCTGCCATCATCCTCGTCGGTGGCGAGGCGAAGCGGGCAAACGGGCAGGAAAAATACTTCTTCACGATGGACGGGCGCACATTCATCGAGAGGCTTATCGGAAGCCTGGAACAGGTCGTTGACGAGATCGTCCTTGTCGCCAAGGACCCCGCCCAGTGCCAGCGTTTCTCCCACCTCGAAGGAGTCCGGTGCGTGACGGATATCAGGAAGGGAAGGGGACCGATAGGCGGGATCGACGCGGGGGCACGTGCAGCCACCGGAGACCTCGTTTTTGTTTGTGCATGCGATATGCCCTGTGTTTCTCCCGGTGTCGTCCGGCAGCTCTTCTCGCTCATCGGGGATGCAGATGCTGTCATTCCCCGCTGGGATGGCGAGATGCTGGAACCCCTGCATGCGGTGTACCGGAGAACTTCGCTCATTTCCTGCCTGGAAAGGCAGGATCCCCCGTCGCTACGGGCACTCGCCGGTTCCCTTCACGTGGTTTTCGTGGATGCCCGCAGTTTCGGGGAGATCGACCCGGGGTTGCGCACCTTCACCAACATCAACCGCCCCGAAGATCTCTCGTCCCTTTCACGAGGGGCATGAGAGAGTTGCCACAGGCGTTATGTCCGTTTCCGGCCCGACAGGGACACGCATCTGGACCGTTGCCGAGAGATCGTTTCCGGAGAACTCCACAAGGTAATCCCCTGCCGATCGGATCGTCAGGACCCTGTACCTGTCGACGCTGTATGTCCGGGCAAACCCGTCCTGGGCTATGATATTCCCGGATGCCCTGTCACGGACTTTGACTTCGAGGTATGCATTCGGGCTGATGACAGTCTGCGTGACGTAGACGTCATCCCTCGTGGTGAACCTGCTCTCGTACCAGATATTCCTCGTCACCATCTTTGGGGAGATGCACATTTCGATGATGAGGGGGGGATTTTCGACGGTGACGGAATAAGCAGTGGCATTGTTGGAGAAGGGGATCACGCTCCGGTAGACCGCTTTATAAACCGTCTGTTCGTAAGTGGGTTCCGGCATCTTGCTGTAGGATACGGGTGTTTCGGGTGGTAACGGTGTGGGGAAAGGTGTTGCCTGCGTGACGACCCGGGTATCGATGACATTCTGCGTCGGTGCCGTAGTAGCCTCCTGCGTGCCTGTCCCCCCGCTTCCCTGCGTGATTTTCCCTTTACTCTCTTTGGGTGGCGTGATACACCCGCAGGCCAGGACTGCCACAACGAGGATAATAACAAGGAGACAGGCGATTCCTCCACCCTTCATAAGGAGAAGAGATTGTATTGCCGATATTTATGTATTTATACTCGAAAAGATGAAACGGAATGTATCTCTTCCCGCGGGATCCATCCATATTTTTATAAGTTCAGTCAGGAAATCACTCTGGCAGGAGAAAAAGGATCTCTGCGTCCCATGGAAAAGAAGGACGGATTCTGGAAGAAGGTCGACCGATCCCTGAATGTTGCGGACGGTTATGTCCTCAAGGCAGATATGCTCGCCCATGACAGGCGGTTCGAGGAAGCAGTCGAGTACTATGACAAGGCCCTCGAGATCGTCCCGGGAAACGCGGATGTATGGGCATTCAAGGGGATAACCCTCCAGGGAGGGCTCGGGAGGGACGAAGAGGCAAGGAAATGCTGGGAACGGGCAAAATCCCTCGACCATACCCTGGCCATGGCAGTGGACATGACAAAGGAAGAGACCGGCAGGGGAGTCGAGGTTGAATCCATCCCCTGGTCCGACCTAAAGGACAGCTGCCGCGACAAGCTCAAGCGGATGATGTTAAAACAGGCTCAGTCCGAGAGAAAAGGATAATCCTTTTTCACTTCTCCGGGCTCTCTGCAATCTCCATTTCGACGAGGACAGGGGCAATTGTCCCGGTATCCACGCACCTCTTTGCAAGGCGTGTCAGGCGGCGGACATACATGATATGTGCCACCTGGAACCCGACGAGGAGGCCAAAGCAGAGCGTGACGATGCTGATGACTGTATACGCCGTTATGTCAACCATTTTCTTCCTCTCCCTTTTCTTCAGGACTCCCTTTCCATCTCCGTGATGAGGGGAACGATGGAGTCCGCCCGCTCACACTCCTTTGCAACCGCGAGAAACCGCCTTGAATAGTATATATTCATCACAAGGTGCCCCGCGACCAGCCCGATGACAAACATCAGCACTGCGATGATCAGGTAAATGACCAGTTCGTCCATCCTCTCTCACAGTTTTTACAGAGCGGGGATATGATAAACCTAACCACACAGGGAAAAAAGGAGCGTGTCGTACCCTGGCAGGCATGTATTGTATTATTTGCCGGAAAGTGTCTCCCTGCAAAAAATGTATGCAGGAAGGCGAAGCCTTGCGTGGAAAGATGTGCCGGGATAGATCTCGCGGGTCAGTTCCAGACTGCAGCTGTCTAGGCCATATCCCCTTTCCCGGTCATGCATCTCCTCGCACGACTTGTAAAAGGCAACGAGTGCCTGCCCCGGGTCATCTCCCGAGAGCAGCACGGGAGAGATGATCGAGACCAGTCTCCGGCCTTCCCCGTCCGGGAGGGGGAGCGGAGTTCCATCGACACGGAGAGAGGCCCCAAGAACCCGGTACGTGCCATTCTCCTGGAACGAGAACTCGAGCGTTATTCCTGTCTGGTGGAGTCCCTGCATCCCGATAGTAATAAAATTGACCAGGAAGTCGTGGAAAGCGGAGAGGTTCTCTGCCTGTTCACTCTTCAGGCAGGCAATCACTTCGTCCCGCGTCTTTTCAGGAAGTGTCGGGTCTTTCGAGAGTTTTGCGATCAGCAGGTCCCTCTCTTCGAGGTGCCGAATCATCTTACGGAGAGTGGCAAAGGTCTTCCAGAACGTGACCTCGTGGATGCCCGGGTGAACCGTGACTCCTCCGGCCTGATTCTCCCTATTTTCCTCCATTTTTTCCTTTCGTCTCCACATTGCCCTTATTTGGGTTCGAGATCTGCTGCATCAGGGCCTTCCTCTTCCTGTGTTCCCTTATCTCGTTGAAAATGAGGATGAAATTGAATCCCACCACGACTATGATGAGTGTGGAGCTCATCCAGAAGAGCGGGGTTATACCCTGGACGATGAAGGTCGTTGCAAGGAGGAGAGCAACGAAACAGATGAGGTAAAAAAATATCCAGGGTCTGATATTCATGAGCTCCATGACGTTATCAGATGGTGTGTTCTCCTGAAATATAGGTTTGGAAGGTATCAGGTTGCCCTGTCGGGCATGAGACTGCCTGGCAGACCAATTCGGGAACTTGGATATCCGGCTCATGCCCTCTCCAAGTTTTTTTTCTGGAACCCATTCTCTCGTGCCGGAGAATTGCCTCTCCCTTCTTCAACCCGGGAACGCACACCGTCATTGATTTGGGAAGGGCACCGTTCCGTTTTTATGGTACCCTGCATCATACTGATCATACCATGCCCACTCCCTCCCGCATCCTTGCATCTGCCCACCAGACGCTCGAGGAGAGGAGGGATACCGTCAAGCTGGGCATCATCGCGATTTTTGCAGTGACGTCCCTCATCTTTACGCTCTACCTCATTGTCACCCGCGACCAGGTCTTTGCTGCCTCGCTTTACCCCCTGATCCCCCATCTCTACCTCATCCCGATCATCCTGCTCGCGCTCTGGTACCCCCGCCGGGGCCTCCAGATCACGCTGCTGCTCATCGCCGCAATCCTGCTCCTCACAACGTTCCTGTTCCTCGAGGGAATCGTGTTAAACCCCTTCATCGCCCTCCTCAATGCGGGTATGGACATCGCGATCTTCGTTGCCCTTGCATTGTATGCAAAGGACAGGACTCTTGTCGAGTCGTTCCTGCGGGGGTTCTTCGAACACTCTGGCCTTGGAGAGACGTTCGAGGAAGCAATGGAACACCCCTCTGTCCGGGCGAAGATCAAGTTCGAGGGGGCATTCGAGGACGTTATCCGTGCACTCCATAACCCTGACGAAGAAGTGCGCGAGGAGGCGGCACGGGCACTCGGGGAGCTCGGCGACAGCCGGGCCGTCGAGCCCCTCATCGGGCTGCTGTCGGATGAAAACCGGTACGTGAGGAGGGAGGCTGCCAAGTCGCTTGGGAAGATCGGGGACGAACGGGCGATTGTCCCCCTTATCAATGCCCTCAAGGACGAGGACCGGTACGGGCGCGAGGGTGCCGCGGAGGGACTCGGGGATATGGGAGAAAAAGCCTTTTCCCACCTCGTCTCTGCCATGGAAGATCCCGACTGGCACGTCCGGACAGGGGCAGCAGTCGCGCTCAGGATCATCGGTGACAAGAGGGCACTCCCCGCCCTTACCCGGGCCATGCAGGACGAGAACAGGTTCGTCCGCCGCGAGGTCATCAAGTCCCTCGGCCGGATCGGTGACCACAGTGTCATCGACACTCTCATTGCCGCGTTGAAGGACCCCGACCGGAGCGTCCGGCTCCGTGCAGTGAGTGCCCTTTCGAAGTGCAACGACCCGCGGGTCGTCGAACCCCTCATCGAGGCGCTCAACGACGAGGACTCCGGTGTCCGTCTCCGGGTGATACGGGCACTGGAGGAGATCGACGATCCGCGGGCAGTCGAGGCGTTGAATAATACTATTTAAATTTTCCCTTTTGTTTTACAGGGTTACCCTCCGGTAAAATGCCTTTTTCGTAAAAAAGGGAGGGGCTATGAAGCAAATGTTTATAAATAGAGAAGATAATCTACACTTGCAGGCTAACCGGAGGGATCCGTTAGTCTTGCGAGGTGTAGACTATGAGAAAAGATCAAAGAAACGATGACGCGTTCACCGGGCTTGAAGCCGCGATTGTGCTGATCGCATTCGTGGTCGTGGCTGCGGTGTTCTCGTATGTAGTGCTCGGCGCCGGGTTCTTCACGACCCAGAAGAGCCAGGAAACGGTGTACTCGGCGACGAAACAGGCAAGCGCAAACCTTGCGGAATCGGGACCTGTCGTGCTGGAAACGGATGGTTCAGGTGCGGTAAAAAACATCTCGTTCAACCTCAAACCAGCCGCGGGAGCGTCTCCCATTGACCTGACCCGGATTACGTACCATCTCACCACGACCGCTCAGGAAGCATTATACGTGGACCAGAAGGCAAATGGGACGTATAAAATCAACAGGACCCAGATCATTGGAGATGGTGACGACCTTCTTGAAACCGATGAGATGTTCAGGGTTGTCCTCAATGCCCAGGATCCTGGTGTTGAAATAAATAAGACTGCTGTGTTCTCCATTGAGATAAAACCGGACGTGGGAGCATCACTCCTCCTCCAGAAACATGCACCGCCAGGGTTAAATGCAGACAGTTTCTACGAGGTGTATTGAAATGACCCGGAAAAATATTGATAACGAGAGGGCATTCACCGGTCTCGAAGCAGCAATCGTCCTGATCGCATTCGTTGTCGTGGCTGCAGTCTTTTCGTACGTGGTGCTCGGGGCAGGGTTCTTCACGACCCAGAAAAGCCAGGAAACTGTCTATTCGGCAACGAAACAGGCCACCTCGAGTTTCGAGGTCATTGGAAGCGTCTACGGGATAGCACTAGAAACCAACGCAAAAAACCTCTCGCACGTAAAATTCACCATCGGTAATACTGCCGGTGGAACCGCGGTAGATATGACCAAGGTTGTCGTTGAGTATACCGATGAGAAACAGAGGTGGTATGGTGATGAGTATGGTACACCCAAAGACGGCATCACAGAAGATTGGCTAAAGACCAACACCACTCCAATGTGGGGTATTCTTGACAGGGTCAACGCCGATACTGATGACCTGCTCGAACCCGGGGAACAGTACATCCTGGGAATTAAACTTCCCAATACTACAACACCAAGCACCACTTTCACCCTGACCCTTCAGCCGGCAAGCGGCGCAGCTTATCCGATCGTGCGGAGAGTCCCGGCAGGAATCGACATAGTGAACATCCTTGGGACCTGAAAAATCCCAAAACTATTTCCCTTTTTCTCGTTCATCAACGGAATGGACTGTCACTCTTCACCATTGAGAGATGTCTCTGGCACAATGAAGGTATGATGGAAACTGACTTTTCACACCCTCATCATTCACGCTGGTGTGGAGTGCAAGAGTGATATCCATTATATAGATTTAATTCTATAATAATACCTGGAACAGGGTAACCTTTAATAATCTTCAATAAGGAGAATTCCTCATGGCAGTCAGTCAGTCTCAGGTCGACCACATCATCGCATCTGCCTCTTCTGACGACCCGGAGGTCAAGCTCCTCAAGCTCCAGGACGAGGTTGAGCTGATCAAGACCTCCATCAAGCGACTGCTGATCGATATCCGGGAACGGATGAACGACCTCGAGAACCCCATCGTGTCTGCAGGCAGCGGGGATTCCGGAGAAGACGTTTCTGCAAAAATGGCAAGCGTTCTCAAGGATACGTCGAGTGCCATCGAGTCTGCTGCAGGTGCCATCAAGTCGACAGCCGAGACAAAGAAGACCGATGAGAAGGAGGACAAGGGTGCCGGGCAGGATACCCGGGTCTCAGCGCAGGACCAGCAGGTACCTCAGGCTTACCCCTCCGCTCAGGGTGTCACCCAGGGAGTCCCGGCGACGCAGCCTTCAGTCCAACCCGGAAAGACAGACATGGACTTTCTGGCTGCTCTCAAGTCCCAGCTTGCATCGCTCCCGAAAGAGGAGGAGGGTGCAAAGGCGGCTGCTGGTGACAAGGTCAGGCTGCAGAAGGTCTTCCGCCTCTTTGAATGGACATCCCGCAACGTCAAGCGTTTCGGGCATGACCGCGTCGACCTGATGCTCGATGCCTACCACGCGATGGGCTACATCTCTGACAAGTCCTGCAAGCTCGTCAAAGACATGGCACGCCTCATGCCGACCAGCATCGGGGAGCTGCACGAGATACGGGCAGACGAGTTCGTATCCGAGCTCTACGAGCTCAACCATATCCTGAACCCCTCGGACTCGACACTGGACCGCGACATGATCGAGGTCCTGATGGAGAAGAGGGAAGGGAGGGATACCCAGAAGTACCTCGCTCCTGGGCGGCATCCCCGCGAAGATGCCGGGGAGCAAGGATATTTACCCTCCCGTGACAGACCGTAGGGTGAGATGTCAAGCGAGACCATCGTCACTGCCCTTTTTCTCATCAGTGCCGTTATAGCCGCGGGTGTGCTCATCAACGCGATTTTTCCTGCCATTTACAGGACCGCAGACACCTTTGGCTCCGTCTCGACACAGGCAGAAACCAAGATGCGGACCGATTTCCGGATCGTCAACACGTTTGCCAATGACACGGCCGTCAAGGTCTGGTGCAAAAACGTGGGAACCGCACGTATCCATGTCAACGAGATCGATAATGGCGATATGTATGCAGGCAACCCCGGGAACTTTGAACGCTGGTCGCTCGAGGGGCTGTACAACAAGGAAGACCTCGTTAACTCCTACTGGGATCCCGGTGAGACGCTGGCGATCACAAAGACTGGCATTGGTTCGTACCTTTCTGGGGACGACGATGTCTATGTCGCCATCGTCCTTCCGAACGGGGTGAGGAGGGACCTGACATTTGCCAAGTTCTCAAGCTGATAAAAAGGAGGTCTGAATGGCAGCAGCAAGTCTCGTTGCGACTGCATTTGGAATCATCATCATCATCATCACGGCGTACGTCCTTGCCGGGAGCACCCTTGCCACGAGCGAAATCGTGACCACAGCCCAGAAGGACATGACCGAGATCCAGCTCAAAATGCTTGGGACATCGCTTGAGATCGGAGAGCCACCAGTCAACCTCACGAGTCCGCTGTCAATCACTCTCTCCAATACAGGGAACGAGCCCATCCGGGATTTCGAAAACATGGAGGTCTATCTCTTTTTTCCTGGAACGGGACCCGTTTTGTATAAATACTCGCCGGGAAGCGGTGATGGCTGGTGGAATGATAGTAGGTCCCTCGGATATTTTTATCCCACCCAGTGGGATCCGGGGGAGACCATGACGATGATCATCACCTATTCCGAGTCTTCAACACCTATCGGAATCCAGGTCACAACACCCAACGGTGTATCGGCCCGCAGGGTCCTTTCTTAAAATGCACTGCCTCCTGCAATAATTTAAATAGAAACGGAGAACAAAATCACAATACTTATTATGGCGGGGTCAGTCAGCGAGGGGCTCTCCAGCCTCCTTGGCGGCGAGGACAAGAACATCCTCTCGACCGGAAACAGCGAGATCGACAAGAAAATAGCCGATGGTATCCCGCTTGGCTCGCTCACCCTGATCGAGGGTGAAAACGATACCGGAAAGAGTGTGCTCACCCAGCAGATCATGTGGGGAGCCATGAAGCAGGGGTTACGGGTCGATCTCTACTCGACCGAGCTCACCGCGAAGAGTTTCCTCTCCCAGATGGAGTCCATGAGCCTCGATGTCTCCGACTACTTTGCCTGGGGGTATATCCGCCTCTTCCACCTCCACATGGTCGGGTTCAAGTGGACGAAGGAAGAGATGGACGGCATCCTCCAGCGGATCGTCAACCACATCCGCCAGAGCAAGGCCGAGGTCGCGGTCATCGACTCGCTGACGATGTTCACGGAATACACGGAACAGTCATCCATCCTCTCGTTCCTGACGAACTGCAAGAACCTCGTGGACCACGGAAAGACCATCCTGATCACCCTGCACACGTACGCCTTCGAGGAAGACACCCTCATCCGCATCCGGTCGATCTGCGATGCCCACCTCTCGATGAAGAAGGCCTTGATCGGGGACAAGTACGTGATGGTCCTCGAGGTGGTCAAGGTCAGGGGTGCCCGCAAGACGACTGGAAATCTCGTCTCTTTCGAGGTCCACCCCGGTTACGGAATGAAGATCATCCCCATATCGATGGCAAAGGTGTGATCGGCAATGTCCTCCCTCACAGCAGCCCTCACCCTCCCCTTCAAGCCGGCAGAAAACACAGAGGACAACGACTGTGCAAACAACATCGAAGGCTGTGCACTATACCGCATGCTGCCGGTGAATGCCAAGGAATACGTGAAAAAGGCACCGCACCTCCTCGAATACCTCCACATCTTCCCTGTCGATGAGTACGGGATCCCCCTCTTCTTCTCCGAGCTGAAACGTGATCTCAAGTCGATGACCGACCCAAACCTCATCTACCCGGCGGATGACACGGTCTTTGTCCACATCTTTTTTGACCCAAACGACGTCCGCAATTACTACATCCCCGTCGACCCGTCTTTCATGCACAGTGTCAAGGAACTCCTCCCTGCCGTCGAGATAAAACTCGTGGACCTGCTGGACGCTCTCGAAGAGGACCCGGTCACCGACGAGGAACGGGCCGAGGTCCTGAAGCGTCTCATCAGCCAGGTCCTCTATGTCCGCAAGCCGGGCGAGCAGGTTGCGGCGCTACCGGGAAAAACGAACCAGAAGGGTTTTGGCGCAAAACTCAAGGATTTCCTCAACAAGGACCTGACGGCCAGGACCAATCCCCACAAGACAGCAATCCTTGCCAGCGTTCCCCAGACACCTGACGGACGGATCATCGTCTCACCGCAGGAGTACAGGGCAATCGAGTACATGATCATCCGCGACAAGATCGACGTGGGGCTCCTCAAACCGTTTATCAACGACCGTTACATCGAAGATATCACCGTTGACGGCGTCGGTCCCATCTTCGTCGAGCACAAGATATTCAAGGGATTGAAATCGGTCGTCGGGTGGGACAACACCGAAGAACTCGACAACTTCGTTATCAAGCTTGCAGAGCGGACCAAGAGGCCGATTACATACCGCAACCCCATCGTGGACGCGACGCTCCCGGATGGTTCGCGTATCAACATCGTGTACAGCACGGATATCAGCCGGAAAGGGAGCAACTTTACCATCAGGAAGGCGATGGACGACCCGATCAGCATCCTGAAACTGATCGAGTTCAAGACGTGCGACTACATGGTTGCAGCATACCTGTGGATCTGCATCGAGAACGGGATGTCCCTTTTCATGAGCGGCGAGACCGCGAGCGGAAAGACGACGAGCCTCAATGCGCTCACGACGTTCATCCCGCCCGAGAACAAGATCGTGACCATCGAGGATACCCCCGAGCTCCAGGTACCCCACAAGAACTGGACCCGGGAGGTCTCCAAGGGCAAGGGGAAGGGCGAGGGTGAGGGATCGGATGTCACCATGTTCGACCTCCTCAAGGCCGCACTCCGCCAGCGCCCAAACCAGATCCTCGTGGGTGAGATCCGTGGTGTCGAAGGCTCGGTCGCGTTCGGTGCAATGCAGACGGGTCACCCCGTCCTTTCGACGTTCCACGCTGCTTCCGTGGAAAAGCTCATCCAGCGTCTCTGCGGGGACCCCATCAACATCCCCAAAACGTACGTTGACAACCTCAACATCGTCGTTATCCAGAGTGCCGTCAAGCGCCCGAGCGGCGAAACTGTCCGCCGCATGCTGAGCGTCAACGAGCTTGTCGGTTTCAATCCCGAGACCCAGGGGTTCTCCTTTGTCGAGATGTTCCACTGGGACCCTGTCACCGACACCCACGAGTTCACCGGCAAGGGGAGCAGTTACCTGCTCGAGAACAAGATTGCGACGATGCTCGGTATCCCGGAACACAAGAAAGCCGCAATATACGATGAGGTGGAAAAAAGGGCACGGATCCTCGAACGCCTGCACAAGGCCGGGTACACGGGCTTCTACGACCTCTACCACATGATGACCAAGATCAAGAAGCAGGGACTCCTCAAGATCGATATCGACTCCATGTAGATGCCGCTGACAGGGTTCGGTGAAAAGGTCCGCCAGGCCAACGCAGGAAAGCTGCCGTTCCAGGACGCTTTTTCATCAATCAAAGAGAGGTTTTCGGGACTCTCGGAGAACAAGAGGATGGGTCCTGACCTCCTCTTCATGGTCACCTACATGGCCTCTATCACGACCGCACAGGCGACCCGCCCGGAAATCTTTGCGTATACAGCGGCCAGGAAGGAGTATGTCCCCACCAAGTACATAGAAAGGATTGAATTTTTCGTCAAGCGCTGGAACTACAGCTACGTCCAGGCCCTCTCCCTGATGGCCGACAAGGTCCAGAACGATATGCTGCGGAGCATGCTCCACCGGTACTCGAATTCCATCGAGTCAGGAGTCCCCGACGAGGACTTCCTGACAAGGGAACTTTCGACCATCCGGAGCGTCTACCGGAATGCATACGAGCAGGGGCTCGAGATGCTCAAGAAGTGGAGCGATGCCTACATCGCGATGCTCTTTTCTGCAACCCTTGTCGGAATCATCATGATGATATCGGTTGCCATCTTTGCACCCGACGATATCCAGCAGACTCTCATTTCCTCCTACATGATCGTTCTGGCAGTATCCGTCTTCGGTCTCGTGACAATGTACAAATCGGTTCCCCAGGATGACAAGACACACCACCTCGGGAAGGGGTCAAGGGAACAGAACTTAATACGCAGCCTCGAGAGGAAGATCATCCCCCTGGCCTTCATGGCTGGCATCATCCTCGCGGTCCTTACCACGAATGTCGGGCTCTCGATGCTCATGATTGGACTCCTTCTGCTTCCCCTCGGGTTCATCGGGTACCTCGACGACAAAAACATTATCGTCCGTGACTCGGAATTCACGACATTCATCCGGTCCCTCGGTGCCGTCATGGGAGGGAAGGGAATCACCATAGGCAGCGCCCTCTCGGAAATAGACCGGAAATCACTCGAAGCCCTCGAGCCTTTCATCAACGGTGTCTACTCGAAGCTGAACCTCGGTCTCGACGAGAAACTTGTGTGGCAGCGTTTCATCCACGAGTGCGGGAGCAACCTGATATACAAGTACCTCAACATCTTCCGCGACTCCGTCGAACTGGGTGGAAAACCGGATATCATCGGCCAGATCGTGGGTTCATCGATGCTGGAACAGGTACTCCTGCGCGAAAAAAGGAACAACGTCTCCATGGGTTTCGTCATCCTCCTCATCCCCATGCACGCGATGATGGTCGGAATATTCCTCTTCCTCTACCACATCATGGTTACCATGTCAAAAGCTATCGGCAGTGTCATTTCCACGATGGGATCCACGGCAGGGTCAGCCCTTTCACAACCGGGGACGATTTCCGGAAGCCTGGCGGGGGGGATTAACCTCTTTGTCAATTTCCCGGAGTACGAGATGAGTGTCTATACTGTTATCATGATCTCCATTCTCACCGTGTCGAATATCTTTGCAGGGAGGATCGTGATGGGCGGGGATCGCTACATGTATTACTTCTTCGGAAGCCTTCTCCTCGGGGTGACGGGCATCATTTATATCGTCGCGCCGGTAATAGTTGGTATGTTCTTCAACATTCCAACATTCCAGGGGATTTGAAAAATGCAGGAGTCAACGGTCAGGGTAATTCTCCTCGTCGTCATCATGGCATTCGGAACCGTGATGCTCCTTTTCCCTGTCCCGTTATTCTACCTCCTGCTTGGCGCCATCGCACTCGCTCTCCTCGTCCTCTTCCTCACGGGGACCATCAGGATGCCTTCCCTGAAACGAAAGAAGAAGTCAGAAACTGCCGGTCCCAGACCCGAAAAGGAGCAGAAAATCAGAAAGGTGAAGGAAAAAAAGGAGAAAAAACCAAAAACCCGCGAAGGCGGGCGAAAATTTCCCGAAATTATCTCTTCCCTGAAAAAGGCATTTGCAGTTCTTGGCAGAGACCTGAAAAAAGCACGCCTTTCGCGGGATGAATCCCCAGACCGTGCAAAAAAAATCGACACGCTGCTCGACCAGACAGTCAGGGGTGAAGCAGTCGCATCACTGGATGACATCGTCCCTGAGTCGGTCCCCGCGGAGAAAAAGAAAGCAGAGGATCCCTTCTCAGCCCTCGTGGGCGAAGACCTGAACCCCGATCTCCTGGGCGAGATCGAGCCTCCCGGCGACTTTTCCATCCCCGGGGATGAAGACCTGGGCATCGAAATTCCCACGCAGGATTTCACTGCCCCGGATACAGGCGTCCAGCAGATGGACCTTTCACTCACATCGGACGAGGCTCCCATCGCCATTGACGAGACAAACGATGCTGACGAGGTGAAAGAGATCCTCGAAGCCCACAAGGACGAAATAGGGATGCCGGCAACTACCATGGAGATCCCCTTGCCGGAGGAAGACCTGGGTGGCCTCGATAACCTCGATCTCGATGGAATCGAGATCGAGGGGGAGGGCACGTCTCCACAACCTGCTGCCCCGGTCTCTGCGGGAGGGGGCACTGCTCCGGCCGCAAAGGGTCCGATGGCAACGCCGGCGCCGGCGCCTCCAGCCCAGGAACAAAAAGTTCCCGCCTCGCTATCCCAGCCCGAGACGGAGATGCTCTCCTTTGGAACCGGGAAACGCGAGGATGATGACCTGATGGCCTCCCTCAAGTCAGAGGCAAAGGTCAAGAAAAAGAGCGAATATGCAAGCCTTATCAGGGATCTCAAAGATATCAAGGTTAACGCATCCGATCTCCAGAAAGAACTTGAAGACCTCTTGAAACCAAGGAAACCGGGAACCCGTTGATCCCGGAAGGATTACGCACCATGGCGCTGGTACCGGTCAAGATCGAGAAGGACGGGAAATGGCTGGTCGGCAAAATCGACCTGCAACAGGATTCCATGAACGTCGTGGAACCGTTCAAGGCTGCCATTCCTTACAAGTCGGTCATTGACCTCGAGGAGAAGAAAAACGTCCTCATCGTTACCGTCAAGGGGGACCCGCCCGTCATCTACAGGATTGCCAGCGTGGAAAAGGTCCTCCAGGCAATGAAACGTTTCATTGCGATGTCCTGCAGCGCGTACAGGCTGATGGCATATTTCATGTCGCCAGCAGTCCGGGGCGGGGTGATGGTCACGAATGCAACATGGGAGAAAGGGGCCATTGCTGTCCTGAAATCCACGATCTGGTTCGTCAGCCAGAACAAGCAGGTCTCCGTTGCCCTTAAAGAAGTCACAAGCATGGAGATCACAAAGAAGGAGGTCCAGAAGAACCAGGTGGACGTCCTGAAACTGGACCACATGGAAAATACAGACGTGGTGACGAGTTACGTCCTGTGCCCCCTGTCCACACTGCAAATCCTCATAAACTTCCTCAAGGATGCGACAAAGGACCTGGAAATCACCGGTGAGGAACTGGATCCCGTCGCAGCCCAGGTCGGCATGCTCATCTACAGCGGGATGGACTCCCATGCCATCGAAAAAATGCTCAACATTCCATACAAGAACCTGGACGAGATTTACGAAAAGCTCTTAAAACTCGGGATGGCCGAGGTAACCCAGGTCAGGAGGGAGGTCCAGCTCACACCCAAGGGCGTCCGTTTCATCACGGAATCCGTAAAACCCCCCACGCAGTAGGGAGAAGGCATTCCGCACCGGCCCCCAACATTAAATATATAAATTCTTCGGAATTACCTGTATAGTGGTATATATGGGGAGAATTCTGATAGTGGACGATACTCTCTTCATGCGCACACTCCTGAAGAATATCCTCTTTTCCGGAGGGCATGACATCGTTGGTGAAGCCGGTGATGGAGACGAAGCCATTGCCAAGTACCAGGAACTCAAGCCTGACCTTGTCACAATGGATGTTGTAATGCCCAAGGTCAACGGAATAGAGGCCCTGAAGGGGATACGGGCGATCGACCCCAACGCGAAGGTCGTCATGTGCACGGCCGTGGGCCAGGAACAGATGGTCAAGCTTGCCATCAAGACAGGTGCAAAAGGCTACATCGTCAAGCCGTTCCAGGCTCCCAAGGTCCTCGAAGAGATCAAAAACGTGCTGAGTTCATGAGACGATGATCCGGGTTCTGGTCGTTGATGATTCCCTGTTCATGAGGACCATGATCAGGGACATGCTGGAAAAGGACCCCGAAATCGAGGTAGTTGCTACTGCAATCGACGGCGTGGATGCACTCAAGAAGATCAACGAGTATGCGCCCGATGTCATGACCCTTGACATCGAGATGCCCCGGATGAACGGGCTCGAAGTGTTGAAAAGCCGCTCCAAGGCAGCAGCTTTCCCGAAAGTCCTGATGCTCTCCTCACTGACATCGGAAGGTGCGGAAATGACCCGGGCTGCGATGATGCTTGGGGCCGATGACTTCATGCTCAAGCCAAAGGATATCAGCGCCGTGAGGGGGATCGGGAAGGAACTCATTGACAAGGTACACAACCTCATCAGTATCGCCTATGTCAGGAGGGTGGAAAAGCCACCCGAAGCGCTTGCCGACAGGCTCGTCGTGATTGGAGCATCGGCAGGTGGTCCGCCCATGCTCGATGTCCTCCTCTCGTCGATGGATTCTCCCATCCCTGCCGCGATGGTCATCACCCAGCACATGCCCGAGGGAGGGTTTACCGCTTCGCTAGCGACAAGGCTGAACAGAATCTCACCCATGCCGGTGAAGGAGACGGAGAGCGGGGACGTTCTCCTGCGGGGAAACGTCTACATCTCCAAGGGTGGATACCACACCATCATCGGGGCACACGTTGGGGAGAACGGCATGAAAGGTGGTCGTATCATCCATTCGCAGTCCCCCCCCGTCCACAGCGTCCGCCCGGCCGTCGACAGGACGTTTACGTCCGCTGCAACCACGTTCGGTGACAGGACAGTCTCCGTCATCCTCTCCGGGATGGGGTCAGACGGAGGGGAGGGGATGGCCGCCATCAAGCAGCATGGTGGAAAGACTATCGTCTGCAGTGAGGAGGACTGCCTCGTTTATGGCATGGCACGGTCGGCCCTTTCGCGGAACTGCGTGGACAAGGTCGTTCCACTCAGGCAGATGGGAAAAGAGATTGCCAGGGTCGTGGCAGGGATGGTGAACTGAAGGTTTATGTCAGAACTCGATGCATACAGGTCCCTCTACATCGCGGAATCACGGGAAAACCACGAGAATATCGTGAAAAACCTCCTCCTTCTCGAGACGGAGGCGTCCGAGACTGCTATTGCCGAGATATTCCGGTCTGCACACTCCCTGAAGGGGATGTCAGCATCCATGGATTTCAAGGGCATGGAACGCCTCTGCCACGCGATGGAAGACGTCTTCCAGGAGATCCGGAACGGGAAACTTGCCGTCAGCAGGGAACTCATGGACTCCCTCCTCGTCGCATCGGACCAGATAGAGGCAATGCTTGACGACATCGAATGCGGGGGTCCCGGAATTCCTCCAAATCTCGACGATCTCGAGAACGAGCTGAAAAGGTGGATTGGAAAAGGAGGGATCAGGGGGGGACCGGAATCCGTGACACCTCCTGCTGCGGGAGATACCTCTGCACCCGGAGCAGAATCTCCGGGTATGCCTGCGGGAGCTCCCCGGTACTCCCTTGCAATCCAGCTGACCGATACCTGTGACAACCCCAACCTCAGGGCCATGATAATTCTCCAGAACCTGGAAGAGGTAGGGACCATTGAGAGAGTCATCCCTGACCGTTCCGTTGTCGAGGATGGAGAGTTCGGCCGCAGGTTCGAAGTCGAGATCACCAGCGATGCCGGGCTTGACGCCCTGAAGACAATCGCAACCACGACAGATGTCCTGTCTGCAACCGTTACGGAAGGAGGAAGGAAGACCCCTGTACCTGCTTCCCCGCCAGCCCCCGTCCAACCCCTGGAGAAAGAGGATATCAGGACCGCAAAACAGCCTGAAAAGGTGGAGAAGAGCCGCGAGGTCAAGAATATCAGGGTTGACATCAGCAGGCTCGACTCGATGATGAACCTCGTGGAAGACCTCGTCATCAACAGGGGACGGATCACGGAGATAGCGCGGGGCCACCAGATAAAGGAGCTGGACGAGACCCTTAACATGATCGGCAGGTCAGTTTCCGATCTCCAGGCACTGATGATGGATATCCGGATGATCCCCCTCTCCCACATCTTCAACAGGTTCCCCCGGACTGTCAGGGACATTGCAAACAGGGAAGGAAAGGAAGTGGAATTCATCGTGGAAGGCGGGGACACTGAACTCGACCGGAGCGTCATGGATGGCCTCAACGACCCCCTGCTCCACCTCATCCGGAATGCAATCGACCATGGCATCGAGAGACCTGAAGTGAGGGAGGCTGCAGGAAAACCGCGCAAGGGGACGCTCCTCCTTTCTGCCCGGAGAGACCGTGACAACGTCATCATCACGATCAAGGATGACGGGCAGGGCATCCACGCCGAAAAAGTCAGGAAAAAAGCAATCGAGAAGGGCCTGATTACCCCGGAGGAGGCACAGGCCCTGACCCGCGAAGAGATTATCGATTTCCTCTTCCACCCGGGATTCAGCACCGCAGAAAAGATCACGGACATCAGCGGGAGGGGAGTCGGTCTCGATGTGGTGCGCACGACGCTCGAATCTCTCCACGGCACGATAAAAGTCGATTCCCGGGAGGGTGAGGGGACAACGTTTGAACTCCTGCTGCCTCCCACGATGGCAATCGTCAACGTGATGATGGTCAGGATCAACGGACGCAGGTGCGCGATACCCATCCACAACGTCGTGGAAGTTGCAGGCCTTGACACCGGAAACATCCACACCATCGGGGGCAGGGAGACGATCCTCCTCCGGGACGAGGTAATGCCCCTTGACCGGCTCGATGACATGTTCGGACGTTCACCTGCAACCGAGATCCTCGTCGTTCTCCAGCACCAGAACAGGAAGAGGACGATTGCCGTCGACGAGATCGAGGGGCAGCAGGAGGTCGTGATCAAGCCACTCTCCAAGGTGGTCGGAACGGTCAGGGGCATCTCGGGCGTTACCATCCCCGGTGACGGCGAGGTGGTCCCGGTCCTGGACGTGAACTCGATCGTATCTGAAACGTGACAAAGGAGAAACAAGATGCTCAACAGCCAGCAATCAGACGCGTTGAGGGAACTGGGGAACATCGGGGCGGCTCATGCTGCAACAACCCTCTCCACGATGCTCATGACCAACATCGAGATGGAGGTTCCTGAGATCAACGTGGTCGATATTGGAAAGATCCATGAACACGTGAGCGACGAGCAGGCAGCCCTCGTCATATTCCAGATCCATGGGGAAGTCTCGGGCGGCGGCTACGTGCTCCTGCACGTCCCGAAGAACTCTGTTGTCCGGTTGACAAATGCAATGCTCGGGATGACGGAACTCGACAGGGAACTGACCGAGATGGACCAGAGTGCTCTCCTCGAGATTGGAAACATCATGGTCTCCGCGTTCCTCGATGCAACAGCGACGCTCCTGTCCATCGTGATGCTCCCCTCTCCCCCGTCCCTCGTCATCGATATGCCCCATGCTGCATTCGAGTCCATCCTTGCAGCCCAGGACTATGCCCAGATCGACCAGGTCGTCATATTCCGCACGGAACTGCACAGTGACCAGTACAAGATCTCGAGCAACCTCTTCCTCCTGCCCAACAAGCCGATGCTGGACGAAATCATCGGGATGCTCGAGAACCTGATGAAGTAACGGGGAAATGATGCCGGGCCCTGAAGAACAGGTCGTGATGGTCGGGATTGGTGAATACCATATCGGGAGATCCCCGATGTCCTCCATCGGCCTTGGCTCCTGCATAGGGCTCGTGATCCATGACCCGGTAAAGGATATCGGGGGGCTTGCGCATATCATGCTTCCCGATTCGCAGGGACGGACTGACCGCCCGGCAAAATATGCCGATACTGCCGTTGAATTCCTCATCAGGGGGATATGCCGCCAGGGATCGAAACCGGATGGACTCGTCTCAAAAATTGTCGGCGGGGCTTCCATGTTCCAGTCGTTCTCCGGCAACCTCAACATCGGGGACCGGAACATCGAGGCTGTGAAAATCCAGCTGAAAAAATTCAATATCAGGATCGTCGCAGAGGACACGGGCGGAATCCAGGGCCGCACAATCGTTTACTATCCGGAGGAAAAGGGAAAAATCAGTGTGAGAACTGCCGATGGAAATATAAGGTTCATCTAATTCCTGTTTGTGATAAAG
>JASEES010000019.1 GCA_030019395.1 Methanolinea sp. | reverse complement strand
TGCGCACCCTCTACAACATCAGGTTTGGAATCGACTGCGAGAGCGATGCAGACGAGATGGCATACCAGATCGGAATCATCACCCGCGAAGGGGCAAAGCGGGTGATTACCTATGCATGCAACCTTGCAAGGAAGAGGAGGAAAAAACTGACCTCTGTTGACAAGGCCAATGTCATGACCGACATGTACGGACTCTGGAGGGAGGTCTTTTCCGAGGTCTGCGGAAGTTACAAGGATATCGAGACGGAGTTTGCTTTCGTCGATGCTGTCACCATGTGGTTCGTGAAAAACCCCGAGGCCTTCGACGTGGTGGTAACCCCCAACATGTTCGGGGACATCATCACGGATCTCGGGGCAATGATCCAGGGGGGCCTTGGTCTTGCAGCCGGGGGAAACATCAACCCGAAAGGAACGTCCATGTTCGAACCCATCCATGGATCGGCACCGAAGTATAAGGGTCTGAACCAGGCAAACCCCATGGCCACGATCTGGGCGGGATCGATGCTGCTCGACCATATCGGCGAGACCGAGGCAGCCGAAAAGGTACTTGCAGCAATAGGCCGGTCCATCAGGGACGGAATCGTCACGAAGGACATGGGAGGCACGTCCCGGACATCGGATGTCGGCGATTACATTGCTGCCCTCGTAAAAAAGATGTGAAGTCACTTTTTGGGGGATTTCATGCCGTGCAGGGGGAGAGTGGCCCTGCAAAGTCTGTCAGGAGGTGGTTGGGGGGATACCTCTTCCCGCTTCCTGCATGGAATTCCATGATGGGGGCAGCCCTTTCCCTGTAGGAGAGCACGTCCTGGAGTGAGTCAAGGGAAAGCGTGAACCGGTCCCCGTTCACGAGCAGGATGTTGAGGGCTTTCCCGGATCGGGAGAGCGATATGGATCCCGCTTCGCTGCCGAGGTACTCCATCCAGTTCTGCTTGATACGCCTCACGGAACCGGTCGTTCCCCTCCCGATCACACCGGTGAGTTCTTCGACAGGAATGCAGAGCCGTGCCCCGTGTATGAAGAGGAAAACGACCTCCCGGGGAACACCCTCGCCGTCAAGGACCTCGTGCCCGTCCCTGCAGAGGTATCCTGCCCTTTTCATGGTTCTTTCTCACCTGTACACCACCTCTGGAAGGACTGGTATATAAACCCTCGATGAGCGCGGGGTGAAAGTGAAACCCTGAAGGTCAGGGGGAAGGATCGTCCGGTCTCCTCTTTGCGTGGTCCATGCAGGCGTTCAGCACCGATTCAAAGAGTGCGAGTGCCCCCTCGATACCGGCGAGGGGACGGGAATGGAGCCTGACGGTCCCCCTGAGGGGCGGTGTCACCCCGACAAATGCGGCACCGGGGCATGCATACCTCTCGAACGATGATCCGAGCACGAGGTCCGGGTTCTCACGCGAGAGGATTTCCACAACGGTATCGTAATCTCGTGCCCTCCCGACCCTGTATTTCCCGGGGACGGGGGGGTTGCGTGATCCGATCACGAGGATATCGGCATCGAGGTATTCCTCGAGCATCAGGGCAATCTCCTGCATCGTCCGGCACTGCCCGAAGAGCGCGACATGCGGCGGGTCAAACTTTTTTATGAAACGGTCACAGGCCGCGGTTATTTTCTCACGGGCGAGGGGGATATCGTGTTCGAGCAGGTCATCCGCTCCACCGGTAAACGATGCGATCCTCCTGATGGCATCCTCGATCCGGGAAAGCCCGACAAGACATCCCAGAGACTCTCCGAGATCAAGGGTCAGGTCAGGGTTGGTATGGAGGGTGTATGGGGAGAGGGGTTGTCCATAACGGTACTTCCCTGATGGGAGAGCCGCACCCGCCACCGTCCCGGCCAGCCCAAGCAGCCTTTGTGCCTCCTGGAAGTTTCCCTGCCGGAACGGGTCAAAGGGGGAGAGCCCGTCGATGTTCACGCCGGTCTTCCCGCCGGATACGGGGGGATCGATCGCCCTGATGGCAGACCGGAAACCGTCCTCGTATTCTCCCGAGAAACCGGGTGCATCGATAACACAGATCCGGGTGCTGTCTGAATACGCCTGTTCGAGCATCCCCCGGATATCCTCTCCCGTGATGGCAGGGATGCAGGTGCAGAGCACGGCAACCAGATCGTATTTATCACGGATTGCATCGATGGTGCGGACGAGTGCGTCTTCTGTGCCGAGTATGATGTCCCGGTCCGTGACAGAAGAACAGTACAGGGGCAGGTGGAGGACCGATGAAGGATAATAGTAGCACCCTGCCGATCCATGGATGACGACGCCTATCCCCCCGATTCCTGCGAGGGCCGCTGCTGCACCGGTGAGGGCACAGGGCCAGAGCGGCCCGGAACAATCATGCACGGCAGGCCCGCCTCCACCGGTAAAGGAGCCTCCGTATCCCCTCGGTGCCGACCGGGAACGGTTCCGGGACGGGGACGGGATATCCTTCCGGGTGAACACTCATGCCGGCGGCAGACGCGACCTCCCTGCAGACTTCCGAGTCGGTCCTGTTTCCAGACGGGTCACAGAATCTGACCCTTTTCCCTCTCAGGGAACGGAATTCATGGAATATGCGGGCCTGTCGCGCCTCTTCTTCCGCGATTGCACCTGAAACATCGAGGGAAAAGACGCGGCCCACCTCTTCGAGGAATTGGATCGTCCCCCGGGAACCGATGGGAAACGAGCTGATGAACGGTGTCCCGAACCTCTCTTCCAGAAATCGCCCCACCCCCTCCATCGAGGGGTCCCGCAGGATGTTGCATCCCCCGCGGGAGAGCCGGGATATCTCCCCGACACTTGTCCTGCAGACGAACCGCGTGCAGATGGGTATCCCGATCGCCGCAAGGAGCCTCCTGACCTCGTTGAAATGCTCGTCCCGTTCGGTTTCAAGGGTCTTTTCCCCGACGAGGTTTGCGGAAGGGATCTTTCCATCGTCCTCCGCAAGGGAGGAGAGTGACGTCAGGGCCTGGACATGACCCTGGTGGAAACCGCCACCAAGAAACCCCGCGGTCGGTATGGAGATCACCGGTATCCCGCTGAAACCCCGGCAGACCGCCTCGACATCGTCCCCGATCGCCCCTGTGACACAGGTCGAAAGAACGCAGATGATGGAGGGATTTTTTCCGGCAGCCCTCCGGATCGCCGCATCGAGGGCATCCTCGCCACCAAAGATGATGTCTGTTTCGGCAAGATCCGTCGAGAGAACCCGCGGGAGTCGCGGGTCGTCCCTGCCGGCGCAGAGCGCATGGAGGAGGGAAAAATTGTGATGGGCACAACCGGAGGGTCCGTGGATGATGGTCACGGACCCCTCGATCTCGGTTGTCACGGAGAGGGCGCCTGTCAGGGTGCACCCGCTGTCACGGGGAGTACTCATATGCAAGGTTTTCAAGGTCCTCTATCCCGAGCGGAACGGGAATATCCATTCTCCGGTTATCCATCACTCTCGATGCAAGTTCCCGGTAGACGGCTGCCTGGTTGCTCGATGGAGCGTATTCGACCACGGTTTTCTTGTTCAGCTCGGCCTGCTGGACGACCTGGTCCCGCGGGATGTACAGGACGAGGAAACTCCCGATACGTTTTGCAAATTCTGCAACGAGTTCCTCCTCGCGGGGAAGGTTCTTTGCGTTGCAGATGACTCCCGCAAGCCTGCACGTGCTCCTCGACCGGGAAGAGAGACGTGATATTGCCTTGCAGATGTTGTTTGCCGCATACAGCGACATCAGCTCCCCGGACGTAACGAGGTATACTTCCTCTGCATACCCCTCCCGCATCGGCATCGCGAATCCGCCGCAGACCACGTCGCCCAGGACATCGTAGACGACGACATCGGCATGGAGGGCACCCAGTCGTTCGAGGATCTGGAAGGTTGCGATGATGCCCCGTCCCGCACATCCGACACCCGGTTCCGGACCACCTGCCTCGACGCACCGGACACCCATGAATCCTTCGTAGACAATGTCCTCCCGGGTAATATCCGTGTCACCCCTCTCGCGGACCAGGTCCATCACGGTTGGAATCAGCCTCCCCTGCATCAGCATCCGTGTGCTGTCCCTCTTGGGATCGCACCCGATCTGCATCACATCGAGCCCGCGGCAGGCAAGAGCAGCTGAAAGGTTAGCCGCGGTTGTCGATTTTCCTATACCCCCCTTTCCATAGAGGGCGATCTGTTTCATTGGGTACCTATAGGTCGGCGTTCATAATTAGATATTTTGTAATTAACCAAAACAAAATTGAATAAGTCTCCCGGGACCTCAGTCGCTTCCCTTCAGGAGGCCCGTGAAGAGAACGATGACAGGAATGACATCGAGCCGGCCGATCCACATCACGAAGATGAAGACCCACTTGGAGACCAGTGGCATCGTCGGGCCCACGTATCCGGCACTGACACCACACGAGCTGAGAGCCGAGACGATGTCAAAGACAAGAACCGTGACATCGCAGGAGATGATGTGTACCTGCAGTATGACCATTGTCGCGATGAAGACCGTGATGACAGAAAGAATGATGACGAGCATGCTCTTGGAGAGCTCAGGTTCGGCGACCTCGATAGGGACATTCCTTCCCTGGTACCGGAACGGCACGAGCACCGTGCTCCTGACGAATGCACGCCGGAACCACCAGACAATGCCCCTGTACCCGAGCGCGATCCGGGAGAGGTGCAGGCCACCTGCTGTGCTGCCGCTTGAACCGCCCACGAACATGAACATTGTCAGGAAGACGAGAGTGACGCTTGGAAAAAGGTAAAGATTGGCGTTCTGGAACCCTGTCGTGCTCATGACGGCAGTCATCATGAAGAGTCCCTGCCTGACGGCCTCTGCAGGCGCATACCGGGCAATGAAGAGGAGGTCGGCGATCACGACGAGAGAACCGAAACAAAGGAAGTATATGAGGATTCTGACCTGTTCGTCAGAGAAAAACGATATTTTCCGGTTTTGGTACGTCATGTAAAAAAGAGAGAACGGAATCGATCCCATCACCATGACCGGGATAAGGAGGAACTCGAGGGTCGTGTTGTTGTATGAGGAGACACCTCCGGCGACAGGAATGAACCCCCCTGTCGAGATTCCGGAGAGGGCGAGGTTGAGGGCATCCCAGAGCGGTACCCTTGCAACCATGATGATCCCGACCGAGATCACCGTGAGGAGGATATAGACTGCCCAGATCTCCTTTCCATTCGCGACGATGCCCGGGATGATCCTTTCAGACCTGCTCTCCGGGCGGAAAGGAGCCATGGTATCGAGGTTTGACCGGAACGCGATGGTAAGGGAGAGGGAGATGATTGCAAGCCCTCCCAGCCACTGGATGTACGTCCTCCAGAACAGGAGGCTCCGGGGGAGAAGGTCGATATCCTGGAGGAGAGAAAAACCCGTTCCTGTCCACCCGGCCATCGCCTCGAAGAGTGCATCGGTGAAGGGAATGTCAAGCACAATCATGAAGGGAATGCACGAAACAACGGCAAAAGAGAGCCAGAGCAGGGCAACGGAACAGAGTGCCGTTGAAAACCCGACATCCCCCGGGTGCCGGGGAATGCTGTTGAGAATCATCCCGCCGCCGAAGAAGAGGAGGGGCACGATTGCCAGGGGCAGGAGGAGGTCCCATTCCCGGAAAACGATGGCAACAAGGAGGGTAAAAAGCGTCAGGGGACTGATGAAAGTGAGCATTTCGCCAAGCTCCCCAAGAACGATCGAGAAATACCTAATCCTGCCCATTTCTCCCTGATCTGTTGGATAGTCCCGGATGATGTAAGTTTGCCCATGGATATCCCGGGCTCCGTGACCCGTCCTTTAAGACCCTGTTCCGTTATCTGCGATGGAGAGCCTGTGGGTGACGATGCACCCGCACACAAAGAGCCTGGTAAAATCGGTCGGCGTGAGCATGCGGCACTCCTGCAGGAGGTTCCCGGGATCCCGGCCCGTCGTCTCCTCAAGGAACGCAACGAGGCTTTCGGAACAGGTGCAGGGGAGCATCCCGTCCAGTTCGATGGTGCCTGCGGGCCTCTTTTGATACCCTGCCGGCCTGAAGAGAAACGAGAAAGGTCTCCCGTGAGCCGAGGTTATGCCCCGGAAGTCAAAAGAGAGGGATGCGCTGGCAGGGTAGAAATCCCAGGGGGAGAGATCGAGGGTGACACGGTAGATGTTTTCCTCCCACCCGAGGTTCCTCCCGAAACGCGAGAAGGAAATACCGATAACGACGGTTGCATGCTCGCGCTGTGGTGCCACATAGGCAGAATAATCCATTGCCCTCCGGGTGAGCTCGTCCCCGACCTCCCTTTCCGTGTAACCGCGGGCGCCCGTATCACGCTTGAATTTCCATTCCTTCTTGACGTCGGGATCGGGATCCACGAAAAGTGTGAAATCACACAGGCGTCGCAGTTTTTCCGTAAAAAAAGCATGCAGGCCCTCGAGGATGAGAATCTTTGCCGGCTGGAAGGGAAAGGGACCATGTATGGTCCCGTTGGAGTGATCATAGACCATTTTCTGGATGGACAAACCCTGCCTGAGGCGGCCGACATCCCTTTCCAGTCGATCAAAATCGTTTGCATCGGGGGAAAGAGGCGTTATTCCCCGTTTTTTCCTCTCTTCCCGGTCGTAGAGATGGTAATCGTCGAGTGACAGGGTCGCGACAAGGTCGTCGCCGAGGAGGTGCCGGATTGCCGATGCAAAGGTCGTCTTGCCCGAACCACTGTCGCCGGCCACCCCGATGACGTAGACAGAACCGGACGCATTCAGGGCTGAAAGGAGGGGAGGTACCCTGCCCACGACCTTACCCGCCCCCGTGCCAAAACACCGGCCGGCCCTTTTGGGAACAAACCATTCTTCCGGCTCTCCTGCTCTCCCTTCAGTCGGGAATTCACTGGTGTATCCCGATCTCCCTGTGCTTCCCGACGATGGTATCGGCAAGTTCCTCGATTTTCTTCTGGTCGGAAACACCCGGTGCTCCCCTGATATAGACAGGTTCGAGCAATTCGGGCTTGGTCCGGGTGAGCATTCCCTTGAGCGCCTCGATGGTATTGCCACCCCACCCGTACGAACCGATGAGAGAGAGGAACCGGGTCTTTGGTTTGAGCATGTTGAAGAGGTATGCTGCATAGACTGCCTGCGGGTGGGGACCGAAGAGGACAGTCGGTGTGCCGATGACGACAGTCGCCGCATCCACGAGTGCCATTGCAAGTTCTCCGATGTCTGTTACCGTCAGGTTGAAGGGTTTTACCCGGATGCCGCGCTCGATGAGAGCCTCGCAGAGGTGGTTGACCATCTTCTCCGTGCTTCCGTGCATGCTCACGTAAGGAATGACGACTTCGTCCTTCACAGTGTCTGATATCCAGTCCCTGTACGCGTCGAGGATGACGCCGGGGCGGGAATGAACAGGCCCGTGACTGGGTGCAATGATGGAAACAGGGATGTCTTTGAGCTTTTCCATGTGATCCGCAATGTTCCTGCGAAACGGCATCATGATCTCGGCGTAGTACCTCTTTGCAGAGATGTAGACCTCGCGTTCATCGGTCACGAAGAGGGAACTCTCCGCGTAATGCGTGCCAAAGAGGTCGCAGGAGAAGAGCACCCTGTCCTCGACGGCATAGGTCACCATTGTCTCGGGCCAGTGCACCCAGGGGGTAATGAAGAACTGGAGGGTCTTTCCTCCCAGGTCGAGCGTATCTTTATCCTTTATTTCCATGCACCGGGCCGGATCCACATCGAGGAGCCGTGTCACGAGGTCCTTTGATTTCTCGTTGACGACGATTGAGGCCTTCGGGAAGAGCTCGGCGATCATCGGGAGCGAACCGGAGTGGTCCTGCTCGACATGGTTGATCACGATGTAGTCGATGGTATCGACCCGGGCTTTCACCAGGTTGGTAACGAGATCAAGTTCCTTTGACGGATCCACGGTATCGATGAGGGCAGTCTTCTTCGCCCCCTTCACGAGATAGGAGTTGTACGTCGTCCCATGCGGGAGGGGTATAAGGGAATCGAAGAGCCTGCGGTCGAAATCAGGGGCACCGACGGCATAAATGCCGGGGACAATCTCGCGGACTGACATCGGGATCTCCCCTCACAGTCTCCTGAACAGGGCGGGTGCTGCCTTGCAGACAGGGCACTTCCAGTCACCTGGCAATTGGGAAAAATCGATACCGGGCGGGATACCCATGTCAGGCTCTCCCTTCTCCGGGCTGTAAACATGCCCGCATATGGTGCACATGTAAGAATCCATTTTTTCTTCTCCTTTTCCTGCCAACTCTGGCTTTTTCTGGCAGTAGATGTAGAGGACAGGCAGGCATAAGTGTTTTCTTTATGGAACGGGACAGTCCGGAGTGTATCACAACGCTTTTCTTTTCCGACATTCTGAAGTGATGAAAAGGACGAACCAGCCTATGACGATAATGAAAATCCGTGGTGGCGACCTCGATCTCGTCGAATATGAATTTGTCACGTTCAGACCGGGGGAACAGGTAAAGACTGCCGGGATCGTCAGTTCCCGGCCCGTCGTCCCGTTCTCCGGGACGGTTACCGTCCGGGCACCTGCCCGTATCCACCTGACCGTGCTCGATATGAACCGGTTCTCGCCGTCCCGGCCGGGTGGAGGAGGGGTCGGGTTTGCAATCCAGCTCTACTGTACCGTTTCGGTCTCCTGCACGGAGAAGGAGATCACGATCGATTACAACCGGCCTGCGATCATACGGCACTTCATCGAGGTGTTCAGGAAAATTTCAGGGTATACCGGCGGGTTTGCAGTCTCCGCGCAGGATCACCAGCACCAGCACGTGGGGCTCGGTTCGACGAGTACCATCATGATTGCCCTCGCTCACGCTCTCAACACGGCCGTGGGTTCCCCCTTCTCAAATGACCAGCTCCGGAAGATGATTGGGTATAACTACGTCGAGGAGACGGTCGAAGGCAACGTTGCATTCGGATTCGAGACGGGAGTCGGCCCGGCAGCATCCACGTATGGCGGGATGGCAATCATGGGGGATGACTTAACCCTCATCTACCACCACCCGTTTGCGATGGGAAAGGACGTCTATGTCGTCATCCCGCCAAGCGACATCTCGTCGGCCGGAACAAAGGAGTTTGACCTCCTCATGAACAAGGCGAGGGTCCTTGACTACCGTGACAGGGAACTCAAGGCTTACCTCATCATGATGGATTTGATCCCGGCCCTCGAGAAGGGGGATCTCTCCAAAATGGGGGATATCATCTGGGAATTCGACTTCAGGGGGTCGAAGAGGGCAGAGGTGGAACACCATAGTTTTGCCATCTACCATTACATGAGCAGGCTGCGGGAGGCGGGGCTCGAGTTCGTGGGCATGAGTTCCGTCGGCCCTTCCATCTCCATCATTACGGGCAGACCACGGTCCGAAGTCGAAAAGATCGTCCGGGACCTCGGGCTCTCGGTTGCGGTCACGACTGCAGTTGACAACGAGGGCTTAAAGGTCTCTGTCAGCGGGAAATAGGCATCGACCGTTTTTCCGCAGTCAATCCCCCTCATTTTTACCGGGTTCCCGGCATGCGTCCCGGGAATAAAAGGGACATACCCATGAAGAATGCTTTATCCCGGTTATGGCAAAATGAATATGGTTACACCTTTCCGGAACCTCCGGCGCCCCGGGTCTTTTCCCCGGAGAGGGGTTCCACGAAAGGACAGGAAAGCGTCACGCATGCATGAGTTTGGAATTGCCTACGACATCTATGCCACAGCACGGAAGGCGGCCCTCGAGAGGAACGCACGGGATGTGAGGGAGGTTCACGTGGAATTCGGGGAGATGGCCATGGTTAACCCCGAGCAGGTAGCCTTCCTGTACGATACCCTCATCGAGGATGACGCCCTCATGCGGGGTTCCCGCCTGACATGGTCGGTTATCCCGCCCCTGACGCGGTGCACATGCGGGTACGAGGGCTCCGAGCGATTCGTGTGCCCGCGGTGCGGGAAATTTCCGGAACTCGTCAGGGGGCGGGAAGTCATGGTGACGCACATGGAAATTGAGGTGGACGACGAATGAAGGTCACACTCATGCATGGTGCGGGGGGAGAGGTCATGGGGGAGCTCCTCCAGATCCTGACCCGGATGGAGCACCGCAATGCAGGCGGCATCGGTCTTGAATCCCTCGACGATGGTGCGGTTATCCCCCTCGGCGGGCAGAACATTGTTTTTACGACCGATTCCCACGTGGTCCGGCCGGTATTCTTCCCGGGCGGGGATATCGGGAGGCTCGCGGTCTGCGGGACTGTCAACGACCTTGCCATGATGGGTGGAAGGCCCGTCGCCCTCTCCTGCAGCATGGTCATCGAGGAAGGCTTTGATTCCAAAGACCTGGAGAGGATTGTTGCATCGATGGACGCGGCACTCGGGGAATGCGGTGCGAGTATCGTGACCGGGGATACCAAGGTGCTCGAGAAAGGGGCACTGGACGGGATCGTGGTGAACACTGCCGGGATAGGGATTGCAGAGAAAGTCATCCGCGACTGCACGCTCCAGCCCGGTGATGCCATCATCGTGAACGGCACTCTCGGTGACCACGGGCTGACCATCATGGCCGAGCGTGCCGGGCTCTCGCTGGGCTCGCAGCTGAAGTCCGATGTCGCACCGCTCTGGAACCTCGTTGCCGGGGCACTCGCAGCAGGGGACATCCACGCGATGAAGGACCCGACCCGCGGCGGATTTGCAAGTGCCATCAACGAGATGGCAAGGAAGAGCAGGGTGGGCGTGAGGATCAGGGAAGAACTGATCCCCCTCAAAAAGAGCGTCAGGAGTGCATCGGAGATGCTCGGGATCGATCCCCTCCAGGTTGCAAACGAGGGCAAGGTCGTGATGGGTGTTGCCGGGAAGGATGCGGAAGCGGTCCTTGCAGCACTGCGCTCCCATCCCTACGGGAAGGACGCAGCAATCATCGGGACCGTCGTGGCCGGATCCGGGGTTATCCTCGAGACCGAGATCGGCGGGGAACGGTTCATCGAGCCCCCGATCGGCGATCCCGTCCCGAGGGTCTGCTAGACCATCCGGAAACCGGATTTACGGGAAAGAAAATCCTCGAGGAGTGCCAGAGCCTCCTTCTCACGGGGGCCACCGCATCTGCGGACAATCGAGGCATGGTGCGAAATGAGCTGTTCCAGCTGGGAGTCCTCCCGCCGGACATACCGCGTCGCATGAATCGTGGCCTCTATCACGCTCGAAAAGCCCCTGTTGACCGGGTGGATAGTACAGGAAAGGACCTCCTCGTGGAGAGGAGTCAGGTTTACGACCAGGGCTTCGCCCGTATCTCTTGTCACTTCGGCACGGAATGCAACCCAGGCCTCTGCCGGAGAAAGCCTCTGCACCACAAGGTCACCGATAGTCTCGCGGGAAAAAAAACGGGGTTCGAGATCGGAAAACGCAGTTTTGACGTAAAGGACCGGGTCGTGGATGATGTTTGCAACGACCCAGCCATACCGGGAGATATTTTCGGACGTGTGACTGCCGTGGAAGACGACCATCGTATGGCTGCCATTGCGAAGGATGACTCCCATGGGTGCTGCATTGTCCTTCGTTGTCGCGATGACCTCGTTGATACCTTCCCTCAACAGTCCCATTCCCACCCCTCTCCAAGGGCAGTGTAGATCGATGCAATGATAATATCTGCGATAGAGCCGGGGTTGATCCCCTTCTGGATGCACTCCTGGTCAAATTCCTGGAGGTCGCGCACGCCTTCCAGGACTTCCCGTGCCCTCCTCATGGTCATCCCGGCAACTTCGGAACCATGTTTCTTGACAATGAACGTATCGGGTTCGAGGGCAAGCAGCGAGAGGAAAGCCTGCACTATTCCCTCCCTGCCGCATCCTGCCGCGTGCAGGAGGTCTGCTCCCCTCCGTGTCATCTGGAACCCTGAGACCCACTCCCGGGCGACCATGTCCCTTGGGGCAGAATAGAGCATGAGGTCATAAAGCGTCATACCCCTGTCCCGGATCTCCTGCAGGGAGGACGGGTCATTGACATCGAGTTCGTGCCCGGGAATGACCCTGACACTTGTCTTTCCGAATGCACGGTAAAATTCGATTGAATCTTCGACGGTGGTTTCCCCAATGAGCCGCATCGCACCCTCGATGCCATCACCTGCAACGAGGGGCATAAGGAGGATGAAAGCGCCGAAATGCGTGTTACCACCCGAGTATCCGCCCGTGAGTGCAACAGCCTCGTGTATGAGACTTCCCAGTCCCCTGCCGCCCCTCTCCGCGGCTTCCAGTGCCGGGCCTGCCATGATGGCAGAGGCGAGAAAATGTTCGAGGCGCGTGGTGGGAAAGTCGTGGCAACGGTCCACGTTGCCGGGTTTGGGAAAGGCCGATACCTCAAGAACCATCGCGAGCTGGGCGCGTTGTGCACGTGTGAGGTTCTGCATCTCTTGAAAAAAGATGTTGTATGATCTTATCAGCCAATTGTTTCTTCTGCCTCATGTACTCCTGGCGGGAGAGGCCTGACTGGGCCAGCGTCATGTCCCGGAACATGCACGGCGAGGATACCTTGCAGCACCATGCCAGGCTCCCGAAACACGTCTGGGCACCGGGCTCAAGGGGCGTTCCTGCAACAGCCTTCTGCTTGAAGCCCAGGTACTCTTCCCGGGAAAGACCCAGCCTGTCAAGCATGGGCAGGAGGGGACAGTTCTTGACAGGCATACAGCAGAACGTGAGTGCCCTGATATCCCCGCCGCGACAGAGCTGCTTGGGAGCATTGTACCACCCCTGTTCATCCGTGAGACGTTCGATGGCTGCATCAAGCCCGGCGAGCGTGCGGACATCTGCGTTCCGTGCAAGGGAGACGAGGTCGGCCCCGTGCGAGAACATGTCCCTGACCCTGTCGAAGGTGTTCATGGAATTGTTCGCGATGAGAACCAGCGGGCACGAGTTCCTCATCTGCCTCACTTTCTGGTAGTCATAGTCCATCAGGTCGACATGGATGATGTCGGCGCCGGCCTTCCATATTTTCCGTGCGAGGAGGCGGTCATCGGGACTCACGCCCGCCCGGATCTTTACCGAGACAGAGACATCCTCGCGTTTCAAAGCCCTGATCTCTTCTGCGAGGAGGTCGGTATGGGAAAGGAGGTATTCACCGGAACGCGCTTCAACCATCGGTTCCTGCCTGCAGTGGGCATCGATCTCGTAGATGACCTGGTCACCGAGGTGGGACGCAATTGCTGCAAACGATTCGGGTGAACTGCCCCGGAGGTTCAACCCGACCACGAGACCCGACCCTTCGAGCCGCTGTACCTGCCCTGCCAGCTCTTCCACCGGGTCCCCGAACAGGAATTCCCTGCGACCGGAACGTTCCAGGGCCCTGCTGGCCTCCATCGTGGGAGCATCGATCGAGAAACCACCAAGGAATGCGACACCGACATGGGATGCGCGGGCAAGGGCATAGTCCGCGTCCACGATACCTGCCATTGCAGAGAGAGCCAGGGGGGTCCTGACAACCTGACCGTTCAGGAGGAGATTATACCGTTCAAAACTGCGCATCATTTCCATCGGTGGACCATCCGTCCCTCATCGGATCCGCGGTATCCGAAGTTCTTATAAATACGATGTTTCTGGATATAAAGGTAAACTATCCGCTCTTAAAAAGCGTCTCCTATCCCCTGTTTCCATCCCGTTTTCTCCAATAAACGACTGCCGGGGGGAAGTGACGCAGACAGAGGGGACATTGTGGAAATGCCGCGAGTATTACATTTAAACGTCTTTCATCTTAAATCGGCAACCATTTTACCCATGGTAGTAATACCGTATAGTATATGGGTAAAAAAGGACTGTTACTGGTCGGACACGGGAGCAAACTGCCTTACAACAAGGAACTGGTCGAAAGTACCGCACGGCTCATCGGGGACAGGTGCCCTGAATACGTTATCCGGTGCGGGTTCATGAATATCAACTCGCCGACCATCAGGGAAGCCCTCGAGCAGTTCCGGAAAGATGCAATCGATGTCATCGTCGTGGTGCCCGTCTTCCTTGCCAAGGGAGTCCATATCCTCGAGGACATTCCCGGCGAGATAGGCCTCGCAAAAGGACAGGTGAAGGGGGAATTCGCCCTCAACGGAAAGACCATTCCCCTTCTCTATGCAGACCCCATCGGGAGCGACCCTCTCCTCGCTGACCTGATGATCAAGAACGCGGAACGTGCATTAAGAGAACTCTAGATACCCCCCATGCGCATCCTCGTCCTCGATACCATCCATGGCGGCCGGACCATTGCCCTTACCCTCAGGGAAAGGGGCCATACCGTTGACATGGTCGATATCTACAGGGGAAAGGAAGGAATCAGCCCGTCTGATGCACGTTCCGGTGATTACGAGATGATCATCGCACCTGTCCACCTCGATCCCGGGCACCCGCTCCTCCGCGACCTGCCCGCCCCCCTCGTTTCGCACCACGAGGCGGTCAGGTGGATCATCGGGAAACAGGCCCCTGCACGGTTCATAGAGGTGACAGGTGCGAGGGGAAAGACCACAGTGGCCAGTGCACTGGCCCACGTCATGCAGGGTCCCGGCATTCTTCATACGTCCCGGGCGACGGTTCGCCTGCCGGAGAATGAGACGATGGGAAGAATGGGGATCACACCTGCCTCGCTCATTGCTGCGGCACACTCTGCGTATTCCCAGGACCGATGGCTCATCGGTGAGGTATCGCTCGGGTTCGTGGGTGCGGGCAACCTGGGTATCCTCTCCTCTGCCGGAACCTATGTGTTTGGCGCGGGAAAGAAGGATGCACTCTCTGAAAAACTCCGGTCAGGAAACAGGCTCCCCCTCATCATTGTGCCGCCGGGGTTCAGCCGGTCCGGAAACCGGCTCCCTGCCGATGAAGTCGCTCTTTCTGAAGGAAGCACGTGCCGGTACGAATGGGACGGGATTACGGGCAGGTACGAAAACCCCCTCCTCGTGACGGAGGCCTACCGCGACCCCCTGCTCCTTGCGACTGCAGCAGCCTGTGTCCTTGGTATCGACCCGTCCCCCCTTGCCGGTTTTAAACCGCTGGAGGGAAGAAAAACCGTTTCATGGGTTGGAAGAACACTCGTCATGGACGATTCCAACTCGGGAACCTGTGCAGGAACAGCCCGTGATGCCATCCGCCTCGCCCGTGCACGGGCAGGGAGACCTTCCCCCCTCGTTCTCGTTATCGGAAAGGAAGCAGGGGCGATCTGCGAAGGTTTCCCGCCGGACGAGGTTGCATCGGTCATCAGCACGGAATCCCCCGATCACGTCATCCTCGTCGGGGATTATGGCCCGGATGAGGTCTGCCGGGGCTGGAAAGGAAAAGGCTCCGTCCTCCAGGCACGCACCCTCGAAGAGGGGAGAACCCGTGCGATGCAGTTCCCTGATGGGAGCATTGTTGTCCTTGCGGTGAAAACATGGCGTTGAAGACGATGAAATACATGCAGCCCCGGCCAAGTTCGATCGTTGCTGCCCTTTACACGGCAAGGGATCTCGGGGTCGATGTATCGGTCCTCCACGGCCCGTCGGGATGTTCCTTCAAGCATGCGAGGCTGCTCGAGGAAGACGGGATGAGGGTACTGACAACTTCCCTTGCCGACCACGAGTTCATTTTCGGCGGCCAGCAGCCCCTGGAAGCAGTGCTCCAATACGCGGAGCGGACTTTTTCTCCCCGGAGGATGGCCGTCATCGGGACGTGCGTCTCCATGATCATCGGTGAGGATCTCCAGGCGGCTATCCGGAACTCGGGGATTGTGACTCCGACCATAGCGATCGAGATCCATGCCGGTTATCCCGAGAACATCGCGGGCGTCATAGCAACCCTCGAACCTGCGGCAGCACAGGGATGGATCTCACAGGAGGAACTGGAGAGGCAGAAGTTCCTCCTCGGGAAGGCAAACGAGGTGGAACGCCTCCGGGGCGCAGCATCAAGGCCATACATCGAGCCTTCCCGCGGTGACCTCAAGCACGTGGCAGCAGAACGGCTCCTGTCCCTCCTCGACTCGGGGAAGAGGGGTGTCGCCATCATGAACGCAAAGAAGGAGACGGCATACATGTTTGCCGACGAACTCCTCGCCCTCCACGATGCCCGGCCCGCTGCGGATATCACGTTTGTTGCAAACCTCGAAGAGCGGGGGCTGCCCAAGGTGAGGGAGGACGCCCGCCGGATCCGGACGGAGATGGAGGGGAGGGGACTGGATATGCAGCTGTGCGGAGCCCTCGACGAGTACGGTGCGAACGGAGAGGCACTGGGGGAGGTCATCCGCTCCATCTCGCCCGAATTCGCATTCATCGTCGGAGTCCCCCATGCAATACCCCCTTCCGCACTCCATGGTATCGAGTGCATCTCCGTCACGAACGGTCCCCGCCAGGTGGAACCACTCCGGGAGCAGGGCCACCGCATCGTCGTGGTCGAAGTGGATCTCCATCCGCGGACGCTCGGGGTGAAGAATATCGTGGAGAGTGAACTCGGGGCGGTCATCAGGAGCATGGCATGAAGGCGCTGATGATAGCGGGCGACCGCTCCGGGAGTGGCAAGACGAGCATCACCCTTGCCATCGCGTCCGTCCTCTCCCGTACGATGGCTGTCCAGACTTTCAAGGTCGGGATGGATTACATCGACCCGTCATACCTCTCGGCAGTAACGGGGCGACCCTGCCGTAACCTCGATACATACGTGATGAGCCCGGACCAGGTTCTCTCCGTGTTTGCCAATGGGTGCCGTGGCGCAGACGTTGCCCTCATCGAGGGTGTCAGGGGGCTGTACGAGGGGGCTGAAGCGCTCGATGACTCCGGGAGCAGTGCATCTGTCGCACGGATCCTCGAGGTTCCTGTTGTCCTCGTGGTGAACGCACGGAGTATCACCCGGAGCGCCGCTGCAATCGTCCGGGGTTTCCAGTCGTTTGACCCGTCCATCAGGATTGCCGGTGTTATCCTCAACAACGTTGCCGGGGAGAAACACGCGGAGAAGGCCGGAAAAGCCGTGGAACATTACTGTGGCGTGCCTGTCCTCGGCACGGTTCCCCGGGACCCGGAACTTGAACTCGGGATGCGTCACCTGGGGCTCGTCCCGTTCAGGGAAGGCCAGGAGGTCAGCGGGTTCCGGGAGAAGATCGGGACCATCACGGAGGTAGTCAGGCAGTCGGTCGACACCGGCAGTCTCCTGAAGATCGCACGCGAGGTTTGCCTGCCGGAAGGGGAGGCTCCATGGTTCTCCCGCACAAAAAAAGAGGATACCAGGATCGGTATCGCATACGACCACGTTTTCAATTTTTACTATGCAGATCTCTTCGATATCCTGAAAGCTCAGGGGAGCACCATCGTGTTCTTTTCCCCGGCGTCCGGGGATCTTCCCGACGCCGACGGGTACATCATCGGCGGGGGATACCCCGAGATGCACGCGGCGGCCCTTGCGGAGAACCAGAACATGCTCGAGGAGATCAGGGAACGGTCGCGGGAGGGAACCCCCCTGTACGCGGAGTGCGGCGGGCTCATGTACCTGACCCGGGAACTCGTTTTAAAGGAGGGATGGCAGGGGAAAAAGTCAGAGGAGAGGTACTCCATGTCCGGCGTTTTTCCGGGAAAGACAGTCATGCCTGCCCGGCGTGTCGTTGCCTATGTATCCGGGGAGAGCAGCCCGGAATCTCCCATGGGAGCATCCCGTTTCAGGGGGCACGAGTTCCACTACTCCGCGGTACTGCTGCCACACGATACCCGTTTCGCGTACAGGCTCTCGAGGGGGCAGGGAATACGCGATGGACAGGATGGTGCACTCGTCCGGAAGACCCTCGGGAGCTTTTCGCATCTCCACCCGGTCGGGAGCCATGCCATGTTTTCGAGGTTCCTCGAAACCTGCCGTGATTCCCGCGAGGCGTGAACCAATCAGCAGGTAAAAAATACTATGAGAGAACACTCTATGCTTGCATGTTCGTTTACATAGACGGCACAATGTACCCCAAAGAGGAGGCAAAAATCTCTGTCTTCGACCATGGTCTCCTCTATGGCGACGGGGTTTTCGAAGGGATCCGCATGTATAACGGGCGCATTTTCCGGCTCCCTGAACATATCGACCGGCTCTACGATTCGGCCAAAGCAATCGATCTCTGCATCCCGCTGACGAAGGATCAGATGACTGCGGCAATCATCGAGACCGTCCGGAAGAACGGGTTTAAGAATGCATACATCCGCCCGATCGTGACCCGGGGGGTGGGAGACCTCGGGCTCTGCCCGACAAAGTGTCCGAAGCCGACTGTCATCATCATTGCAACGGAATGGGGGGCGATGTACGGCGATCTGTACGAGAAGGGCCTCCGGGCTGTCACCGTGTCCATCCGGCGGAACCCCTGCTGCACTCTCCCGCCCAACATCAAGTCCCTCAACTACCTCAACAACATCCTGGCAAAGATAGAGGCAAACTGCAAGGGAGGAGACGAGGCTATCATATTCGACATGCAGGGGCACATCTCCGAGGGGTCAGGGGACAACATCTTCATCATCAAGAACGGTGTCATCTACACGCCGCCGACGCTGAACAACCTGAGGGGAATAACCCGCATGGTCGTGCTCGAGAATGCAAAGGCGCTTGGAATACCCGTGGTGGAGACGAATCTCGGGTACTTCGACCTCTACACTGCAGACGAGGTCTTCGTAACCGGTACCGCAGCAGAAGTCGCACCTATCGTTCACATCGACGGCCGCGACATCGGGTCAGGACGCCCCGGGCCGATTACCCGCCAGCTGATGGCGGCATTCAGGGCTGCCACCGAAAGGGAAGGAACCCCTGTCTCCTGAATCAGCCGTCTGCACGAGGGGATCCCTCTCCAAAACCCTTTTTATCCTGTAAACGAATATATAAGGGTCACCTGCTGCTATAGTGTAGTCCGGCCAATCATGCCGGCCTTTCACGCCGGCGACTGGGGTTCGAATCCCCATAGCAGCATCCCGCTGTTTCCTCTCTTTTTCAAAAATTACCTTAAAAAAAGGGAAGTTTTCTCTCGATGTTCATTTCCTGTCAAAAATCAGGAGAGCACCCCCTTTCTCGAAAAAAGAAATTATTGACCGTGCTCGGGGGGCCCCACAATCTCCTGTGCCAGCCTGTCAAGTGCTTCCCGGTAACAGTTATCGGGGAATGATGCAAGCAATTTCCTGGTCTCCATCGCGATCTCTCCCGCTGCTTTCTGGCATTCCTCGATCGCACCTGATGCACGGATCTCCCGGCAGATATCCCGGACTGCGTCCTCGTCCGGGTTGCCCCGGCATAACGGTTCGGGGATGCAGCGGTTGCCCTGCATCTCTGCGAAGATGATGACCGGGAGGGTGACGATCCCGCGGCGGAGATCCGTGCCCGGGACCTTCCCGGTAACCCTCTCGTCCCCGGTGATATCGGCAATGTCGTCCACCAGTTGGAACGCAGTCCCGAGCAGTCTCCCTGAATTTTCCAGTGCATACAGTGTCTCATTGCCTGCACCGGATACCATCCCTGCCATGACCATGCCGGCAGAAAAGAGGGAGGCGGTCTTTTCCCCGACGACCCTGAAATATTCCTCCCGCTTTGTCCCTGTTCTGCCTATATTGGCCAGTTCACGTATCTCTCCCCTGCAAACGCTGCATACGGCATCGGTGAGTACAGAAACGAGTCCGGGATCGCCGAGGGATGCGACCCTTCCCAGTCCCGCTGAAAGGAGAAAGTCCCCGGCAAGGACCGCAGGAGAGACCCCCCAGAGCGTATGAAGGGAATCGTGACCCCTCCGGCGCGGTACAGAGTCGATGATGTCATCGTGGACAAGCGTCCCGATATGGATCATCTCTATCGCTGCCGCGATCTCGACGAGGGATCGACGGGGTCCGCCGAGCATCCTGCCCGCGAGGAGGACGACAGAGGGGCGGATCCTTTTTCCCCCGGGAATGGCACCGGAGAGGATGTCTTCCACCGGGACACCAGCCTCCCGGGGAAGGGAGAGGAGGATATCCTCGACGACCATGAGGTCTTCATGAATTTCAGGAAACGGGTGAAGGGATGTCATCTATCATCCCTTTCGGCTTTTATGAAACAGAAGGGGTCTTCCTGCATGAAGTCTCCGGTCATCACGTATGCCCTGCCCCTGCACCCGCCACAGACCGCCTGGTACCGGCATGACCCGCACTTTCCCCGGAGGGCTCTCTCCCTCAGGCGGGCAAGGACGGGAGATGATTTCCATATCTCTGAGAACGGGGTATCGCGGGTATTCCCACAGGAAACCTCGAGGAAGGGACACGGCCAGACTTCACCGTCCGGTTTGACGTAGATAAAACCCCTGCCTGCACAGCAGCCAAAGAACAGGTGCCCTGCAAGGCGGAGCGCGACGGTGGGAAGGATGGTGTTTCTTTCAAGGAGGTGAGCCCAGTACTGGGGTGCTGCGACCGGTTCGATGATCGCCCTGCTGCCTGACTGGGCACCTGCAATGAACCGGACGAGGTCTGCATGACCTGCGGTGCCGGGGGTCGGTTCTCCCATCTTCCTTCCCCTGCCGACCGGAACCATCTGGTAAATGATGATGATGGCGGCTTTGAGCTGGTTGGCCAGTTCCATGATCTCCCCCAGCCTTTCCCTGTTCCTGTTCATGACGGTGATGTTGATGTGGAGGGGAATACCCGCACGGTTTATGGCATGTATTCCCTCGATTGCCGCATCGAATGAACCTCTCACACCGCGGACGGAATCGTGGGCTGCCGGGTCACACCCGTCGAGACTGACGGCCGCAATCGCAATGCCGTTATCCCGTAGCTTTCGTGCCGTGGGAAAGTCAACGAGCGTTGCATTGGTCGCAATCGTCCCCGAAAAACCAAGGCTTTTGGCATGTGCAAGCAGGGAAAAGAGATCGTCCCTGACAAGCGGTTCTCCGCCGGTGAATGCCACCATCCGGAACCCGGGTATTTTGGCGAGTTCATCGAGAAGCGCCAATCCCTCGGACGTGGAGAGTTCCGGGCCGTTTTGCCGGGAACCACGGGCATGGCAGTGGATACAGTCGAGGTTACACCGGCTCGTCACCTCCCAGACAGGGTGATTGGGAAAACCGATGCATCCCATTCCCAGGGCACCCGATGCTCCCGGAACGCACCGGGTACCGTGCCTTGCCATCCAGGAAGGGAAGAACTTCCACCCTGTCAGGAGGGCCATCAGGAATGCAGAGAAAAACTGCCTGGCCGGAAGCGTAGGGGGCATAAAGAAAGGCGCAACCGGCCCTGACCCCTTTTTTACCATGAGGGGAACCCCGCGATGAGGGAGAACGTGATTCCCATGTTGACGAGGATGTTTGCACCACAGAGGCGCTCGACCTTCTTCCTGTCCTCCCACGGTGACTTCATGACCGTGTCTATAATGACAGCAGAAACGGCAAGGAACGGGATTCCCACCAGGACAGGAACAGGAAAACCATAGTGAATTGCAATGGAAAAGAAAGAGACCCATGCGGAGACGAGAGCGAGGATGAACATGGATTCTCCGGATCGATGCCCGAATCGCACGAGGAGGTTTGTTTTCCCGGCAATCCTGTCCGCATCGTAATCCGGGAACTCGTTGAGGAGGATAACAGAAAAAACGGAGAATGCGAGGGGAAGAGTGACAACGTGGACCATGGCAGGAATCGTGCCCCGCTGGAGATAAAACGCGGTTACGACCGGAAGCCATCCATAGCAGAGTGCAATCCACAATTCACCGATCCCCCTGCTCACCCAGCGCACGGGGCGGGCAGAGTAGAGGAATCCCCCCGTTATTCCCAGGAGGCCGAATGGAATCGTCAGCGGTCCGCAACCATAGAGAAAAGTCAGTATGAACCCGACGAGGAGGGCCAGCAGGAGACATGCGACCGCTGCTGCAATGACCTGCTTCCTTTTCACCTGCCCTCCCGGGACCATGCCGGAGCCTCCCGAGAACCTCGACTTTCCCCTTTCTCCTGCAATCCGATCTTCAACGATATCCCAGTATTCACCCGCATAGTACGTCGAGAGCATCACGAGGACAACACCGGCACACCCCCAGAGCAGGATATCCCACCGCAGCGTCCCCGGGAAAGACCATGCCATAACGGTCCCGAGGAGAAAGGGGAGAAGTCCGGTGAGGTGGAAAGGGGGTCTTGACAGGGCCCACCATGCAGACATTCTCCGTGAGAGGTGAGGCAGAACGGCAGGTGCAGTTTCCGGAAGACGAAAGGCCACGGGAGGTTTTTTAGTGAGAATCCGCTTAAAGATTACCCTGCACGGGGAGAGGAAAGGGGCAGGGGTTTGCCGGAATCGTCTTTTTCCGGTGACCTCATGGAGAAAGGGTTTATACCATGAGCAGGAAGGTATGTTTGCAGGTCGCCGCACAGAGAAAGTGACTTTACTTTATTTGGAATTATTCCTTTCGCGGCAGACCGATCTGCCATCCAGAAATGGCAGAACACCCATGCAAAAACAGAGGTGACGAGATGAACCCGAAATACATCCATAGCATTGACGAGCTTGACAACCTCGTCGGGCTCACACCCAAGGAGAGGCAGGAGATGGAGTGTGTAACCCGGAATTTTCCATTCCGGGCGAACAGCTACTACCTCTCCCTCATCGACTGGAAGGACAGGCATGACCCCCTCCGCCGGATAGTTATTCCTGACCTGCGGGAACTGAAGGATGGTGGGAGCCTTGATCCTTCAAACGAGAAGAATTATACGAAGATGCCCGGATTGCAGCACAAGTACCCCCAGACCGCACTTCTCCTCCTGTCG
>JASEES010000018.1 GCA_030019395.1 Methanolinea sp. | reverse complement strand
GGCCGGTGTGTAGAGACAGCAGTATATAAACTGAACGAACTCCATTTTGATACCCGGAAGATTACCGCTGCCATCGGGACTGCCCCGGTACCCCCGGTTCGTGGTCCAAAAATGGCAATGGGTGTCACAAACGATGCAACCATCTATCACGGCCGGATTATGCTGACAATGAAAGCACCCGAGATTCGGGATTACCTTGAGAAAATACCGAGTAACAAGTCAAAGGGTTACGGTAAACCATTCAATGATATCTTCAAGGAAGCGGGGTACGACTTCTACAAGATTGATACGTCGCTGTTTTCTCCTGCAGAAGTCGTAATCAATGAGATCTCCGAGGGAGTGGTCTATCACTGCGGTGCAGTCAACCCGGAAGTGACGCTGAAATCATTCGGTCTCCTCTAATCGATTCCCGGCAGGAATTGATCCTTCCTCCCCCTTGTCTTTCATCTGTTCCAGCCCTTTTATATGATTATTAGTCCTCAATATTTTTGGTCATTCTCCAGACGGTTCACCTCACTTTTGCAACAGGAATGAACAATACAATGGAAAACCGCTTCCGCCATGCCTGGGACAGGGAATACACGCGAAGGGGGCGCATCTTCGGAAGAATCACACAGGATTATCCCGAAATTCTGCCTGGTGAACGTTTCCTTGACGTCGGGTGCGGGGACTGCAGGGCATTTCGTGCACTTGCTCTGGCAGGGGGAACCGGTCTCCCCGCGATCTCTGTCGGTTTGGATCATTCCCGCCCAGCACTCTCTATCTGCCGTCCTCTCGTCTCCCGGATGGATAACATGCATGTTGTCTGCGCCGATGCAACATTGATGCCATTTCCCGATGAAACGTTTGACACAGTTTTCCTTATCCACGTTCTCGGCCATGCCTTGCTGGATGACCGGAAACGGATGGTACGCGAGGCTGCCCGTGTCGTCAGGCGGGACGGCAGGATCTACGTCCGTGTCTTTTCCCTGTCCGATTTCAGGGCCGGAGAGGGATTGGAAGTGGAGGAGGGCACATACATCCGGAAAACAGGAATCTGCACCCATTTCTTCTCTCCAGGAGAAATCCGTGACCTTTTTTCCCCTAACGAGCCCGTTTTTCTGGATACTGCCTCCTGGACGATGGGGACCGGAAACAAAAAACTGTATAGGGAGGAGATCCATGCAATGTTTTTGGCAGGAAAGAGGAAGTGATGGGGAACCTTCCCCCATGTAAAAAGACTCCTCTCACTGACATTTTTTCCATGAAATCTTATAGGTGCCTTTAATACTCTCACGGTTGAATTTTTCTGGCTGTCCGGGCCCGTGGTCTAGTCGGTCATGACGTCGCCCTTACACGGCGGAGGTCGCCGGTTCGAATCCGGCCGGGCCCATTTCCGCTTTAGCACCGGGAAAGCCGGACGGACTGCCAAAAATTATTTAAATCTGCACCTGCGGCACCCCCGTCCCCGGAGGCATGGTTTTTACCTTCCCTTATGCGATCTCTGTCAGACAGCCCGCATCCCTGCTTGTAGGGATGGTATCGGGCAGTTTCCGGGAAGGACTCTTTAATATCGATTATTTTTTAGTATTTTCTCATTTTGAGAAATTATATCAATTTTTCAGAGACAGATTGTTATTATTGTTCCGATTGAAAATTCCGTTTCAGAATGTCTGACGCATGCCAAAATAGACCTGAAAAATCCACTTTCGACCATGGCATTTATATACAAGGAGGTAAAATGGATTTTTTGGTGCACCGTTCAGCGGGCGACGCCTGCCTGAAAAAGCACTATACAATCAAGGTGGCATCAATATAGGCAGTACTCCAGGCTTTGGAAGTGGCGACGCTTCCCGGTACACCAGAATGAGATATCACATTGTGATAAAAAAAGTATCGGATCGCATCGGGAGGCACAAACCCGGTGCCTCCCTCAAACAATTGATACTCGTTTTCTTTCCTTAAAAACCCAAAAAAAGAATAAATTTGAAACCTTTGCGCCCGGTCCCACACGCTTTCATGCCTTCCTCGTTATCTCAAGGAGCGTGATGGTTGCTTCGAGCTCGTGGCCAGCGAGGGGATGGTTCTGGTCGACAGTCGTCGTCTCCGGAGATATATTCGTGAATGTATAGTAAACGACCCTGTTATCATTCAGTTTATACCTGTACATGACGCCGTTAAGGCCTGGAAATTCAATCTGCGTAAAAGTGCCATTCTTTTCCAGGTCATCCAGGATCTTCTTAAGGAGGGGGGTGCTGACTGTCCCCACCATTTTTTCGTCACGCTGCCCATACCCAAGTTCCGGCGGGATGATGACGGTTTTCGTCTCTCCCGGCTTCATTCCCACGATTGCCTGATCAAAGCCCCTGATCATGACACCGGAACCGAGAACAAATTCGAGGGGCGTGCTGTTCTCGTTGCTCTCGAAGGGTTCTTCTCCGGGGAATGCCATCCGGTACGTGACCCTGACCGTATCCCCTATTGCAGCTCCCTGCGAGGTTCCAGGCTGGATTGTCGTGCACCCTGTGACAATAATGCATGCGATGACAGCAATGCTCAGCGCCGGAACCAAAAACCGTTCCTTACCTCTCGAATTTTGTTTTTGTCCAGATGCCATCATGGAAAAAAGGTGTGTTGCTGCCCGGCAATAACCCCTCCGGAACTCTTTTGCAACCCCTCCCGCAATGGAGGGATTTGATTCCAAAAAAACCCATATCCCGTGCCTGAATAGAATTCTATTTAATATCACAGCTTCTACATTTTCCAGCAGCAGGATAACAATCCCGCTTCGGGGCGAAATTCATGACGGAAAACGAGTACAAGGTAGCCGATGTCGGTGGCAAGAAGGTCCAATGGGACCCTGAACAGCTTCGCAAGATACGGGAACATCCATGCTTTTCGGAAAAAGCCTGCCATGCTTTCGGGCGCTGCCATTTACCTGTTGCTCCCCGGTGCAACATCCAGTGCAATTATTGTATCAGGGACTTCGACTGTGTCAACGAGAGCCGCCCCGGTGTGACTACCAAGGTCCTTTCCCCCCGTGAAGCCGTCGAGATGGTCAGGAAAGCTATCGAAAAGTATCCATACATCAAGGTCATCGGTATTGCCGGACCGGGAGAGCCCCTCGCAAACGAGGAGACCTTCGAGACCCTCCGACTCCTGCACGAGGAGTTTCCCAACGTCATCAAGTGCATCAGTACGAACGGGCTCCTCCTCCCGGACAAGATCGACCTTCTCCATAAATACGACGTTGGAAATATCACTGTCACACTCAATGCTATCGACCCCGATATCGGGGCAAAAATCTACCAGTTCGTTGATTACAAAGGAAAACGGTACGAGGGGAGGGAGGGAGCGGAAATCCTCCTCAAAAACCAGCTCGAGGGGATTCGGATGGCCGTGGAACGCAAGATGATTGTGAAAGTCAACACGGTCTATATACCAGGAATTAACGAGGACCATATCCCTGAAATAGCAAAAAAAGTCGGAGAGATGGGGGTTTACACTTTCAACGTCATCCCGCTGATTGCCCAGTACCGTTTTTCGCATATTGCCCCTCCCACACCGGAGATGAAACGAAAGATGCAGGACGAATGTGCCAAATATGTCCGCCAGATGCGGCACTGCCAGCGGTGCAGGGCCGATGCAATCGGGAGGCTCGGGCAGGACGTGCAGTCCTGCCTTTACTCCGAATAGGGAAAGGCATTTTTCTTTTTTGGCAGGAATTCAAGGGATAATTGAGTTTTTTCAGGAATTTTCCTGAATACATTGTTTCCTGCCTTTTCCCTGCCCGCATTCTCTGGATCCATTGCAAAGCGTCACGAATCCAGAATTTTTTAATGGGTTTTAAAGACCCCTTTGAGATACATTATCCTTCCCGGTTCGTGAAAAAGGTACTATAATTAAGTATCCCGGTTTGCGGCGAGGATCTCATCGAGAAACGAGATAAGTGGTGAGAGGGCCTCCGGGACGCCGGTTGTCTCTGTCTTGATAGTCCGGTTTCCAAAGACCAGCGCATAGGAGAAATAGTCTGCGCCCTGCGATGGTGCCGGGTATGTCCCGTTCAGACCGGAGGCCTCGACGTCGCGGATGAGTCTCTTCAACCTCTCCATGTTTTCCTGGTCGAGGGTGAATGCACCTGATTTCTGGCGGGTCTGGTAGACAACCCCCCCGTCACTGTATATCACCATCCGGTCAGAAAATCCTGCTATGCCACCTGTACGCGAATAATCCATGAGGAGCGCGGGTGGTTCAGTAACGGGTCCCCTGGGCCCGCGCTCATCCGTGCAGCCGGCAGAGAGAGCCAGGGCAAGAGTCAGTATGCAGAGGATTACAAGCGGGGCAAAAATATCGCCGGGTGCATGGAACCGCAGTGAGATCGACCTCATAATGATTACTGCCTTCCAGTTCTACTTTTTCTTCCGCTTGCGATATATCCTTATCCTTCCCAACGTGAACCCATCCAATCAGGACGGGAACATGAGGGGGATCGCAGAAATTGGCAATGAAGAAAGGATTGAGGAGTTGTGGTTTTAAAAAGACCCGGCCTTTTCCTTTCAGATTACAAGCACGTCGCCTGCACCGCCCTTCTGGTCCTTTTTCCCGGGTGCGACCTCTTCGATGGTCCGGACGAGGGAATCGACCTTTGGGTTTGAGAACAGTTCGCGGAACGCAGAGAGCTCTGTCGCGTTCATGATCATGACCCCCTTCTTCTTCATGGGAGTGCCCTTCTGGTTGACCGGGTTGATCTCGATGGCGAGTGAAGGGGGTCGTGTCCTGGTACCAGGGAGTTTGATGATAGAAACCCCGTTCAGGGAAGTGTTTTTCCTTTCCCAATCCTCCCCGGTCTCGAGGAATGCCCGCAGGACTTCATTTAGTTCCATGGTGTACCTATCAGCGGGCCGTTGTAAAAAAAACCTGTGGTATGAAATGTGTCGTGTCAGCGGTTTCCCACCCTTCCCCCTCCGGCATACTGATATCCCAGCAGACTGTATGAATTCTGGGATTTGCCCCGCTATGCCATCCGTTATTCTCGCAAAGGACCAGCCCTTCGACCTCGATCTCTCCCTCTCGTGCGGGCAGGTGTTTGGCTGGGAGAGGGAGGAGACGGCATGGAGGGGGATTGTTGGTCAAAAACTGATTCGAATCGTCCAGAAGGGAGACCGGCTTTCCTTTTCCGGTGCAGACACCGGGTTTATCCGGTATTACTTCGCCCTCGATGTCGACCTCCCGGAGATACTCTCATCCATTGACCGGGATCCGGTGATCCATTACGCTGTCTCCAGCTGTTCCGGCCTGCGGATCATCCGGCAGCCCCCCTGGGAATGCCTTGCCTCCTTCATCTGCGCAACATATTCGAACATCCCCGGGATCAGGAAAAGAGTGCATCTCCTGTGCCAAAACCTGGGTGCTCCTCTTTCTCCGGAATATCCCGGATTATTCTCATTTCCCTCGCCAACAGCTATTGCAGGAGCGGAAACGTGCATGCTCAGCGGCTGCAGCCTCGGGTACAGGGCTGGATATCTCAGGGAGACTGCCCGGGTTCTCGCGGCAGACACGGGATGGGAGGAGAGGATCGATGCACTTTCCTTCCCCAAAGCACGGGCGAACCTTCTCAGACTCAAAGGCGTCGGAAAAAAGGTTGCAGACTGCGTGCTCCTCTTTGCATTCGGAAAGTGGGAATCCTTTCCTGTTGATGTCTGGATAGAGAGGATCATGACCCGCTGCTACCCGGAATGCAGGGATCTTCGGACTTACGACAAGATCAGCGACTTTGGGCGGGCATACTTCGGAAAATACGCAGGATATGCACAGGAATACCTCTATTGCTGCAGGACTGTCCTTGCGGGACGGGTTGATGCGGGGAAAGGGAGAGGAGGGGGTTCAAACCTCTACGTCCCGGATTCCCAGCCCGAGAGGTAACTCTTCTGTAACTCGGTCAACTTGTCGATGGAGAGGCCAAGCGAAGCAAGTTTCCTTTCTGCGACTGTTTCATCAATTTCGGGGGGAACCTCGTGGACGCCGGGGTTCATTGTCCGGCCCTGCCGGGCAATGTGGAGTGCACAGAGTGCCTGCAGGGAGAAGCTCAGGTCCATCACCTCGATGGGATGCCCCATCCCTTTCGGAACGGCGAGATTGACGAGGCGCCCTTCCGCAAGGACATGGATGTCCTTTCCATCCACCGTATAGGTATCGATACCGTCCCGCCGGGTGACTGCAGTCGCGTTCTTCTCGAGCCACCCGATATCAATCTCCACGTTGAAGTGCCCTGCGTTTGCAAGGACCACACCTGACTTCATGCGCGCAAAGTGAGGTTCCGCAATGACTGACGTGTTCCCTGTTGCCGTGATGAATATCTCCCCGGCCCCTGCCGCCTCCTCCATGGGCATGACGGAAAACCCGTCCATGTAAGCCTCCAGAGCCCTCCTCGGGTCGACCTCGGTCACGATCACCCTTGCCCCGAGGCCATGCAGTTTGCGTGCCAGTCCACGGCCACAGAACCCGTAACCGGCAACGACAACGACCTTTCCGGCCACGAGCATGTTCGTCGTGAGCATGATGCCGGCAATGGCACTCTCACCTGTCCCATGGACGTTGTCAAAGTGGCGTTTCATGGGAGTGTCATTGACGGCTATCACGGGAAACGCGAGTTTTCCTTCGCGGGCCATCGCCCGCAACCTGTGAACGCCGGTCGTCGTCTCCTCACAGCCACCCACGACGTGGGGAAGGAGATCTCTTCGCACGGTATGGAGCCTGTGGATAAGATCCATGCCATCGTCGATGACGACCTGAGGGTGCGAATCAAGTACCCTGTCGATAGCAGCATAGTATTCACCGGCTGTGACTCCCCTCCGGGCATAGCAGTGGACACCCGGTACCTCATCCAGGGCACGCGCTACGTCATCCTGCGTGCTGAGAGGGTTACAACCCGTGATATGCACGTCTGCTCCCCCTGCTGCGAGTGTTTCCACGAGGCATGCTGTCTTGGCCTCCACGTGGAGTGCCATACCAATGCGGATTCCCTTCAGCGGCTTATTTTGCTGGAACTCTCCTCTGATCGAGGCGAGGACCGGCATGTACTGCCGTGCCCACGCGATCTTCTTTTTCCCTGTCTCCATGGCAACACATCCCGGCCCGGGACAGCCTCTGTGTCCCCGGCATTCCCTTATGGGATCAACCTGCAACTGACTTAAAACCCGGCGTAATCACCGTGCATAAGCATGATAATCCATCCCATCGGATCATCTCTCATGACTCTGACCCGCCGGATCATCCCCTGCCTTGATCTCAAGGATGGTAGGGTGGTTAAGGGAACGCATTTCGTGGGCCTCCGCGATGCCGGCGACCCGGTTGCACTTGCCCAGCGTTACAACGAACAGGGAGCGGACGAGGTCGTCTTCCTGGACATCGCCGCATCCGTCGAGGCCCGCGGTACGATCCTCGACGTCATCACACGCGCTGCAGACCAGCTCTTCCTTCCCCTCACCGTCGGAGGAGGTATCCGGTCGGTAGACGACATCCAGCAGATCCTCCGGGCCGGCGCAGACAAGGTGAGCATCAACACGAGCGCCGTCAACGACCCTACTCTCATCAACAGGGGAGCCGATAAGTTCGGGACACAGTGTATCGTTCTTGCTGAAGACGTCCGGCGTAATTTCACGCCAAACCCTGATGCAACAATGGTCGCGCTCCCGGATGGCAGGGAATGCTGGTACGAGGTTGTGACCTATGGCGGGAGCCGCCCGACAGGAATCGATGCTGTCCGGTGGGCCATCGAGGCAGAGGAAAGGGGTGCCGGTGAGATCCTTCTGACCAGCATGGAGACTGATGGAACGAAAAACGGGTTCGATATCCCCATTACTGCAGCGATCTCTGACGCAGTCGGCATCCCGGTGATCGCGAGCGGAGGAGTGGGAACCCTTGAACACTTCTACGAGGGGTTCGCGCTGGGCAGGGCGGATGCCTGCCTTGCGGCCAGCGTCTTCCATTACGGGGAGATGACCGTCCGGCAGGTCAAGGAGTACCTTGCTGCCCGGGGTATCCCGGTACGGCTGTAAGGTCAATTTCAACGGCCGCAACGGGATGCTCGAGCTCCCACGCGTTCAGGACGGCAGGGTGTATTTCTCCAAAGACACCCACGGTTTTTCCCCCGCTGACGAGATTCCCCCGGCGCCCCGGAATAAACGCCGGGTCGTCCGATTCCTCCACCGAAACCGCGACGTCAAGTTCCCGGCAGAATGCATCCGCGACGGCATATGCTTCCGAGAAGTCAGCAGCTGCATGGGTGCTGACGCAGGCTGCCCTCGGATAGGTCTGCGTTCCCCCGACAACGTCACCAACGGCATAGAGCCGCTGGGGGAGTTCCCGGTGCCTGTTGAGCTGGCACATCTCCAGGAGGAGAGGGAGAAGATCGGTCCGGACAACGGTCTGTTCCTCCGAGATGGGATGCATCACCCGGAGGACCGAGTCCTTAAGCGGCCTCTGCATCTTCGTTGCAAGAACTCTCTCGTTCGTGAGGGTGAACGGGAGTACTTCCTGGAACCCGAGCCCGGACATAACCTCCCTTGCAACGGCATAGATCGCCATCACGGGATGGGGTGCCCCGACGGTGAATGTCCGTGGCATTTCCGCATCGAAGGTACCGTATCCGTATGCAATTGCCGCGTCTTCGAAGATGTCCCAGTCATGCATGATATCTGCCCTGTAGCAGGGAATCAGGACCCTGACGTGGGATACCCCGGCTGGTCCGGCGTCGTACCTCATCTTCTCCAGCAGTGATGAGAGCGCCGTGGAGTCGAGTGGTACACCAAGCAGGGCTGATGCATCGTCTGAACTCACGATCCTCTCCGAGGGTGCGAGGGAGGGGCACTCCCTCCCCCCGATTGTGACACTCTGGACCGTTGCCCCGGTATCGGCAAGGGCTGTACAAATAATATATACTGCGGTTGCAACAGCACGCTCGTCTGTTCCGGTTGTATCGAGAAGGAGGTTTCTTGTTTCCTGCGTGACACGTGTGAGTTCCCCGTTTATGATGGGCGGGAAGGAGAGCACCCTGTCCCTGGCATCGACGATCAGGGGATACCGGGGGAAATCACTGACGATGTGGGCATAGGCCCTTCCTTTCGGGTGTTCGTCCAGAATCTGGTCGAGTGTCATCTCACGGTCAAAGTCCAGCGGGACGAATGCACGTGACTTTTCGGCGGCTATGTACCGGAACGGAGGGGTTACCGCGTCCAGGTCATGGATGCCGATGGCAACCTTGCTCCGGCCCCTTCCGACTGCCCAGTGAAGTGCCTCCTGCAGCCCCATGAGGGACAGGATGGATTCCTCGTCGAGCTTGACATTCCTGATGACCGCAGAGCCGAGGTATGGCCGGATCGTCGCAAGACCGGGGTCGACAGAGAATTCTATCCCGGACGGCGTGACGCTGTAGCGGGGAAGCCCTGTCTCTATCCCGAGATATCCCCTCATTGCACGGGCAACACCCTCGACAGAGAAAAGGTCAGGGCGGCTTGGGAAGAACTCAACGTCCACATGGTCTTCTTCGACCCGTTCTATATCCGAACCTATCATGGGGAGGTTTGCAAGGATGGTTTCCCTGTCGGTACCGACCAGTTTCTCCAGGTACCGGTAGTAAAGCCTGATTACCGGCATTTCTGACCCCCCACACCTGTATCCGGCCCGTGCAGCCAGGAAGGGGTCTCCCGGACCCACCCGATATCGCTCTTGTAGAGGAGCCGGAGGTCAGAGAGTCCCAGCCGGAGCATTGCGATGCGGCTCACGCCAAGACCCCACGCGAGGACGGGCTGGGTAATCCCAAACGGGGCCGTAACCTCCTGGCGGAAGATACCTGCACCCCCCATTTCCACCCAGCCAAGAGACGGGACAAAGACTTCCGGTTCAACGCTCGGTTCGGTATACGGGAAGTAGCCCGGGCGGAAACGGACGCCGGGAAATCCCATCCGGTGGTAAAACTCCTTCAAAAACCCGAGAAGATGGCGGAAGGTCACATCCCTGTCCATCACGATACCCTCGAGCTGCTCGAACTCGGGCAGGTGAGTGGGATCGATTGCCTCACGACGGTACACCCGGTTGATGCAGAATGCTTTTACCGGCGGTTCCGGGTGTGTCGCGAGGTGCTGGATGGAAAGGCACGTTGTATGGGTGCGAAGAACGCATTGTTCGGCCTTCTCGCGTGACCACCGGCCCCCCCACCCCGTCGATGATGTGTTTCCCCCAAAGAGGTGCATATCCCTCACGCGTTCATATCCTTCCGGCAGGGGCAACGTCTCTTTCAGGTAGAACGTGTCCTGCATCTCGCGAGCGGGGTGGTCCTGTGGCTGGAAGAGGGCATCGAAGTTCCAGAACGCGGACTGGACAATACCCCCGTAAATCTCTGTGAATCCCATGCACAGAAGGATTTGCCGCATCTCCTCGATCACGCGCTGGTACGGGTGAATCTTTCCCGGGTATATTTTTCTGGGAGGAGCCTTCAGGCTGTACTTCCGTAGCTTCAGACCCTTCCACGAACCGGAGACTATCTGCTCCCGGGTCAGTGTTCCGGCCTCTTCTGACATGTCGAGGCCGCGACGTGCCCAGTCGAGACCTTCCGGCGTCACGGAGATCCTGTACCGGGTTTCCAGGTTCTCGGTAACGAGGTTCCTCCTTCGCAGCTCTGCAAGGCCCGGTCCACCTCGCGAAAGATCCCGGAGTGCCAGTTCGTCTTCTCCCGGAGCATCCTTCCCCGTTTTTTCCACCATACCCCCGCGGACAACGACCCAGCCCTTCCTCTTCATCTGTCCGATTCCGATCCGGGCAAGGGGGTGACGGGTGAGTTCCTGTACAGGTATCTTTTCGTTAAAACTTCCGAGGAGCTGCCGTTCGGGAAGCCCTTCGCTTGCATACCTCTGTCCCTCTTCCGTGAGGGAATATGTCGTTTTCACTTCTTTTTCCACCCTGCAGAGCCCGCGATCTGCAAGCAGGTAAGCATACTGGATGACTGATTCGGGAGATACCCCCATTTCTGCCGCAAGTGCTGAAGGATCTGCTGTTTTTACCTTATCGAGGAGCACGAGGAGTCTCTTTTCATTCGGGGAGAGATCCATCTCATTCCACCTTCACCATGTGTGCTGATGCTTCCATCTTTTCCCGGAAGTCATGGATGAAGGCAAGCACACGTTCAGTTGTTTCTTTCTTGCATTGTCCGCACATCAGTTCGCCTCCCCGGCAGCGCCGGTGAATTTCAGCCAGTTCAGCGTCGTCCTCCACCATGTGGAAGAGGTTGAGGAGGAATACCGGGCACTTTTCGGGTTCACCCCCCAGTTCTTTCTGCTCGGCGAGTGTCGCCCGCCCACCCGTAAAAGCTCCCATCACTTTCTTCCTTACCACGTCGTCAGGCTCGGAGAACGTGATCGTGCTCTCGGGTATGCTGCTTGACATCTTCCCGCCCTGGAGACCGGGGATGAACCTGTGGTACGTTGAAGACGGCGTATAGAACCCGTAGCCGCCATGGGCTATCTCTATCTTCCTGACCTCGGCATTCACTTCTGCACAGCCTGCGCGGGGAATGTCAACGTGACCCTGGTATTTCCGGGAGCCCGGGAACTTCCGGTGCACCTCGGCAAGGGCTTCTTCGGGTGCATTCTTTGACCTGACGCTGATGTAGCCATCCCTTTCCTCGACTGTGAACATCCGGAGCTTGTGGGCTATTCCCCTTGTCAGGCGGATGTGCGGATCCTGATCGATACCCACCGGGACCAGTGTCGGCGCCGGATAACTGTCCACCTGGGGGAAGAGGATGTCGGCAACCTGCGTGATCACGCTCTCCGCGTGTGCAAGGGAGGTCTCGTCCGAAAACCCGTATATTGCCTGGAGTTCGGAGAAGTTCACCCTCGTTGCAGCTTCAAAGGCAAGGTCCTTGAGGGCGTTGTTCCTGCTCTGAAAATATGTACGTCCCCTGTATCCCAGGGCAAAGAGGCACTGGAGATACTCCTTACCAAAATGCTCGCATTGTTGCCATGAAATGTCCCTGACAGCATGAGCTTCCCTGTCGGCAATGGTAATGTACCCCGAACCGCCCTGCTGCACGTGCCAGACCACTTCCTTCATGACCATGAGGTGACCGAGGTGAGGGTGACCCGATGGCATGAACCCCGTCAGGATATGGAAGGGCCTTTTGTCCCTGATGGCCTCGGCAATGACCCTGTAGTCCCGGTGACCGACCACCACACCGCGGGAGATAAACGACGGAACCTTTGGGAGTATTCCTTCGATGGCGCTTATATGTTCGATTCCAAAGAGAGAGAAGAGTTTCTCGATATCATCTGTCTGCTGGGAGGACCAGGGGTTTATCGGTGCTTCCATTATCTTCCTGCCCTAGAGCTTGATGCGGGCAAATTCCACGTAGCGGATTCCCCCGTTATGTATGCATGCAAACAACATCTTCTTTTTGACACTGTGGGCCAGGCGGACAGACCTGGATATGCTGCTCATGGGGAGCGCGGCGCCTGCGGGAAGCGCCTGGACGAGCATCTCGGAATGGATCTTCCTCCCGGTGTAAACCCTGAAGTGATGCCCGAACTTGTATCCCGTCCTTGGGACAAGTCCTTTCTTCCTGAGATCTTCGTAGACTTCCATTTTTTCAGGGAACTCAACATCGGACTCCCGGGCGGTCCTGGCGAAGGTGTCCGGATCCATCCCTGCACCTTCGCCCGTGAGCACAAGGTTTCCTGACTTAAGCAGGCATAGGATTTCAAGAGGAGAAAGTACGAGCCTGTCCGAGTCCAGCTGCATCCCCCAGCCACCCGGGCATCCTGACCCTTCTGTGTGGACGATTGCATTCCTTCCAACAAGTTCTCCTACCAGGTGCGGCACCGTTCCACCTGCCATTCCACCCTCCGGAACCTGTATCTTCACCTCGTAATAGGTAAGTTCGTTCTCATCGTCGACTGCAGCAAGTACATGCTGTTTCCGGATGTTCCGGGAGGCGGTGACTTCTTCGATGACCTTTTGAAAGACGATGAGGTCCCTTTCCGAAACGACTGAGATGCTGTACTGGGAGGGTCCCCTGCCGGGCTTCTGGCCGCGGCGGAAAACCCTGAAATCGTGGGGCCCTGTCTGGACAGCATAGCCGCGTTCGCGGATGTCACGATAAACCAGGAAGGAACGCATGAAGTTCGGGCGGGCCGCAAAAAGTGCGAGCAGGCTGTCGAATGTGTGGCCGGGAACCTCGATTCGGCCGCGATGGAGGAGGTAGAGCGCTTCCTCGGGAGCGAGCCGGAGCCCGTCCCTCTCCGGCCGGCCATATCCGCTCTGCTCGTAGAGGCTCTTTCCCTCCGCTCCCAGGCGGACATGTTCACCGTCGAAAGTGGCTTTCACGCATGTACCAATGGGCTTGGTGCACTCTTAATATCATGCGGCGAAAACCGGGAACCGCAGGGGGGAACGAGTATGAATGCCACAGATTGTTTATCCCGCAAGTTCCCTGACCTTTGCGATATTACCGCGGTCATCTCTGCGATCGTCAACCGGGGTCTCGCAAATCAAAGGTCGTTTCCGGAAGAAGTCAGTATGGAGCATGAGAGAAAAGCCTTCCTCGCCGATCGAGCCAAGGCCGATGTGCTCGTGGCGGTCGAGGCCCGACCCTCTCTCCCCGCGGGAATCGTTGAGATGAATGAGGCGGACGAGGGGGTGCCCGATGACCTCGTCCAGCGTGGCAAGAGTCTCCTCGATCCCTTCCGGCGACCGAAGCTCGTATCCTGCCCCAAATGCATGGCAGGTATCGAAACAGACTCCCACATGCGAAGGATACTCAATGCCATCGAGAACTGCCCTGATGTCCTCAAAAGTGCTTCCAACGCTGTTTTTTTCCCCTGCCGTGTTCTCGAGAAGGAGCATGACCCCGGGAGGTGCACCGGAAAGGGCGCTGTTTATCGCTTCAACAACCCTTCCTCTCCCGGGATCAGCCCCCTCCCCGAGGTGATGGCCGAGGTGTGTGACAAGGAAGGGAATGGAGAGCTGTCCGCATCGTTGAAGCTCGGCAGAGAGGGCTGCACAGGACTTTTCGTAAATATCCTCCTTCGGGCTTGCAAGGTTCGGCAGGTAGGGCATGTGGTCAAAGACAGGTTTGATCCCTGACATGGCAAGGGCTGATCGGAATGCTTCTGCTTCTTCCACAGGAATCTCCTTATACTTCCAGCCTCTCGGGTTCCTCGAGAATATCTGGAAAGTGTCACAGGAGATTGCCTGTGCCCGTCCCACCGACTGTGCAATCGATCCTGCTATCGATATGTGAACACCGACCCTGACCACCTTACAACACCTGCCTTATCTCCTGGCTGGAACCAGACTTTTAAAAAAATATCAGGGCCCGAACGGAAAAACCCTCTCGTCTGAAGGATGAGAGGGATCGCAAGGATGGGAAAAAAGGTTAGCCTCTTTGGAGGTTACTTGCAGGGAAGGACCACTTCGGGGGATCAGGGCTGTTTCCCGGCAAGAACGGTATTTATCTCATCGAGGACGATGTCCTTGTCAAAGGGCTTGATAATGAAGCCGGATGCCCCTTTCCTGACAGCCTCCCTGACGGTATACTCCTGGTGGTCACCCGTGCAGATGACGACGCTCGTCTTCGGGCTCACCTTCTTGATCTCCTCGAGGGTCTGGATACCTTTCATCTGGGGCATGATGAGATCAAGGATGACGAGATCGGGGGCAGTCTCCCTGACCTTCTCGATTGCTTCGATTCCGTTTGCCGCTTCCCCGACGATCTCGTGCCCTCCTCCGGTAAGGAACCGGGCCAGAAGGAACCGCGCCATCTCCGAGTCATCGACGAGGAGGATTCTCCCCATATGCATCACTTGCAATTATTGAACGCAGTATATATAAAATACCCATACGCCCCTGTTTGAAGAAAACAAGGGGAGGAACATATCATGCCCGGTTCATGGACTCCAGTTCCCGGATGACGTGATCCCCAAACTCTGTTGTTGTTGCATTCCCGCCAAGGTCCCGCGTCCGAATTCCCTGCGCAAGGACCCGCCCGATTGCTTCCTCGATCCGCTGCGCGGATACAGGGTCACGGGCACTGTAAGAGAGGAGCATGCCGGCACTCCGGAGTGCCGCAATGGGATTTGCTACATTTTTTCCGGCAATGTCGGGGGCGCTCCCGTGAACGGGCTCGAATAGCGCGTGCTGGTCGCCGATGTTACCGCTTGGTAATACACCGAGGCCGCCCACGAGGAAGGCAGCAACATCGGAGATGATGTCACCGAACATGTTCTCGGTCAGGATAACGTCGTACCTCTCGGGGTGCTGGAGGACGTCGAGGCAGAGTGCATCGATGTAGCACTCACGGAACGGCACACCGGCTTTCCGGGCCTCTGCGATGCAGATGTCCCTGAAGAAGGCATCTGCCTTGAGAACATTTGCCTTGTGGCCGATGGTGAGCTCCCTGCGTTTTTTTACGAGACGGCACGCACATCGTGCGATCCGCTCGCTCCCCCTCCGCGTGATGCAGCGGACCGTGCACGCCGAGTCCTCTTCGATCTTCTCCACGCCGGAGTAGAGTCCCTCGGTGTTCTCCCTGACGATGATGATATCAAAACCTTTCCCAAAGACAGGTCTGAGGTTTGCGTAGAGGTCGAGAGTCTTCCTGATCTGAACGATGACGCTGCGGTATCCCGGGTCAGGAGGCGTGGTGATCGCACCAAAAAGGATTGCATCTGCAGAGGAGAGGTCTTCCATGTCCTGTGACGTTATTGCCTCGCCGCAGCGCTGCCACTTCCCGAACCCCACGTCCACGGAGTAAAACTCGAAATCCGGGCGAAGGACCTCGAGAGCCCGTTTTGCAACCGGGATGACCTCATGGCCGATCCCGTCCCCTTCAACGACTGCAATTCTCATCCTTCCCCTTTCCCCCGCACAAGGCTTATAACCGCCCTGTATATCTCCGCAGGCCCGGCACCCCAGTGAACAACGATCCCATTCTTTCCATTAACCATCCGTAATCCCTCCCTCTCCTTCCTGCAGCAACGCGTGATGAAAGGTTCCTCCCTGACCATCCGCAGGGGACATATATCGATGACCTCGATACCTTCGCCATAACACTCCCGTACGAGTTGCGACCCGGTCAGGCAACCGGCGACTTTCTCGTGCCGGGAGACGGGGTCCGCGTCAAGTGTCCGCGAAAAACCTGCTGCCCGGCAGGGGAAAACGTCAGCATCGACCTGCGAGATATCCCGGAGGGTGTGGATGAAGGCAATATCGAGTTCTCCGAACATCCCCGCCTCCTCGAGTTCGCGGATGGTCGAAGAGAGGCTCGGGCGCGGCGGGACGATATCGTATACATGGATTTTCAGGAACGCCGCCGGATCGGGGTCAAGGACGAATGTCATGTGCTCGTCGTGCCCGGTAAAAACGGTGCATCTCTTGCCGCTTTCGAGTGCAAGCTCAACGAGGCGTGCCCTGTTATGGATTTGGACGCGCCGGGGATACACCATCACCTCCTCCGGAACCGCAAGGACGCGTGTCTCCAGCACGGGTCGCATCATGCCGGTCGCGAGGGGATCTGTCGTGACCTCAAGGAGTTCCATACCCCCGTTTGTCTCCCGGAGGAGGAATTTCGTGAGGAAATACACCTTCTCACCGCAGGGACTGTCTCCCGCATGACCGACAACCTTGCACTCCCGCGGGAAGATCACCTTTTCTTCCTCCAGTATTCCACCAGGCCACCTGCGGAGAGAATCCCGAGCATCCGCGGGGAAAGGGGGCGTGCGAAGAATACCCGGCCCCCTATTTCTATTCTCCCGGAAGCGGGATCTGCAACGACTTTTTTCCCCTCCATGCAGGGACATTCACACTCCATCACCGGAAGCCCGGTATTGATGGCATTTCGGAAGAATATCCTCGCAAATGAGGGTGCAATCACGCACCGGACTCCCGCTTCCCGGAGTGCTATTGCCGCCTGCTCTCGCGATGAGCCACAACCAAAATTTTTCCCCGCAACGATGACAGCCCCGCGAAGGCGGGGAGCCAGGGCCGGATCCATGTCCTCGAAGACGTGTGTCGCCCATACCGAACGGTCCTTCGTACGCAGGTACCGCCCTGCGATGATGATGTCGGTGTCGATGTCAGCCCCAAGGCAGACAGCAGGTCCCTCTACCTTCACCGCGGCACCTCCGGGACTGCAAGGGCTCCTGCGAGTGCGCTTGCAGCAGCGGTTGCAGGTGAGGCAAGGTAGATCTCCCCGCCGACACCCATGCGGTTCCGGAAGTTCCGGTTTGCCGTCGAGAGGCATACCTCTCCCTCGCCGAGGACGCCCTGGTGGGCACCAAGACACGGCCCGCAGCCAGGCGGCAGGATGGTGCACCCTGCCTCGATCAGCCAGGAAAGGACCCCCGTCGCAGATGCACGGGCAAGGACGCGCCGGGAGGCAGGTGCAACAAGGGTGCGGACCCTGACCTTTTTTCCCCGGACAATCCGGGCAAACCGCTCCAGATCACCATACCTGCCATTCGTGCACGTCCCGACGAAGACCTGGTCGAGCGGGAGACCCGCCAGATCCCCGACGGGCCGGACGGTATCGACCCGGGGCGGTACTGCCACGACCGGGACGATGTCCGAGATGTCGATCTCCAGTCTCTGCGGGTATGAACTTTCATCGGGAACCTGCGGGCTGACGGAATGCCCATAGTCCCCAAGGTATGCACACGTCGTCCCGTCGGCGTAGAAAAGGCCGGCCTTTGCCCCTGTCTCCACCGCAAGATTCGAGAGTGTCATGCGGGACTCCATGGAGAGTGACTGCACACCGTCCCCCACGAACTCGAGGGCCTTGTACGTGGCCCCGTCCATGGAAAGGCGGCTGACATATGTGAGGGCAAGGTCTTTGGCCTCTGCCGGCTCCTTCAGCGAGCCGGAGAGAAAGATCGCGATTGTCTCCGGAACGCGGAACCACGTGCCACCGTCTGCCCATATGGCAGCCATGTCGGTTGCACCAACTCCTGTCGCAAATGCCCCGAACGCACCGAGCGTGCATGTATGCGAGTCTGCACCCACAACGATCTCGCCAGGCAGTACAATCCCTTCTCCCATGACCTGGTGGCAGATTCCCTCGCCTACGTCCGTGAAGGGAAGTCCCCGGTCCCGGGCAAACCTGCGCAGTTCCGCCTGGAGTCCTGCTGTCACCGAGTTATTCGCAGGGACGATGTGGTCAAAGAGAACGTATGTCCGGTCCCTTCGGGCGATTCTTTCTGCCTGCATGGCTTGATAAGCCTCGAGGGTGAGGACACCCGTGCCGTCGTGGACGTAACACCTGTCGACCCTGCAGTCCACGTAACTTCCTGCCGGTGCCCCGAGGATACGTTCCGAGAGCGTGGTCACAGCGGTGGACCCCCCATGACCATCTTGATCAGGTCGATCAGGGTCTCGTCCGTGAGCTCGACCTTCTTTTCCCCCCTGTCCTTGACGAGCTCGAGGACGCGGCAGAGATCCTTTTCCGGGAGAGAGTACCCGAGCCGTGCAACCTCGTGCTCGAGTGCTTTCTTCCCGGTATGCTTTCCGAGCGTGAACTTCCGGGTCGCGCCCACGAGTCCCGGCGGGAAATACTCGTACGTGGACGGGTCCTCCAGAATCGCGGCGATATGGATGCCGCTTTCATGGCGGAATGCATGCTCGCCCACGACAGGTTTGAGCTTGTCGACCGGAATCCCCGAGTACTGGGCGACCATGGCCGAGAGTGTCGTGAGGTGCGAGAGGTCGTAGCGCCTGATATTTCCCTTCATGTACAGGGCGACAAGGACTTCCTCGAGGGCAGCATTCCCTGCCCGTTCGCCGATGCCGTTGACCGTTGTGTGGAGCTGAAATGCGCCTGCCTGGGCGGCTGCAATCGTGTTTGCCGTGGCCATTCCCATGTCGTTGTGGCAGTGGGCACAGAGTGGCTTTTTCACTGCCCTAACTATCTTTCTCATCATCCTGTACATTTCCAAGGGAGAAAGGGCTCCCACGGTATCGGCAAACGAGAGGAGGTCTGCACCATGTTCCTCTCCCTGCCTGTAGACCTCGAGCAGGAAGGGCAGATCAGTCCTCGAGGCGTCCTCTGCGGCGAACCGGACCTGGAGACCGTGGTCGCGTGTATAGTCCACCATCTCGAGGGCATCGGCGAGGACTTTTTCCCGCGGGGCGTGGAACTTGTGGCGGACGTGGAGCTCTGACGTGGGGATGAAGATGCTCACCATATCAACACCTGCGTCGATGGCCGCATCGACGTCTCCCTTCCGCGCCCGGGCCAGGCAGCAGATACGTGCATCGAGATCCAGCGCCGTTACGCTGCTTACGCACCTCTTCTCGTAACTCGAGGTGGCCGGGAACCCTGCCTCGATCACCTCCACGCCAATCTGGTCGAGGACCTCGGCGATCCTGACCTTCTCCTCGCAGGTAAAAGAGACCCCCGGGGTCTGTTCACCGTCGCGAAGAGTCACATCACAGATTTCTATATGCCACGATTTCATGGTCCTGCCCCTCGGGGCATTCCCCCCTGATCACAATGACTCCCGGCCGCTGCGCAGTCCGGAAGAGTTCGCGGAGCCTCCCGATCTCCGATGCATCGGTATAGTGTGGTCGTGCCCATTCCAGGTACGGGTCGATGGGTATCGAAGCCTGCTTTCCCGTCATTGCAGCACAGCGGTTGTCCAGCACGACGCAGAGGAGGGGGATCCTCTTTTCGTATACATCGATGAGGGCATTGATGCCGCTGTGGAGAAGTGCGTAGTCTCCCGTGAGTGCGAATCCCGTGCTCCGTGCTGCCACCGCGATCGAAGACCCCATACCGTAACTTGCCACGCCGACACGGTATGGCGGGTTCATAGCCATGACGACGCATCCCGCATCGCACACGGGTCTCAACCCCTCTTCCTTCATGAGAGCGATTACCGGCCCAAAGGGACAGTCCCGGCAGAATGTCCGGTAGTAACCCCTGCTTTCGAGGGTCTCGGGTTCTTCTTCCGCAGGGTCGGGTAAAAACCGGTGGCGGCAATGATCCCCTGCAAAAGGAAGACCCTCCTCCCTGATCTCGGTGTACTGACCGAGAATACTTGGAGGCGGGAATACCGTCACGACCCGCGTTTCACCGGGGCGTGGCCCTATTCCGGCCGCACCCCCCTGCCATGTGTTGAGTGGTGAATGGAGCGCCCATTCCTGCATCCGGGCAAAGAGGCGGCGCGATGCAGTCACTCTTCCGTGCATGGTATAACTCCTGTCCGAAAGGCTGCCCTTCTTATCCCGGCGGGGAACCGGGTCGCCCGTCGCCTCTGCTTCAAGGAGCGCCGGAGTGACCCGCAGCATGGCAACCCGTGAGAACTCCTCTGAAGCTTCAAGAGCGGCTTCGACTGCACTGAAGCAGCTCTCCGGGCCCGGTTCGAGCACGGGGATCTCTGCCAGTTCACCGATGATACGGGTATCCTGGGACGTCTGGGAACCCGCCGCTGCCGGGTCGTCGCCCGCGACCAGGAGGACACCTCCGATGAGACCCTGTGCAGTCGCCTGTACGAGCGGGTCAACGCATGCGTTGACACCGACGTTCTTGACAATCAGTGCTGCGCGTTTCCCTGACAGGGAGTCACCAAGTGCATATTCCAGGCCGGTCTTCTCGTTGACGACCATTTCCGCGTTGCACCGGGTGGCAAGCCCGGTAATGGGATACCCGGGAACGGTGTACCTCCTGTCCGTTGCAGTGAGAATTGCGCGGGCAAGTGCTTCTTCTCCTTTCATGAATCGTCCCTCCCGGGTACGAGATCGCATCCTGTGCAGGCCGCACACATCGAGACAGCCTCCCGCGGGTCGAGGCCGGCGTCCCGGAGTGTGTCCGAATGCACCCTGAAGAGGGCAAGGAGCCGTTCTTGTGAGGGTCGGGGGAGATTCCTGCATGCCGCTGCGGGAGTGAGTGGCCGGACGACAGGGATGACACCCATGCCGGCCAGTCTCCTGATGCATGATACAGCCTCCCCATCTGTTTCTCCAAGCCCGATAATGATGTTGGAAAAGACGTGGTTTTTCCCGAAGAGAGGGACGGATCGCGAGAGGGCGTCCCAGATGGCATCCCGTGAGAGCTCCGGGCACATCTCCTCAAAGAGGTTGTCTGTTGCCGTTTCCACGTTGAATTTTACCTCCGTGACACCAAGTGAATGGAGGCGCTCCGGTGTCCTTTCCGTGGGGTAGATCGATACGCCGATGGGAAGCGAAAACTGCTGCCGAAGCTGCCTGACTACCTCAAGGACATACCGCTCTTCCTCCTCAACTGACCCGATAACTCCACTTGTGAGGGAGATGGCATCAACGCGGTCTGCAACCTGCCTGACCAATTCCACGATTTCTCTCACGGACTTCCTCTCCATGGGATTCCCGGGCACGCCGCAGTAACGGCACGAGAAGATGCACCCGCTGCTTACCGTCAGGTACGCCTGGCGCGGGCAATGGAGAGCAACCTCCTCGAGCCTCCCCCTGACCTCCCGGCCCCTGTACTCGAGTACGGCTCTCCCTTCGCCGGTGTGGGTGATCAGGACCGGACTTTCCGAATCAAGCGAGAGCCGGACCCTCTTTCCTTCCAGGGAGAAGAAGACAGATCCCGGGCCGCCTGCTCCGGGGCCTGCTGCCGAGCGGGAAACGTATTTCCCGGCAGGTTCGCCTGCAAGACGTGCCGTTCCGACGGAGAGGAGATCTGCCTTCAATTCTTTCCATCGCACAGTCTCAGCGCCTCCTTGTAGCGGGTATAGAAGGGGATGGATGCTGCAGCGCCGATGAGACCCCTGCCCCTCATGATGAACTCGAGGCCATCCCTTCCGAGGGCATCGAGCCTCTCGCGGCTGACCTCTCCCCGCTTGACGGCCCAGCCAAACTCCCCGAGGAGCGGGCCCGGGTCAAAACCCCGGAAAACGGCCATGCCCGTCTCCGAAGAGAGCGTATGGGTGGCAAGCAGCCTTTGGAAGGCGGATACCAGGCGGTCGGGGTTACGCGATGCAAACTCGCAGACAACTGCAACGCAGTTTTTTGTCCTGTAGGGGACCGGAAAGAGCTGCACGATCGTGTGGGAGAGGTATCGTGAGTCCTCGTCCTGGACTGCACGGGCGATGTTGTGGCAGAGAGTCCACGTGGCCCCCTCCTGCGGTGTATCCGTATCGTCAACACCGATGAGGACACGTTCCCTGCGGGGCAGCCAGACCGTAGCCCCTGCTTTTTTACCCCCGCCTGAGGGGTCAGCGCGTGACCTGATGACTCCCCCTGCAAGGGAACGACAGCCTGAAGCCCCGACACCCCCGCCGCCAAGACCCACGTACGATATTGCAATCTCGTCTCCCTCAACTGATACTCCTGATATCCCGGCAGGAAAACGGGAACCGACAAGGTCCAGGTCGACAGTCCCCGGTTCAAGGATGTATCGCGTACTCGATCCCACGGTGCGCACGGACCGGACAAGGGGACTCTTGGCATAGTGTTCCTGGACCCACATGGCACCTCCCGTGCACTCAAAGAATTCCACGAGTTCGACCTGTCTGCCCTCCGTGTCCGTTACAGCCACGATCTCGGGGTACCGGATGATGTAGGGGTCCTCGAGGAGGGGGACGTCCCTTCCCGTCAACGCAGCACCTCCACGATCCGAAAAGGAGAGATGGTCCCCGTCATTTTGTCACCGAAAATTTCGTGAACAAAATATCCGGCAATGAGGTATTTATATGGTTCGATCCTTTCCCATAAAGGCGGGACCCGGGGATTATCCCTCATCCCGCCACGGAAATGGGCTTTAAGAATGAGGACCCGGTTTTTCCGGGAGAAGATACCCCCTGCATGATGGACGGGACACGGCTCCTCGGATACGGGATAGCGAAGAAAGAAAAAGATCAGAGGATTTTATGGAGTTCAATCTTGTAGGGACCGAGGTTTCCGCCAAAGTTCCCTGCACTGATGAACTTCACGCCGGGTACCCTGACTGCGGCCTTTATACCCTTGGCCATAGCTTCCGCAACCACCTTCTCGTCAAGGCCATCGATGACGATCTCGTAGACCGCATTGACTCCGGCAGGGACCTTACTGTCCGGAACCTTGTCCCTTATCGTGGGACAGTACTTCTCGTTCGTGCTCGCAGGCATGAACTTGTACTTGTTTGAGCCCACCTTCGAGCCGCTTGCGACGATTCCGCCCGGGAAACTCGTTATAACCCCGCGGACCCGGGCAATGGCATCCGAGGCTGCCTGTGCACCCATGAGGGCTGCCATCTGGTTCTCGCCCATCACAAAGAAGTTACCACCGGCAACGCCCTTCACGATGCCAAACTCTTCTTCACCCACGTACTCCCCTTCCATGATGGGTATGACCCAGCATTTCCTGCCACCGACCTCCTTCTGGTACTCGTATCCATCACCGAAGAAGTGGAGTTTGACAGGTATCTTTTCCTCTGTATTCAGGAGACCGTTGAAGACGGCCGTGGTAGGTGATGTCAGGACGCACTCTGCAAGGCGTTCCACGACCTGCTCCTTTAACTTCTTTTTCCCTGCGCAGATGAGAATGGCGACACCGGGGCGCCCGTCCGGCGTCTCGTCAGGGGAGAGTTCGCACTCGATTCCTGCCTCACAGGGGCATCCGATCGCCGATGTCGCAAATCCTGTTGCCTCGGTGGCAGCCTTCCTTGCCCATTCGAGGGTTGCTGCGGTGATGATGACGCGGGCAATCCATGTCGGAAATGCCTCTGCATACGTGTCGTCAATGGTTACTCCGTTCAATTGCATGCAAGTATTCTCCTTTCGTGAAGGGGTACCATGATGATTGCAGAAGAAATTTTCGAAATACTTGTCCCCCACCGGCATCCGCCGTGGTCTCCCATTAGCTGTTTGAGGATCACGGGAAAATGCCCCGGATTCATGATCGGAATTAAAGTTTCTTTACCAATGGTAATTGTCTAAATAAGGATTTTTATTTGATTTTCTTGTCAGACGGGAATGGAAAAAACGCAGCAATTTTTCGGGTTTTTTTATACAGACTATTTTAACATATTGTTTTTGTTAACTTTTACATTTTTACATTAAATATTCGCTGCCTGCACGTCCTTTCGGAAAAATCAGACAGGTTTATCTATATA